>NZ_JBIAHG010000032.1:73013-76655 GCF_042870385.1 Streptomyces sp. NPDC006602 | reverse complement strand
CGCCGACCGTCGGCAACACAGAGTCACAACCGAGGCAGCTCACTGACCGGCTTCACGGAAATCTTGGAAGAGCCACGATTCACCCGTCGCCGACACCAGGACCGGTGACATCGCTCGCACGGCATATCGAGACAGCTGCCAACGGCGCTCTCTCGGGTGTCGCGGGACGCGCCGGACTGAACTCTCCTGCAACGGTGAAGGCCGCCGTGAATGGGCATGGGCGCTTGTACTCAGTGCGGAATCGGCCGATGAAGCCGGGGCGAACTCGTTCCGGGGAGTGGGCAGGAACTGTCGGGGGGAGTGTCTGGTCCGCGCGAGATTGGTGAAGAACGAGGAGGCGGCGGGCAAAGCGGTTCCTTCGGGGGTTTTCAGTCGCGTTGTTGCGGCAGCGCTGTTCACGCCTCGACGGGCCGGGGGCACCCGCGTTCGGTGAGCCGGCCGACGGCGGGCGGGCGGCAGCTGGTTGAGCTGGATGACCTGGCTGGTCAGGCGGGGGTGACATCGAGTGCCTGGGCCAACAGGGCACGTGAGTGGGCCCGTGCCTCGGGGTCCGCGATGATGTCCTGCACCATCACACGGCTGCGATCGCGGCGGCCCACCGCACCGTCGTCCTCGAAGGCTGCGACGGAGCAGGCAAGAGCACACTCGCCACCCGGCTGGCCCGTGAACACGGCTTCACCGTGATCCACTGCCCACGCACTCCGGACTCGGTCAACCTCCTCCAGCGCTACCAGACCCTGCTCGCCCGCCCCGGCCGCCTCGTCCTCGACCGCTGCTTCCTCAGCGAACTCGCCTACGGTCCTCTCTACTGCAGTGGATCACGGATCACCTGGGACGAAGCCAGGACGCTCGCCAAGAGCGTCGCCAACTGGGACGGGGTCTTCCTCGACCGCTTCGGCAGCCTGGACGGCTGCGACGGCGACCGCCTTCCCGCGCCCACCCTTCCGAATGTCGCCATTGCGCCACGCAAGAACCCGACACGCCGTTGAAAGGCACACGATGACACAGCCCGCCAGCGCTCCGACTGTCCAGCGAGTGGACGCCAAACACCGATACGAAATCCTGGTCGACGGCAAAACCGTCGGCCTCACCGCGTTCCGCGACCACGATGACCAGCGCGTTTCTACCACACAGAAATCGACGACGCCTTCGCCGGGCAGGGCCTGGCCGCACTCCTGGTCCAGCAGGCCCTGACCGACGTACGTGGCTCCGGGAAGCGCGTCGTGCCGGTCTGCCCCCACGTGGCGAAGTTCCTCAAGAACCACGACGAGTTCGCCGGCATCGCCGCTTCTCCCACGCCTGCCGAAACGTCCGGACCGCCGTACCGGTCCATACCGGCAGCCCACGGCTTCTGGCCTCGCGGCGCCTGTAGTTCACTTCCGGCAGGACAGCACGACCCCCGTCATCGCGGGGACTCCAGGCGCCGGTGGTACGGCCTCAGACATGCTCATCTCGGACGGAGATGACTGACATCCTGAACCAGCGCCGTAGATGAGGAAGCACCGACGCGGCTCGGCGCTTGTCCCTGTGTGACGGCATCGAAGAAGCTGCCGGTCACCGCACAGCGCTTCCGCCCGAGCCGGCTTCCCGGCACAGTCCGTCAAGAAGGTGCACATGTCCGCATCATCCGACGTCCAGAACCCGCGCCGGCCCGCGACCACAAAGGCCCCGCACGGCGTGCCGGGTTGGCTGGTCGCACTCCTGGCTGTCGCCTCCGGCATGACGGTCGCCAACCTCTACTACGCCCAGCCCCTGCTGTCCTCGCTGAGGGACGTCTTCCACACCAGCACGGCCACCGCCGGCGCACTGATCACCCTCACCCAGGTCGGCTACGTGATCGGCATGCTCTTCCTGGTCCCGCTCGGCGACCGGTTGGAGAAGCGCAACCTGGTCACCGTCCTGCTGACGGTCACGACCCTCGCCCTCGTGGCGGCGGGCCTCGCCACCAGTTTCCCCATGCTGCTGATCGCCTCCCTGGTCAGCGGCGCCACCTCGGTCGTCGCCCAGATCCTGGTGCCCTTTGCCGCCGGCCTCGCGCCCGACCACGCCAGGGGTCGTGTAGTCGGCCGGGTGATGAGCGGGCTGCTCACCGGCATCCTGCTCTCCCGCACTCTGAGCAGTCTGGTCTCCGACCTCGCCGGGTGGCGCGTGGTCTTCCTCGGCTCCGCTGCCCTGATGGTCGTGCTCGCCGTGGCCCTGCGCGCGGCCCTGCCGCGGTCCGCGCCGACCACGACCATCCCGTACCACCACGTGCTGCGCTCCACCGTCCGGCTGGTGCGCACGCACCCGGCGCTGCTGCGCCGTGGCCTCTACCAGGCGGCGATGTTCGGCGCCTTCAGCGCGTTCTGGACCACGGTCTCCTTCGTCCTGACCGGTCCCCGATTCCACTACTCACCGATCGGGGTCGGTGTGTTCGCCCTCGTCGGCGCGGCCGGCGCGGCCATCGCACCGCTCGCCGGACACTGGGCCGACCGGGGCCTCGTACGCCCCGTGACAGGTGTCGCCTTCGTGGTCGCCACCCTGGCCTTCGCGCTCGCCGGGTTCGGCGGACACAGCGTCGTACTGATCGCCCTGGCCGCGATCGTCATCGACATGGCCGTCCAGACCACCCTGATCCTCGGCCAGCACACTGTGTACCAACTCGACCCTGCCGCCCGCGCGCGCCTGAACAGTGCTTTCATCGCCATGTTCTTCGCCGGCGGTGCGGTCGGCTCCCAGCTCGGCTCCGTCGTCTACCACGCCGGAGGCTGGGCTCCCCTGACCGTACTCGGCGCCGCCCTCCCCTTCAGCGCGCTTCTCTACTGGACCACCGAGCGACGCCGGCGTGCGGCGGCGAAGCAGGGCACAGCGAGCCGGTAACGGTGCGCACCAAGGGCGTCGGGTCGGGTTGTGCCGAGGCGGAACCCGAGGAGTGGATTGCCCGGCAGGGCCGGCGAGTTCATCCGCGCCTGAGGAACGGCCTCGGCCTGCCGCGTACGATGCAGCGAAGATCGAAGACCGTCGCCTTCGCACCAGACGGAGCGCTGCTTGACCGGGAGCGGATGATGGATCTGCGCCAGATGGAGGTCGTCGTCTCGGTGGCCGACGCGGGTGGTTTCACGGCAGCGGCAAGGCGGCTGAACGTGGTCCAGTCCGCTGTGTCCAGCACGGTCCGCGCCCTCGAACGCGAACTGGGCGCCCCCTTGTTCGACCGCACCACACATCGCGTCGCGCTCACCCCGGCCGGCGAGGCGTTCGTCCCCGCCGCTCGCGCGACACTCCGGGCCGCCGAACTGGCACGGGAGGCCGTCGATGCCGTACAGGGGCAGCTGCGCGGACAGGTGACGGTCGGCACGATGCAAGGGGTATGGGCGGGGCTCCATCACGCCCTGGCCGCGCTGCGGGCGGAGCATCCGGGCGTGGTCGTACGGCTGCGGCAGGCGGCGGTCGCCGACATCCGGCAGGCTCTGCGCGAGGGCACGGTGGACCTGGCCGTGGTGGCGCTCGACCGCCAGCAGCAGCGTGGGTTGACGACCCGGTTGCTGTCTCGAGAGGACATGGTGCTGTTGGGGGGGGGGGGGGGGGGGGGGGGGGGGGGGGGGGGGCGGCGCGGCGGGGGGGGGGGGGCCGGGGGCCCCCCCCGCCCCGGGGGGGGGGGGGCCG
>NZ_JBIAHG010000032.1:27231-73003 GCF_042870385.1 Streptomyces sp. NPDC006602 | reverse complement strand
CGGCGCCCCCCCCCCCCCCCCCCTCCGCCGCTGCGCTCCCGCGCGGGCGTGGGGGGGGCGGGGGGTGGGGGGGCGCCCCCCCCCCCCCGGGGGCCCCCCCCCCCCCCCCCCCCCCCAACGGCGAGGTCCATCTCGCCGACGTGGCCCAGCTGCCCCTGGTGGACTTCACACCCGGCTGGGCCATCCGCTACGCGGTCGACCGGGCCTTCCGGGCCGCGGGCGTCGATCGCGGCACGACGTTCGAGGTGAACGACATCGTCGCGGCAGCCGAACTGGTCCGTAACGACCTTGGCGTCTGCATCATGCCCGAGTCGATCGCGGACCGCTTCCCCGATCTGCCCCAGTACCGGTTCGGCCGGCACGCGCCGAGCTGGAAGATCATGGTGGTGCGACCTCCCGGCGAGGCGTCCCCGGCGGTCGCCGCGCTGCTGCGGCACATCACCTGACGGCGACCAGGGCACCCTCTGGGCCCTCCCGGGCCGACGCCGCCCCCAATGTCATGGCGGGCTGCGTGCCCCTGTCGAGCTGATGGGGCTCCACGCGGCAGGGCGCGGACCGCTGCTGCGGCGAGGTGGGTGAACGGCCGACGACGAGTCACACCGGCTGCCATGACAGCGCCTTGACGCGCCGAGCGTGAACCGACCCCCTCGGCGAGCACTGCCTCCTTCAGTCGCAACGCCCGGCTTGCGATGCGGAACCTCCGCTCCGACGGACAGGGCAGGAGAGGAGAACGCTGCGGGACCACTTCCCGCGGTTCGACTCCCGAAGTGACGGGCTCTGCGGGATTGCCACGCGCCGCGAGAGGACCGCCGCCCACAAGGTGGCGGTCCTTTCGCGGCGTTCAGGCTCCGGCAGGCCCGTTCCGAGGCGGGACCCTACCCGCACGCCTTGACGTGCAAGGTCGCCGGTACCGTGGTCATGCGTCCGGCTTGAGGGCGAGATCCATGCGGCGGACCCGATCGGGCCGCACTGTCGTCCTCCGGCGCAGCTCCGCGTAACCGGACGCGGTGACCTGGAGGACGTGCGGGCCCGGATTCGCCGAGAACACGGTGTAGAAGCCGTCCTTGACGGCCGGGTCCTCGGGCGTGGCCGTGGTGAGGGTGGATTCGTCCGGGTCCGCGGTGTCGCTGACGGTGGCGCCGACCAAGCCGGCGCCGCTTGTGCCGTCCCGGACCGTGCCGACGGTCAGGCCCCCGGGGGTGGGCACGAGGACGCGGGTCTGGACGTTCACGTCGTCGAGTGACCAGAAGTAGCCCCAGTCGGCGACGAAATGGAAGCGCAGCCGCACGGCTTTGTGCCCGGCGAACTGCCGGAGTGACACGGGCACGGTCAGGCGCTGCGCGGAGTCGCTGACCTTCGGCCCGGTCCAGACATTCTCCCAGGTGGCGCCGTCGTCCGTGCTGGCGTCCACGGTCATGTGCTGCTGGGTGGGGTTGGCCAGGTACGCGGTCTTGAAGGTGAGTTGCGCCGACTGTGCGGCGGACAGGTCGTATGCGGGGCTGATGAGTTGGCTGTTCTGATGCGGTCCGATCGGCCCGTTGTCGCTCTCGACGACGGCGAAGGCGCCATCGCCGCCGGTGGAGTTGCCGCGTTGGGTCGGGTCGTCGAACTCCCATCCGTTGTCGGTACCGGCCGCGTTCACCACGGTCCAGCCCTGGGGCGCGGTCGTGGTGGACTCGAACGTCTCGGCCCGGTCGGCGAGTTCGAGCCGGTAGCCGACGGCAGTGGCGGTGTCGGGATCGGCGGTCAGCGCCACGTCCGCGGTGACGGCCTTGTTGTGGACCGTCACCGGCCGTGCGAGGGATTCGTAGCCGGGCAGGGCGGCGGTGACGTTCAGCGTGTAGTCGCTCCCCTTCGGCAGGGTCATTTCGTATGCGCCGGTGACCGGGTCGGTCCAGACCGGGGCTTCCGGGGACCCGCTCACGGCGAGTCGGGCGTAGAGCGGCCAGCCGTGTCCTGACCCGTCCTTGACGGTGCCGTGGACGCGCTCACGAGGGATCGGGGAGAGACCGAAGTCGCGGGTGAGGGTCTGGCCGTCCGCGATGTCGAGGGTGACCGGTGTGGTCGTCGTGTAGCCGAAGGCCTTCACCGTCAGGGCGTTGACCGTGCCCGCGGGGAGGTCGAGCGTGTACGCCCCCTGCGTGTCGGTCGTGGCGATGTCGAGCCCGGACCCGACGGTCGCGTGGGCGACCGGCTTGCCGGTGGCCGCGTCCTTGACCGTACCGGAGAGGGTGCCGTGCGGTCCGCTGCGGAAGGCGGCCAGGCCCGCCGGGGTGCCCAGGCCGGTCGGACCGTCGTAACCGGTGCCGGCGTTGCACAGGTACGCGACGGAGCAGGTTCCGTTCGACCCGGTGGTGATGTCGTTGAGACCGACGCCGTTCGCAGCGTAGGGATAGGAGTTGGGGGAGGTGCCGGGGCGCGGGGGCCCGGCCAGCGCGTAGACGGAGGCGATCACCGGCGTCGCGACGCTGGTGCCGCCGTAGCGTTGCCAGCCGGTCCCCTGTGAGCCGTAGGTCAGGTAGACGGCAACGTTGTCGGCGACGGCTGACACGTCGGCGACGCTTCGCCCCGCGCAGCCTGTGTCCTGCTGGAAGTCCGGCTTCCTCTGCTGGGACGCGCACCCGGAGCCCGGTCCGTAGGAGTCCCTGGTCCAGACGGTCTCCGACCAGCCGCGCGCACTGGCCGGGTCGGCCGTCAGGGTGGTACCGCCGACCGCGGTCACGGACGGGAGGGTCGCGGGGAACGAGACGCCGTATTTGTTGTCGCCGCTGGCCGCGACCACGGCGACGCCGGGATGGTCGTAGGAGGACCCGTAGGTGGCCAGGTCGGTCGGGTAGTCACCGGTTCTGCCATAGGAGTTGGAGACGTACTTGGCGCCGAGGGCCACGGCCTCGTCCACACCGGCGGCGAGGTTTTCCAGACCGTCGTTGTCCGTCTCCACCAGCAGGATGTCGGCGTTCGGTGCCGCCGCGGAGACCATGTCCAGGTCGAGGGCGATCTCTCCCGCCCAGGCGTTGCTGGGGAGCGGGTAGTCGGTGCCGCCGCGCTGGTTCACCTTCCTGAAGCAGCCGTTGGCCGTGGTGCAGGGAGGCAGGCCGTACTGGGCGCGGTAAACGGCCAGGTCTGCCTCGGCGTTGGGGTTGTCGTAGGCGTCGACGATCGCGATGGTCTGGCCGGCGCCCCCGTCGGCGGGCAGGCTGTAGGCGCTCTGAATGTCCTGCGGACCGAGCCCCGCGGGAACCTCGGACGCGCTCAGCCGCATCCTGGCCGGCTGGTCCGTCGCGCGCATGGCGTAGCAGGTCGCGTGCCCCTTGGCCGGGGTGCCGCAGACGGGTGCCAAGTCGGGCTCGGCGTCGTATGCGTCCTGGGCGGTGCCGGTCGTGGCCTGCGCGAGCGTGGGCGGTGCGGCGTGCGCAAGGGGCTGGACGCCCAGGAGTGCCAAGGTCGCGACACCGACAATCGCCGCACCGCGATGGAATATGCGCAAGGCCGGGAACACACCTCTCGCACGAGTGGATATCGACACAAGACGCCAATCATGACTGGGCCCTCAACTCGGGCCGGACGAAAGTGAATACGCATGATGTGCGGGCGATCAATTAGCCGATGCCAATTGGCGGCCTGTCAACCCCCGAATTGTTGCGCGCATGTGTCGTCATCGACCCGATCGAGACAAACCCACAGCAACGCATCCGGCCCGGTCCGTGGCCTGCGCCCGACCCGTTCAACAGGCCATGCGCAGCCTCGGGGACCAAGCCGCCGACGGGCTTCTCACTTGCGCAGGATCACATATTCCGCACGGTTCACCCTTGCCGGGCAGGGTAAGCAGGCAACAGAATGAAATCGCACTCCCAGTTCTGAACTCCGCTCCATCCGGGGGTTTTTGTCTTCCTCCGGTAAAAGCGTCAAATCGAGTCGGGGAGAATACCGAGAACGGATCGGACGAGGTTGTGCTCCGGCCCTTACTCGTTCGAGTTCGGTGTCTCCAGCGGCAGCCAGCCTCGTTCGGCTGCCCGGAGGGCGATCTGGAAGCGTGTTCTGGCGCCGAGTGCGGTACCTGCCTCGCTCACATGCTTTTGCACGGTGCGGCGGCTGATGTCGAGTACCCGGGCGATGGCGTCGTCCTTCATCCCGGTCGCCATGAGGTCGAGTATCGCCTGGGTTCGTTCGTCGAGCGGTGTCGTTTCCCGGGTCTGGCGGGGGGCGGGCCAGTCCTGCCGGCTTTCGAGTGACACCGGCACCGCGTGCTTCCAGATGGCCTCGAACAGTGCGGCGAGTGCGGCGACGAGGGCAGGTGAGTGGACCACGAGTGATCCTGCCGAGGGGCGGTCGTCGTGCAGGGGCAGGAGGGCGGTGGTCCGGTCGAACAGGACCAGTTTGAGGGGGAGTCGGGAGCTGAGCCGGAACTCGCCGCCGCCGGCGCTGCCCCGCAGTGCCGTCTCGAGTGACACCGTGTCCGTGAAGCCCTCGGTGTCGTAGACCGACCGCAGCCGTATTCCCTCGCGGAACTCCGGCTGTGCGCCATCCACGTGACCGGAGGCATCCGCGTGATCGGAGGCATCCGCGGGCCCGGTCACATAGGGCGGCTTGGCCAGGTGCAGTACTTCATGGGTGCTGCCCTTGAGGAGATGCGCATAACGTGCGGCGACCTCCTCGTTGTCCTCCAGGACCTCCATCAGGTGCGGAGTCTGCGGGCGGGCCGCGACGTCGTAGATCTCGTGAAGCTGCTCCATGTACAGCTCGGCCTGGGCCAGTTCGGCGCGCCTGCGGGCCAGCAGGGAGCCCAGGGACGAACGTGGCGGGCCGGCCTTCCAGCGCGGGGGCCGGTCGGCAATGGGGATGACCAGGAGTACGTCCTCCAGAGACCGCAGTGCGCTCTCGGCCTGGTCGGGCGAGGCGCCGACCGCGGCGGCCACGGTGGGGGCGGAGGCGGCGGGGTGGCCCACCAGGTACTCCAGGACTCGGCCGCTGAGTGCGTCCAGCCCGAGGCCGGCCCAGGGGCTGTCCGACGTCACGTCCATGCGGTCTGACGCTCCTGCTGTAGTGCGCATCGGGGTGGCAGGTGTCGCTGCCGCATCTGTGCGCCGCCGCCCGCGGGAGGCAGGCGCATGTGCGCAATTGCGCGAAGCCGCGACAGCCGGATCTTGTCGCGCATGACGCGACACCGTCAAGGTGGGCACGCTCCCACCAGTCCCAAGGACGCGACTGGCCCTGTGCGTCAACTGCCAGTACGCCCATTCAAGTCGAGGGAATCCTTTGACACGCCACCCCTCCGGAAGACGGCGCCGCCTGCTCGTGGTCGCGACCGCCCTCCTGGTCACCGCGGCGACCCCGCACGTGGCCTCCTCCGCAGACACCTCGCCGACCGACAACTCGGCCCGTGCCACCCGCACTTCCGACAACATTGCCCCATCCGTCGTCACCCTGGTGACCGGCGACAAGGTCACCGTCGCCCCCGGCGCGGGCGGCGGCCCCGGCACGATCACCGTTCAGGGCCCCGGCGGCGAGTCGACCGGCGCCCGCGTGCTGACCGTGGGCCGCGACACCTACGTCTATCCCGACTCCGCCCGCCCCTACCTGGCGTCCGGCGCCCTGGACGACCAACTCTTCAACGTCTCCCGGCTCGTGGCCGACGGCTACGACGACGCGGCGCTCACGCACCTGCCCCTCATCGTCACCTACGGCGGCAAGGAGGCGCCCGCCTCCGCCTTGCGCAAGCGCGCCGTCGCCATGCCGGGCGACGCGACGGACGTACGCCCCCTCACCAGCGTCAACGGTGTGGCCCTCGCCGCGGACCGCGAGGACACCGGCGCCCTGTGGAGCGCGCTCACCGGCACCGCGTCCGGCTCCGACGTCGGCTCCGTGAAGGCGCCGGGCACCGACGCCGACGCGGCCTTCCGCGGCGGCGTCGTCAAGGTCTGGCTCGACGGCAAGGCCGAGGCCACACTCAGCGACTCGGTCGCCCAGATCGGCGCCCCCGAGGTCTGGGCGGGCGGCAACACCGGCGACGGCGTCGACGTGGCTGTCCTCGACACCGGCTACGACCCGGGCCACCCCGATCTGAAGGACGTCGTCGAAGACAGCGCCAGTTTCGTCCCCGGCCAGGACGTCACCGACCGCCACGGCCACGGCACGCACGTCGCCTCGACCATCGCCGGCAGCGGCGCCGCCTCCGACGGCAAGGAGAAGGGCGTCGCACTCGGCGTCGACCTGCACGTCGGCAAGGTCCTGGCCAACGAGGGTTACGGGTACGACTCCTGGATCCTGGCGGGCATGGAGTGGGCCGCCCGCGATGTTCACGCCCGGGTCATCAGCATGAGCCTGGGCAGCAGCGAGAACGCCGACGGTGAGACCGTCCTCGCCCGGGCCGTGAACGAGCTGAGCGCCGAGACCGGCGCCCTGTTCACCATCGCCGCCGGCAATGACGGTCCCGGTGCCCAGACGGTCCGCTCGCCCGGCACCGCCGACGCGGCCCTGACCGTCGGCGCGGTCGACTCCTCCGATGCCATCGCCGACTTCTCCAGCCGTGGCCCCCTCTACGGCGACGACACCCTCAAGCCCGAGATCACCGCGCCCGGCGTCGGCATCCTGGCCGCCCGCTCGCAGTACGCGGCCAACGGCAGCGGCTCCTACATGACGGCCAGCGGCACCTCCATGGCGACCCCGCACGTGGCCGGGGTGGCCGCGCTGGTAGCCGCCGCGCACCCCGACTGGACCGGCAGCCGCATCAAGGACGCCGTGGTCAGCACCGCCAGGCCTACCCCCGACATCAGCGCGGACGACGGCGGCAACGGCCGGGTGGACGCCGCCGCGGCGGCCACGGCGACGCTCACCGCCACCGGCAAGATCGACGCCGGCATCCACTCGCCCGGCACGGAGCAGGGCACCGTCCCGTCCACGGCGACCTGGACCAACACCGGCGACCGGGCCGTCACCGTGGACCTCGTCGTGGACGCCCCCGGCGTTCCCGACGGCGTCTTCACCGTCACCCCCAGCCGCGTCGAGATACCCGCGCACGGCACCGCGACCGCCACGATCACCACCGACCTGGACAAGGCGGGCGACCTCCAACGCCGGACCGGACAGCTGACGGCGTCCGCCGACGGCACCGCGCTGACCCGCACGCTGCTCGGCGTCAGCACCCGCCAGCAGCTGTTCCACGTGCGCACCAAGGTCACCGGTCGCTCGGGCGAGGCCACGGACGGCGTCCTCACCTTCTACCGCAAGGGCGACGAGTACGCGGGCACCTACCTCTACGGCAACAGCCAGTCCGACGAACTGCTGCCGCCCGGCCTCTACACCGTCTACGCCGACTTCCGCGTGCAGGGCACACATGGTTCCGCCTCGGCCGGATACGCCCGCATGGTCATCCCCCAGGTGAAGGTGACCGGAACCACCGGCCTCGTGCTCGACGGCACCAAGCTCAAGGAGGTCAAGACCGTCACGCCGAAGAAGACCGAGAACTTCTCCCGGCGCCTGGACTACTACCGCGAGTTCAAAGACGGCTCCTCGGTCGCCGACATGTCGCTGATCGGCGACGGCTACGACAGCATCTGGACGGCGCCCACGTCCGCCCCCAATGACGGCGAGCAGTACCTCACCGCCCGCTGGCGCAACCAGGAACCACTGCTGTCGGTGACCGCAGGCGGCCACGAGTTCGACGACCTGTGGATCATGCCCGGCTCGACGAAGCTCCCCGAGGACGACTACACCCTCGACCTGATCCACCCGGGCGACGGTCTCACGGAGGACTACCAGGGCGTCGACGCCGCCGGCAAGGCCGCCGTGGTGCCCTGGGACTCCAGTGACGAGGACACCGCGGACGACCAGATCAGGGCCGCACAGGCCGCGGGCGTGAAGCTGCTGCTGTTCGTCAACGACCTCGACGGGCGACTGCGCGAGCCCATCATCAAGTCCTCCATCGAGGTGGTAGGCCTGTCCCGCACGGACGGCGACAAGCTCATGGCGAGCGTCGACGCGAGCACGACGGGCAGTGTGCCGGTGCGGGCCGTCTCCCGCCCCGACACGGACTACCTGTACGACCTGGTCCGCACCTGGAAGGGCCGCATCCCCGCCGACCCGGTCTACGCACCCACGACCGGTCAACTGGCCCGGGTCGAGACCTCCTTCCGTAACCCAACCGGCCGCGAGGTGTACGAGAACCGCTACGACGTCCACCCCTGGACCACCTACCAGGTCGCCACCAACCGGCTGAGCACGGCCGGCGCGCACCGCACCGACTACGTCAGCACCGACAAGACCTTCTCGTGGACCGAGGAGGGCGAGCTCCAGTCCCTGTCCTACAGCGCGTCCGGAGCCGTCACCTATCCGGCGGGAAGCACCACGGACGTGGAGTGGTTCGGACCCGTGGTGCGGCCCCGCATCAACGACAGCGTCCAACTGCCCGTGCGCACCGGCGACCAGCTGGACGTCATCATCCCGTCCTGGGGCGACTCCGGCGGCGGCCACACCAACTACGCCGCCTTCGGTAGCACCGACACCACCCAGGAGACGTCCCTGTACCGGGGCGACACGCTGGTCGCCGAGGGCGGCGCCGGGGTGAGCGCGACCGTACCGGCCGCCAAGGGCACCTACCGTCTGGTGCACACGGCGACCCGAACCGCCACGGCCGCCTTCCCCTACTCGACCGCCACCCGCACCGAGTGGACGTTCACCTCCGCGGCGCCCGGGAACGCCGACGACAGCGAGCAACTCCCGCTCGTCCAGGTCGACTACACCCTGCCGACGTCCGACGACGGCAAGGCAGCCGCCGACGCGACCCTGCTCGTCACTCCGCTGCACCTTCCGGGCGGCTCCAACCCGGCGCTCAACACCCGCAAGGTGGAACTGTCCTACGACGACGGCGCCACCTGGACGGCGGCACGCCTCAGCGGCAGGGGCAACGGCAAGGTGACCCTGCACCTGCACGCGCCCGCATCAGCGCGATACCTCACGCTGCGCGTCCAGGTCGGCGACAGCCACGGCAACACCGTGACGCAGACCGTCGTACGCGCCGCGGGAATCGCCGGATGACCTGACCTGACCTCGGCCTGACCGAAGCCGCCCGGCGATCCCCGCACGACCGCCGGGCGGCATCCGTCCATGCCCATCCCCTCCTACACGGACCGAGTTGACGCACCGTCACCTCCCCTCCGCACGGTTGGCCCACGCATGCCGACGCACCCCTGGCAGGCGATCCCGCACAGGGTGCTCATGAGAGAGAAGAAGAAGCCGGTGCACATACCACCCCTCAGACGTCCCGACACGGGCCGCCCACGCCGCGGAGTCCGGATCGCGGCGGTCGCCCTGAGCGCCGCGATCGTGGCCGTGTCCGGTGCGGCGGACGCCTCCGCCGGCGACCGAACAGCGCTCGCCACGTCGTCCTCCTCTGCTACCTCCTCCTCTGCTACGTCCTCCTCCGGCAAGGCCGACGGCACCGAGTCGTTGTGCGGTACGCCCTCGCCCGGAGAGGCGACCTGCTTCGCCATCCGGCGCACCGGTCCGTCCGCGAAGCGGTCCGGCGCCGTGGCCGCGCAGGCGCCCCCCGGTTTCGGCCCGGCCGAGCTGCGAACGGCCTACGCGCTGCCCGGCGACGGCGGGGAGGGCCTGACCGTCGCCGTGGTCGTCGCCCAGGACGCCCCCACCGCCGAGGCCGATCTGGCCGTCTACCGCGCCCAGTTCGGCCTTCCGGCCTGCACGAGCGCGGACGGCTGCTTCACCAAGGTCGACCAGCGCGGCGGCACCGACTACCCGGAGCCCGAAGCCGGCTGGGCCGGCGAGGCCGCGCTCGACCTCGACATGGTGTCTGCCGCCGCGCCCCACGCCCGCCTGCTGCTCGTGGAGGCGAACGACGCCACCATCGACAACCTCGGCGCGGCCGTGCGGCAGGCCGTCACCCTGGGCGCCGACGTCGTCTCCAACTCCTACGGCACCCGGTACGACCTCTTCGACGAGGACCCGGCCGAGACCGCCTGGGACGCCTACTACGACCACCCCGGGGTGGCGATCGTCGCCTCGTCCGGCGACGACGACGCCGGCGTGTCCTTCCCCGCCGCCTCACCCCACGTCACGGCGGTCGGCGGCACCAGTCTGCGCCGGGACACCGGCACGGCACGCGGCTGGTCGGAGTCGGTGTGGTCGCACGACGGCTACGGCACCGGATCGGGCTGCTCCCGCTACCTGCCCAAGCCCGCGTTCCAGCACGACTCGGGCTGCGACCACCGGACCGTGGCCGACGTGTCGGCCGTGGCGGACCCGGACACCGGCGTCGCGGTGTACGACAGCTACGGCTCGGCGGGCTGGGGCGTCTACGGCGGCACCAGCGCCTCGGCGCCCCTCATCGCGGGCGTGTACGCCGCCGCCGGTGCCCCCGTCGAGGACACCGAGCCCAACGCCTACCCGTACGCCGCCCCCGACGAAGCGCTCAACGACGTCACGGACGGCTCCAACGGCACCTGCGATCCCGCCTACCTGTGCACCGCGACCGCCGGCTACGACGGCCCCACCGGACTCGGCACGCCGAACGGACTCACCGCCTTCCGCATGGGCCCGCACGGCCGGATCACCGGCACGGTCACCGACGCCCGCACCGGCCGACCGGTGCCCGGCGCCGCCGTCTCCGCCGACGACGACCACCGCACCAGCACCGACACCCAGGGCCACTACGCCCTGACACTGCCCACAGGAACGTACGACCTGACCGTCGACGCCTACGGCTACGCCACCGCCGCACCCGGCAAGGTCCGCGTCGACGACGGCACCGCCCTCGCCCGCGACCTCACCATCACCGCGGTGCCCAGCCGGACCGTCTCGGGAACCGTCACCGACGGATCGGGGCACGGCTGGCCGCTGTACGCGTCGATTACCGTGGACGGCACGCCCCTGGACCCGGTGTGGACCGACCCCGCCACCGGTCGGTACTCGGTGTCGCTGCCGACCGGTCACACCTACACGCTGAACATCGCCGCGGCCTACCCGGGATACCGGGCGGTGACCCGGGAGTTGAGGGTCGCGGGGCGTACGGTGAAGGCCGACGTCGCCGTACCCGCGGACGAGGAAGCGGCCCTGGCCCCCGGCTACGCGGTGCACCGCTCAGGCCCCACCGAGCCGTTCACCGAGAGCACCGCCGCACCGGACGGCTGGCGGGTCGCCAACACCGACTCGTCCACCGGCGGCTGGACGTTCGACGACCCCGGTGCGCGCGGCAACACCACCGGCGGCAAGGGGGCGTTCGCCATCGTGGACAGCGACCACTACGGGGGCGGCGTCTCCCAGGACAGTCAACTCACCAGCCCCGTCTACGACTTCACCGACCGCACCGCCCCCCGGGTCGCCTTCGACACCGCCTACCGCGGCATCGACGGGCAGAGCGCGACCGTCGACGTCAGCACCGACCACGGCACCACCTGGACCACCGTCTGGCGGCACACCACGGACTCGGTGGACGGCCCGGCCCACATCGAGATCCCCCTGTCCGACTACGCGGGCCGCGCCGCAGTCCAGTTGCGCTTTCACTTCACCGGCAGCTTCGGCTGGTGGTGGGCCGTGGACGACGTCTTCGTCGGCGACCGCACCTACGACAAAGTGCCGGGCGGGCTGGTCGTCGGCCACACCCGGGACGCCAACACCAAGGAGCCGGTCAACGGCGCCGAGGTCACCGGCGGCGCCACGGGTACCTCGCCCGCCGTGTCCGTCGCGACGCCCGCCGACCCGGCCACCGCGGACGGCCTGTACCGGCTGTTCGCGCCGACCGGTGACCACGGGCGCACCGGCACCGTGAAGCTGACGGCGGCCAAGTCCCTGTACGCCGACCGCACCGTGACCGCCCGCGTCGTACGCGACAGCGTCCGGACCGCAGACCTCGATATGCCGGCCGGCCGTCTCACCGTCACCCCGTCCGCCGTCGCCGCCTCGGTACGGCAGGACACCACGGCCCGCGCCACGGTCACGGTCCGCAACACCGGCGGCGCCCCGGCCACCGTCCGGATCCAGGAGTCCGCCGACGCGTCCGCGACACCGCCGCAGGGAGGGGAGTGGCAGCCCGCTCCCGACATCGCCTACGGAGTCATCGACAACGCGGCCGACACCTTCCGGGGAACGGTGTACACCGGTTTCGGAATGGAGGGCGACGACACCGTCGAGAAGGGCCTGTGGGCCTACGACTCGACGGCGGGCGACACCGCCGGCTGGGTCCGGCGCGCCGACGCCCCGGAAGCACGGCGCGGTCCCGTCCACGGCTTCGTCGACGGCAAGTGGTACGTCGCCGGCGGCAAGAACGAAGCCGGCCAGGCCGTCACTCCCGTCGCCGTCTTCGACCCGGCGACCGACACCTGGTCCCACGGCGCCGCCGCTCCCGAGGCATACGCCCTGGCCGGCAGCGCCGTTGTCGACGGCCGGCTGTACATGGTCGGTGGCTGCGGTGTCAGTTGCGGCGTCACGGCCGTCCAGTCCTACGACCCGGCGACCGACAGCTGGCGGAGCCTGGCACCGTACCCGCTGCCGATCGCCTATCTCGCCTGCGGCGGACTGGACGGTCACGTCGTGTGCGCCGGTGGGCAGTCGCCCGGCACGGGCGTCGTCGACGACGTCTACTCCTACGATCCGGCCGACGACACCTGGTCACCGGTCGCCTCCCTGCCCACCGGCACATGGGGCGCGGCGTACACCACCGCGAACGGCCGGCTGCTGCTGACCGGCGGCTCCGTCGCCACCCAGGCCACGGCGGACATCACCGCGGCCACCTGGGCCTACGACCCGGGCGCCGACGCCTGGCAGCGGCTCCCGGACAACACCGCGCCCACGTACCGCGGCGCGGCGGCGGCCGGCCTGTACAAGATCGGCGGTAGTACCGGATGGGGTGATGCCAACGCCGTCACCACCACCGAGCTGCTGCCCGGCTACGGACAGACGGAGGCCGACGACATCACCTGGCTCGGTGAGGAGGCCACCACGCTCACCGTCCCGGCGCACTCCGCCGTCACCCTGCGGCTCACGCTCGACGCAACGCTGCCCGAGACGCGGACCCCAGGCCGCTACACGGCCGCACTCGGTCTCGTCCACGACACGCCGTACACCGTTGCGCCAGTGCCGGTCTCGATGAAGGTCACCGCGGTCCGACCGCACTCCTGACCGGGCGGGGAGCCGGCCCGGTACACGCCATCCGTGCCGGACCCGGCTCCCTCGTCGAGCGTCACGTCCACAGCATCAGGCCCGGGTGCCGAACCTCCGCAGGACCCGAACGGTGTTCCAACAGGTTCCGATTTCAGCGCAGAGGCGGTCGCCGCGACCATGAGCGACGTCGGCCTTGTCCTGGGGTACTGCGTCGGCGAGTCAGGTGTCGAGCGAGTTGATCAGGTCTCGTTGGGCGGGGTTGACGTTGCGGGGGTGTGCGACCTCCTGCTTGTTCCAGACCTGCCGTCCGGTATGGCGGAGGTTGGACAGGATCGCGCGTCCTGCGCTCGTCGTCCCCTCAATAGGTCTCGGAGTCCGGGATCAGATGGATCGCGGCCTCCTCGGCCGATGCCCCGGCGCCGTCCAGGCCCATGTCAGAAGCGATCAGATCGGATTCGGTGTTCTCATGGCTGCCCTCGTCCGGCGCGACCAGCCGTCCGGCGCGCTCGTCTCCGACCTCGTAGTCGATGAGCTCACCGTCTGTGTCCCAGGTATCCCCGATACCGTCGCCCTCCGGGACACCGATGTCCGGCAACTCCTCGGAAAGACGCTCGTCCAGGCTCTCGCCCCGCCGCTGCTCCGACGCCGTGACGCCGGTGTGCTCCACGCCCCAAGGCCTCTCCGGGGGCGAGTAGCCCTCATCCAGGGCCTGGTCGCCGCCCCGGTAGTCCAGGGTGTCCGACGCGTCGAGCAGCCCGACATCGTCCTGCACCCCGGAACCGTCCGGCTGGTAGACATCGTCACCCATCGCTTCGTCCGCCATTTGTGTTCTCCATCGTTGTTCGGGGCCGGAGGGTTGGGGGTGGCCATCCCTCACCAAGCCCGTCCACTGCACCACGCCGTCCCGGCGAAGACGGTGACGGGCCACAAGCGTCCCGCCCTGGCTCCTTCGCCACCTCCCCGAACCTGGAACCGTGCACTCCTGGGCAAGAAGTGCGCGCGCGGAGGACACCGCCCGCGCCGGGTGGCCGCTCCCGGACGGCGCGGGTTGGGGGCTCGTTCGTGGGCACGTACAGCCGGACGGCTGAGCGGGAACGACGATTGCCTCCGAGCGTCGTCCACCTGACCGACACTCCACCCTTACGGCCGGACAGGCGGCGCCTCACCAGTCGGCCCCGGAGAGGGCGCTGACGGGCAAGCTCTCCTGCACACACAGGCACGACGACCGTCCGACCGGTGCCTACATTTCCGGCACCCACACAGTTGCCGGAACGGAGAGGTCCCATGCAGTTCGGTATTTTCTCGGTAGGGGACGTCGGCCACCAGCTCGGGGTCCGCCAACGTTGGTACCGCCGGCTCGTCGGGCAGACCGACGCCGACCGCGTCCGCGGCTCAGGCTCCGACGGCGACCCGATGCCACAGCTCCGAACTGCGGGCATCCGTCGGCCCGGACCACCCGGGCGCAGGGCAGGAGAACTTCGCCATCATCTTGGCCAATGGCTCGCACCGCACCTGCACGGTGTACGGATTCCCGGGTGTGGCGTTCGTCAACGGTGCCGGTGAGGCCGTCACACCGGACCCCGAGCGGACCACCGGGCAGGAGCGAAGGATCGTCACCCTTGCCCCGGGAGCGAGCGCGTGGTCGGCCCTGAGCTTCACGAATCCGGCGATCTCCGGGGTCACCACAGTGACACCCGTGGCCGTACGCGTCACCCCGCCCGACGAGACGGAGTCGATCAGAGTCCGCTGGACCGGCGGAAGGGTCTCCAACACGGGCAAGGCGTCGGTTCCCCAAGTGAGTCCCTTCAGGCGTGGCGACGGCAGCTGATTCCCACCTGACCAGCATCCTGGCGGCCGGGTGATCAGTGACAAGTGACCGGCGTCGACCTTCGCGATACGAGCGCCCGCACGGGTGGCCATGGCCGGCTGCTCGCCGGGCGGGATGACACGGTCGGCGGTGCCGACCACGGCCCAGGAGGGGATGGTCTGCCAGGTGGGCGTACGGGACGTTCGGATCCGGCGCTGACCGCGACACCGTGCGCGAGGGCGGCTCGGCCTCGGTGGCCGATCGTGGCAGCGCGCAGGAACCACTCGGCATCGGCGAAGCGGAGGGCATCGATGCCGCCGCCCATGGTCAGCCGAAGCGTTCGGTGCGGATCGCGGCCGGGTTGCACCCCATGTCGATCAGCAGATTGCTCACGGATTCGACGAAGCCGGTGGGCCCGCAGACGTAAACGGGGCTGTCCGGCTGAAGCCGTGCCGCCTGCTTGTCCAGGTCGCCACGGGTGACGCGGCCGGGCCTGCGCGTGCTGCCCGGCGGGGCCTGCCGGGTGTACACGATGCGGACGTCGAGCTGCGGGTCCCGCTCGGTCAGGTGCTCCCGGTACCAGACGTCGTCGGGAGTGCGCGCCGAGTACAGCAGCTGGAAAGCGCTGCGCGTCCCTGTCCGGCCGCGGGCGCGGATCATTGCTGCCAGCGGGACGACGCCGGAGCCGCCGGCCACCAGGAGCACCGGCTCTGTCTGCTCGGGCCGCCAGACGAACCAGTTGCCGAGCGGCCCGCGCAGTTCCACGTCGGCACCGAGCGGCAGATCGTGGGCCAGGTACGGGGAGACCTCCCCGTCGGACAGGGCTTGCACGCCGAGTTCGATGCGATCGCCGTCGGCGGGTGCGGCCAGTGAGTAACTGCGCACCGCCTGGTAGCCGTCGTCTGCGGTGAGCCGTACGTCGACGTGCTGGCCGGGCAGGTGGCCGGGCCAGCCGGGGACTGAGAAGACCAGGGAACTCGCCGTAGCGGTCTGGGGGCGGCGCTCGGCGAGCCGCGCGGCGCGCCAGGCGATGCTCATGGTCAGTCGCCCCAGTTGCGCTGCTCGCGCCACGGATCGCCGTAGTTGTGGTAACCGACGGACTCCCAGAAGCCCGGCTCGTCTTCGAGCGTGAGCTCAAGTCCGCGCACCCACTTGGCCGACTTCCAGAAGTACAGATGCGGCACGAGCAGCCGGGCGGGTCCACCGTGCTCGGGTGAGAGCGGGTAGTCGTCGTACGTGTGCGCGATCCAGGCCTTGCCGTCGAGGAGGTCCTCCAGCGGCAAGTTGGTGGTGTAGCCGCCGTAGCTGTGGACGACGACGTGGTCCGCGGCCGTCTCGACCTCGTCGAAGAAGGCGCTGACGGGGACACCGCGCCAGCGCGTGTCGAATTTGGACCACCTGGTGACACAGTGAATGTCGGTCACCGTCTCCTGCTGGGGAAGAGCCATCATCTCCTCCCAGGTCCAGCGGTGCGTGCGTCCCTGCTCCGTGGTCACCGTGAAGGTCCAGGTGTCGAGGGGAACGCGGGGCGTGGGCCCCGCAGACAGCACGGGAAACTGCTCCGTCGGGTATTGGCCGGGAGGCAGTCGGTCCGGCAGGGGACGGGCGCGCCCGCGAAAGCCGGGTGAGAAGGAGTTCATGCGTCGTCTCCTGAATGCCTGGGGCGCCGAGATGCTCGATGCGGTTGCCGCCCGTGTGTCCGGTGCGACCCGCGACCGGTGTGTCGCAGAAGGGCTCGACAGCGAGGCCGCGCGGACGCGGTAGGGGGAGTCCGTCCGCGCGGCTGCCTGTTTCACCTGGTCAACTCGTGGCGCGTACCGCGTCCAGGATCAGGCCGGCGACCTCCTTCGGCTGGGACACGGCGACCGCGTGCGACGCACCCTCGATCTCGACGACGGTCGCCCCGGCCCGCTTGGCGCCGAAACGCTCGACCTCGGGGTTGATCGCGTGGTCGGCGCCGGCCACGAGCGCCCAGGAGGGCTTGGTCTTCCACGCGGACGCGGAGGCCGTCTCCTCGAACGCCGCGGCGGCCAGCGGACGCTGGGCCACCGCCAGGACCCTGGTGACCTCGGCGGGCACGTCGGCGGCGAAGACGTCCGGGAATGCCTCGGGCGTGATGGTGACCTCGACCGCAGGGTCCGTGCCCTCGACGGGGTACGTCCACTGCTTCAGGTTGCTCACCAACGGGCTGTCGGGGAACCGGCCCTGCAGTTCGCCGAGGCTCTCGCCTTCTTCGAGGACGTAAGCAGCGACGTAGACCAGACCGACGACGTTCTCGGTGGCGCCGGCCACGGTGATGAGCGCACCGCCGTAGGAGTGGCCGACCAGGATGACGGGGCCGTCGATCTGGGCGGCCACCGAGGCGACGTACGCGGCGTCGGAGGCCAGTCCGCGCAGCGGGTTGGGCGGCGCGATCACCGGGATTCCGTGACTCTGCAACTCGGTGATGACCCCGGACCAGCTGGCCGCGTCGGCGAAGGCGCCGTGGACGAGAACGACGGTGGGAGCGGAGGTAGTCATGTCAGGGTTCTCTCTTCGGGATCAGGCTGTGTGAAGGGCGGCGCGCAGGGTGCCGACGGCGAGCGTGATGGCGGCCTCGGCGGCGTGCGTCCCGCGCAGGGCGTTGAGCATCACGAAGTCGTGGATGATGCCCTGGAACCGCACGGCGGTGACGGGCACGCCGGCCTCACGGAGCTTGGCAGCGTAGGCCTCGCCCTCGTCGCGCAGCACGTCGGCCTCGCCGGTGATGACCAGGGCCGGCGGCAGGTCCTTGAGCTGCTCGGTGGTGGCCCGCAGCGGGGACGCGGTGATCTGGGCCCGCTCCGCCTCGTCGGTCGTGTACTGGTCCCAGAACCACTGCATGCCGTCCCGGCGCAGGAAGTAGCCGGTGGCGAACTGGTGGTACGAACCGGTTTCGAAGCTCGCGTCGGTGACCGGGTAGAACAGCACCTGCTGGACCAGGGGAATGTCGCCACGCTCCTTGGCCATCAGGGTCAGCGCGGCGCTCATGTTGCCGCCCACCGAGTCTCCCGCCACGGCCAGCCGCGCACCGTCCAGCCCCTTGGAGGCGCCCTGCGCGACGACCCACTGGGCGACGGCGTAGTTCTGCTCGATGGCGACCGGGTAGCGGGCCTCGGGGGAGAGGTCGTACTCGGGGAAGACCACGGCGGCGCCCGCTCCGACGGCGAGTTCCCGCACCAGGCGGTCGTGGGTGTGGGCGTTGCCGAACACCCAGCCCGCGCCGTGGATGTAGAGGATCACTGGCAGGGTTCCCTCGGCACCCGCGGGCTTGACGATGCGTGCACGGACGCTGCCCGTCGGACCGCCCGAGACGGTGATCCACTCCTCGTCGACGTCCGGCTTGTCGATCTCGCCGGACTGCACCTCGTCGACGGCCTTGCGGCCCTCCGCCGGGGCCAGGTCGAACAGGTACGGCGGATTGGCGGTGGCCTCCGCGAACGCGGCTGCCGCGGGCTCCAGCACCGGCTGAACCGGCTTGATGGTGTCGGGCATGTGAATCTCCTGAATCGGTCGTGGGGACGCCGGCTCTGCCGGCAATTCGGCCAGGGTCTCGCGAAGAACGTCCCGGAGCCGCTTTTCGCCACGCTAAACCACCGAGCCGTGCGGTAATTGTCCCTGGGTGCACCGCCGCTGTCCTCACAGCGCACTGCTGCCTTCAGGCCAATTGAATGACATTCAGAGCGTGGCTGAGTCAGTGCGCTGTGAGGCCAAACCGTGTGCACTGACAGGACATGGTGGGCGCAACGGTCGCGTCTATGGTAATGGCCATGCAGCGGCCCCTCACCCACAGGGTCTTCCCTCGTTCTCAGGGCACGACGAGTGTCGGTGAAATTCACTCGGTTGGATTCGAGTAAACGGGAATTCGAGCATGACTCAATCGCCGGAGTCCGCCCGCTTCCGGCCACGACTCGAATCGAAGTCGTTTTCCGAAGGGGATTTCAAGAGATGTCGACCATGCCCGTCGGCGGACTGGTTCCGCAGGCCATCGACGATGCCGCGCTGTTCGCGGCGAGCATCGAGCGTGCCGCACTGGCAGACGGCTGACCCGGCCCGCGCATTGCCCTGCCCTGGATTGGCGCCCGGCTTGCACAAGTGGAGGAGGTGCAGGTCACCCAGAGTCATGGCCGGGCGTCGCGCTCAAGGGCGCGGAATGTTGCGCAGGTTGGCCCTGGCCAGATGAACCATGCGTCCGACCCCGCCCGAAAGGACCGTCCGGCTCGCCGACAGGGCGAAGCCACTGATCTGATCCGCCGTGATCTTCGGCGGAACGGCCAGCGCGGCGGGGTCGGTGACGACATCGACCAGCGCGGGTCCGTCATGGGCGAAGGCCTCGCGCAGCGCGTCGCGTACCTCGGTGGGCTTCTCCACCCGGATGCCCCGTGCACCTGCCGCCGCGGCGATGGCGGCGTAGTCGGTGTGCGCGTAGGTCGTGCCGTGCGGGGGCAGGCCGTCGACCAGCATCTCCAGGTCGACCATGCCCAGTGAGGAGTTGTTGAAGACCACCACTTTCACCGGCAGGTCGTACTGGACGAGCGTCAGGAAGTCGCCCATGAGCATGGAGAATCCGCCGTCGCCGGAGAGGGAGACGACCTGCCGCCCGCGGTCGAGGAACTGCGCACCGATGGCCTGCGGCAGCGCGTTGGCCATCGAGCCGTGCACGAACGAGCCGAGGATGCGGCGTCGGCCGTTCGGCGTCAGATAGCGAGCCGCCCACACACAGCACATCCCGGTGTCGACGGTGAAGACCGCGTCGTCGGCAGCTTCTTCGTCGAGTACCGAGGCCACGTACTCGGGGTGGATCGGGGTGTGCTTCTCGACGTTGCGCGTGTAGGCGCTCACGGCGCCCTCCAGCGCATGGGTGTGCCGCTCCAGCATGCGATCGAGGAACCGGCGCGACGGCTTCTCCCGCACCGCCGGGGTGAGGCACCGCAGTGTCTCGCGTACGTCCCCCCAGACGGCGAGGTCGAGTTGAGTGCGCCGCCCGAGCCGCTCGGGCTGCACGTCGACCTGCACCGTCCGCACCTGCCGCGGCAGGAAGTCCGTGTACGGGAAGTCCGTTCCGAGAAGCACCAGGAGGTCGCACTCGTGCATGGCCTCGTACGCGGCCCCGTAGCCGAGCAGCCCGGACATGCCGACGTCGTAGGGGTTGTCGTACTGAATGTGCTCCTTGCCCCGCAGCGCGTGTCCGACCGGTGCCTTGACCTTCTCGGCGAAGGCCATCACCTCGGCGTGGGCGCCGGCAACGCCTCGGCCGCAGAACACCATGACGCGTTCGGCGGAGTCCACCAGTCCCGTCAGCCGCGCGAGTTCCTGGTCGCTCGGGCGGATGGCGGGGAGGTCCGTCGGCATGGCGAGCTCGACGGCCGCCTCGGGAGAGTCCTCTGCGGCGGTGTCGCCGGAGAGGGACACGACCGACACCCCCCGTCGGCCGACCGCGTGCTGGATCGCGGTCTGTACCACGCGCGGCATCTGACGGGGCGAGGAGATCAGTTCCGAGTAGTGGCTGCATTCCGCGAACAGCCGGTCGGGGTGGGTCTCCTGGAAGTATCCGGTGCCGATCTCTCCGCTGGGTATCTGGGCTGCCAGCGCGAGCACCGGCGCCATGGAGCGGTGGGCGTCGTACAGGCCGTTGATCAGGTGGAGGTTGCCCGGTCCGCAGGAGCCGGCGCAGGCGGCGAGCCGGCCGGTGAGCTGGGCCTCGGCACCGGCGGCGAAGGCCGCGACCTCCTCGTGGCGGACCTGGATCCACTCCATGGCGTCATGTCGTCTGACCGCGTCGACGACCGGGTTCAGGCTGTCCCCGACCACGCCGTACATGCGGCGCACGCCGGCGCGGGCCATGAGGTCGACATACTGTTCCGCGATGGTCTGCTTGGCCATGGCACTCCTCGGATCCCGGCACCGCGGCGGGCTTGGTCGTGCGGTGGCACGGGCGGACCGCGGTTCGTCCAGATCACGCTACTGAGGAGCAGAGGAGGCTATTGACCGTCCGCGCACGAGACCGGTTCCGGCAGCGCACCGGCCCGCCCCGCGGAACGGGCGGCGCTCGCACCGGCGGAGGCGACGACCGAGCCGTCCGACACCGCCGCACAGGAATCCGCCTGCGCCACCGCCCGGGAGATACTCACCGACGACCGGATCTCCGCATCTCCGCGGTGACTTGGTTGGCGGTCACCATCAACGCGTTCAACCGTGTCTCGATCATGGCACGCGCGCGGTACGGGCAGAGCTATGAATCGGCGGTGCCGTCCGGCGCCGCGCCCTTCACCGTCAGCGGAGGGCCGCCAGGACCGGTTCGACGGCGCGGTGGAACGTCGGATAGGTGTAGATCATGTGCTGGAGGCGCTCGACCGGGACCTCCGCGTGGACGGCCACGTTCAGTCCGTACAGCAACTCGCCCCCGGCCGGTCCCGCCGAGGTCGCGCCGACCAGGACTCCCCGGTCCGCGTCCTCGACCAGCTTGACGAATCCTTCGCCGCCCGGCCCATGGATCCAGCCGCGGGTCGAGGAGGCGTTGGGCAGGACCGCGGTCCGCACGCGCAGACCCCGGTCGCGGGCCTGTCGCTCGGTGAGTCCGACGGCGGCGATCTCGGGATCGGTGAAGGTTACACGGGGCAGCGCCCGGTAGTCGGCGTCGGGACCGGGGCTGCCGAGGATGTCACGGACGGCGATCTGGGCCTGGTACATCGACACGTGAGTGAAGGCGCCGCGGCCGGTGATGTCGCCGACCGCCCACAAGCCCTCCGCCGCCCGCAGCTGCCCGTCCGTGGGCACGGCGCCGGCCGCCGGATCGAGCCCCACGGTCTCGACGCCCAGCCCTGCGAGCTCGACGTGACGTCCGGTGGCGACGAGCAGCCGCTCGGCGCGCAGGGGCTCCGCCGAGCCGTCGAGCAGGATGGTGAACTCGGTCCCGTCATGGCTCACTTGACGGGCCCGCACCCCGGTCAGGACAGTCACACCGTCGGCCCGCAGGGCCTTGGCGGTGAGCTCTCCCGCTTCCGGTTCCTCCAGTGACAGGAGCCGTTCCTGCCCCTCGACCACGGTGACACGGCAGGTGAAGCGGGCGAAGACCTGGGCGACCTCCACGCCGATGGCACCCCCGCCGAGGACGACCATCGATGCGGGCAGGTCCTTGGCGGCCATGGCATCGCGGTTGGTCCAGTACGGTGTCGCGGCGAGCCCGGGCACCGGGGGAATCCGCGGCCGACTGCCCGTGGCCAGCACGACACCCCGGCGGGCCGCGAAGGTGCGGTTGCCGACCGCGGCCCTGCGCGAGCCGACGAGGCGTCCCCTACCGCGGACCAGACGACCGCCCTTGGCTGCCAGGCGGTCGGCCGCCACCTGGTCGTTCCAGTCGTCGGTGGCCTCATTGCGGATGCGTCCGGCGACCTGGGCCCAGTCGGGAGTCACGTCCACCTGCCCCGCGAGGGTGGGCACACGCCGCGCCTCGGCCAGCAGATTCCCGGCCCGGATCATCATCTTGCTGGGCACGCACCCCCAGTACGGGCATTCCCCTCCGACGAGTTCCGCTTCGACGCCGACCACGTCGAGACCGGCCTCGGCCAGCGTGCCCGCGACATACTCACCGCCCGGGCCCAGGCCGACGACGACCACATCCACCTGCTCGTTCATGCCCATGCCTCCCTCTGCGGGCGGCTGTCCGACGTGCCGCCGCGCACCGAGGCTAGGGCTGTGGGGCGGCGTCCCGAGTCTCTGAGCGCACGGCTGTGGGCCCGAGAGTGAACACCTGGGGCCGGACCGTGTGGTCGGTGCGCTCACGGGCACCACCGCATGCGCTGCCGGTCAACTCGCCCCCGGCCCCAGGGCCTAGCGTCGCCGGCGTACGCACAGCACGGCACCCCAGGAGGCCGCCATGACCACCACTTCCCCGCACTCGAGCAGCCAGCCGTGGCTGCATCAAAAGGGCGCCGTCATCCAGGAGTTCGGGACCGTCAAGCAGTTCCCGCTGGGACTGTCGTACGAGGCGCGCATGTACGCCTGTCAGCGACTGAACAAGGTCCTCGCGGACACCCAGATCCTCTACGGCCTCTACAAGAAGCACCACTGGCTCCTGCGTGGCGCGACCTTCTACCAACTGCATCTCCTCCTGGACAAGCACGCGGGAGAACAGCTGGAACTCGTCGACACGATCGCCGAGCGGGTCCAGACCCTGGGCGGGGTCGCCGTGGGTGATTCCCGGCACGTAGCGGAGATCACGTCGATTCCGCGCCCGCCGGACGGCGTCGAGGAGGTCCCGGCCATGCTCTCGCGGTTGCTCGAGGCCCACGAGACCATCCTGACGCAGGCTCATGACGCGGCTTCCCGGACCGCAGAGCTGGGCGACGACGGTACCAACGACCTCCTGGTCTCACAGGTGATCCGCACCGGCGAACTTCAGGCCTGGTTCCTGGCCGAACACCTGGTGGACACACCCCTGGTCCGTACCTGAGGGGCAGTCCCCTCACTTCATGGCACCGCTGGTGGCCCCGGCGGCGACGTAGCGCTGAGCGACGACGAGCAGCACAGCCGCCGGGGTGGACGCCAGAACGGCGGTGGCCATGATGGCGTTCCACTGGTTCGTGTGAGCGCCGATGTACTCGTAGATGCCGAGGGTGACCGGCCGGACGGTGTCCGTGGTGGTCAGCGTGAGGGCGAAGAGGAAGTCGCTCCAGGTGAAGAGGAACGTGAAGAGGGCGGCGGTGATCAACGCGTTCACGCTCACCGGGAGCACCACGGAGCGGAAGGTACGCAGCCTCCCGGCGCCGTCCACGCGCGCCGCCTCGATGATCTCCCTGGGAATGCCCTGCATGAACGAACGCAGGACGATGATGGCGAAGGGGATCCCGGCGGTGGAGTCGGCGAGGATCAGTCCGAGGTAGGAGTTCAGCAGGCCCAGGTCGTTGTAGGTGCCGTAGAGCGCGTCGGCCACGACGATGCCCGGCACCATCTGTGTGACCAGGACGCCGAAGAGCACGAGGTTGATTCCTCGGACGGGGAGATGGGCCAGCGCGTAGGCCGCCGGCGCTGCGAGCCCGAGGCTGAGGGCGACGCCGCCGAGGGCCACGACGAGACTGGTGACGAGGTTGCGTCCCTGGTCGCGCAGTGCCGTGGCGTAACCGCTGAAGTCCGAGTGGAGGGGGAACCAGCCTCCCTGCAGTGTGTTGCCCGCCGGCTGCAGGGAGGCATTCACCATCCAGTACACGGGAAACAGCATCACCGCGAGCAAGACGATCCCGACGACCGTGGACAGCCGGCCACGTCTCGGTGCGCGCGTCACCGGTTCCCCTCTCCGCTGTTCCGGGCGTGCCGGTGGGCGCGCAGATAGACGAAGGCGAAAACGAGCGAGATGGCGACGAGTACGTTGCTCATCGCGGCGCCGCGCCCGAACTCGAACTGCTGGAAGGACAGTTCGTAGGACTGGGTGGCGAGGGTCTGGGTGGCGTCGGCCGGTCCTCCGCCCGTCACCACGAGGATGATGTCCAGCACCTTCACGGTGTAGACCACACCCAGCACCAGCACGACGTTCACCACGGGGCGCAGCAGTGGCCAGGTGACATGGCGGAATGAGGCGACCGGACCGGCGCCGTCCAGCTGCGCCGCCTCGTACAGATGCGTCGGGATGTCCTGCAGGCCGGCGTACAGGATCGTGGTGTTGAAGGGGATGCCCACCCAGATGTTGATGAGGATCACCGACATGAGCGCCTGTGAGGTGCCGGTGAGCCAGGGGATGCCGGAGGACACGATGTGGAGGTTGCGCAGCGCTTCGTTCACGACTCCCGTGTCGGGGTCGAGCATCCACTTCCACGTCGTTCCCGAGACGACCAGCGGCAGCAGCCACGGCAGGAGCAGGAGCGACCGCAGAACGCCGCCGAGCGGGAATCGACGGTGGAAGAACAGGGCGAAGGCCAGGCCGAGCACGAACTGCCCGGCTATGGAGCCGGCGGTGAACAGAGCCGTGGTCAGCAGGACCTGGGAGAACAGGTCCGACGACAGGATCTCCGCGTAGTTCCGCAGCCCCACGAACGGCGCCGCACCCGTGTAGAAGGTCGTGGTCGTGTACTGCTGGAAGCTCATCACGACGTTCTTGACGATCGGATAACCGAAGAACAGCAGCAGATACGTCGCGGCGGGCACGATGAACATCCACTGGGCGAACGATTCCCAAAGGCGTGCCCTGGCGGTGCTCACCCGGCGGATCGGGGACCCGTCAGGAACCGGTCGCGATCTGCTGCGCATGCTCGAGTGCTTCCTCCGGTGTCTGCTCACCCGTCAGCGCGGCCTGGATGGCGGTGTATATCCCGGTCGCCGCTTCGGGCCACTTGACGCCGAGTTCGGCGGTACGGGCTCGTGCCCTCCCCACGCTCTTGGCGAACGCGGCCATCGACGGGACCTGCTCGACGTACCGGGACGCCACCTCGGAGCGGGAGGGCACGGTGAAGTACTGCTTGGCCACGGCGAGCATGTTCGTGGAGTCGTTCAGGCAGGCGAGTACCTGGGCGGCCTTCTTCTGCCGGTCCTTGGAAGCGGTCCGCGGGACCGTCCACACCTCACCGCCGAGCGGAGTGACAAGGGTCTGCCCCTCCTGCCGGACGGGGATGGAGGCCACCCCCCAGTGCAGGTTCTTGTCCTTGTTCAGGTCGGAGATCCGCCAGGGACCGTTGACCATCATGGCTGCCTTGCCGGCGACGAACTGGTCGTGGACATCGGCCTGGGTCCAGTTCAGTACGGACTTCGACATGGAACCGCTCTTGACCAGGTCGACCCACAACTGGAGTGCCTGCGCGGCCTGCGGCGTGTCCAGCTGCTTCTCGTCCCCGCCGTTGGACCACAGGAAGGGCAGGAACTGCCAGGTGCCCTCGAACGTGGCGTTGGCATCGACCGCCATGCCGTAGCGCCCCGGGCGGGTCAGCTTGGCGGCCGCAGCCTTCAGCTCGTCCCAGGTCCTCGGTACGGTGACGCCGGCCTCGGCGAGCATGTCCTTGTTGTAGATGAGCGCGATCGTACTGACGGCAGGCGCCAGTCCGTACACCTTCCCCTGGTAGCTGCCGGCCGACAGGATGCCCTTGGTGACGCCGCCGGAGTCGACGCCGTACTGGTCCAGCGGGGTCAGCGCACCGGTCTGTGCGATCTGCTGCAGGTCGGGGTTGTCCAGCATCAACAGGTCGGGAAGGGTTCGCGACGACGCCTGCTGGAGGACCTTGGGGACGAGCGAAGCCCCCGGGACGCTTCTGTGCTCGACCGTTACGCCTGCGGCTTTGCCGCAGGCCGTCAACCGCTCGCCCCACTGGGCGTGTTCGGATGCGTCGGTGTAATAGTCGAGCGCGGTGATGGAGGTTGCCTTGCCTGCGGCGGATCCGTTTCCGGTTCCGCCGCTGCACCCGGTGGCGACCAGTGTCAGGAGGGCGGTTCCGACGAGGGTGGTGATCCGCCGTGCCGGCGGTCTGGCCGGTGAGGTCATGGTGGCGCCTTCCCGCGGCGAAGGTGAGCGTTCGTACACGTCGCCGACGAGACGGTTCATACCGGCAACAACTTCACAAGAGCCCCGGAATATTACCTCATTCTCTACTCAGAAGATCGATCGAAGTGCGTCACCGTCGCCGCGACCAGAGCTCTCTCCGGCGGCTTCCCGGATCATCGCCGCCACGGCGCCAGGCTGCGAGAGGACCACGGCGTGCGAGGCGTCCAGCAGGTATTCGGTGGCCGCCATGCGCTGTGCCATGAAGCGCTGAGCGGTGGGGTTGACCATCCGGTCGGCCGCCGCGATGGCGTACCAGGACGGTTTGGAGGCCCACGCGGGCGGGCCCGACCTGTCGGTCAGCGCGCTCCGGGCGATCGGGCGTTGCGTCACGGCCAGCGCCTGGTTGACGTGCGGCGGCAGGTCCGCGGCGAACACCTGCGGGAACCGCTCCTTACGGATGTACAGCTCCTTTCCCGGGCCGCCGGGAGACCCGCTGGGGAAAGCGGCGGTCAGGGTCGCATCGGTTACTGGCATGAAGGCGAAACGGCTCCTGATGTCCAGGACGCACTCACCGGCGTCCAGGCCGAACGCCGCGACGTAGCACAACGCCACGACGTTGTCGGCGTCGGAAGCGGCATGAGTGATGACCGCGCCACCGTATCCGTGGCCGACGAGCACGATCGGGACTTCAAGGTGGCGCACGACGCTCCGGATGTAGGCGGCGTCCTGCGCCAGGCCGCGCAACGGGTTCGCCGGTGCATGCACGGTCAGCCCGGCGCTGTGCAGGAGGCTGATGACCCGTGCCCAGGACGAGGCGTCGGCGAACCCTCCATGGACGAGAACGATCACCGGCGGTGTGGGGGTGGGCTCGTGCATGTCGGCGGCCTCCGAATGAACTTCGTTCCAGCCAAGCTCACTCATCCACGACCGGCATCGCGTGAACGTACCAACAGGCCCGCTCAGTCCTCGCGCAGGATCGTCACCAGGTTGGCCAACTGCACCCGGGAGTTGACGGACAGCTTCCGGAAGACGGACGTCAGATGAGTGTTGACCGTATGCGGGGAGACGACGAGCAGGTCGGCCGCCGACCGGTTGGTGTGGCCCTCGGCGATGAGGCTCGCGACCTTCTTCTCCGAGGCGGTCAGCGCCCCCCATCCCTGGACGGGGCGCTGCCCGCTCGCTTCCCTGCGGCTGCCGATCCCGGCGCCCTTCAGAGCGCCCTGTATGCGTGCCGCCGCGGCGTGCGCGCCTGACGCGGCGAACGCGGCATGGGCCTGGGTCAGGGCGGCCTCTGCCTGAGGTTTCCGGCCCGCTGCCAGGAGTGCCTGTCCGAGGTCGGCGCAGGCGGCGGCCCGGACCAGCGGGCGAGGGCTTGACTTGAGCAGGGTGACGGAGCGTTCCAGCAGGACGAGATCGTTTTTCACCAGCCCGAGACCCTGCGCCGCGATACCTCTGGCGGTGGGTACGGCCGGGTTGCGTGCCGCGTGGGCCTCGGCCTGTGCGGCCAGGTCCTCGGCAAGGCCATGGTCCGCGCCGCTCAAGGCCATGCGGATCGCGGAGTCGACCCAGGTGCGCAGCAGCCGCCAGCGCATGAAGTGACCTTCCTGCTGCACCTGCCGGATCTTGTCGACGGCAAGTCCGAAGTCCCCGTCGTCCTCGGCGAGGAGGGCTTCCAGGAAGCGGACCGCGGCCGTGTTGCCCGGGTTCGGTTTCACCGCCCATCGTTCCTGAGCCGCGGCCAGATGCTGCCGCGCTGCTTCCCGCTCGCCTCGCAGCAGGGCGATCCGAGAGCGGATCACACGGGCGTTCACCTGCTGGACGGGCACCTGTACCTCGTCTTCCAGGCGCTCCATGGTGACGAAGTCGGCCTCGGCGTCGTCGAGCCTGCCCAGCCCCAGATTCTGCTGACCCTGTGCCCACAGCAGCATCGCCTGGCGGGGTGACCCGGCATGGTCCGCTGTCCCCAGGAGCAGCCGTTCGCCGGACTCGAAGTCGTCCAAGTGCTGGTACGCGACGATCTCCTCGGGCAGGAAAGCGGAATCGACCGCGCTGAGCGCGGTGAAGCGCTCCAGAGAGGTGGCGTTCTCGCCCGCGTTGAGCGCGATCTCGCCGAGCCCGAACAGGGAAAGGACGTGCGCCTCCCGGTCGCCGACCGCGATGGCGGCCTGCAGCGCGGTCTCGCCCGCCTGACGCGCCGCGACCAGATCGTGGCTCCGGGACAAGGCCAGTGCGCGCAGGGCGGCCAGCCGCGCCTCGACCTCGGGGGCGGCGCCCCCGACCGCCAGGGCCGTTTCGGCCCGGCGGCGCAACTCGTCGGCGAGGTCCAGGTTCCACAGCGTCCCGCCGAGGGCGGCCTGCAGCCGGCCGACTGCCGCCAGGGGCGGCCGGCCGGCCAGCAGCCGGTCGCCGGTCGACAGCGCGTCTCGATTCCGGCCGGCCCGTGTCAGGCAGACGATCGCCTGCTCCCCCGTGTCGAACCTCGACGGCCGCGTGGCCGGCACGAGTTCCAGGGCGCGCGTCATGAGGTCGGCCGCAAGGCCCGGCGTCACCGGAAGCACGTCGTCGGCGGCTCGCCGCAACAGCGACACTGCTTCCTCGTCCCCGGGCACGGCGCCCCTGAGGATGTGCGACACCGCGTCGATCGGCTGGTGGCCCGCGGCCACCAGGTGGCTCGCGGCCTCTCGGTGCAGAGCCTTCCGGGCCGACCGCGGGATGTCCACGTAGACCGCCTGGCGCAGCAGATCATGCCGGAAGACCAACTGGTCGCCGTCGTCGTCCAGAAGTCCGGCGCGCACCACCTCATCGAGCGCGTCGACCAGCGTGGCCGAGGGTTGGCCGCAGAGCGCGGCGGCGTCGTGGAAGCCGAACCTGCGTCCCAGAACGGCCCCCATCTGGAGGAAGCGCAGTGTGCCAGGCCGGAGGGAGGCGAGCCTGCCGCGCACACCGACCACCAGCCCTGGGGGCACGGACTCGCCCGAGGCGTCGGCGGTCCGCAGTCCGGCGAGCATCTCGACCGCCAGAAACGGGTTGCCGCCGGCTCCGTCGAGCAGCTCCCGTATCCGCTCGTCGACAGTCGTCCCCAGGGTGTCGCCGACCACTTGGCCCATGGCCGTGCCGGACAGGGGGCCCAACGGCACGCTGAGCGTGGGCAGTTCGCCCCACGCAGCAGCGACGATCTCCTCCGCCGGCCCAGGGGCGCCCTGTCGCCCGGTCAACATCCACAGCACCGGCGACGTCTGCAGACGGGTCGGCAGCTGCTTCAGGGCGAACAGACTGAGCGAGTCGGCCCACTGGACGTCGTCCAGGGCGATCAGTACCGGCACGCTGCCCGCTCTGGTTTCGATCGCCTCCGCGAGGCGCTCCACCAGCCAGATCCGCTGATCGTGATGGCGCGCGAGATCGGCGAAGGTGTCGCCGGACAGCAGCGGCTCGTCGCCCTGCAGGACGCAGGCCGCCAACGACGAGAGCGGGACGATGTGATGCAGTTCGTCGGCCTTGCCGAGGCCGACCGAGAATCCCGCTGCCCCGGCCCTGCCGACGGCCTCGGCGAGCAGCGTGGTCTTACCGATGCCCGGTTCGCCCCGGATCAGGATCAGCGCGCCGCTTCCGGTGCGGGCCACCGAGGCGATCAGCGCCTGGAGCTCTTCGAGCTCGGCCTCTCGGCCGCGCAGACCGCTTCGGGACAGCGACCCGCCCGACCTCGCCACTCCCGCCCCTCCCCGTCCGCATCCGCCGGGTGTCCACTATGGCAAGAGCGGCAGCCCGGTTCACAACTCGGCACACAGGGTGAGACGACCACGCGGTGCAGGATCGACGCGGAACTCCTCAGGCCAATGCGGCCTGCGGCATCCTTGACGCGCCACCCGGCGACCGGGGCACCCGCGCCGCAGAATCCCGCCACTCGGCGGGGGACAACCCGTAAGCGTCCCGGAACACCCGGCTGAAGTGTGCGGCGCTGGTGAAACCCCACTGGCGAGCCACTGCGGCGATGGTCCGGCCCGCCGCCTCCCGGCGGGCAAGCTCACGTCGGCACTCCTGCAGCCGACGGCGCTGGATCCACCGGCTGACGGTGACGTCCTCCGTCTGGAACAGCTTGTGCAGGTAACGCACGGAGATCTGGTGGGCGCGGGCGATGGCGTCCGGCGTCAGGTCCGGATCGGCGAGGTGCCGGTCGATGAACACCTGAATCCGCGGCAGCAGCACCTGGGTCGTGCTCGGCGTGTCACCCACCTCCTGGTGAAGTCGCTCCCCGACCAGGACGGCGAGGAGGTCGACGACGTGGCGGGCCAGCACCTCACCGGTTGCCGACGGGTACGTCGCCGCCGTGTCCACAAGCTGGGTCAGAAAGGGGGACAGCAGCGAGCCCACCGTCGTGTCCGGGCGGATCGGTGTCGCGGTGAGCCGCCGCAGGTCGGACTCTCCCAGGCCCAGCAGGCGCCGGGGCAGGACCAGGGATTTCGTCTGGAACGGCTGGGGGAATGCCATCCTCAGCGGGCGCGCCATGTCGCAAATGGCGATCGCCCCGGGACGCAGGTGGACCTCGCGGGCGTCCTGCTCGACGCTGGCGACGCCTCGGACCAACAGCTTGACGATCAGCCGCTGGTCTTCGCCCCGCGCAATCAGCCGCGGAGTCCGCCGCACGCACAGGGGACCGCCCTCCACCGTGGCGATCTGCAGACGGCCCAGCGGGGACGTGCGGAGGGATCCCGAGCAGACCTCGTCGGGGACGGCAATGTCGACCGAGGTGAACGTCCGGGACAGGGCTGCGCGCCAGAACTCCTGTCTTTGGTGGGTGGGCACCGAACCGGTGGTGTAAAGGGCGCCTGAGAGCGGCCACCCGGGCATCGGTATCGATGAATCCAGCGACATGAGGGCAGCCTTTCCGCCAGTACGTTTCTGGTCACCGTGTCAGGGGGTGTACGTCGGCACATCGCGTGAATCCGCTAGATCTGGGGGACGGGACGGACATACCGGAGATACGGCACCACGGTGTGCGGTCGGCAGGCCGTGCGGGCGTGTTCGATCCTGTAGAGTTCTGTGCGGAAAGGGGTGGACATTGTGACCAAGGTTCGCTGTGGCGACTAGGCGCGGCACCTCGCACCGCTCCCTGCCGGCCACGGATCTGGTGGGCCGGCAGGCCGAGATCGCCGAGATCCGGGACGTCATCGAGGAGGGACGCGGCCAACCGCGGATGCTGCTCCTGCTCGGCGAGGCCGGCACGGGCAAGTCGAGACTTATGGCGGTCGCCGTCGGCCGCGCACGGGACAGCGGAACACTCGTGCTGGCCTCCCAGGGCAGCGAGGCGGAGTCACTGCAGTCCTTCGCGTCCCTGCACCAGCTGTTGCTGCCCCTCCTGCCCGACCTCGGCTCGTTGCCCGACCATCTGCGGGGGGCGCTCGAGGCCGCGTTCGGCATCGCTCCCGCCGAGGGACCGCCCGACCCGATGGTGCTGCGGGTGGCGGTGCTGACCCTGCTGACGGAGGTCTCCCGCCGGCAGGGCATCCTGCTGGCCGCCGACGACATCCAGCACTTCGATCGCGACTCTCTCGACGTACTGGGCTTCGTGATGCGCCGTATCACCGCGGAAGCCGTTCCGGTGCTGCTGGCGGCCCGCGGGCAGACGCCCCCGGACGGTGTCGCCGCGGACCTGCGCACGCTGCTCCTGGGGCCGCTGACCGAACAGGCCGCGGCCGAGCTCGTGGACACTCAGCCGCACGCGCCCACCGGCCGGACGCGGAGCGAACTGCTGCGGCAGGCGGCAGGAAACCCGCTGGCCATCGTCGAACTGTGCCGCGCGGCCGGAGCGGGCGGCACGGGAGCACTGCCCGGCGGCGGACTGCCGCTGACAGAACGCATCCAGGAGCTGTACGCTGCTCGGCTGCGCGGCCTGCCGGAGACGACCCGGCGGCTGATCCTGTACGCCGCGGCGTCGCAGTACGGATATCTGGCCACGATCATGGCTGCCGCGGGCGCCGGGTCGGACCTCTCGGCGTGGGCCCCGGCCGAGGAGGCCGGTCTCGTGACCGTCCTGGAAGGGCGGGTGATCTTCAGACATCCGCTGGCACGCGCGGGTTCCTACCAGGGGGCGCCGGCCTATCTGCGGCAGCAGGTGCACCGGGACCTGGCGGCCGTCCTCACGACCGACCCGGCCTCCCGCGCCTGGCACCTGGCCGCCGCATGCGTCGGCTACGACGAGTCCGTGGCGGCGGCCCTGGAGGACACCGCCGAACTCGCCGAGCGGCGCGGCGGCTTCTACGCGGCGGCCCAGGCGCTGGAACGGTCCGCGGAGTGCAGTCCCGCCGCCGCCGACCGGGCGCGACGGTACGCCAAGGCACTCCGTGCCGCCATCAACGCAGGCGACCCTTCATGGGTACGCGAGTTGTACGAGAAGGTCACCGCACTGACCGAGGACCGAGACGTGCTGGGCGTCGCGGCCTGTGGCGCCGGCCTGGCCCTGTCACTGCTCGGCCACCAGCGGCAGGCGTTTCACGTGCTGATGAGCGCGCTGGAGCCGGATCCGCCTGGGGAAGGCATGACCGTGCTGGCCCTGGCCTCCGTGCTCCAGGCGGTCGCCTTCGAGTCGAGCCTGCCCGAGGCCAGACGTCCGATCGCGGGCCTTCTCGACGGAATCGAGGTCGGCGACCGCGACACTCCCTACGCCGAAATAGCGACGACCGAAGCCTCCGGCGCCGTGCGGGCCGTGACCCTGGCCGGGGCCGACCCGGCCGCCGCTCCCGAGCTGCTGCGGCCCATGCGCCGACGGCCGGGCGCGCCGGAGCCGGCGGCCGCGGTCTCGGAGATGACCCGCGTGCACGCACTCGGCGGAATCGCCTGGTACGCCGACGAGTCCGACCTGTGCGTGGAGTCCTTCCGGCACGTGTTCAGCATGCTCAGGGCGTACGGGTTCATGGGCACTGCCGCGCCCACGTTGGCGACGATGGGCTCGGCGCTGATCGACACCGGCCGGTGGGCGGAGGCCGACGGGCATCTGGAGGAGACCGCGGCGCTTGCGGCGGTGCACAAGTGGAGGCACCTGCAGATCGACGTCGAGGCGCTGCGGGCGACTCTGCGGGCCCTGCGCGGCGAGTCCGCCGCCATGCCGGCGGACTCGGCCTGGACGGCAGTCGATCTGGAGGAGAACCGTGCCACCCACGCACGCCTGTTGCGGGCGGCGGGCACCGCCGCCGCGGCGGCCGGCGACTTCGACAGCGCGTTCCGGCACTTCCGGCTGCTGTTCGGTGAGGACGGCACGCCCCTGCACTACTTCCTGTCCCCCCGTTCGGTCGCCGATCTCGCCGCGGCCGCTCAGCGGACCGGGCGGCAGAAGGAGGCAGCGCACATCGTCGACGGGGTGCGCGCCGCGATCGGGCCGCAGCCGACGACCCGGATGACCCTGCTGCTGCACCACGCCGCCGCGCTGACCGACGATCCCAAGGACGCCGAGCACCACTTCCGGCTCGCCACGGTCAACCCGGCGGGCGATGAGTGGCCGTTGGCCCGGGCACAGGCAAGGCTCCACTACGCGCAGTGGCTGCGCAGAAGGCGGCGCCCCCTGGACGCCCGCCCGATTCTGACCACGGCGCTGGAGTCGTTCAACCGGCTCGGCGCGTCGGGCCTCGCCGAGGAGGCGCGCGCGGAGCTGCGGGCGAGCGGCGTGGCCAGCGCGCCCGCCCAGGCCGACCCGCTGGCGGAGTTGACCGCCCAGCAGCGCGAAATCGTACGGCTGGCGGCGCGGGGCCTGCGCAACCGGGAGATCGCCGAGCAACTGATGCTCTCGCCTCGCACGGTCAGTTCACACCTCTACAACGTGTATCCGAAGCTGGGTGTCAGCAGCCGCAACCAACTCCGGGGTTTCTTCGAGGATCTGTGACCGCGGCGGTGGGCAGTAAGGTGGGGGCGCTTGTGCGGCGCCGCCTCGCACCTCATGGCCGTCGGCGGGAGTCCGCGGGGCGATTCGTCCTCATGTCGAGGGAGGAGCGTGAACTCCGATTCCACCATGGGCACGGGTGGATGCGACCGTCCTGCCGTCGTCCTGGATCCCCTCGTTCAGCGGTTCGTCGACGCCTCGGCCGGACCGCCCTACCTGCACCAGATCGGTCCCGTCGACGGGCGCCAGGCACTGCTGGAGATGCAGGGCCACACACGCGACGACTTCGACGTGGACGCCGAGTTCAGGGTGGCGCCGGTGGGGCCCTCCGGGCTCGTCGGCTTCTGGATCTTCAAGCCGGCGCGGCCCACCGGTCCTCTTCCCGTGGTCGTGTACCTGCACGGCGGCCGGTGGATGCTGGGTGACGCCCGGACCCACGCGCGGATGATCAGCGAGCTGGCTGCCACCAGTGCCGCCGCCTTCGTGGTGCCCGAGTACACGCGTACCCCGGAGGCCCGCTATCCGGTCGCGCTGGAGGAGTCGTACGCGGTGGTCACATGGGTGGTCGAGCAGGCCGCCGAACTGGCCCTGGACGCCCGGCGGCTGGCGGTGGCCGGCGACTGCGCCGGCGCCACCATGGCCGCGGCACTCACCATGATGGCCAAGCGGCGCGGCGGTCCTCGCATCCGAGCTCAGGTGCTCTACTACCCGATGACGGACCCGCACGGCGACACCCCGTCGCGAGAACAGTTCGCGTCCGGCTACCTCCTGACGCGCACGGCTCTGGAGTGGTACTGGCAGCAGTACAGCGACGATGCCTGCGAACTCGGCGAGCCCACGGCCGCACCGCTGCGGGCCACCACGGCGGATCTCGCGGGGCTGCCTCCCGCCCTGGTCGTGACGGCGGAGGCGGACGTCGTGCGGGACGAAGGGGAGCAGTACGCGCGCCTGTTGCGGCAGGAGGGCGTGCCCGTGACCGCCGTCCGCTACCTGGGGGCGGTGCACGACTTCGCCTCCCTGAATCCCCTGCGCCACAGCCCACCCGCCATGGCCGCGATCAAGCAGGGAGGCAGCTTCCTCAGAGACGCCCTGGCCGACCGGCGCTGACAGTCCCTCGACCGAGCGGCGCGTACGCCAGAGATGGACCGTCAAAATACTGATGCCTCTGAAAGAGGCTGCTTGCAGGGTGGGGAGCATGCTCACCCCCAAGCCGGTTCTCGAAGCGGCCGCGCAGGCTTTCGCCGTCGCCATGTCGAACCCGCCGTTCCTCCACGACCTCGACCCGGTCGAGGGGCGAAAGGCCGTCGACAGCGTTCAGGAGGGCGACGTCCCGGTACCGGATGCCGACGTGGAGGACCTGATCGTCTCGGGAGGCCCGTCGGGCCAGGTGTCGATCCGCGTCTTCTGCCCGGCCGGTGCCGAAGGGCCCTTGCCCGTGGTCCTGTACATCCACGGCGCAGGCTGGGTCTTCGGCAACGCCCACACCCATGACCGGCTCGTCCGGGAGCTCACCGTACGCGCTCGCGCCGCTACGGTCTTCGTCAACTACAGCCTCTCCCCGGAAGCGAAGTACCCGACGGCGGTCGAGGAGATCTACGCCACCCTGCTGTGGATCTCGCGGGAAGGAGCCGCACACGGGCTCGACCCGGCCCGCGTCGCGGTGGCCGGCGATTCGGTCGGCGGCAACATGGCCGCGGCCACCACTCTCCTGGCCAAGCAACGCAAAGGCCCGGAACTGGCAGCGCAGTTGTTGTTCTATCCCGTGACCGACGCGCATTTCGACACCGGCTCCTACGAGCAGTTCGCGAGCGGCTACCACCTCAGCCGCGACGGAATGAAGTGGTTCTGGGACCAGTACACAACCGACCCGGCCGAGCGGGCGCAGATCACCGTCTCCCCGCTGAGGGCGTGCCCGGAGGAACTGGCCGGGCTGCCGCAGGCGTTGGTCATCGTCGCCGAGGCCGACGTCCTGCGTGACGAGGGCGAGGCATACGCGGCCGGGCTGCGCGCCGCCGGCGTACCGACCACGGCTGTGCTCTACCAGGGCGTCATCCATGACTTCGTCATGCTCAACGCGTTGCGGGCCACGTGCGCCGCAAGGGCGGCGACCCGGCAGAGCGGCGAATTCCTCTACGAAGCACTGCACGACTGATCCTTCGGAGCCACTCACGGTTGGAGCTCTCATGCCCGAGTCGGCGACGCCCTACATGTCAAGGACCACCGTGGAACACATACTGACCCTCTTTCCACTGCGCGATTCCGAACCAACCGGCTCCCTCTGCCAGTTGCCAGGAGGGGAAGACTTCGCATTCCTTCATCTGGGACTGCAGGTACGCGGATCCGCTGCTGTCTTCCATCAGGGAACGAAGGTTCTCCTGGAGGCGGGCGACCTGGTCTTCTGTGACCCGGTCCGCCTTCGTTTTCTGCCCCTCGGCGATGGCTGCCAGTGGATGGTCTTCCGCATGCCCCTGCGTCACCTGGGGGTGTCGGAGTCAGACCTGCGCCGGCTCGCCGGTGTGCCCGTGCGAGGCGGCGAGGGCGTGGGCGCAATGGTGTCGATCTTCCTGTCCGCACTCGCCGCCGGGGCGGAGTTCCACGGGTCGAGGATCGGCGACCGGCTCACCCGCAGCGCCCTGGATCTCGTCACCGTACTCGTCATGGAACTCCTGGCAAAGGAGAGCGGGCCGGAGGCATCCGACGGTTCGAGGGTCGGCAGCGAGACGCTGACCAGGATCAAGGAATTCATCGAAGCGAACCTGACGGATCCCGATCTGTCGCCCCAATCCATTGCGCTCGCGCACCATGTTTCCGTGCGTTACCTGCACAAGCTCTTCCAGAACGACGGCACGACGGTGAGCCAGTGGATGCGGCAACGAAGACTCAACCTCAGTCGGCAGGAGCTGAGTCGGACGGGCAACCAAAGGCTGACCGTGGCGGCTGTGGCGCGTCGGTCGGGTTTCACCAGCCCGTCGCATTTCAGCCGGGTATTCCGCGACGCCTACGGCATGTCCCCCAGTGAATGGCAGGCATGCACGTGGTCGGTCCTGGAATCTCCGATCACCGAAACCGAGGTTGCCCACCACCGAAAGAGCGTTTTGATCAGTGATGCCGCTTGATCCCGCTCCGTGCACACCAGCAGTAGCCCGGCCTTGAAGCCGTTGAGTGGGCGACAGCGAGGGGCGGCATGCTCGCCGAGCCGGCCTGTCACTCACTTCCCGCCATTGAGTTCGGCCACGACGCGGTCCAGGTCGAGGTGGCATCCCTCCGCGCCCGGCGACACGACCATGGCGGTCTTCTCCAAGAACGCAGTGACCGCCGAAGCCGCGATGCCCAGCACCGCGGCCCCCGCAGCGGACCTGACGACTATGCGCACCGAGTGCCTGTGGCAGCGGTGCGGGGGTATCACCAGGACGTCTCCGACACCCGCCGGTCGGCTCAATCCCTCCGACAGGAGGCTACGGGCGAACACCCAGTCGACCGTGCCGGTCGACGTCCCTCCGAGGGAGAGGCACACGGCGTAGGGGTCTGTCCTGTCGTAGCGCAGCTCGGCGGGCAGCGATATCGGCGGTTCGTCCGCGACGACGGCATGCACCACGACCTCGTGAGCGACTGAGGTGCCATCGGTGGCGCCGGAAAACGGCTGAGTCATTTCTTACCCCGATCAGCGACTGGTCCTTGGGGGGCAGCGTCTACGTAAATAACCCTAAAGTCGCTGATGGTATTAGCTTGTCGCAGAACGTACGAAGTGTTGCCCGTGAGAGCCCCGAACGTGGACTTCCACGATCGGTGATTCCCAGAGGACCGCGATCATGGTCTGTGGGTGTCGCGCCACTCGCTGGGGGGCATTCCATAGGCGTCTCGGAACACCCGGCTGAAGTGAGCGGCGCTGGTGAAACCCCACCGCTGTGCCACCGCGACGACGGTGCGGTTCGTGGCCTCCCGATGAAGCAGATCCCGTCGGCACGCTTCCAGGCGGCGGCTCTGGATCCAGCGACTGACCGTGGTGTCCTCGCCCTCGAAGAGCTTGTGCAGGTAGCGCACTGAGATGCGGTGGGCCCGGGCGATGACCTCCGGGGTCAGTTCGGGATCGGCCAGGTGCCGGCCGATGAACGTCCGGAGCTGCAGCAGCATCGCCGCATCGCCGCTGGGTGTTCCCTGGGAGATCCTGCCGAGTTGTTCATCGGCCAGGACGGTCAGCAGATCCACCACATTGCCGGCGAGCAACTCGCGCGTGTGCGGTCGGTACGATCCCGCGGTGTCCGCCAGCCGGGACAGAAGGACGGACAGCAGTCCACCGAGTGGCGTGTCGGAGCTGAGCGCAGATGCTGTGATCTGCCGCAGGTCCGACTCGCACAGCTCCAGGATCAGTCAGTCCGTCCAAGAGGCGAACAGGGCGTTCAGGCCCTCAGCCATCGTCGGATGGGCGATCATCCCGTCGCGTAGCCGGGTGAAGGGCATCTGCGCCCACATGGCCGTCTGCACCACGGACAGCACTTCTGCCGACTCGGGCCCGAGCAGGGCCACCCCCAGGATCTGCTCGCTGTCCCGGTCGACGACCGCCTTCCACAGCCCTCGTGTGTCCCGCAGGGTCCGGGCCCGCGGGATCGCCTTGACCGGCAGCTTCGCCACCCTGATGGCGCGGCCCGTGGCGCGGGCCTGTTCCTCGGTGAGGCCGACGCGGGCGAGTTCGGGGTCGGTGAACAGGTTCCAGGGAACCAGCCTGCCGACCGTAGTGCGGTTGCCACCATTGATGTTGGCCTTGACGATGCGGTAGTCGTCCAGGGACACATGCGTGAATTGGGGGCTGCCGGCCACGTCACCCACGGCCCAGGTGTGCGGAGCGTGGGTCGCCAGCCTGTCGTCGACGCGCACGAAGCCCCGGTCGTCGGTGTGCACGCCCGCGGTGTCCAGGCCGAGACCTGGGGTGGCCGGGTCCCGCCCGGTCGCCGCCAGGACGTCGTCGGCGGTCAGGGTCCGTCCGTCCCGCAGCAGCACATTCACCGTGTCCCGCTCCCTGAGGACCTTCTCCACCGCCGCATCGGTGATCAGCTCGACGCCGTCCTCCTGGAGGTACGTCGTCAGGGCCGTGGCGATGTCCCGGTCCTCGTGCGGCAGCAGTTGAGTACCGCGCTCCAGGACCGTCACCTGGCTGCCGAAAGCAGCGAACATGTGGGCGAACTCCAGTCCCACATAGCCGCCGCCGAGGACAATGAGCCGCTCCGGAATGCGCCGCAGGTCCATGATGCTCTCGCTGGTCAGCGGCTTCGCCTCGGCGAGCCCGGGAATGGCCGCGATGTGCGGCGTCGTCCCGGTGTTGATCACGACGTCGGCACCGCGTACGACCCGGCGGCTTCCGTCAATGACCTCTATCTCCACCGTCCGCTCTGCCACAAAGCGCGCCGTACCCAGGACGAAGTCCATGCCGCTGTCCAGAAACTGCCGAAGGTTGAGCTGGACCATGTCAGAGACGACACCCTCCTTGTGTGCGCGCAGCAGACCCAAGTCGATCACGGGGGTGCCGAGTTGGAGTCCCAGGGAGTCGGCACTGGCGGCCCTGCGCGCCAGACGGGCGCTGGTCACCAACGTCTTGGTGGGGATACAGGCGACGTTGATACACGTACCGCCGATCATGCTCCGCTCCACCATGACCACCCGGCCACCGGCACGCGCGATGTCCATGGCGAGTGTTTTGCCGGCCTTGCCGCCACCTACCATCAGCAGGTCGACGTCTTCCACTGTCTTCTCCGTAACGCTCATTCCGCTGGGTTCTCCTCGGCTGGTGAACAAGTGGTGGAACGCTGCGGCCGACACGCCGGGCCGTTTTCCCTTGCAAGAGTCACCGTCGGGGCGATCACTCGCATCGGTCGAATGACTGGCCCCCTCTGCGGTGCCCTTACGCGCATGTGTTCGTCCGGCCGTGACCTGCCACCCGACGGCTGCCGCGGCGGGCGGAACCACGGAGGCGTCGGCCCACTCGCGTCGCACGTCAGAGCGCCACGCGGGCGTTCTCGTACGCCGTGACATCCGTCGTCCGGTGTCGTGAGCGGTCCTTAGTCATCCGACTGATGCCCCCTGTCGGGAGCCGGGCCTACCTTTCCCGTACCGGGCATCGATGGGCTCCGGCCCAACGAACCAACCGCGAGGCCAGGACGGTGGGTGCCGGTGGCCGTGGTGGTCCGCCCCCAGTGTCCTGGGCGGGTCCATCGGCCGACTTTCCGGGCGGACCGGATCCGAGCCACCGCCATCAGGACTGCGAAAGGAGACGCTGCGATGCTCGCGATACCGAGCCGACGCCTTGGCGAGGCTGAACCTGAGAAGGGCGTACGGTTCTCGTTGCTGGGCCCGGTGCGGGCCTGGCGGGCCGGGGAGGAACTTTCGCTCGGCCCCCGCCAGCAGCGGTTGATCCTCGCCGCTCTGCTGGCCGCCGCGGGCCGGCCCGTTTCGCTGACGGAACTTGTCGGCCTGCTCTGGGACGGTGACCCGCCGGCCAGCGCAGTCAACGCGGTCCACCGGTATATCGGCGCTCTGCGCCGACTCCTGGAACCGGGTTTGCCAGCCAGGTCGTCGGGCCGGTGGCTCGTCCGCCAGGCGGGGGGCTATCTGCTGAGCATCGACGCCGACCAGCTCGACCTGCTGACCTTCCGCGACCTCGTCGGCCGGGCCCGTACCGCGACCGCCGGTGGTGATCTGTCGGCGGCGGTCGATCATTATCTGGAGGCACTGGGCCTGTGGCGGGGGCACTGTGCGGAGGATCTCGGCACGGTCGCTGCGGTGCACCCGGCTTTCACCATGCTGGACCACGAATACGCTCCGGTTGTCTGCGAGGCGGCAACCGCGGCTCTCGGCTGCGGCCGCGCCGGCGCCGTCCTGCTGCCCGTCCGACGGGCCGCCGACCGCTGCCCGCTCGACGAGACGTTGCACGCCTCCCTGGTGTTGGTGCTGGCCGCGGACGGCAAGCAGGCCGAGGCGCTCATGCAGTTGCGCGACTTCCGTACGAGGCTGGTGGACGAGTTGGGTGTCGAGCCCGGTCCGGAACTGCGTGCCGCTCAGGAACACGTTCTGCGCGGCAGCCCCGCGTCTCGGACATCCGTGTCCGCAACACCGGCGGCGCCGCTGTCGGCGCCCCGCCCGGCGTCCCGGGCACCGTGGGTCGTGCCCGCCCAACTGCCGCCGGACCTGTCGTGCTTCACCGGACGCGAGCAAGCCCTTGCCCAGGCACGGGACGCCGCGCATAGGGCCGGTGACGGCCTGCGCATCCTGGCGATCGACGGCATCCCCGGCGTCGGCAAGAGCGCATTCGCGGTTCACTTCGCCCACCAAGTGGCAGCGGATTTCCCCGACGGTCAGCTCTATATGGATCTGGGCGGCTTCGCACCGACCGCGGAGCCCCTGCGTCCCGGTGATGTTCTGTACGCGTTCCTGGAATCCCTGGGAGTCGACCGAAACCAGATCCCCGCCTCGCCGGAGGCCAGATCGGCCCTCTTCCGCAGCGTTCTGTCCGGTCGGCGGGTACTCGTGGTCCTGGACAACGCATTCGACGTGGACCAAGTGCGGCCCCTGTTGCCCGGAACCACCGCGTGCATGGTCGTGGTGACCAGCCGGAGGCGACTGATCGGTCTTGCGGCCGCCCACGGTGCGCGGCTCCTCGCCCTGGACACCCCCTTGACGGCCGAGGCGACGGCGGGATTTCTCCGCCGCGTCGGCCCGACGCACCCCACTCCCGACCCGGCGGCCGTCGAGGAGATCGTTGCGCGCTGCGGTAGGCTGCCGCTCGCCTTGGCCGTCGTGGCCGCCCGCGCCGTGAGCCGTCCTGAGCAGCCACTGACCCGGCTGGCAGCCGAACTGGCCGCCACACAAGGAACACTCGACGGTTTCAACGACTTCGACGAAGGCAACGGCCTACGCGAAGTCTTCTCCTGGTCCTACCGGAGGCTCGGCACCGAGGCCCGAAGAGTCCTCTCCTTGCTTCCCTTGGTTCCCTCGCACCGGACCGCCGATATCACCACGGCGGCACTGGCCGACCTGGTCGGCATGTCCTGGGGCGCCGCGGCCGCGACAGCCGGAGAACTGGTGCACGCCCGTCTGCTGGACGTCCGAAAGGGCGACCGGTACAGCGCCCACAGCCTAGTACTGGCATACGCCGCCGAACTCGACTGCGGGAGCGAGACGAAACACACGAACGCCACAGACGCACGAGCGCCGATCACCGACACACATGCGGTGTTGGGCCTGGTCGTCGACCCACCGGTTCCTGTGTTGAGCGACGTGTCTAACACCTCACGGCTGCCGCGCACACGTGATCGCCTTCTCCTGTCGACCCTGGCGAGCTGACCGGAGCAATGTCGGGCGATGCGGCACCGGTCAGCGAGAGACGGCTCACGCGCAATGGCTCAGCAACGACAATTGGCGGCCACGGGCATGCGGGGGATCATGCCCGGCGTGAGCCGTCCCGCTGCGGGGCCCTGGTTGGCGAGGGCCGGGGGAGGCGGTCCGGTGCGCCTATTGGATCAGAGCCCCTGTCACGGCGTCCAAGACGGATCCGGCATCGGACGATGCCGGAACAGCATGTCTCCCGGCCCGCGGGAGAGCTGGAGAGGCAGCCCCCTGTGAACACGTATGAACCGGACATGTTTCTGGACGGTGCCGAGCCGGACATCGACCCTCGTCTCCTGCGGGCTCTACTCGCCGTGGCCAGGGAGGGGCACTTCGGACACGCCGCAGCGGGTCTGGGCATCGCCCAGCCGGCGCTGAGCAGGCAGGTCCGCCAGTTGGAACGTCTTCTGGGAGCCGAACTGCTTGTCCGTACGCCGAGGGGCGCTGAACTCACCGAAGCCGGGAGGATGATCGTTCCGGAGGCGGAACGTGCCCTGGATCACAACTGGCGCATCGTGCGGGTCGCCCGCCGGTCCGTGGCCGATGCGGGAACCGATGTGCTGACGGTTTCGGCTCCCATGCCCAGCTCACCACGCGGTCTGCTTGCCGAGGCGGTGCGCCGTCTGCGCTCCGACCATGCGCATCTGCGGTTGTCGGTCGTCGACTTACGAGATGGTCAGCACGCCGCCGCCCTTGTCGCCGGCCGTGTTGACGCCGTGCTCACCTGGCATCCGCCCATGGCGGACGAACTGGTCACCGAGGCCGTGGTGGAGGAGCGCATCAGCGGCCTCCTGGCCGCCGGGCATCCGCTTGCTGACGCCGAGGTGTTGTCGTTGGCCGACTTGGCGGCCCAGTCCGTCCTGTTCCCTGTGAGCGAGCGTAGTCACTGCTGGGCACAGTTGGACGCCGCTGCGGCGGCCGAGGGCGTGGAGCTCACGCCGGTGCCCACAGCGCCTGCGGCCGTGCCCGACCTGGTCTCGGCCGGCCTGGGAGTCTCCGCCGTACCGGCATCCTTCCGGTTCACGGGCCATCCGGGCGTGACGTTGGTGCCGCTTGAACGGTTGTTCGGCACGGTGAGCGTGGTCCGGCGGCGCGAGGACGATGCGCGGGCTGTGACCAGCTTCCTCCTGGCCTGCCGCGACGCGGCCCACCAACTGGCTGCCGCGCACGAAGACGTGTGGCGGCTCACAGAGGCTGCCGGGCCCGGCAGTCGGCAGGGCTGAGCTGGTGGGGCATAGGCCGGGCTTGGCACGTCAGACGCGTAGCGCGTCCAGAGCGATGCTCACCTCGTCGGCAAGGAACGTGTCGGCCTCGGAGATCCTGGCTCGTAGCGTCGCACCTTGCAGGAGGTCCAGCAGGAAGGCGGCGAGGGCTGTGGCCGACCGTCGGGTGGTGATCTCCCCCGCCGCCTGGCCCTCTTCGATCGTCGCGCCGATGGCGTCAGCCCAGGAGGCCAGCGCCTCGCGTACGGATGTGCGCACCTTCTCGCCGACCAGGGCGCCGTCGTTGGCGAAGCTGCCCAGCAGACAGCCGAACTCGGTGCCGTACGCGCGGATGCGCTCGATCTGGGCGATCAGATGCTCGCGCAGGCGCTCCACCGCGGGACCGCTCCCGGTGAGGGGTGAGAAGTCGATGGCACGGACATAACAGGTGACGATCTCGGCCGCGAGGTCCTGTTTGCTCTCGAAGTGGTTGTAGAACGAGCCTTTCGGGACGCCCGCGGCCTGTGTGAGGTCCTGGATGCTCGCCCCGCTGAAGCCGTTTCGGCGGAAGACGGCCTCGGCGTGCTCCACGAGTCTGTTCCGGACGCTGACTTGGGGCATCTTCACCGTTTCTGAGGCGGATTCATTCGGGCGCGGCGAGCGGCGCGCTGACAGAACATCTCAATATGTCCAGTCGTCTTGAGCTTGTCAAGTTGAGTGCCCAGCGCGCTCCGCGCCGGGCATGGGGCCGTCAGAAGCCGGTGAGGGTGACCTTGCCGATGGAGGTCCCCGACTCCATGATGCCGTGGGCTGTACGCAGACTCGCCGCGTTGACGGGGCCCAGGTCCTTGGTCGCGGTGGTGACCAGGATGCCGGCGTCCACCAGGCGCGCCACCTGGGTGAGGATCTTGCGCTGCCGGTCCATGTCCTCGGTCCAGAACAGGGACCGGGTGAACATGAACTCCCAGTGGAAGCTGATGCTCTTCGGCTTCAGCAGGCCGACGGGCAGGCTGTCGAAGTCGTCGATCGCGACGACCTTCCCGAACGGGTTGAGCGCCTGGGCGTAGGCGGCGAGATTACGGTCGGTCCCCGCGGTGCTGAACACGTGGTCGATGCCGTCAGGCGCCACCTCCGTGAGCTGCGGCGTCAACGGCTGGTGGTGATCCACGATGTGGTGCGCGCCCATCTGACGGGCGAAGTCGACCGTTTCGGGGCGGGAAGCCGTCCCGATCACCGTCAGATCCGTGAGAGCGCGGGCCAACTGGCTGACCATGGCTCCGACACCGCCGCCGGCCGCCGTCACCAGCAGCGAACCCGCCTGGTCCAGCAGGTCGTGGCGCAGGCCCAGCCGCTCGAACAGCCCCTCCCACGCGGTGAGCGACGTCAGCGGCAACGCCGCTGCCTCGGTGAATGTCAGCGTGGTCGGCTTCAGTGCGACGATCCGTTCGTCGACCGTGTGGTACTCGGAGTTGGCGCCCGGCCGGTCGATGGCCCCGGCGTAGAAGACCTCGTCGCCCGGCTTGAACCACTCCACCTGCGAACCGGTCGCCAGGACCGTGCCGGCGGCGTCCCAGCCGAGCACCCGGTCCTGACCGCCCGGGTTCTCATTCCGGCGGACCTTGTAGTCGACCGGGTTGACGGCGATGGCCTTGACCTGGACCAGGAGGTCCCGTGGACCAGGCTCGGGTACGGGGAGCTCGACGTCGAGGAGGCATTCATCGTCGGTCACCGGCAGGGGCGCGCGAGAGGCGACGGCACGCATCGTGGTGGTCATGTCGAAAGGCCCTTCTGATCGGACGGCGCTGGTCGGACGGCTTTGTTGGCGTTTCATGCGGTTCCCGAGGTGGGGGGGGGGGGGGCGCCCCCCCCGCCCCGGGGGGGGCCCTCAAACCCCGACGGCACACCACACACAAAAAACACAACACACCCAACAA
>NZ_JBIAHG010000032.1:8025-27221 GCF_042870385.1 Streptomyces sp. NPDC006602 | reverse complement strand
CGCTGGGGCCCGCGTGCGCGGGTTGGTCGGGGTGGCCCCCCCGGGGGCCGGGCGGCGGGCCGCGCCCCCCGCCCCGCCCCCACCTCGGGAGGTCTCCTGGACCGGTCAGGAGACCTCGACGTTCTCCAGCCGCACCGAGACGACCAGCGGATCGGGGATCTTGTGCCCGTCCTCGTCCCGGCTGTAGATCATCCGGGTGGTGGGGATGACCAGGCCGGACACCTCCTGGTGACCGGAGATGTAATGGGCCGCGGGAGTGTTCCCGGCGATCTCGACGCTGTAGTCACGCCTGCGGATCAAGCCCTGAGCGTCGACGTACACGATCTGCTCGGTGCTGAGGGTGGCGATGGTGTCGGGGAAGACGATGTGCAGACGCCGGAACTTCTCCCCGTCCTCCGTCCACGGATCGATCTCTTCCGTCCGCACACCGGGGTAGGTCAGGGAGAGCGGCTCCGCCAGGTAGGTCCACATGGCACTGCCCGAGAAGTAGGCGAGCTGCAGCCTGTTCCACGGAGTCATCAGATCGTGCCCCTCGAAGGAGGCGCGCGGGTCGGTGAGTTCCTCGATCACATGGCCGGCGGAGTCCTCCACCGCGACACGGTTGGCGGTGAACGACACGTGATGGTCGGGGTCGAAGAACGGCTTCTGGGTCACATGTTCGCGACGCAGGTCGACGGTGACGTCGACGTCGTTCAGGGCACCGGGGTGCCCCTTCATTCCCCACAGCGCGCCGCCGAAGAACTGCCGGGCGGTGATCCGGTTGGCCTCTTCCCAGCGGGAACGGCCGCCGTAGACGTCGAAGATGGTGCTGAGCAGGTCGGACATGGTGTTCTCCTGATGAAGCGGTGCGGTTCAGCCGAGGAAGGCGTTGACGTCCTTGGCTACTTCGGCCGGATACTGGAAAAGTGACGCGTGGGCCGCGTCGGGGTAGATGCGGAGCTGTGCGTCCGGGATCAGACCGACGAGCGTGTGGCTGCCCTTGGTCGGAATCATGAGGTCGTTGTCACCCTGGATGACGAGGGTGGGGCATCGGATGCCGGTCAGGCGCTGCAGCGCGGAGTGGTCGGGGATACCCCACTCCAGTACGGCGTCGTACTGGGCGTCGCGCGAGGCGAGACTGCTGGGTACGTCCCGGCCCTCGGTGCGGGCCATGAACCGGCCGAGGAACTCCACGCCCTTGGCCTGGCTGGTCTCGGTGTGGGCGAAGAAGATGTATAGCAGGTCCTCGCCCGTGGGCACCTCGGCGCGGGCGTGCGTCTCGATGTCCTTGCGCCAGCCGTGCATGCCGGGCGCACCCTTCGGGCCGGTCCCGGCGAGGATCAGGCGGCGGATCAAGCGCGGCCGGATCAGCGCCATGTCCTGCGCGGCGAAGCCACCGATGGAGAAACCGAGCAGGTCGATCTCGTCCAGATCCAGCGCGGCGGTGAAGGTGATCATCTGCTGCGCCATCTCGGCGATCGTCGCCGCCGGCGTACCGGTGGAGGACGCGACACCCGGATAGTCGACCAGGATGACCTCGCGCTCGGAGGCCAGTGCGTCGACCAGCGCGGGGTCCCAGTTGTCGAGGTTGCCCGTGAAGTGCTGCAGCATGACGAGCGGCACCCCGCCGTCGGGGCCGAGCCGCCGGTAGGCGTAGCGGACACCGTCGGCCTCGACGAACCGGGTGGGTGCGGTGTGGTGCGTAACGGTGGTCATGTGTGGTTCTCCCTGCTGGAACGGAGTGGGAATCCTTCGGATGGTGGCGCGCGCGGGGCGGCTTCTCGCGGGCTCACCGTCCGTTCCATGGCGGTTTGCGCCGGCGGCTCGAGGCGATCCTGTCGCCGGGCCACGTCCTGCCACGTACTCAGCATGGGGTCGCGAAGTGGAAACTTTGTGGTGCATGTCTTGACCGCTCCGGCGGGCCCTGGATGTGGGGTCACATGACTGATGCTGGTGACGTGTGTCGCGGGAAAGCCTGGCGTGAGCATGCAGGGACTACTGCGAGCACGTCATTCGGGGGTGACCAGCCGGCATGTCGCCTATGTTGCCGCCCGCGGCTGGATCGATCGGCTCCCGGATCGACGGGACAGGTACGCGCGCATCGTGCGCCTCACGCCGTCCGGCGTAGGCCGGCTCGAGGACCTGTCGCGACAGTCCACGCACCTCGTCGCCGAACGACTGAGCCACTGGACCGACGACGAGGTCGGTCAACTCAGCCGCTTGATGGCCCGGTTGCGGGCCAGCTTCGGCTGACATCGGCCGGCCCCACAGCGCCTACCCCAAGCCAAGGACCACCAGAGATGTCATGTTCGGGCAGAAGTGTTGCACGTTGGTGCCCTTGCATTGGCGGACGTGAGGGCTTCCCGCGCACGTGGGGCAACGTGTGCGCGGCGGCATCTGACATGTGCGGCGCGCCGTCTGCAAGAAGAGCCGGAAAGGAAGCGGGACGATGTGAACATCGCGATTACAGCCGGGGTGACGGCAGGCATCACGGAAAGCGGAGTGCTCACCTTGATGTCACCTCATGGTGCGCCCTACTTCTACGCGCCCGAGGCCAGCGCCATATGGATCGCCCTGCGTCAGTCGGGCGGCGATGTGCATGCCGCCGCCGCGGAACTGGCAGCCGCGTGCGAAGTCGATGTCCGGGAAGCTCACCAACTGATCGAGCAGTATGTGACCGTCTGGCAGCAGGCCGGATTGGTGTGCACGTCGATCGTGCCCGGTTCCGGCTGAGCGTCTGACACGCCGCGCCCGTTACTCGTTGGCCGAGTCTTCGCGTCGGCCGCCGCCGCACGTCACTGAGCCCGGTCGCGTTACGCGACCGGGCTCTCGTGCGGTCACTCGCAAGCGTCGTGACGTATACAGACATGAACGAGGTCTCGTTGGTGCTCCCTTCGCGTGTGACGGCGTACATGTCGTCCGCATCGAGACGCCGCAACTCCTCAGCGATGAGTTCGGAGGTGGAGCGGACCTTCAGGGCAAGGATGCGCGTGGGCTGGTCGACGAGGATCTCGCCGCCGTCGGTACCCAGGCGTACGGCGGTGACGGCCGGCCATCGCTGATCCTCCGGTCGACGCTCACGCCGAGCCCGGCTGGAGCCGCTGGAGGACCGCTGGCAAGGACTTCGGCGGCACGGAGAAGCAGAGGCCGGAGTTGCCTCCTGTGCCCTGCGCCTTGTCCAACTCCTCTATGGTGCAGCGCAACCGTTCGAAGGCTTCGTCGTCATCGAAGGCTCCATGGACGAAACGCCTGCCCTGGACGAGCTGCCGCCAGACCTCCTCACGGAACGAGCTACGGGCGTTCACCTTGACGGCGTCGTGCACGACTTGGGCGAAGTCCTCGTGCTCCCAGTCCCGGCGGGCGAAACCGACGAGTGAGAAACCCGGCGGCAGCAGACCCCGGTTGGCGAGGTCGTACACGGCGGGTATGAGTTTCTTGCGGCACAGATCGCCGGTGACGCCGAAGATGACCTGGCCCCGCCGGGCCCGCGATACGTGGAAGCCAACGGTCTACGAGGTCCCGCAGCGGGTTACCGTTCGGCCGGCTCATCGGAAAGGTCCTGCCTGGCGAACATCCCGTTCGCTGGGCACGTCAGGACCGGTAGTTCTCCACCTGCGACTGCGGGCGCGTGTGTGCCTCGTCAGGGTCTTCTCCGAACTCGGCCTTGGCCCGCCGTTGCCGCAGCAGGTCCCAGCACTGGTCCAGCTCACGTACGAGCTCCCTGAGCCTGCTGCGGTCCGCGGCGGTGGCCGCCGCGCTCGTGGCCAGGGTGTCCCGCAGGCGGCGTTCCTCGTCTGCCATCTCCGTGATCCGATGCAGTATTCGCTGGTCGGTTTCCATGGCGCGGTCTCCTTGTCGTTTGCGGCTGTTCGGCGGCGAGGCGTCAGCCACGGTTCTCCGCCTGGAACATCCAGCTCTGCTTCTCCAATGCCGCCGTCAACGAGATGAAGAGATCCTGCGTCACGGTGTCCGACCGGCCCGCCTCATCGATGCGGGTACGCATCCGGCCGACGAGGGTGGAGAAGATTTGAACGAGTGCCTCGACCACCTTTCCGTCCTCGATCCAGCCGGCGACGAAGGCGGGCAGACCGCTGTGCTCAGCGACCGTGACGGCCCGGCCGTCAGGGCTGACCCCCACCGCCGCCGCCCGTTCGGCGACCTGATCGGCGTAGTCCCGGGCCGTGGTCACCACCTCGTCGAGTTGCAGGTGGATGGCCCGAAAGCTTCGGCCGTAGACGTTCCAGTGCGCCTGCTTCGCCAAGAGGGACAGGTCCAGCAGATCCACCAGGGTGCTCTGCAGCAGGGCTCCGGTGGTGTCGCGATCGGTGTCGGTGAGTGAACCCGATATGACGGTCATGTGTGACTCTCTTCTTTTCCGGTGTCCTCCCGGCCGTGGTTGACGGTCCGGTCGGGGACCCCACCGATTCTTCTGCGGACACCTTCCAAGACGATCCGTTGATTGACTTACGACGTCCGCACATTCCCGTACACGGATGACTTACCGGGCTCGGCCACGCACCGTGCGCCCCGCACACTCCGGATGTGCCCCACACCTGCGCGGGGGCGGCGGCACGTGGTTTCAGGCGCGCAGAGCGTTCAGTGCCATGTTCAGGGAGCGTACGGCGGCGGTGTGGTCACCAGTCGCCTTGCCCCGGAGGCCGCCGCCTTCGAAGGCATCGATGAGGAAGGCCGCGAGGTCCTCGGCAGGCTCCTGTGACCGGATCTCTCCGGACTCCTGTCCTTCAGCGATCACGACAGCCAGCGCCTCGGTCCACCTGGCGAGGCTGAGGCGCACGGCGGAAGCCACTTCATCGCCTGCGGTCGGCACGTCGTTGGCCATGGTCATCAGAAGGCATCCGTATTCGACGCCCGTGGCCTCGGTCCGGCCGGCCTGGACTCCGAAGTGGGTCCGCAGCCGCTCGATCACGGAGCGGTCGCCGTCACCGAACATGCTGACATCGGTGTTCCGGGCGTACTGGCGGACGATTGCGGCGGCGAGTTCCTGCTTGCTCTTGAAGTGGTTGTAGAAGGAGCCCTTCGGCACGCCTGCAGCCTTGGTGATGTCCTGGACGCTGGCGCCGTTGAACCCTTGCTCACGAAACACGGTTTCCGCGTGTTCGACCAGCTTCCCTTTCACGCTCACTTGAGGCATCGCATCAATATGTCCGGCCTGCTTGGTGTTGTCAAAGGTGGTGGCGGGCGCCCGGACCGCAGGTGGTGGCCCCGCTCATCCACCGGAGACGGGGGGCACGGGCAGCCGCCAGATATCGGGGTGCGACGTACTCAGCCCCACCGCCGCGGCCCGGCAGGAGGCGACGAAATCCGCCAAGACGCTCGGCCGGTCGTCGCCGTGCCACACGACGCTCATCCGGTGGTGGAGGCCGTGCAACGGTACGAAGGCCACGTCCGAGTAGCCTGCGAAGCGGAAGGAGGTCGGCACGACGGACATCCCCAGACCGGCGGCGACAAGGTCAGGCACTGCCGAGGGAGCCGTGGGCACGGGCGTCAGCCGGACGTGAGCGGCGGCGGCCATCTCGTGCAGTGCGTCCCAGCAGTGCCCGCGTTCACGGACCGGGAAAAGTATCGGTTCATCGGTCAGCGCGGTCAGCGGCATCTCAGGCGCCCCGGCCCAGACGTGATGCCGCCCCAGGAGGGCACTGGCGCCCTCGTCGAGCAGGACCTGAACGTGATCGGCGCCGAGGTCGTCGCCCCAGGTCAGAGCCGCGTCCACGCGGCCGTCCCGCAGCGCGGCGGCGATGTCGCGGTCGTCGAGGCCCGCCACTGACACCTGCACGTCCGGGTGCGTGGAGCGGAAGTGACGCACTGCCTCGGCCAGCAGCCCACCGGGAGGACTGGGCAAGGGCGCCGAGATGTTCAGGGTCTTCACCTCGTACTGCCCCGCCGCTGCCGACCTGGCCAGGCGGACGAGCCGCCGGTTCTGGGCAATCGCGTTCTCGGCGTGCGACACCACGAGCCGCCCCACTGTGGTGAGTCGCGCGCCCCGCGACGTGCGTGTGAGCAGTGATACCCCCAGCAGGCGTTCGAGCTGCTGCACCTGCCTGCTCAGGGCCGACTGCGCAACCCTGAGCCTGTCCGCCGCACGGCCGAAGTGACCTTCCCGCGCGACGGCCACGAAAGCTCTCAGAAGGCGTGGGTCGATATCGGGTTCGGGACGTGTCACCTGATGTTCCGCCAGAGTGACGGGGGAGCGGTCTGTCATGTCGAACCTTTCTCGGCCTCTCGTACGGGATCCACTCGCCGGTAGCCGCATCCCGTTCCGGCATGAGTCGATGACGAATCGGTCTTGGACCGGGCGCAGTTGGTTCTGTTCGAATACGAGCAGAACCAACTGGAAGCGAGGAGAACCGTGACTTCCCTGTCCGGCAACATCACGACCCCTGCCATCACTACCCCCGATACGCAGAGGGCGGTGCAGTTTCTCGGCGGTCTGGTGCGCATGCGCGCGCAGGCGGCCGACACCGCCGGAGCCTACGCACTGCTGGAACACACCGGCGAACGCGGATACATGTCACCCCTGCACCTGCACGAGTCCGACGAGGAGACGTTTCTCATTCTGGACGGCACCCTTCGGGTCGAAGTCGGCAACGAGGTGCGCAGCGTGGGTGCGGGCGGGCTCGCTCTCCTGCCTCGTGGACTGGCGCACGGCTTCGTCGTGACCTCTCCGACGGCACGTTTTCTGACCCTGCACACACCGGGCGGGGGGTTCGACGCCTTCGTGGAGGAAGCAGGTGTCCCCTTCGACGGCCTCGTGCCGCCGGAGGCCGGCCCGGGTCCCGATCCGGAGGAACTGCAGAGGATGGCGGCGGCACACGGTATCCAGATCGTCGGTCCTCCTCTGGTGCCTTGAGTCCAGGCTAGGAGGCACCGTACGGGCAGGGCATCAGTCGTCTGACTGTGCTTCCTGGCGCGGGAAATGGCGCTGCCGACAGGGGACCACCGCTCGGTCGGGATCACATTGACAGATGAATATGACCGGTCATATTTTGGCTACGGCTGCCAAGCGGCTGTGTCCCGGAGCCGAGCCCACGATGTCCGGTTCAAGCGCCCATAGGGGCCGTAAGTCGGCTGTGGTGAAGAACGACCCACACGTTTGAGCGAGTGCACCGGACGGCGCGAGCGACCTTCGAACGAGTGAATCCACATGCCGATGCGGTGTCGAACCGACTGCCGCACTGGTGCAGAAAGGACGACATCCCATGTACGAACGCATCCTGGTCGCCATCGATCCGAGCGACGCTCGCCGGACAGCCCTGTCGACGGCCGGTGAGATGGCACGCCTGACGGGGGCCAAGGTTCACGTGGTCCACGTCGTGGCGTCCACCGTGGCAGCCGGCGCCGTGCTGGTCCTGGAGGAGGAGGACGAAGGGCAGGCGATCCTCAAGGAGTCGCTCGCCGCACTCCGCGACCTCGGTGTGCAGGCCGACGGGCACCTGGTTCGCGGGCTGACCCCCGAAGTGCCCGCGGCCATCTCCGCCGCGGCCGAGGACTTCAAGGCCGACCTGATGATCATCAGCCCCCACCACAGGAATTCGGTCTCCGCGTTCTTCAACCCCCGGGTGAGCGACGCCGTCGCCCACGGCAGCCGGATCGACATCCTCCTGGTGTCGGAGGGGGAAGCCAAGCAGTAACTCTCCTTTTCCCACCATCGCCAGCCACCGCCGACGCCGGCGTTCGGAACAGCGGGCACCTCGCCCGCCTCGCGTTCCGGACGCCGGCGTCAGTGCGTTGACACTTCGCGGTGGGAGTACACCGCTCCTCCTGTTATCCAAGCGGCAGTCATACGACCGATGACCGTGTCTTCCGGGTTCGCCAAGGTGTGAACCCAGCCCGCTCCACGACAGTAAGGACTGACCGGATGACTGAGTACGCAGGCCGGCTCGAACTCCTCACCATGCTCCATTTCCTTTCGGCTCCAGCGGAGCGGGGCGACATCGAGTGCAAGTTCACGTACAGCGCGGACGATCCCTTCGCGGTTCGCATGACGCTCCTCGTGCCCGCGGGCAGAGGTGTCACCTGGGTGGTCGGCCGGGACCTGCTGCGCCGGCGTCGAGCGCCTCAGTGGCGAAGGCGACTTCAAAGTGTGGCCCTGCAGAGGGCCGCGCGACAGGCCCTTGTTGTACCTGAGGATGGAAGCACCGGGAGGAAGCGCCACGTCCATGGCCGACCTGACGGTGCTTCGCCGATGGCTGGACGAGACCTACGCCATGGTTCCATCCGGCCGCGAAGGAACGTATCTGGACTGGAACGCCCTGACGGAGAGCCTGCTCCCGCCCGTCTGAGATTCTCGTGCCGTGTCGAGGTCCGGTACGGAAGGGTGGTCAAATGCCTGATGCCGGGGTTCGGCAGGGTCGGCAGACTCGGTGACGTACAGTGCTCCCGCTCGGTGGGAAGCACGCCCCCCACCGAAGGAACGAGATGTACATCGACGCACCGAACCAGACGGTCGACACTGCCAGCGGCCTCAGGTACGCCTACCGGCGCTGCGGTCCCTCCGGCTCGGAGCCACCGCTGCTTCTGCTGCCTCACCTGCGCGGCACGCTCGACAGCTGGGATCCGGCGCTGATCAACGCGCTGGCGACCGAGCGGGACGTCATCGCCTTCGACCACGCCGGTGTCGGTCTGAGTTCGGGAACGACACCGCGCACCATCAAGGACACAGCCGTCGACGCCCTCGCCTTCATGGCGGCCATCGGTGTGCGGCAGGTGGATGTACTGGGCTTTTCGATGGGGGGCTACACGGCCCAGGAGCTGGCGCTGCGTCGTCCTGCCGCGGTGCGCCGCATGGTTCTGGCCGCCACCGCTCCGCGAGGCGGCCCCGATATCCATGGCTGGCCGGGCGACATCATCGTCCGCTCCGACGTCGACGAGCCGAAATTCGAGGACTACCTCTACGCCTTCTTCAACCACACCTCGTCCAGCCAGCGCAGTGGCCTGGAGTTTCTGGGCAGGTACATCGAGCGCGAGCACGACCGGGACCTGCCCGTGAGCCGAGAAGCCAGGGAAGCGCAGTACGAGGCGATGGTCGAGTGGGGCGTCCCGGACGAGGAGGCCTTGGACCGGCTCGGGGCGATCAGGCAGCCGACGCTCGTAGCCCTCGGGGACCAGGACCGGGTCATACCGCCCCGCGTGTCGTACCTGCTGGCAAGCCTGCTGCCCGACGCAAGGGTGAGCACGTATCCCGATGCGGGCCACGGCTTCATGTTCCAGCACCACGCAACGTTCGCGCGGGAGGTGCTGGCCTTCCTGGCCGAGGACTCCCGGGACAGACCGGTACCAGTCGACTGACGGATGCTGACGTACTCCTCGCAGGGGCGATCGCCTCTGGTGTGGAGAGGATTGTCGTTGGTGGGTCGTACGGCTGAGCTCCGCGTCGGGAAGACCGCGCTGCTAGACGCCCTGACCGCACGCGGCGGGGCGGACGGACTGCGCTCGCTGCGGGCCGTCGGCGTGGAGAGCGAGCAGGAACTCGCGTTGTCCACGCGGCACCAGCTTCTCCACCCGCTCTTCGACCACCTGGCGGAGCACCCGGCCTTCCAGAGCGGCGTGCTGGAACAGGCCCTGTCCATCCGTGAGGGTCCGGCGCCCGGCCGCTTCGCGGTCTCGGCTGGATCGACCGTTCCAGTGACGAGGTGCTGACGTTCGTCGCCCGCAGGCTCAGCAGTTGCAGGGCGGCGTTCATCATGGCGGCCCGCGGCGCAGGGCACGGTGTCGTGGACCCGGCGGGACTGCCCGCCCTCCACATTGGCCCGCTGCCGGCCCCCGACGCGCTGACACTCATGGACAGCAGCCACCCGGGCTGGGTGCCTTCGAGGACGCCAACGGGGCGTGAGACACGCCCCGTTGACCTTCCGCTCCGTGGCTGCCGGTGTCACTTCTCCAGCAGTTGGGGGTACATGGTAGCGACGTCCGCGGCGAGGTTCGCCTTCACCTTGCGGGACATCCCGTCGGCGAGCACTTCGTGGGCGCCGCTCTCGATCCCCTCTAAGCGGTCTGGGTGATGTCAGCTGCGGTGTGGGTAGGCGTCCTGCGGGAGGGACGCGATGCCGAAGAACCTCCATCTCGAGCTGACCGATGATCAGCGTCGTGACCTGCGTGAGCTATTGGGCCGACGCGACCTGGCCCGGCATACCCGGCTGCGTGCGGAGTGCGTCCGGCTGCTCGACCGGGGAAGGACGGTGACCGAGGTCGCCGACCTGCTGGAGTGCAACCCGGTCACCGTCCGCCCCGCCGTCCACCGCTTCGAGAAGGGCGGGCCGGACACGCTGCCGGACGCGCCCCGGCCCGGCCGGCCCGCCAGGATCCCGGGGACCCAGGACCGCGCCGAGCTGGCCGACCTGCTGGACACATCGGCCGCCGCAGGGATCACCTGGACCGCCCCGGCGCTGCGTGACTGGCTCCGCGACGAGCGGGGCGTGGAAATCTCCGCGTACTGGCTGTGGGAACTGCTGCGCCGTGACGGCTTCCGCTGGAAACGCATGCGCGACAGCATCCGGCACCAGGCCGACCCCGTCCTCCAGCAGGCCGCCCGGGCCCAGCTGGGGGACTTGCGGCCTTGCGGCAGGCCGCCGACGCCGGACAACGCGACCTGATCTTCCTCGACGAGTCCGGGTTCGCTCCGACCATGCCCGCCGCGGATCCGGCGTCGCCGACGATGCGCAAGCTCTGCTCCGTCGCCTGACGCAGCAGCCGTCGCCGGGCGAGGACGGCGCGCAGGAGCAGGTCCGACAGTTCCGTCTCCTCGGCCATGAGCCTGCGGAAGGCTTCCGGTGGCACCCGGAGGACCGTGCCGCCGACGGTGACCTGTACGGTCAGGCCGCGTCGCTGTCCCGTGAGCAGATTGAGTTCGCCGGCGAACTGGCCGGGGCCGTGGGTCATGAACAGGTGTCCGTCACCGCCCTCGGACGAGGGGACGGTCGCTTCCAGCGTCGCTGTCTCACACAGGAAGAGGTCTACCGAGTCGTCCTCGACCCGGTGGAGAACCTGGCCTGCTCGGACGTCTTCGCGGCTCGCGTAGTGCGCGGCCCGGGCCAGTTGTCCGTCTGTCAGCCGCACTTCGGCGGCGAGGGCGAGATCGTCCGGACGGTCACCGATCTCGGGAAAAGAGGTTGCACACCTGCACGCGTGGACACTTATTGTGCCCGAACGGTACAGCCTCCGACGACGCAAACATGTGGAGCGACGCCGGAGTGTGTCGTCGTCGGGTGTCACAGTGCGCCGCTGCGGATGGCGTAGGCCACAGCGTGCGTCCGGTTGCGCAGGCGCAGCCGGGTGATCATGTCGTGCAGTACGTTCTTGATGGTGCGCTCGGAGTAGTTGAGACTTCCGGCGACCTCCGCCGTGCTCAGCCCCTCGGCCAGCAGCCGCAGAACGTCAAGCTCCCGTGTCGACAGATCGGCGGAGCCCGGCTGCTGTCCCGCCAGGGAGCGCAGGCGCTCGACGAGCGCCCGCACCAGCGTGGGAGGTAGCGACGCTTCCCCGCGCAACGCCCTGCGACCGGCACGCACGATGTCGGCGTAACCCACCCCGCCGCGCAGCATCACCCCGACCACACCTCGTTCGACCGCGTACATCAGGTGCCGTTCGCTGATGGCGTCCGCCACGAGCAGGACCGGCCTGACCCGGTCCCGGTCGAACTCGGCGCCCTCCGCGAACAGTCTGAGTGTCGCCGGGGTGACCGTGCGGGTCAGCACCACCCCGATGTCGGCGCTCTGACGTTCGTCCCAGGGCACAACACTTACCCCGGCGGTACCGCCGAGGCAGGCCTGGGCACCTTCCTCCGTCAGCTTGTCGCTCGCCGTCAGGGCGAACGTCACGGGGAGCGCGTCCGGATCATGTCTCCTGCCCGGCGCCCCCACCGCGGGTATGCCCGGCACAGATGTCAGGTGGAACCGGCTGATGGGACTTATGCGCTCCCGCACGGGTGCTTCGACGGCGTGGTCTGTCATGTGCGATCACCGGGTTCCTGCAGTGCGCGGTCGAGATAGTGGTGCTGTTGAGGCATGAGGCCTGCCTGAGATCTGACGCCTATTGCTTGGTCGCGGTCCCGATCGGGGATCGCTCTCACGTCGGCTGGGCGGCCCGTGCCGCGTGCCTGGAGTCCGGGCCGCCCGTGGACCGGTTGTGCCTACTTGGCGAGGAAGGCGAGGAGGGCCTCGTTGACTTCCTCGGCGTGGGTCCACAGCAGGCCGTGCGGTGCGCCGTCGACCTCGACGTAGTCGGCCTGGGGGAGTGCCTTGTGGAAGGGGCGGCCGGTCGAGTCGATGGGCAGGATGTTGTCGGCCGTACCGTGCAGGATCAGGGCCGGGACATCGATCTTGGGGATGTCGGCCCGGAAGTCGGTGGGCCAGGTGAGGGGAGCGGCCCAGGCGGCGTGCGATCCGCCCTGTGTGGCGACGTTCCAGCTGTTGCGGACGGCCTCTTCGCTGATGCGGGTGCCCAGGTTGTCGTCCAGGTTGTAGAAGTCGTTGTAGAACGACGTGAAGTAGGCGTAGCGGTCGTGCTTGGCGGTGTCGGAGACGCCCTGGAAGAAGTCGGCGGTCCCGGCTCCGGTGGGGTTCTCGTCCGTCTTGAGGAGGAAGGGCTCCAGGGAGGCGAGGAAGGCGGCCTTGGCGACCCGGGCGGATCCGTAGGTGGAGAGGTAGCGGGCGACCTCGCCGGTGCCCATGGAGAAGCCGACCAGCACCGCGCCGTGCAGGTCGAGCGTCTCGATGACGGTGTTGAGGTCGGCGGCGAAGGTGTCGTAGTCGTAGCCGGTGGTGGGCTGGCTGGACTGGCCGAAGCCGCGGCGGTCGTACGTGATGACGCGGTAGCCGGCGGCCAGGAGGGCCGTGGTCTGCTTCTCCCAGGAGTGGCCGTCGAGGGGGTAGCCGTGGATCAGGACGACGGGCCGGCCGGTGCCGTGGTCCTCGTAGTACAGCTCGATGTCGCTGGAGTTTTCCTGGCCGACGGTGATGAAAGACATGGCTGACCTTTCGAAAGACACTGTGCGGCGCGGACGCGCCGGGTGATGGACTCACCATGCCCCGGAGGCGTACACCCGCGAATCTGTCTAACGACTTACCTTTCGCCCCCGCGTCCGCGGCAGGGCGCCAGGACGGCCACGGAGTACGGAGTTTGAGCGTGTGATCCGGCCGGTTCCGGGGCGGGGGCGTCCGGCAGCGCAGCACCGGCCCCCGTGCTCGTGGGCCGGGCCGACCGGCCCACGAGCACGGGGGCCGTCAGCGAGGCGCCCGCCAGCGGTGCCCGGCCTTCACCCCGTGCAGTCACATGACTGATGCCGGTCCACGGCAGCCACCCGGCCGCGTGGTGTGCGCGGGCTCGTTCAGGATCGTCCACGTTCCTGAGGGCGTCGTTCCAGGTCCGTCGCGCGCCTGCCGGTGGTGGCGCAGTGAGCCTTCCGGGTCGCCGGGGTAGCGCAGGGCGCTGGTCAGGCCGTTGCGGGCACGGGCCGCGCCCTCCGTGTCCCCGCCTTCGGGCGGCGCCGGCCCCATCACGGTCGGCCGCTGCTCACGTGCTCAGCTGCGCTTGTTAGCTGCGCTGGCTCACTGCATAGCCCCCAGGACCCCGCAGCCGAGTAGCTGGCGAATCACTGCGGCGAACACGTGTGAGACCCTGGCGGCGGGCCGGTGGGCGGTTGCGAGGCCTGCTGGGGGTGTGGTCGCGACGCGGCGGCGGTCTGCTTAGCTGTGGCGATGAGCGAGTCAACGCCCCCATCACGCCCAGCCGTTGTTCCCGGGGAGCTTTTCCAGGATCCCTACGCCGTCTATGGCAGGCTCCGTGAGGAAGGGCCGGTCCACCAGATCACCGGCACGGACGGCCTTCCCGCCTGGCTGGTCACACGTTACGAGGACGTCCGCCAGGCCCTCTCCGACCCCCGACTGTCCCTGGACAAACGCCATGCGACCCCCGGCGGCTACCGGGGCATGGCCCTGCCGCCCGCGCTGGACGCCAACCTGCTCAACATGGACCCGCCGGACCACACACGTATCCGGCGCATGGTCTCCAAGGTCTTCACACACCGGCACGTGGAAAGGCTGCGTGCACCGGTCCGGCGCACCGCAGACACGCTGCTCGACGCCGTGGCCGACCAGGACGAGTTCGACCTGATCCCGTCCTATGCCGCCCCGCTGCCGATCATCGTCATAAGCGACCTCATCGGCGTGCCCTCGTCCCAGCGGCCCGATTTCCGGGCCTGGACCGACGCCCTGGTCGCCCCCGACCCGTTGCGGCCGGAGCGGGCCAGGGAGGCTGTGGGCCGTCTGCTGTCCTTCTTCACGCAGCTCATCGCCGACAAGCGTGCTCATCCGGCCGACGACCTGCTGTCCGCCCTGATCTCCGTGCGCGACCAGGAGGACCGGCTCAGCGAGAACGAACTGATGTCGCTGGCCTTCCTCATCCTGGTCGCCGGCTACGAGAACACGGTACACATGATCGGCAACGCGGTCGCGGCCCTTCTCGACCACCCTGACCAATTGTCGGCGCTGCGGGCGGACGCCGACTTGCTGGACCGGGCCGTCGAGGAACTGGCGCGCTACGACGGCCCGGCGCCGCTGGCCATCCGGCGCTTCCCGGTCGAGGACATCGTCATCGGCGACGTCACAGTGCCGGCCGGTGAGACGGTCCTGCTGTCGCTCGCCGCCGCTCACCGCGATCCGCGTCGGTTCACCAACCCCGACCGTCTGGACCTCGAGCGCGACGCTACCGGACACCTGGCGCTGGGACACGGCATCCATTACTGCCTCGGCGCTCCGCTGGCTCGTATGGAGACGGCCATCGCGCTCACCGCGCTGTTCGACCGTTTCCCGTGTCTCTCGCTCGCCGTTGCGGCGCGGGACCTGCGCCGGCGTCCGTCCATGCGGTCGCGTGGCCTGGTCGCGCTCCCGGTGCGCACGGCCGCCGCGGTGTGAGAGCGGCCGCCGACGGCGCGGAGCGCGGGAAGCGGCGTTGTCGAACGGCTGGAGGGGGAGGTGCCGCTGCCGTACGGGCACGCCGAGACCGTGACCACCAAGGTGGCCGAGACGTGTCCCGGCGTGTACGTGCGGTGGCGGCCCCGGTCAGTCGGTCCCCTGCCCAAGATGGCGCAGCGTCAGGTCGAGTTCCACGTCCACGTTCCGGCCGACCAGCAAGGACGGTCCGTATCCCAGGCCTGCGGTCCGCCTGGCCGCGCACGGTCCTGAAAGACCATGTTGCGCACGGCGGCAGGTGCCCGAAGCACCGCTACACGTGCCACTCCCAGGTGACCCGTTCGTAGAGCCGCTCAAAACCGGAACGGACCATGTTGTGCAGGGACGTGTTGCGCTCGCCGGGGCCTTCCGCACCAGTCTCGGCGACGAGCCAACGGCAGCCCGCAGCCTGAGCGGCCCGGGCGCGAGCGGTGAGCAGAGCGGTCTGGGCACCTCGGCCACGTTCCTCCGGGAGGGTCGCTCCGCCGAACATGTCGGCACAGTCACCGTTGAGGAAGAGGCTCCCGACCGCGATGATCCGCTCGCCCTCCCACACGGCGTACTGCCGCCAGTCTGGCCGGCCGACGCACGACGCCGCCATGTCCGTCATGGCGGCTGGCGTGGTGAAGCCGAAGGTGGTCATCATGACCGTCGCCCACTCGTGTGCCTGCGCCCGTTCGACGAGGCCGACCCGCAGCGTGGGGTCGAGTGCCGCTGTGCCGTCGGCCGCGGCCGACGCGGTCGCGGTCTCGCAGCCCAGCTTGACGAAGCGGCCGCCCTCGGTGAGGCCGAGCCGGGCCGCGGTTGCCGCCCAGTCCCGCGGCAGCAGCGAGGGAGCGATCATCAATGAGGCCCGGGTGACGCCCTGTTCACGGAAGTAGTCACACACCTGCGCGACGGCGTCCTCGGTGACCGGCTCGTCGGCGCCGAACCCCCCGGCTCGGACGAAGAAGCCACTGGGGTCGTGGCGGATCACCACCGTGAGCACGGAAGCGAAGCGCCGGGAACCGATGCCCAGCGTGGTGTGTACGGAGGGCGGCGCGCCGGTGACGAAGTCCGTGTACGCCGCTATCTCGGTGCGTTCGCCCAGGCCGATCGGCAGGGTTGTCCTCATGCGGTCTTTCCTGTCTTTCGCTCGTGTATGAAGGCTCGTACGGCCGCGCTGAAGGCGCTGGTCTCCTCGATGTGCCCAAAGTGACCGCTCCGGCGCAGTTCGTACAGCCGTGTGTCCGCGATTCCGGCGTCCAGCTCGTAGGCGAAGCGCGGCGGGCAGATGAAGTCGTCCACACCGACGAGCACCAGCGTCGGTGCCACGATCGTGCCGAGCCGGTCGCGCACGTCCCAGCTGACCGGGCGTCTGTGCTGATGCCAACCGGAAGGTCACGCGAATCATGTTGCGATCGACCCGAGCCGACGACCATTTCGCGTCCGACTCACCTTCACCAACCTGACCCTGACGCCGTTGAGGGCGCGTTACGAACCCCGTGTGCCGCAGTCAGGAGTGCGCCGCTTCGCCCAGGGCTACGTAGAGCTGGCGGCGGCTTTTGATCGCTAGCTTGGGGAACACTTTGTACAGGTGAGTGGCCACGGTGCGGTGTGAGAGATAGATCCGATCGGCGATTTCTCGGTTACTCAGTCCCGACGCGGCCAGTTGGGCGATCTGCAGTTCCTGCGGGGTCAGCGTGGCTACGGGGCCGAGCTTGGTTTTGCCAGGCACCGTCACTCCGGCGGCCCGGAGCTCGGCTGCGGCGCGGTCGGTGAACGCAGTCGCGCCGGCCGTGTCGAAAGCGGTCAAAGCGGTCGTCAGATGCGTGCGTGCATCCACGATCCGGCGGCGCCGTCGCAGCCATTCACCGTAGAGCAGATGGGTCCGGGCGAGTTCCAGCTCCGCGTCGAGCCCTTCGCTCTCGTTCAGTGCAGCCTGGAAACGGTCCTCGGTTTCGCTGTCGGTCCGTGCCAGCAAGGCATGAGCCCGGTGCACAAGCAGGCTGTCCAGCGGGGTGCCGAGTCTTCGGACCTGCTCTTCGATATCGTCCAGGACCGGCCGGGCGAGGTCTTGCTGATCACACCCGGCCGCCGCCTCGGCCAGATCTGCGACGGCCCAACGCCTGCTTGTCCGGTGCAATGACATGCGCAGCAGGTTCGGCAGGGCTTCGGTGTAGTTCGCCGCGCACAGCGCTGCCATTCCCGCCGCCCAGTGCGCGTCGTCATTCCACAGGATCAGGGGGTCCGCCGCCAGCAACTGGCGGGACCGGTCGAGAGCCTGCCGTGCGCGTTCCTCGTGTCCCTGCCACGCAAGCGCGCGGGCCAGGAACGCTGCCGCCGAGGCTGCGGTCATCGGTAGGTTCATGTCCTCGGCCATACGCAGCGCATTCTGCGCTGTGATCACCGCAGTCTGCAGGTTGCCCTGCTGAATCAGCAGGTGCGCCGCACCGCGCAGGCCCTCACATTCATCGGCCGATGAGTTCCGCCGCTGGGACTGGTTCTGCACAAGAGTCCAGCAGCGCAACGCGCCGGCCCGGTCGGAAACTGCCTCGGCGGCGAAAGCGAGCGACATGACCGGCAAAGGACTTCCATCAAAACGCTCGAAGAGGGCAGGAAGCCGTTGTTGCAGGCGCAATCCGTCGCCGACATCGTCGACCAGAGCCGTGGCGACGTCGATCAGTGGGTCGTCGCGGGTGTCGCCGAGGCCGCGGATGGCCGTTACGACGGCTTGGCGTGACGATTCGGCCAAGCCGTGCATGCGGCATTCGATGGCAGCTGCCCACAGCAACTCCCGCTGCCTGGCATCACCTGGGAGGTGCTTGCCCGCCAGGGCGACCAGTTCGACCGCTGACTGCCCGGGCAGGGACGCCGTCACCGCCAGCACGAACCGGGTGATCGCCAATGACTGCTCATCGGAGAGCTCCCCGGCGAGAGGTTCTGCCTCCTTCAGGATGCTGATGGCGACAGTCGTCAGTCCAGCGCCGCGCGCGATGTCCGCGGCCGCGGACAACCGTCGTACTCGGTCCTTCGGATCAGGTGAGAGCGCTGCTGCTTGCCGAAGCGCCGCGGCGGACTCGGCACCCGCGCCGCGCGCCAGGGTCTGTTCGGCCGCGCGTTCCAAGTCGGACGCCACACGTTCGTCGGGCCCGAACGTCGCCTCGGCTCGATGCCAGGCTGCCCGTGTCGGGTCGGTGGTGGCATGTGCCAGGGCGCGGTGTACGAGCGCGCGATCCGACAGCAGAGCGGCGCCGTACACGGTGGAGCGGATCAGCGGATGCCGCACGTGCAGCTGGCCGCCGCTCACGGTGACCAGGCCTGCCCGCTGCAGTGGTGCCAGCTCCTGCATGAAGTCCAGTTCGATGTCCTGGGTAGCCGCATGGATCTCGGCCATCGAGCCGTGCGAGGCCGCGATCAGCAGCAAGAGCAGACGAGACCCTTCTGACAGCGCCTCGAGTTGGGCCAGGAAAGCGTGCTCGACGCGCTGGCTGGTGGGCAGCGGCTCCCCCGAAAAGATCACTGCGTCGCTGGGGCTTTCCGCGAGCCCGGCGCTCAACTCGATGACCGCCAGCGGATTGCCGTTTGCCTGGTCGAGCACGCGCTCCTGCAGGTAAGCGTCGACCTCGCCGGTCGATTGCCGCAGTGTGTGCGCCAGCAGTTCCTGTGCGTCTCCGAGCTCAAGGGGGCCCAGCGACAATCGCGGCGTACCCTCCAGACGCACGCCCGAGCCGCCGAGGCCCGCCCGCTCGGCACACAACAACATCAACGGCGCATTGGTCAGCCGGCGCGCGACAAAGGCCAGGACGTCCAGCGAGGACTGATCGAGCCATTGCACGTCGTCGACCACGAGCAGCAGGCGCTGCTGGGCCGCGGCCTCCTCCAGCAGGCCCAGCACCGCGAGGCTGACCAGCAAACGGTCCGGGGCAGGCCCGTCCTCCAGACCGAACGAGGTCATGAGCGCGCTGTGCTGTCGACGCGGCAACGTGGCGGCCTGCCCCAGCAGCGGATGGATCAGTTCATGAATCCCGGCGAATCCGACCTCGGTCTGGCTCTGCAGGCCCGAGCAACCGAGCAGGCGGTAGCCGTCGGCTGCTGCCCGTTCGGCGGCAGACGCCAGGAGCGTGGACTTACCGATGCCCGCTTCACCGTCGAGGGGCGCCGCCCCCCCCCCGCGCGGGGGGGGGGGGGGGGGGTTGGGGGGGGGGGGGGGGTAGGGGGGGGGGGCGCGAAAAAACATTACAACCAAGCCTTGTTGGTTTGTTTTGTCGTGGG
>NZ_JBIAHG010000032.1:0-8015 GCF_042870385.1 Streptomyces sp. NPDC006602 | reverse complement strand
GTTGGGCGGCAGACGCCCGGTGCGGGGACTTCCCCAGGCCCGCTACACCGTCTATCACCCGCGCCGCGCCCGCGCTGGTGATCGACGCGAGGGCGTTGCTGATGGCGGCAAGTTCCGCTGATCGGCCGAGAATCACCTTGCCACGCTAGCATGCTGAGTTGGTTTGGCCGTCTCAGCTATGCTCGGCCGATGCGTATCGATCCATGGACCGACGACGCCTGCCCGATCACACGCGCCATCTCGGTGCTGGGTCAGCGGTGGACCGTACTGATCATTCGCGAGGCGATGCTCGGCCGATCACATTTCTCAGAGTTCCGACGGCGGCTAGGTGTGGCATCCGATGTCCTGAGCGCCCGACTGTCCGAGCTGGTGGCGGCAGGCATTTTCGAGGCCGTCGACTACCAGCGGCCCGGCGACCGCACGCGCAAGCGCTACGTGCTGACCGACGCCGGGCACGAGCTCATGCCCGTACTGGGGGCGATGGGGAAGTGGGGCAACGTCCATATGGCCCGACCACAGGGCAGTGCTTACCGTTTCGTCGACACCGTCACCGGCGAACCCGTTGCTGTCGAGTTCTGCCGTCGGGATGGAACCAGCGTCCGCCCGGCCGACGTCAGCCTGATGCTCCCTGAACACCACAATTGAAGGTGTCGTCAGCGCCGCCATAGGCCGGTGCACGCCCCGGCTTGCGGCGGCGACTCCGCCGGTCACCCTGCACTTCGTGCGGAGCGCCCGCCGGACCCTGCACCTCCAGTGTGTTGCGCACGACCTGGGGGGTGGGAGTCCGCTCGGGATGCCTCCTCAGAAGCTCTTCCCGTAATTCGCCCGCGCAGGGGCCGTGGCGCTGGGGGGGGGTGACCGGGTCCCACCACCTGGCGCGTCCCACCTTCTCGCGGGTCTGTTGCCGGACGCCCGGGTGAGTACGTACCCCGATTTGGCACGGATTCATGTTCCAGCACCATGAGGAGTCCGCTCGCCAGGTCCTCGACTTCCTGGCCGCAGCCGAAGCCTCCTGACGCTGGCCCCACACCAGTCAACTGACGGATGTGCCCTCCGTCCGGCGCCCTTCACTATGTGGTGCGGGGTGGGGCAAATGCCCCTCTGGCGTGGGAGGAACGTTGTCGTTGGTGGGGCGTACGTCCGAGATGCAGGCTCTCGAAGCGCTGTTGGCGGAGGCGGAGAACGCGGGGACAGCGCTGCTGCTGCTGGGTGATCCCGGGGTCGGCAAGACCGCGCTGCTGGACGCCCTGACCGCACGCGCCCGAGCGGGCGGTCTGCGCGTGCTACGGGTCGTCGGCGTGGAGAGCGAGCAGGAACTCGCGTTCTCCGCACTGCACCAGCTTCTCCACCCGCTCCTCGACCACCTGGCGGAGCTCCCGGCCTTCCAGAGCGGCGTGCTGGAACAGGTTCTCTCCATCCGTGAGGGTTCGACGCCAGGCCGCTTCGCCATCTCGGCTGCGGCCCTGGCCCTCCTCCAGGCAGCGGCGAGCCCGCAGCCTCTGTGCGTGGTGGTGGACGACGTCCACTGGATCGACCGTTCCAGTGCCGAGGTGTTGACGTTCGTCACCCGCAGGCTCAGCAGTTGCGAGGCGGCCTTCATCATGGCGGCCCGCAGCGGGGGGCACGGCTTTGTGGACCCGACAGGACTGCCGGTCCTCCACGTCAATCCGCTGCCGGCCGCCGATGCGCTGACGCTGCTGGACAGCAGCCACCCCGGACTGGCCGAACCGACTCGGCGGCGGCTGCTGCACGAATCGGAAGGCAACCCGCTCGCCTTGGTGGAGCTGCCGGGCCAACTCACCGAAGCGCAACGGGACGGCGCCGAGCCGCTGCCCGCGGCGCTGCCGCTCAGCACCCGTCTGGAGAGCGTGTTCGCCGACCGCATACGCCAACTTGACTCCTCGACGCGCTTCACCCTTCTGCTGACGGCGCTCGACGGTGAGCGTCCCGGCAATCTGGGCGATGTCCGGGCGGCTCAGGCCGAGGCGGGTGAGGAGTGGGACGAGGGACAGTTGGAGCGGACCGAGAAAGTAGGGCTGGTCCGCGTCGATCACCTGGGCGAGCAGATCACTTTCCGGCACCCCCTGGTCCGGTCCTGCGTCGTCCATATGTCCCCGGGGGGACGCAGACGGGCGGCGCATCGTGCCCTCGCCGAGATCCTGCGGACCGAGCCTGAGCGACGGGCCTGGCACCTCGCCAACGCCGCGGACGTCCCCGACGAGGTGGTCGCTGTCGAGCTCACCCGTGCCGCGGAGCGCGCCATGGCCCGCGGCGGCGCCGCGGAGGCCGCCACGGCGTACCGTCGCGCGGCCGAACTGAGTCAGGACCCCGCTGAGCGCACTCGCCGTCTGGACGAAGCGGCGTTCGCCGCCGGGGTCGCCGGCCTGCTGGACACGGCCCACGAGCTGGCCAGCGCGCAGACCACGGAGACGCTGCGGGGCACGGCGGCCGCGGCTTACGTGCAGTTCCACCGAGAGGGGGACATCGAGGCGGTGTACCGCATCCTGCCGCCGGTGATGGAGGCCGCTCCGCCGAGCGCCGCGCCGGAAGACGTGGACGCGTTCGACGACGCCTTCTACGTACTCCTCAACACAGCCGTGTGGGGCGGTCGTGCAGAGCTCTGGCCCGCCGTGTACAGCGCGTTGGACCGGGTGTCCGAGTCCGCACGTATGTGTTTCGACAGCGTCGCCGATCCGGCGCGGACCGCGCACGGCGTGCGGGAGCGACTGGACCGGGCAACGGCCGCGCTGTCGCCCGAGACACCCCTGTGGCGGGTCAACTGGCTCATCTACACGGCCATGTACCTCGACTGTTTCACGTTCTACGACGGGGTCTGGCGGGACGCCGTCGGGCACGGCGCGTACGACAGCCTGCGTTTCGCTGCGGTGGCCCGGGCGCACGAGGCGTTCATGCGGGGTGAATGGGACAAGATGCAGGGGATCGCCTCGCAGGGCATCGCGAGTGCCGCCGAGCACGATTACCACCTGGTCCACATCATCTTCACGTACGGACTGGCCATGGTCGCGTCCGGCCGCGGGGACGAAGAGGCCCTGCGCAAGCACTGCGACACGATCGCCGCGTGGGCCCAGCCGCGGCGTATGCAGTTGCTGATGTCGACTCTGAACGAGACCAGGGCGCGGGCCGCGGTCGGTCGGGGAGACTTCGAAGAGGCGTACCTGCTGACGTCCGCGCTGACCCCGCCGGGAGAACTGCCTTCGCATTTCCCGCACTTCTCGCGGGTGTTCCTGGACCTCGTGGAATCCGCCATGCGGACCGGCCGGACGGCGGAGGCCCGTGCACATGTCGAGGCGGGGCAACGGGCGCGCCTCGACACCATCTCGCCGCACCTCGAGATCATTCTCGCCGGCGCTGTGGCGCTCACCGCCACTGACGACCGGGCGGGAGAACTGTACGAAGCGGCCCTCGCCGTGCCGGACGCCTCCTTGTGGATCTATGAACACGCGCGCATCCGGCTGTGGTACGGCGAGTGGCTGCGGCGACGTCGGGAGTACACGGCCGCCCGCGTCCAGTTGAGCGTGGCGTTGGAGCTGTTCGAGCAGCAATTGAAAGCCCCGCTGTGGGTGCAGCGAGTCCGCGACGAACTGCGTGCGGCCGGTGTCGGTGTTGGGGTTCCGGACGTGGGGACCGGCGTCAGGATCAGTGCTCAGGAACGCCGTATCGCGGAGCTCGCGGCGAGCGGGCTGTCCAACAGGGATATCGGCAGGCAGCTCAACATCTCCCCCCGCACTGTCGGCGCACATCTCTACCGGGTGTTCCCCAAGCTGGGTATCACCTCCCGGGCCGCACTGCGCGACGCGCTCGGGGCCTTCGACGACGCCAACGGCGCCTGACGCGGCCGCCGTTGGTATCCCGGTGCGGGGCTGCTGCCCGAAAGTGCACAAGGCAACCAGGCTTCGCCCGTTCCTCAGGTGTGCGCCATACGCTGACGTAAAGGGCTGAATGTGCGACTTTCGTCAGTGCGTTACCCAGGAGGAGATGTGCGTACCTACTCAGTTCGGCGTCTGGATGTGGCCGTTCCGTGGGTGTCCGACTTCCGGCAGCGCTATGAGGCCGCCGTACCACGAGTACCGGAGGAGGAGCTGGAGGCCCTCATCCACCGGGAGGCCTCGTGGGAGGAGATCATCCAGCTCATCGACTCGGTGACCCCCCACGGTTTCATGCTCTTCATGGCGAACGAGGCACATCCCGTCTTCCGGCGTGCCGGGGACCGGGCGGTCTGCTTCTGGTACCTGATGGGCAACCACACCATTGCCGAGCGAATGTACCGGCATGACCCGCGGGCCATGCTCTACGCGCCGCTGCGCACCGTGATCTGGCAGAACGAGACCGGAGCGGCCTGGTTCAGCGTGGACCAGCCGAGCACCCATTTCGCCGGTTTGGGGAGTCCTGAGGTGACACGGGTCGGTGTGGAACTCGACCGCAAGCTTGCCGCCCTCCTCGGCTTCCTGGGAACGGACGTGCCGGAGGAACTGTTGCAGAGCTGATCCGGTGGCATCACTTCTCCAACAGTTGGGGGTACATGGTAGTGATGTCCGCGGCGAGGTTTACCTTCACCTTGCGTGACATCTCGTCGGCGAGCACCTCGTAGGCACCGCTCTCGACACCGTCCAGTGCCAGCGTGGCGACGTCCTTCGGGGTGGACTTGGGAGCGTCGACGTTCGCCGTCATGTCGGTGTCGACATAGCCCACATGCAGTCCTGTCACATCGATCCCACGGGGCTTCAGCTCCAGCCGCAAGGAGTTGGTCTGCGACCAAAGGGCGGCTTTGGAAGCGCTGTAGGAGCCGGCCATGCCGATCCAGGACAGCACGGAGTGAACGTTCAGGATGTGTCCGCCACCGTTGCGTTCGATGACGGGAGTGAAGGCGCGTGTCACCTGTAGCGGGCCGTAGAAGTTGGTCTCGAACTCGCGGCGGACGTCGTCCAACGGCCCCTTGAGCAGAGAGGCGTTGACGGAGACACCGGCATTGTTGATCAATACGGTCACGTCACCGGCACTCTCGGCGGCCACGGCGACCGAGACCGGGTCGGTGACCTCCAGGGCCAACGGCACCGCGTCCGGGTGGGCCACCGTACGCGGGTCGCGCGCGGTGGCGTACACCTTGGCCGCACCACGTGCGAAGGCTTCTTCCACCAGCGCGTTTCCCAGGCCTCGGTTACCACCGGTGATGAGCACCACTGCACCGTTGAACGACGTCATGACTTCTCCTCGCATACATGTGTTTCTCGAATTGCGGGCGCCGTTGAGGGCGCCGCGCGTCCGTGCACGCCTGCCGCATGGACCACGCGGCAGCCTCGGTGATCAGGCGGACAGGAAGCGGTTCACCTCGTGGGCGAAGTCCTCAGGGTGCTGGAACAGGAAGCCGTGCCCGGCATCGCTGTAGAGGATCACCTTGGCCTGGGGCAGCTTCTGCGACATGGCGTACGTGGCGTACGCGTGGATCATCACGTCGTGAGCGCCGTTGGCCACCAGAACCGGAAGTGTCAGCTCCTCCTGCCGGTGCCAGTACCCCTTGAAGGAGCTGATGGCGCCCAGTTGACCGCGCACGGCCTCGGGGCCCACGACGGCGTGGGACTCCTTCAGGCGAGTTTCCAACCGCTGGAGGGAGGCCCGGCCCGCGGTGACAGCCTCCTCGGTCTCCGGGTAGAACAGGTACAGGAAGTCCTCGTCGACGTTGACGGGCTTGCTCATGACCTGTTGGGTGCGGACCGTGGGCGTCGGCAGGTCGGGCACCCCGCCGGCGGAACTGCCCGCCACCACCAGGTGACGTACGACGTCGGGTGCGGCCAGGGCCACCCCCTGAGCGACGATGCCGCCCATCGACCACCCCAGCACGTCGATGTCCGTCAGCCCCAACGCGCCGATGAGGGCCAGTGAGCCGTCCACCATGTCCTCGATGCCAGCCGGCGCATTGCCGGTGGAGAAGCCGACGCCCCGGTTGTCGAAGACGATGACCTCGCGCTCCGCGGCCAGCAGGTCGAGGAAGGCTGGGTCCCAGTGGTCGATGGTGCCGCGCAGCCGCATGTGCATCAGCAGCGGACGGCCGCCCGTCCGGCCGAACCTGCGGTAGGCGAAACGTTCGCCCTCCGGGCCGTCGACGTACTGCGTCTCGGCCGAATCGGCCGCGTAAGTAGACATGTGAGAACTCCTGTTGTGAAAAACGATTCCCCATCCCGGGGAGTCGGTGCTGTGGTGGGTTCAGGCGCACCGGGGGCCGAGCGGTGCTCGTCTCAGAGGGTGAGGACCATGCGGAACCGGGCGTCACCGCGCAGCATCCGGTCGTAGGCGGACTGCGCGTCGGCCAGGGACGCCGGTTCCACCATCGGGCTCACGTTCTGCGCCTGGGCGAAAGCCAGGTTCTGCTCGTTCTGGGCGGGGGTGCCGGTCAGTGAGCCGGACACCTGCACCGCGTCGAAGATCAACTGCCGCGGCTGGACACGGACCGGCTCCGACGACACGCCCACCAGGACGAGCCTGCCTCCCCGGGCCAGGCCGCCGAGCAGGGGGCTTACGTCACCTGCCGCAGCCGTGGCCAGCACCATCCGGGCGCCGCCCAGCCCGGTCAGCGTCTCGGCGGCGTCGGAGGCCTTGCTGTCGATGTAGTGGTGGGCACCGAGATCGAGGGCCAGTTTCTCCTTGTCGGTGCCACGAGCGACCGCGGCCACCTGCAGGGAGAGGGCGCGCGCGTACTGCAACGCCAGGTGCCCCAGACCGCCGATGCCCTGCACCGCCACCAGCTCGCCGGCCGCCGGGCCGCCGCCGTGGACGTTGCTCACCAGCGCGTTGTACACCGTGAAGCCGGCGCACAGCAGCGGCGCGACCCGTGTGGCGTCCATGTCCTCCGGTACGGCCACCAGACCCGTCTGCCGGGCGTACATGTACTCGGCGTACCCGCCGTCGACGTGGACGCCGGTGTAGGGCTGGTCGGTGCAACCGACGAAGTCACCGCGGCGGCAGGCGGCGCACACTCCGCAGTGCCCGCCCAGGAAGCCGACACCCACCCGGTCGCCGGGGGTCCATCCCGAAACACCCTCACCGAGTGCGTCGATACGTCCGACGGCCTCATGCCCGGGGACCCGGCCGGCTTCGCCGCTGTCGTGCGGGTGGACGACGATCGAGTCGCTGTGGCAGACGCCGCAGGCCTCCACCCTGATGCGGACCTGTCCCGGTCCTGGCGGGACCAGTTCCCGCTCGGCGGTGCGAAGGCCGCCGTCCGGGGCGACCTCGACTGCGCGGTAAGTGGCCATGAGCAACTCCGTTGTGGGAAAAGTGTTGTGTCGGTGAGCACGTCCCGGTCCGGCCTGGTCGGGAACGGCCTCGACCGGAGCACGGCCGCACCGGCCGACGTGGCTCTCGGGCGGAGGTGAACGCCGTTCGCCTCACGGGTCATGCGCCCCTAGTGTTGTCAGGCGCTTGTGGAATCTTTGTTGACCACAAACTCCCGAGCCCGTGCGACGGCCTGCTCGACGCTGCCCCTGTATGCGGGACCGTGCCCGGGCAGGATGACGTCACCCTTGATCTGCGGGCTCTTGACCCGGGACGTCGGATGCGCGGTGATCAGCGCGTCACCACTGATCATCGTTCCGGTGCGGGCCAGAAGGCAGGCGCAGTGCCGCTCCGTGTGCCCCGGTGTGTGCGGGCGCCGGCGCGCCCGGCAGGTCCAGTGGACCCGGTCCGGGGAAGTGGGCGGTGCCGCCGGCCGGCAAGGCTTGAACGTGTGCCGTAGGTGGCCCGCAGACGTTCCGCGGCACCGACGTGGTCGTCGTGGGTGTGTGTCACCAGAAGCGCGCACGCCTTGCGGTTCCAGTCCCACCGCGTGCAGGGAGGCCGGCAGCAAGTCGTGGTCGTGAGGGTATCCGTTGTCCACCAGCGCGGCGTCGTCGCCGGCGTGGACGATGTCTGAACCGCCCCGGGTTCGGTAGAGATCTCAGATTGTGGTTGTGACCTGGGGTTTCGTGGATTGCATGTAGTGGTTGGTCTCGTATTCGACGGGC
>NZ_JBIAHG010000031.1:0-77533 GCF_042870385.1 Streptomyces sp. NPDC006602 | reverse complement strand
ATTCCCATCCAGGGGGAAACACCACTCAGCCGCCGACCGGGAACGTCGGTACTCACTCACACACGTCAGAACGCACTCGTGCTCAGCCAAACCCCCGCAGCACTCGCGCAGTTCCACCATGGCCTGGCGCAGATCGGCGAAATCCATGACCGTTTCGGGCCGGGAACCGGCGCGCCGTAACTGATGCTGCTGCCGGGCCCGGTAGCGGGCCCGGCACCACAGGCGCTCGGCCTGCACCAGGTCGGCGCCGCAGGCCTCGGCGTAGGCCCGTGCCGCCTGCCAGGTCGGCAGGCGGGAGCCGTCGTCGGCCCGCGCATCCCCAGAACCGGTAACCGTGGCGTCGGCCCCGCCGCCGATCCAGTACGGACCCGTCTGGCGGCGGACCACACTGCGGTGGGCTCCTTCCAGTCATGCCGGCATACGGAGCGCGACTGAAGCCATCCACTGGCGGCGAACGGAGGCGGCCCAGGGCCAGCTGCCGGCCGACCGGCGGGCAAAGAGCCGGCAGGGGGCTGTGCCGGTGCCGGTGGGAATTTCGCGGCGCGGCGCCTTCCTGCTTCGCTTATGGGGCCATCGTCAGGGCTTCCATGTGTGCAGGATGGCGGCGATGCGTTCGGCGGTGCAGCGTGGGCTGTTCAGCTCGTGGGCAAGCGCTGTGAGCTGTTCCCGAGTGGGATCGACAGGGATGTTGCTGGCCTCGAGGTACATGACCGCGACCGCGCACGCGACGGTCAGGTGGGAGCGCTCCAGCCACCGGCAGCGGCCCAGAGTGTGCACCAGGGCGGCGGCGCGGGAGTAGGGGCCGTCGTAGACAGGCCGCTCGAGGAGCTCGCCGCGGTGCCGGGCGACCGCGGCGACGGGCACGCCGTAGTCGTCGACGCCGGGATCCCGATAGCCGGCGCGCTCGGCGACCTCAAGGATCCAGGACTCGTCGATGTGGAGAATCACGCGGCGGCGCCCGGCCGGGATCCGGTGTGTGGCGCGTCGAGCTGCTCCTCCAGATCGTCGAGGAAGTCGCCGTGTTCCTCGATGAGGCGCTGGGCAGCAGCCATGCCGGCCGCACGGGCACCGGTCGTGTCCTCGATGATGAGCCGCTCGACGTAGCGGTTGAAGTCGAGATGGCGGGTGGCCGCGGCCTGTTTCCCGGCAGCGAGCACTTCGGCGTCCAGCCGGACCTGGGTCTGCTTCTTCGGAGGGGCCATACCTGATGGTAGCAAGGTGGTAGCAACCCCGGTGAGGACTTCCTGGCCGGGGTCGGCGGAGAACGCGGGCCTGCGATGTCAGTGGCCGGTGAGACCCTCTTGCTGGCGGCCGATGTGCTGATGGGAGGTCAGGTGGCCACTGGACGTCCGCGGAAGGATCGGCGCGATCCGGTCGAGATCATGCGAGCGGCGGGACTCGAGCCGCTGGAGCCCTCCCCCGGCGCGGGTGCCCTGTGACGATGCCGGCACGAGGTGTGCGGGCGGGAGGTGAAGGCCCGGTACTCCAACGTCAAGCGCGAGGGCGGGATCTGCCGGTGGTGCGCACCGAACGCGCCGGTCGACCCCGCGCAGGGCGCCGAACTGATGCGGGCGGCCGGGCTGGAGCCGCTGGAACCCTGTCCCGGGCGTGCCGAGGCGTGCCTTTCCGACCGCGCTGCGAACGCGGGCCTACTCGGTGACCTTCAATCGATCATTCGGGAAAGTACGCCCTTTGCGTGCTCCCCGAGCCCCGATCCACAGGTCATGAGCATTGCTCAGCGGCGCTTGGCAGATGGTCATGCGCTCGGAGGCTTCCGGTGTGCGAGTCGCGCTGGCAGAGACGCCGCCCGCCGTCAGTGAGGCGGGTGAGACGGGAGGGCATCGGAGGTGACGCCCTCGGCCTTGGCGGCGTCGGCGAGGGCCGCGACAGCGGCTTCTTCCGCCTGGGCCTTGTCGTTGGCGGCCTGGGCAACCATGTCGTCCGAGGGCTTGTCGCGGGTGGCCGGCGACTGGGGCAGCACCTCGGTGAAGGCCCGGGACACGCCCTGGAGTGCGGAGGTGATCTCGCTGGGGATCACCCAGAAATTGTTGCCCGAGCCTTGCGCGAGTTGGGGCAGCGTCTGGAGGTACTGATAGGCGAGCAGCTTGGGGTCGGGGTCGTTTCGATGCACGGCCTGGAACACCTCGTCGATGGCCCGGGACTGGCCCTCGGCCTGGAGGATCGCGGCGGTACGGTTGCCCTCCGCGCGCAGGACAGCGGCCTGTTTGTCGCCTTCGGCGGTGAGGATCTGCGACTGGCGCTGCCCCTCTGCCCCCAGAATCGCGGCCCGCTTGTCCCGCTCGGCCCGCATCTGCTTCTGCATCGCGTCCTTGATGGACTGCGGAGGGTCGATGGCCTTGATCTCCACCCGGTTGACCCTGAGCCCCCACTTTCCGGTGGCCTCGTCCAACACGCCACGGAGCTGACTGTTGATGGTGTCCCGTGAGGTGAGCGTCTTTTCCAGGTCCATGGACCCCACGACGTTGCGCAAGGTGGTGACAGTGAGCTGCTCGACCGCCTGAAGGAAATTCGCGATCTCGTAGAAAGCCGCTCGGGGATCCGTGACCTGGAAATACAGCACGGTGTCGATCTCGACAACCAGATTGTCCTCGGTGATGACCGGCTGCGGTTTGAAGGAAACGACCTGCTCGCGCAGGTCGATCACCGGATGAACGCGGTCGATGTAAGGGATCACGAGGCTGAGGCCGGGATTCAGGGTCCGGTGGTAGCGGCCGAGCCGCTCGACATTACGAGCGCGCGCCTGGGGCACGATACGGACCGCCCGTACCACGGTGAAAACCGCGATCAGCGCGACGATCAGGCCGGCAATCAAGAACGCCGAGGTTTCCATGGTTTCAGTCCCGGGGGTAGACGATCGCGGTGGCGCCGCTGATCTCCATGATGTCGACGGTCTTTCCAGGAGGAATCACCAGCGTCTCGTCATAGGCGCGGGCCGTCCACTCCTCACCGTCGATGCGGACCCTGCCGCCCAGTCCCGTCACCTCCGAGACAACATACGCACCCCTGCCGACCAGTGCGTCTACGCCGAACCGCTCCGCTTGGGGCTGGAGGACGTGGCGCAGCGCAATGGGGCGCACGAAGAGCACGGTGACCGTAGCGACGACGGTGAACACCAAGAACTGCAACGGCAGTGGCAGCCCGACCGCGGCGGACCCCGCTGTGACCAACGCGGCCGCACTCAGCATTCCGAGCGCGGCAGTAAGGGTGAGGATCTCCGCCACAGCCAACACGGCTGCGATGATCAACCAGATCAGCCATGGATCCATTGCGTGCCTCTTCTGACCGGTGGGGGCGCGAAGGGCCTGATTCCTGCCATTGGACCCGATACAGGACGACCGCGATACCCCTGGGACAGGAAACCCTGCCGAACTATCGAAGGTGTACTGGTGCAATGTGCACCCTGGACAAGCACTTCATACCTTGAGGATAATTTTACCCATAAACGACGATCCATGAACGCCTCAGCGCGGGCAGCTGGGGTGCGAACGGCCATCGCTGCTGAGCGGTCTGTTCGAAGCCTCGCGTCCGCTCCAGCATTTCCATGCTCTCCTCGGACTACAGTTCCTCGCCCGAGTCCAGCTGATCGGTGGCATCGGGCAGGGCGCACGTCTCGTCGAGCGCGAAAGCCGACCGGCATGGGCGTGCTGTTCTTCAACCAGATCATCGGCTGACCGCTGAAAAGCGGCGCACGCACGCCATACCGTCGATCCCAAGGGTCCTGGCCGTGACGAGCAGGCGCGGAAGGCTTCGTCGGGCTCGACGACTGTGGTCCCGACGTCGGCCCGGCGGTGATCACCGGCTACAAGGCCGCTCGGAACCGGCCGCTGACGCGAGGGCAGAAGCTGTCCAACAAGGCACTTGCCCAGTACGGGCACCGGTCGAGCACGGCTTCGCCCACTTGAAGAACTGGCGCGTCCTCGGCAAGGTACGCACCGACCCGAGGTGGGCGATCGCCCTGGTGAGGGCTCTGCTGGTTCTGACGAACCGCGAAGTCTCCCGGTGACCGACGATTTCGCCGAAGTCATCCGCCCGCGGCCGGCACGAGCATCCCGGACATCACGCACACCAGCCCCGTGACCAGCAACCTCACGATGCACAGTGCTCATTGGGCAGCGCGGTGCGCGGTCAGGTCGTACAAGGCCATGGCCTCGGCAGGGAGAGCGGGTTGGCTCTGTCCGGCCTGCGACGGGTGTGAAGTGCCAGTGCCCGTCGCAGGCCGGAGAGCCCGGAGGCCGACGGGCGGGCCATGGCGTCGCGTGCGGGGAAGGTGACGGCATGGGCCAGACGACACCAGGCTCCGCCGTCGCCTGCGGGATGAGCGATGCCTGAGCTGACACGCCGGCGAAAGTCGACTGGCACGCTGACTGCCGATGGTTCGGTGCTGCTCTTCACCTGGCCGATGCGGGCTGACCTGCGGTGCCTGCTCGGCCTGTTCACGCGTCAGCGGGCCCGAGTGCAGGTCGGCAGAGCACCGCGGTCAGCGCTTCCCGCAGCAGCCGGGTCGCCTCGACGGTGTCTGCGGCTCCGCTCGGCCGACGCCAGGCCACGTACCCGTCGGGGCGGATCAGCAGCACGCCTTCCTCGTCGATCTCCGCTCGGCGGCTCCACTCACCGTACGCGTCGTGCGCGTCGCGGTCGATGACGACGCCGCGCAGGTCGAGGCCCAGTTCCTGGGCCAGGGTGTCGGCGGCGTCAGCCCATGGGGTGCCGGCCAGGCAGGTCAGGACGGAGAACCTGCCTTTGCCGACGAGGTCGAGCGTCGAGATCCGCCTGCCGTTCGGGTCGACGAGCCAGGCGTGCGGCAGCTTGGCGCCGGGGCAGGAGGTCGGGTGTCCGAAGAGTTCGTCGTCGCGGGACATCGTTTCCGTGGTGCCGTCGGGGATGACGGACGCCGACTGGTAGCGCTGGTTGTGCTCGACGCCGTGGGCGTTGAACTCGTAGTGCTTCAGCTCGATCGCCTCGCGGATGGCCCGCCGCTTCCTCGCTCCCTCGGCGTCCGGCTGCCGCGCAGCGTGCAGGGCCTTGGTGATGCCATCCTCGTCTCCGCCGACGACGCCGAGCGCCTCGAACAGGGGCAGGAACTGGTCCCGGGAGAGGTTCGCGCGTTCGACGATCTGCTTGGCGACCGGGGCTCGCTCGTCGGAGTACGTGTCCAGCAGCTCGGGCCCGGCGTGTCCCTTGAGGACGGCCGCCAACTTCCACGCCAGGTTGTAGGAGTCCTGGACGGAGGTGTTGGAGCCGAGGCCGTTGGACGGCGGGTGCCGGTGGACGGCGTCCCCGGCACAGAAGACGCGGCCGGCGTGCAGCCGGGTGGCGTAGGCGTGGTTGACCGTCCACAGGGAGGCGTTGTCGATCTGCACGTCGAGTTCGTCGTCGCCCACGAGGTCACGGACGATCGCTGCCGCCACTTCGTCGGTGACCTTCGGCGGAGGGTTGTCGATGTCGTAACCCCAGACGATGAGCCACTCGTTCCAGGGCCGGACCATCCGCAGCAGGCCCATCCCGATCCCGCCGACATCGGCGCCCGGGCGCATGATCCAGTACAGGACGCTGGGCCGGTGCTCGACGTACTGCGTGAGGTCGGCCCTGAAGACGATGTTCATGCTGCCGGCCTTGCCCATCTGCCCTTCCATCGGCAGACCGAGCTTGTCCGCGACGGTACTGCGGCCGCCGTCGGCGCCGATCATGTAACGGGCGCGGACGGTGTGTTCAGTGCCGCTGGGCCGGTCGCGCAGGCGTGCGGTCACTCCGTCCGCGTCCTGCTCGAAGTCGACGAGCTCGGTGTTGAGCCGGACCACGGCACCGCGCTTGGCGGCGTTGGCCAAAAGGATGGGCTCCAGATACGTCTGCGGGAAGTCGATCATTGCGCAGGGGCTCTGGGAGGCGTACTCGGTCAGGCTCTCGTCGCCGGTGCCCCAGGTGCGGATGCGGCCGATCTCGTCGCCCAGGAGGGAGGTGGCGAAGACAGTGTCGCCCATCAGGCGGCTCGGTGTGCCCTTCTCCAGAGCCTCCTGCTCGATCCCGAGATCGCGGAAGACCTCCATGGCACGCTGGTTGGTGATGTGGGCGCGCGGCGTGTCGGCGAGCCATCCGTATTTGGTGACCAGGTGGGTGCGCACCCCGTAGGTCGCCAGCAGCAGGGCCGCGGTGCCGCCGGCGGGTCCGCTGCCGATGACCAGGACGTCGGTGTCGTACTTCTCAGGCGTGGTCATGCTGTCTGTCTCCGGGAAGCTGGGTGAAACACGTCAGGGGGTTGCGTGCTGTACGGCGCCCGAGGCGTGCTCAGTCGCCGAGGCGTGCGATGCGGAAGGTGAACTCGAGCAGGCGCCACTCACCGTCGATGGGCCGACCGTCGGGCGTCGGGCCGGTTCGCCGGATGAAGTCGGTGATCAGGTCGTCCTTGACGCCGAAGACCGCATCCCGCTGCCCGGGGGCTCCGTCGAGGTAGGCCCCACCACGGACGAACAGCTGGGTGATCAGCGGCTGGTGTCCGGGGGCGTCGATCAGGAAGTGCACGTGCGGGGCGCGGTAGGGATGGCGGCCCACGGCGGAGAGCATCCTGCCGACCGGCCCGTCGTCCGGGATCGGGTACTCCGAGGGGAGGATCGACCAGAACGTGAACCGCCCGTCGGCATCCGTGGTGAACCGGGCGCGCAGCACAGGCCCGTCAAGATCAGGGAGCTGGACGTCGTAGAAGCCGTCCTCGTTGGACTGCCACACGTCCACCACGGCACCGGTGACCGGCTCCCCTTCCTGGTCGGTCACCTGGACGTCCGCCCACATCGGCGTGCCCGTGAGCCCTCCGGCGATGTCGCTGCCGTGTTCGGCGGCGGGCGGCCCGGCCACGTAGAAGGGGCCGAGGATCGCGGAGGAAGTGGTGTCCGGGTTACGGGAGTTGGCGAGGGCATCGACCACGCTGGACACGCCGAGGGTGTCGGAGAGCAGGATGAACTCCTGTCTCGTGTCGGTGGTGATGTGGCCGGCCTCGGTGAGGAAGTCGATGGCCCGCTGCCACTCCTGCGGGGTGAGGTCGTTGCGGATCGTGTAGGCGTGCAGGGTGCGGGCGAGATCGGTGAGCAGCTGCTTCAGGCGCGGGTTCGCGCAGCCGCCGAAGCTCGCCACGACTTCGTCGGTCAGCGGGCGCAGGTCGGGTGCGGAGTCGGCCGCTGCCTGCGGGCGGTGGCCGTGCCAGGCGTTCCCCAGCAGGTCCGCGAGGCCGCTGCGGGTCAGCTCGCGCGGGTTCGGATACGGCTGTGCGGTGGCCAGTTCCGCCGCGCGGTCCAGGTCGGCCTCCGCCATGCCGAGATCGCGTAGCGACGTCGGGCCGCCGACCCGGCGGATCAGGTCGAAGACGCCGGTGGGTGCGTCGGGCACGCCCAGGGCGCGCGCGATGCGGTCCATCGCCTCCGGTGCGGCGGGCGCGTTGTACGCCATGGCGTGCGGAAGGACCACGGTGTGGGTGTCGGCGTGCGGCAGGCCGAAGGTGCCGCCCAGCGTGTGGCAGAGCTTGTGATGCAGTCCCATGCCGACGGCACCGAGGCAGGTGCCCGCCAGCCACGCCGCCTGGAGCAGTGCCGCCCGTGCTTCCAGGTCGGAGGGATCGTCGTGGAGGGCGGGGAGGGCACGGGCTATGGCGGCGACCGCCTCCAGGGCCATGGCGTCGGTGACCGGACCGGCGTCCGGCGAGTAGACGGCTTCCACGGCGTGGGCCAGTGCGTTGACGCCGCTGGTCACCGACATCCGGACCGGTAGCCCGAGGGTGAGCTCGACGTCGTACAGGACCGTTTCCGGCAGGATCGCCGCGGAGGACCGAGTGACCTTCCGGCCGTCCACCGTCTCGCCGAGCACGGGGGTGGCCTCGGAGCCGGCGTAGGTGGTTGGCACGATGATCTGGGGCAGATCCGTGCGGACCGCCAGCGCCTTCGCGAGGCCGGTCGTCGAGCCTCCGCCGATGGCCACCAGGCAGTCCACGTCCCGCTCGCGCAGCAGGCCCAAGGCCCGCTCGGTCACCTCGACAGGCGTGTGCATGGCCGCGCCGTCGAACTCGGCCACAGCCAGGTCGCCCAGAGCTTCGCGGAGCCGTTCGGTGTCCTTGCGCAGAGCCGGTGACCCGTCGGACAGGAGCAGTACCCGGGACCCGCCGAGACGCTCGACCTCCTCGCGGACCTGCGGAAGCGTCCCCGCGCCGAAGACCACCCGGCTCGGGCCGGTGGTGTGCACAAAACTCCTCATGAAGCTGCTCTCCGTGCTGCGGGGTCAGGGGGTCTCCCGCAGTATTCGAGCCCGAGTGCCGGCCGTTCCTGCATAATCTCCGCATCGCCTTGCACAAAAACGGCGTCGGCCACGGCTCGGTCCGTGCTTGCCCGCCCGCGCCGGAGGGCAGCAAGACGGTGCCCCGAAGGAGGGCCTCATGAGCGAGATGGGCCTCGGTGACACCCACGGCATCCTGACGCGGCCCGGGGTGCGTCCCGTCCGCACCAGCACTGGTCTCGGCTGGAAGCAGTTGTATCTGTCGACGCAACGGGAACTGCCGTATCGGGACGCTTTTCAGGGAGCCGGCAGCCACATGGTGATCCTGCATCTGGACGGCCCCGTCACGGTCCGGAGGGGACGCCGGGGGTTGACGGCCGCACGGCAGGTTCCGCCCGGTGGTCTGTTCCTGCATCCGGCCGACACGGAGCTGGACGTGGAACTCGGCGGTTATCTGAACACGGTGCACGTCTACCTGTCGGACGCAGCCCTCCAAGCGACGGCAGAGACGGCGGAGGACGGCCGACCGGTGCGGCTGAAGGAGGAGTTCGGCACCACGGACCCGCTTCTGGAGCAGCTCGTTCTGGCGCTCGATGGTGTGGTACGGCACTGGGAGCCCAGCGGGAGCACCTATGCGGAACAGCTCGCGCTCATGACCGCTGCCCAGCTGGCCCGCCGCCACAGCATGCGGCAGCGCGTCGCCGAGCCGGCGCGGTGGCAAGTGGGGCTGACCGGCCGGCAGTTCACGGCCGTTCGAGAACTCATGGACGCCCGGCTTTCCGAGCCGCTGTCGCTGGAGGACCTCGCCTCGGCCGCGGGGCTCGGTGTCAGCCAGTTCGCCCGGCGTTTCAGGGCTCGCACGGGGTGCCCTCCGCACCGGTACCTTGTGCGGCTGCGTGTGGAGCGGGCCGCCCGCCTCCTGCGTGCCGGATCCATGCCTATCGCCCAGGTGGCGGCCGCCTGCGGCTTCTCCCACCAGGAACACCTGACCCGAGTGATCCGCTCCCACCTCGGTACGACGCCGGCCGCACTGCGCCGCGAGGGCTGACTCACTCCGGTGAGCCGCGCGGGCTATAGTTCCCCGGCACCGAACGAAGGGAGCGACTTCAACTGCCTCGGTACGGGGATGTTGTTGCCGGCGCTCCTCACCAATGCCATGTCCCGGCTGGAGTACGAGGACCGTGGCCGTGGCACGGGGCTGTGGCTGTCGGCCTACTTCGGTGGCTGTTTCGTGTGCCCACTGGTGCTGCTCGCCGTGGAGTCGGCCCTCGGCACTCTGGCCGGCGCCGTGGGAACGCTGGGGCTGGCAACCGCGGCGGTCGCGCTCGGACTGCTGGTGGCCCGGCGGCGGGCCTGGAACCCGGCCCAGACGGCATCCGCCTGAACTCCGCTCCAACCCTCGCGGACACCGTCGGCACCGAGCGGATCTTCCCCACCCTGCCTACGGCCGTAGCCGCGTACAAGAAGTGGCGCCGCGACCACTAGGCCACCCAGCGCCCCATACTCCGCCAGGGGGGAGGCGGCCGCCGTCGAGCCGCCCGGGACATACAGCGGACGTTCCCGCGGTTCGGCGTCCCGCTACGCTCGCAGCCGGAGCGTGAACCAGGTGGTCTTCCCTCGCTCGTCGGGGCGGACCCCCCAGCCGTCGGCGAGGGCGTCGACGAGGATGAGGCCCCGTCCGGACTCGTCGTCCTCAGCGGCCGGCCGCGGCAGGGGCAGGTGAGGGCTGAGGTCGCTGATCTCGACGGTGAGGTGGGTGGCTGTTTGGCGCACGTGGAGCACGAGTGGGCCTTCAGCGTGCTGAACGGCGTTGGTGAGGACCTCGGAGACCAGGAGTCTGGTGTCGTCGATTTTGTGGGCGCAGTTCCAGTCGGTGATGGTGTCGACGACAAAGGAGCGGCCTGCGGACACCGCGGAGGCCGTGGCCAACAGTTCCACCCGGGCGGTGTTGAGCGGGGCGGCTGGGAGCCGGGCCAGGAGCAGGGTGACGTCGTCGTCGTGGCCCTCCGCGTCGGGCAGCAGAGTGGCGAGTACGTGATCGGCGGCGTCTTCGAGGTCGCGAGTGCGCCTGAAGGCATCATCGAGGGCAGTGTTGAGCTTGTCGATCTGGTTCTCGATGTCGCTGCCGGGGGTTTCGACCAGGCCGTCGGTGTACAGCACGAGGGTGGCGCCGGGCGGGATCGCGGCGATGGACTGCTGGTAGAGAATGTCGCCGACGCCGAGGGGTGCGTTGACGGGCGCGGGAAGTCTGTGGGCCCCGTCGCCGGGGCTGGCGACGAGGATCGGCAGGTGGCCGGCGGAGCAGAGGGTCACGGATCCGGCGTCCGGTGCGATAACGAGGTAACAGCAGGTCACAAGCTGGTCGGGAACGTCGAGGTCAGCCACGACCGCGTCCAGGGCCTGCATGAGCTGGCGGGGCTGCATGCCAGTCTTGGCCAGGGCATGCGCAGCGGAGCGCAACTGGCCCATGACGGAGGCCGCTTCAAGGCCGCGGCCCATGACGTCGCCGATGAGGACGCCGACCCGGTCGGCGCCGAGCGGAATGAGGTCGAACCAGTCGCCACCCACGCCGGCGCCCTGCGTGGCGGGCCGGTAGCGGCTGGCGGCGGCCAGGCCAGGGATGGCGGGCGGGGTACCCATGAGGCTGCGTTGCAGGGTAAGGGCGATGTGCTTCTGCTGTTGGTACAGGGCGGTGAGCTCGGCCTCGGCACGTTTGCGGTCGCTGATGTCGCGCACGATGGCGCAGGCGCCGATGACCGTGCCGTCGGAGCCACGCGTGGGCCACAGGGTGACGTCGACGTCGAGCATGGTGCCGGTGCTGGTGAGACAGAGCGTTTCGAAGTGCTCGATCTTCTCACCCTGCCACAGCCGTTCGAGCAGCAGGATGATCTCGTCCTTGCGCTCCGGCGGCGCCATCATGGACACGTGCTGCCCGATGGCCTCCTCGGATGTGTAGCCGTACAGCCGCTGGGCCGCTGCGTTCCAGTAGGTGATGCGGCCATCGAGGGTCTTGGCGAGGATCGCGTCCTGGGAGGACTCGACGAGGGCGGCGAGTTCGTTGATACGAGCCTCGGCGGCCTTGCGCTCGCTGACGTCGCGTACGGCTGCGGAGACGAGCAGGCCGTCGGCGGTCTCCAAAGGGCTGAGGCTGATCTCGACGGGGAACTCGGTGCCGTCCTTGCGCAGCCCGTGCAACTGCAGTCCTGCGCCCATCGGCCGCACCTGCCGGGTGGTGGCATAGCCGTCACGGTGCCAGGTGTGGTGAGCGTGGAAGCGGTGCGGGATGAGCACCTCGACGGGACGGTCGAACAGTTCGTCCCGCCGGTAGCCGAAGAGGGCCTCGGTCTGGGCGTTGACCAGTTTGATGGCTCCGGCATCGTCGACGATCACCATCGCGTCCGGAGCCGCCTCCAGCAGCCCCCGGAACCGCTCCTCGGCGGCCTTGCGCTCGCTGACGTCCCGTACGGCGGCGGAGACGAGCAGGCCGTCGGCGGTCTCCAAAGGGCTGAGGCTGATCTCGACGGGGAACTCGGTGCCGTCCTTGCGCAGCCCGTGCAACTCCAGCCCTGCACCCATCGGCCGCACCTGCCGGGTGGCGGTGTACCCGTCGCGGTGGGCGGCGTGTTGGGGGCGGAAGCGGTCGGGGATCAGCATCTCCACCGGGCGGCCGAAAAGTTCCTGCCGCCGGTAGCCGAACAGGGTCTCGGTCTGCGCGTTGACGAGTCTGATGGTCCCGGTGCCATCCACGATCACCATGGCGTCGGGAGCCGCCTCCAGCAGCCCCCGGAACCGGCCCTCAACCGGCTCGGGCCCGCTCACACCACTCTGGGCGTCGGGTTGACAGTGCGGCCGCACGCCAGTTCCTGCCCCGTCGGCTGACGGTGACGTCGTCGTATCGCCCATATCGGCCCCAACTGGCTGAGTGTTTATGGTGAATCGGGTAATCCCAGCGCATCCCGGCCACATCCACCCTCGTCTGCCACCTACTGGCCGGGCGTCGGCCACACCTGCCCGCATGCGACCGAGTGCCGTCCCTACCTGGAGAGAAAGGGCGAGGCAACCGCGAGTCCAGTGAGCAAAACTGGCGGCGCGTACACGAACCAGCGAAGTCGGCGGGGCCCACCTGGACTGAGGACGACCCGTCCACCGCCCGGACGGGGTACGCCTCCTCGCGGGCCTCCGGGGCATCAATGCCTGGGCCGGATTGCAGGGATCGCTTTGCGCGATGCATGCGCCGGGGAGCAAGGCGTGCGTCTCTGGAAATAAGGCCGACCTGGTCAGCGGTCGAGCTGTAGCTGCGCCGCTTCGAGGGCCGGGCGGCAACTGATGGACGGACCTGCCGATGCCGCAGCGGCGCGGCTCGCCTCAAATCCACTTCCGGGTGCGATGAGTTCCGGCAGTTGGCTCGGTATGTACTCGTGGGCCCGTCGAAAGGCCCCGCGAACGCAGACCGACGAGGAGCAGACCATGACCACCGACCAGGCCATGACCATCAACGAGTCCCGAGAGGCCGACGAGGCCGCCATCCACACCGTGCTGGCGGGCGTCTACCAGGCGTGGGACGCCGGCGACGCCGACGCCTTCGTCGCGGCGTACACCGAGGACGCCAGCGCGATCCTGCCCGGCAGCTACCGCGGCAGCCGGGAGGAGATCCGCCAGACCATGGCCGACGGCTTCGCCAGCTACCTGAAGGGCTCGACGACCACCAACCGGATCGACCAGCTCCGCTTCCTCGGCCCGGACGCCGCCGTCGTGGTCAGCGAGACCGGCATCCTCTTCCCCGGCGAGAGCGAGGTGCCCACCAACCGCATCGCCAACGCGACCTGGGTGCTCGAACGGCGCGCCCGCGGTTGGCTGGTCGCCGCGTACCACAACAGCCCGGCCAACGCGGGCTGATCAGCGTCTTCGGGTTGGCGCCCCTCAGTTCTGAAGCTGGGGCGCCAACCCGAACGCAGCAAACACCTCGGCGTCCTGGAACACCGAGTTACGACTGATCCCCTTCACAGTGACTGTGAACACCTGCAGCGTGTGCACCTCGTACGCTCCACTCGCCCCGCGCACGTAGGCAGCAACCGCCGGCTGCCCGTTCGCCGACACGGGCAGCAACCGCCAGTCGGTGCCGCCCTTGGCGAAGACCCACTCCATGAACTGGCCGTAGGCCTCCCGGCCGACGAACCAGTTGACCATGGGCGGCATCTCCATCAGCACGTCGTCGGTCAGCAGTTGCTTGATCGCGGCCACATCGGCCTTCAGGAACGCCTCCACGTACCGGTCGACCATCGCACGCCGCTCCGCCTCGGGGGGCTCCTCGATCCGCGCCTCGGACACCCCGGCCTCGCTGAGCCGGGCGCGGGCCCGCTGCAGCGCGCTGTTCACGGCTGCCGTCGTGGTGTCGAGGATCTGCGCGGTCTCGGCGGCCGAGAAGTCGAGCACCTCACGCAGGATCAGCGCCGCACGCTGGCGGGCCGAGAGCACCTGCATCGCGGCGACGAAGGCGAGCCGCAGGCTGCCCCGGGCGACCAGCGTCGCCGCGGGATCGGCATGCGAGATCCGCGCGTCCGGGAACGGTTGCAGCCAGGTGATGTCCACGCCGAACACCAGCGGCCGGGCTGGATCGCTCGGTTCGACCAGGCCGGATGGCAGCGGTCGGCGGCTGCGGCCGTCCAGCGCGGTCAGGCAGGCGTTCGTCGCGATCCGGTACAGCCAGGTCCGGACCGAGGCCTTGCCCTCGTCGTACTGCTCCCGCGCGCGCCAGGCCCGCAGATAGGTCTCCTGGACCAGGTCCTCGGCATCGTGCACGGAGCCGAGCATCCGGTAGCAGTGAGCGAGGAGTTCCGACCGGTAGGGGTCGATCCGCCGGCCGAACTCCTGCGTCGTCGCACCTGCCAACCTGGCACCCCTCTCGGTGGACCTGACTGAGCCGACCTTGGCTCCCTACTCCGCCGGTCGTCCGTTCCCCTCGTGAACGAGGGGGAGGAAGTCAAACATGCGCCGGACGGCATCCGCAGCAGGTCGGCCCAAGACTCCGCGGACTCGCGGTAGCCGTCGGCCATAGTGATCAGCCACGATCGACATCTACGGGCATCTGCTGCCCAGTGCTTGGGCGACGCCCGATCCGCCCCACCCCCCACCCCAGCGGTCCGGGCCCTGCATGCACCTGCCGCACACCTGAGGCGCCCCGACCACTGCATGATGCGCGCCACCCTCCGGCAGCCACTGATCTCTTCCTCCGGCGGGGCCAGAGCGATGAGATGGTCGATGCGCAGGCCGTTGGCGTCGTCGGCGCCGGCGCGACCGGTTCACCCGGGCGATGGGCAGCGGTGAGGCCGGTGCGCGCAGCACGATGGCTTTGGCGAGGGCGCCCTTGGTGGCGAATTCGCGCTCGTCGGGCGGCGATCATGTCAGGCCGAAGTCGATGGAGACCTGGAGCAGCACGCCGGCCCCCACGGTGACCAAGAGACGAACTGCGGGCCGGTCAGGCCCCCGGGGACGCATCCTCCAGCGGGAAGTGACATAGGGCCGTGTGGGGTTCGGCACCGTCCGCCCTCTCCCGCACGACGACCGGAGGTGCTTGGGTCGCGCACCGGTCCTCGGCACGCCAGCACCGGGTGCGGAAACGGCACCCGGAGGGGATGTCGAAGGGAGAGGGAATCTCTCCTTCGAGCTGGATCTCCTGACGGTGGGTGTCGTGGCCGGTGTCAAGGACGGGGGCGGCCGACATCAGCGCGGCCGTATAGGGGTGTCGGGGCTGTTCGAAGACGTCCTCCGTGTCCCCGTGTTCGATGACCTTGCCCAGATACATCACGGTGACTTGGTCGGAGATGTAGCGGACCACGGACAGGTCGTGGGAGATGAACAGGTAGGTGACGCCGAGGCGTGTGCGCAGGTCGGAGAGTACGTTCAGGACCTGCGCCTGGACCGACAGGTCGAGGGCGGAGACGGGTTCGTCGCAGACGATGAGATCGGGGTCCAGGGCGAGCGCACGGGCGATGCCGATGCGCTGGCGCTGGCCGCCGGAGAACTCGTTGGGGTAGCGGTGGGCGTCGCTCTCCCGCAGTCCGACCAGGGCGAGCAGTTCGCGGATCCGCTTCTCGCGGGCCTTCGCGCCCGGTACGACGTCTCGGTGGGTGCGCCAGGGTTCGCCGATCAGATCGGCGGCGGACATGCGCGCGTTGAGCGAGGCGAAGGGATCCTGGAAGACCATCTGCACCCGTCGGCGCCAGGCCAGCAGCTCCTTGCCGCGCAGAGCGAAGGGGTCGGTTCCGTCGAACCGCACGGTGCCGGAGTCCGGACGCTCCAGCCCGAGCAGCACCCGGGCCAGGGTGGACTTGCCGCAGCCCGATTCGCCGACGAGCCCGAGGGTCTGGCCCCGGCCGATCCGTAGGTCCACCCCGTCCAGGGCGGTCATCCGGCGACGGCCGCTGCCGAAGGTCTTCGTGACCCCTCGTACCTCGAGCAGCGGCGGGCTCTCCTGGGTACCGTCCGCTCGTGGCCCGGGGGCAGCGGTGGTGGCGCGGGACTCAGACACGGTCGAGCTCCTCGGAGAAGTGACAGGCGGCGAAGCGACCGTCGCCCGACGGACGCAGGGAGGGCCGCTCCTGGACACAGCGCTCGCGCACCAGCGGGCAACGGGCCTGGAAGACGCAGCCGGGCGGCACCGCGCTCAGCTCGGGCGGGCTGCCGGGAACGGCGGGCAACGGGCGTCCGCGCTCGCTGCCCTCGGGCACCGAGTCGAGCAGTCCCCGGGTGTAGGGGTGGCGGGGTGCGGAGAAGACGTCGTGCACCGGTCCGTTCTCCACGACCGTGCCGGCGTACATCACGACCACGTCGTCGGCGCGCTGTGCGACCACGGCCAGATCGTGGGTGATCAGGACGAGTGCCATGTCCCGCTCGTCCTGGAGGTCCCGCAGCAGCCGCATGATCTGCGCCTGCACGGTCACGTCTAGGGCGGTGGTGGGTTCGTCGGCGATGAGCACGTCGGGGGCGAGGGCGACGGCCATCGCGATGAGCAGCCGCTGCCGCATGCCGCCGGAGAACTGGTGGGGATAGGAGCGGGCTCGTTGCCTCGGCTCGGGGATGCCCACCCGCGTCATCAGCTCGATCGCCTTCTCCTGGGCCTGGCGCCGGGAGAGTCCCTGGTGGATGCGGAAGGGTTCGCCGATCTGCCTGCCCACCGGCTGCACGGGGTTGAGGGCGGTGAGGGCGTCCTGGAAGACGATGGACAGGACCGGGCCGGCCAGCTTGCGGCGTTCCGCGGGGCTCATGCGGAGGGTGTCGTCGCCCCTGACCCGGACGGCGCCGCCGGTGACCGCCGCCGCGGGGTCCAGCAGACCGACCACGGACAGTGCGGTCATCGACTTGCCGCAGCCGGACTCGCCCAGCAGGGCCAGGGTGCGGCCGCGGCGGACGCTGAAGCTGACGCCGTCGACGGCGCGTACCGTCCCGGAGGGCGTGCTCAGGTCCACGCACAGTCCCTCGACATCCAGGGCGGGGGTGTCCGTGGTGGTCGCGGCGGAAACGGTGTTGCTCGTCACGGGATCATCTCCGGAGGAACGGCGGCCGAGACGGCCCGGCGCTTCTTGGGCAGCCTCAGGCGCCAGCGCTGGGCGGGGTCGGTGGCGATGCGGGCCCAGGCGGCGAGCACCGTCGCGGACACGGTGGTGAGCACGATGGCGAGTCCCGGCAGCACGGTGATCCACCACGCGGTCTGGAGGTACTGCCTTCCCTGGGCGACCATCAGGCCCCAACTGACGTCCGGGGGCTGGATTCCGATGCCCAGGAAGCTCAGTGACGACTCGGTGAGCATCACGAAGCAGAAGTCGAGGGTGGCGACGGTGAGGAGGGTCGGCAGAGCGATCGGCAGGAGGTGCCGGTAGATGATCACCTGGCTGGGTGTGCCGAAGGTCCGGGCCGCGTCGACGAACAGCCGGCTGCGCAGTTCCGCCGCCTCGGCCCGCGCGGTGCGCAGGTACACCGGTATACGGGTCACGGCCAGGATCAGTACGAGGTTGAGCGCGCTGGGCGAGAAGACGTACAGGACGACCACCGCGATCAGCAGCGAGGGGAAGCTGAGGATCACGTCGGCGAGCCGCATCGCCACGCTCTCGCGGCGTCCTCCGTGGTATCCGGCCCACAGTCCGAGGGCCGAGCCGATCGCCAGCGAGCACAGCACCGCCGGGACGGCCACGGACAGCGTCGTCGCCGCCGCCTCGATCAGCCGGGCCACCATGCTGCGTCCCAGGACGTCGGTGCCGAGCAGCCCGTACACCCCGTCGCTCAGGGACGGTGGACGCAGGGAGGCGTCCAGGTCCTGGCGTTGCGCGCGGTCGCCGATGAACAGCCGGCCGAAGACGGCCACGAGGACGACCACGGTGAGGATGACGGCCCCGACGGCCGCGGCCCGGTCCCGGCCCAGCATCAGCCACAGACTCGGCCGCCGGTCGCGGGCGGGCAAGGCTCCCTCCGAGACGTCGGTCTCTTCTCGGGTCATGCTGCCTGCTTCGCTCACGCCGGCACCGCCTGTCGCACTCGGGGGTCGGTCAGCGCATGGCAGACGTCGACGAGGATGTTCAGCGCGAAGATCGTCACGGCGGTCAGCAGCACGGCTGCCTGCAGGACCGCGAAGTCGCGCTGGAGGATGGAGTCGATCATGAGTTTGCCGATGCCGGGCCAGCCGAAGATCGTCTCGACGATCACCGCGCCGTTGACCAGGCCCACCGTCAGGTCGCCCGCGACAGTCAGGACCGGTGTCGCGGCGTTGCGCAGGGCGTGCCCGAAGACCACGCGCCGGGGCGTGGCGCCCTTGCTCCGGGCGATCTTGACGTAGGGCGCGGACAACGCGCTGACCATGCTGCCGCGCACCACCTGGACCAGTACGCCGAAGGGGCGGATCAGCAGCGTGGCGATGGGCAGGACCCATATCTCGGGGCCGCCGAGCGTGCCCGAGGTCGGCAACCACCCCAGGCTCACGCCGAAGACCAGTACGCCCATGATGGCGAACCAGAAGTCGGGGATGCTGGCGGCCGTCATCGACAGCAGGCTGGCGATCCTGTCGATCACGGAGTTGGGCCGGTAGGCGGCGAGGCTGCCGACCAGCACGGCTCCGGTGATCGCCAGCAGCATGGTCACACCGGCGAGCTGAAGGGTGACGGGGAACGCGTCGATCACCATCGAGCCCGCCGACTGCCCGGTGCGCAGCGAGGTGCCGAAGTCCAACTGTGCGGCATCGACGAGGTAGTTCCACAACTGCGCCGGGATCGACAGGTCGAAGCCCTGGGCGGCGGAGAACTCCGCTCGCTGCTCGGGAGTGGCGCTCAGGGGGAGATAGAGGTCGACGGGGTTGCCGGTCATCCGGGCCAGGAAGAACACGCCCAGGACGACGCAGACCAGGGGGACGGCACTGGAGAGTACGCGCTTGCGCAGGAAAGGGATCACGTCAGTGCTTCGCCCCCTTGGCCGAGTGGACCTCGGCCAGCCGCATTTCGTCTCCGGTGGCGGAATTCGGTTCGTACCGGATCGACCGTGACAGGCCGAGCAGTCCGTTCATGTGGGCGATATGGGCGTACTGGACGACGGACTCGTTCTGCTCGGTGAGCAGGCCGGCGAAGGCTTCCTGACGTTTCTCGCCGGACAGCGCGCCCGCCGCGGCGATACGCCGGTCGAGAGCCTTGGTGCCGAACGTGGACTGAGGACCGTCGCTCAGCAGGTACTGGCTGGTGGTGAAGGCCGCGTCACCGGCCTGGTTGCCGTGCATGATCAGCAGGGCGATGGGACCGACATTCTGGGGCAGCGGGCGGAGCTGGTACTGGAGCTGGGTGGCGGTGTCGGCCATCCGGACCCGTACGTTCAGTCCGATCTCCTGCATCTGGTACTGGAGGGCCTCCGCCGTCTCCGACACCCCGGAGAACATGCCGTTGCGGGCCACCAGGGTGATCTGCCGGTCGGTCGGCACTCCGTCCGCGGTCGCCTCCCGCACCAGGGCGCGGGCCTCGGCGACGTTCTGCCGGGGCGGTTCGATCTCGTCGCTGTGCCCCACCACTCCGGGCGGCACCAGCTGGCCGGCCGGCTCGGCGAGACCGCCGAGGAGGGCGTCGATGATGCCTTCACGGTCCACCGCCAGGTCGATCGCCCGGCGCACCCGGATGTCGTCGAGCGGTGCCTCGCGGCCGTCCAGCCGCAGGGCGGTCGTCTCGTTGTTGGGGTAGGCGACCGTCGTGTCCTTCTCCGCCTCCATCGGATCCAGCGCGACGGCGATCTCCGCCTCGCCCTTGTCGATCATGGCGGCGCGGACACTGGCGTCGCTGCGCCACACATAGCGGGCCCGTGCGAAGTCGGGGGCCTTGCCCCAGTAGTCGTCGAAGCGGTCGAGGGAGATCGCCGCTCCCGGCTGCCAGGAACGGACGGCGAAGGGGCCGGTGCCGATCGGGACACGGACCTTGGCCTTGGTGTCGGTCGTGCGGGGCACGATCTCCACGAAGCTCAGGCGCAGCGGCAGGATGGGATCCGGTTTCGCGGTGGTCACGGTCAGGCGGTCGTCGTTCACCGCCTTCACCTCGAGGTCCTCGTCGCCGAAGACGTAGCCCTCCACGTTGCAGGCAAGGTCGGAGTTGACGGCCCGGCCGATGGAGAAGGCGGCGTCCTGGGCGGCGAAGGGGGCGCCGTCCTGAAAGGTCACCCCGGAGCGGATGTCGAAAGTCCAGGTGCGGGGCGCGATCTGCTTCCAGCCGGTCGCCAGCAGGGGGTTCAGTTCACCGGACGTGGGATCTCGCTCGACCAGGGGTTCGGTGATGTTGGACCGGACGACGACGCCCGTGCCGGTCAGTGACGCCTCACAGGGCTCCAGGGTCGGCGGTTCCTGGGTGAGCACCACCCGTAAGGTGCGGCCGTCGGCGCGGCCGGTGTCGCCACCCGCGCTGTTGGCCACGGCGCACCCGCTGGACGTGAGCAGGACGCCCGCCAGCAGCATCGCGCTCGTCGTGCGGGGCCGCGGCGCCGCGGCGCGCTGGGGGGATGAAACGGAGGACTTCATCGTCGCGTATCTCCGGGGAAGTGCTGATGTGTCACGTTCCGAACTCGGGGCCTGGGACCAGCCACCACCAGCTGTCCACACTTGCGCACTCGGTCTGCATCTGTGAACGCCGAAGCTAAACCGGTGGCGTGGCAGCGTCAAGACACCCGAAGGATGGGACATTCGGACGTGACCCTTCCGGTGCGTCCTGGCCCGAACGGCGCCGATGCACCGGCCCACCACGGGCCTCCGCGAGATCCGGCCCTGAAGTCAGACCGGGTGGCCCTGCTCCCGCACATCGCCAGCGCCAGGCGTCAGACGCGTGCGGCGATGGGCGACCCGGCGCTGCGCAACGTGCGAAGTTTCATGACCGAGGGTGTCCTGCTCACCCCGTACCGGTCCGCCGCCTTCTGAACCGGGGCATGCGCGTCGGCGGCGGCGCCCGGCCGACGCCGCCGCTCCCTCGTCGTCGAGCGGGTCTGCCCATTGACACCACCGCTCACCCGTGCGTACAACTGATGTCTATATATGCGAACGCTGATTATGTATGAGGACGGTGGCATGGCGGGCATCTCCGAGCGCATCGTCGACGTAGCCGTGACACCCGTGGACGTTCCGCGACCTGCCCCTGCTCAACTCGGTCGGCGTGCACGAGCCCTGAGCGCTGCGCACCATCGTGGACTGCGCGACCGCGACGACACGGGATACATGCGCCGCTTCGACCCGTCCTTCTCGCTCAAGACCCCCCGGTGGTGACCTCCTCGTGCGCATCATGCTCAATCACCGCATCCTGAGCCGGTTCCACGAGCCGCTCAAGGCGCGTACGGAAGGCAGCCACGACTGGCTCGACGCCTGCGGCTGGGACGCGGCGCGCATCTCCGAGGCTCTCCCGGACATCGAGGTCTACGTCGGCTCGACACTGCGGGCCGAGGACGCCCGACGGGCCGCGCGGCTACGGCTCGTCCACGTCGTCGGCGCCGGCTACGACGGCATCCCGCTGGCCGCGCTCGGCCCCGGAGTCACGGTGACCACCACCCACCACCACGGCCGCTCCATCGCCGAGTACGTGCTCATGTCCGTCCTCATGCTCTCCCGCGACGTGCTGGGCGCCGACCGCGCCCTGCGCGAGGGGCGATGGCGCAACGTGGCCCTGGATCCCGGCCTCCCCTTCGGGACGACGCTGCAAGACCGACGTGTGGGGATCATCGGGTTCGGCGAGACCGGCACCGAGGTCGCCCGGCTGTGTCAGGCGGTCGGTCTGCGGGTGCGCGCCGTGCGGCGCGACCCCTCCGCCCCGTTCCCGGCCGACCTGCGGCCCGACTGGGTCGGCGGGATGGACCGGCTGCTCGAACTCCTCACCGAGTCCGACGTCGTGGTGGTCACGGTCCCACTGAGCCCCGCCACCCGCGGACTGATCGGTCCGCCCGAACTGGCGGCCCTGGGGCCCGAGTCACTGCTGGTCAACGTGGCGCGGGGGCCGGTGGTGCAGGAGGAGGCACTGTACGAGGCACTGCGCTCCGGCACCATCGGCGGCGCCGCGCTGGACGTGTGGTGGTGCGGCCCGCCCCAGGCACCGAGCGGGCTGCCCTTCCACGAGCTGCCCAACGTACTCATGACTCCGCACCACTCGGGTCACACCACCGACACCTTCGCCGCGCGTGCGGCGGAGATCTCCGACAACATCGGACGCCTGCGACGCGGAGATCCGCTCGTCAACGTAGTGCACGCCGGTGATCACCAAGCCGTGGACGACGGCCGTTCCACAGCCACCCCCGCCATCTCTGAGACCCGTTAGGAATCCACTCGTGCTCGAAGGCGTTCTCTTCTTCCCCGTCACCCCCTTCACCACCACCGGTGACGTCGACCTCGATGCCCTGCACCAGCACGTCACGGCGGGGGTCGACGCCGGACCGGGCGCCGTGTTCATCGCCTGCGGCACCGGCGAGTTCCACGCCCTGGACCGCGAGGAGTACGCCGCGGTCGTGCGTACCGCCGTCGACGCGGCGGCGGGACGGGTCCCGGTGTACGCCGGAGCCGGGGGCGCGCTGGGCCTGGCCCGGCAGTTCGCCCGTGCCGCAGCCCAGGCCGGCGCGGACGGCCTCCTGCTCATGCCGCCCTACCTCGTCGAGTCACCCGCCGCGGGGCTCGTCGCCTACGCCCGTGCGGTCGGCCAGGAGACGGACCTGCCAATGATCGTCTACAGCCGGGCGAACGCCCGCTTCGACGAGGCTTCGGCGTCGGAGGTGGCCCAGCTGCCGACCGTGACGGGTCTGAAGGACGGCACCGGCGACCTCGACCTCGTCGCGCGGATCGTCCCCGCCGTACGTGACACGCTGAGCGCGTCCGGCAAGAGCTTCCAGTTCTTCAACGGCATGCCCACGGCCGAGGCGAGCCAACTGGCCTACCGGGCACTGGGCGTCGAGCTGTACTCCTCGGCCGCCTTCGCCTTCGCGCCGGACATCTCCCTCGCCTTCCACCGCGCGATCGAGGAGGCCGACCAAGCACGGATCGACGCGCTGCAGCGGACCTTCTTCCACCCCCTGGTCCGACTGCGCCGGCGGGTGCCGGGATACGCCGTGTCGCTGGTGAAGGCGGGCGTGACCCTCTCCGGTGTCAAGGCCGGGCCGGTCCGTCCGCCGCTGACGCCCCTCACCGAAGCGGAGGTAGAGGAACTCGCGGCCATCATTGCCGAGGGACGTGCAGTACTCGACTGACCGGCCGCTACCAGCGGCCGCGCCCGGTGTCGTGGTGGATGCGGTAGGCCACCGCCCGGTTGGCGGTGACCCGGTCACGCCACTCCGCGCCCCGGTGCTGGAACCGTACGACCGCGTCGAGGAGGTAGCGGCCGTGCGGGGCGTTGGCCAGGTGGGCCAGCGGGGCCGGGAGCTTGACCGAGAGCCGGCCGGTGTCGGTGACGCGGATCGTCTCGTTGCCGAACCGCTTACCCGACTCCCCGTCGGCGGCCAGGAACATCCGCTCCGCCCGCCACCGCTGCCGCCACGCCGCTGTATCCAGTCCGGCCGCCTCAAGGTGGTGGCGGGTGTTCGCGAGGCGCCTGCCGCCGCGCACCACCCGCACCCGGCCCGCCACCCGGTCCGCCTCCACCACCACCAGCCGGTCCTTCAAGGTCTGCAGGCGGCGGGACTTGGCATGCCACTCACCCCGCGAGGCATACCCGCGAACCAGCCCCTTGCGCCTGTCGGCCTTGGCACCCAGCGGCCGGGCCAGCCGCGCCTCGATGGAGGCGATCTGCCCGCGCAGCCAGGTGAGGTGGGCGGCCTGGCCGCGGCGGGCCAGCGCCCACTGGTCGTGGGTGGCCTTGGTGATACTGCCCGCCCAGCGCGCCGACGACCTCCCCGTCAGCGCGCGCTTGCGCACCGCCCACGAGGCCGCATCATGCGCCAGCCCCTGCCGGGAACGTACGGCGAGATCACCCGCGGCCAGCGAACCCAGGAACACCCCGACCTCGGCCAGTACGGCCGCGTCCGCCTCCGACACCCGCAGCCGGTCCCGCACCGCCACCCCGGCCGGACCGGGCACCACGAACGACGCCGCCAACTCCCGCAGCCCGCCCACCCGTTCACCCCCGTCCGGCCGAAGATCCCCGTCACGGCAGTCAACGAGCAGCATCCACAAAGGTCACCCATTCGACCCGAGAACTCCCGTTCCCCTGCCGAGTGCGAAGGACCACAGCACAGCCCAGGCCGCAGTCGCCCTGACGTAAAGCGGAACAACCGCATCCAGCCCCGGCACTCACTCACGCTCACCAGAAGGCGCGCATGCTCAGTAAACCGGCAGCAGTTCCCGACCCACCGCCACTCAATGCGTGGTCTTGCCCAGATGGGTCTCGAACCAACGGGCTGCGGCGTCGGTGACAAGATCCCGGGAAAGGTGAGGCCAGTACACCCCGTAGTGTCCCCCGGAGATCATCAGGAGCTCCTTGGGCTCAAGCGCCGCATCGTAGGCTTCCAGAGCGAGCGAAGGTGGAGTGGTCCGGTCGTCGCCGGCGACGATCATCATCAGAGGCGTCGGGCTGATGCGGCGCATAAACGGACGCACGTCGTATGCCAGCGCCCGTCCAGTCGATCGGATGGTCACGCTGTTGATCCATCCTTCGGCGGGGCCTTGGGGGCCACCCACAAGGTACTCGTAGTCCGCCTGGTCCTCGAAGAGGACGACTTGGTCCGCCGGATCGGTCGGCATCCGCACCAGCTGGATACGGCCAGGCTCTTCACCCTTGAGCCTTCCTTGCCTGTCCGCGTTCATGTTGTCGTTGATCGCGGTCAGCGCGCCTTCGCCGTTTCCCAGTACGAATTGATCGTAACCAGAGATGAAGGGCACCTGGCTGACGACAGCTTTCACCCGGCGGTCAATGGCGGCCACGACGAGCACCATTGCCCCGCTGTAGCTTGATCCCCACAGGCCGATGCGGTCGCTGTCGAGCGCTGGATGCTGCTCCACGAAGGACAGGGCCATCTGCATGTCCCGGTCCTGTGCGACAGGATCGACATCCTGGCGCGGCTCCCCGTCGCTGCTGCCGCAGGTCCGCTGGTCGTACAGCAGGACTCCGAACCCCCGAGCGACGAAGGCGTCAGCGACATTTTCGAGGCGGGTGATCGACGAAGAGAATCCAGGGGTCATCACGATGGTGGGATGCGGACCCTCGGAGGCCGGAGTCATCACCCAGCCACGCAAAATGACCCCGTTGTCGGCGCGAAACTCGATGTCTTCCTTCACCGACGTGGCCGCAGCCACATCCTGGTTCTTCAGACTCATTTGTTCATACCTCCGGTATTACAGTCATACTTCAATCGACTCGGCAGCGTCGAGTGCGCTGTCGACGTGTTGGTGGGCGAGAACGACGCCTCGCCGGGGAGGGGACCCGGACGTTCCTGCCTCGAAACTTCGCGGCCTCGACGACTAGTTGTGATGCCGAGGCACGTTGTGTGACCGGCTACGCATGTCGTGGATAGCTGGGTGGAGGCCTCCGGGTGTGGGTGTGTCTGCGCACTTCGTCGCACCGATGCGTTGGGGGGAGTCCGGTTCGGATAGGGGCGTCATGCGGACAGGTCAAGGAGAACTTTGCCGATGATTCCGGACTCCACTGCCCTGTGGGCATCCGCGATTCGCTCCAGCTGATAGTGGTGAATGGCCAACCCTCTGTCTTCACCCACGCCGATCACTCCGGCTGCCAGGGCCCTGTCGATGGATGCGACGGCGTTGTCGAGAACGGCGTCGGTCATCTTGTACAGCAGCACGAATTGCCAGGTGACGCTCTGGGTCATCTGGGATCGGACCGGCATGGTGACGTCGTCGCCGCCGTTGTTGGCGTAGACGACAACCAGCCCGTGCGGCGCGAGGACCGCGAGGTCCAGGCCGACGTTGGTGGACGGCGAGACCTCAACGACGATGTCCACCCCGTCTGGCACGAGTCGCCGTATCTCGGCGGTGGCGTCCTGCGTGCGGTAGTTCACCACCATGCGGGCACCGGCGGCCTTCGCAAGGCGGGCCTTGGGTTCGCTGCTGACGGTCGTGATCACGCTCGCACCGGCCCACGTTGCCAGCTGGATCGCAGCGTTGCCGACGGCACCAGCTCCCCCCGCTACCAGCACGGTGACCCCTGCGAGCACCCCCGGTCCGAGCTGAGTCGGGCCTCCGGCACGGAGTGTCAGCGCATGATGAGCGGTGATGAAGGGGACCCCGAGGCTGGCGCCCAACTCCAGAGAGGCCGTGTCGGGCAGTGGGCGGACCAGTCGGGCCGGAACCGTGGCGTACTCCTGCGCGGTCCCCTCCAAGCGCTTGAAGGCGACGAGCCACAACCACACCCTGTCCCCCGGCACGAGGTCATCGACCCCCGGGCCGACGGCGTCCACGATCCCGGAGCCGTCGAGGTGCGGAACCTGAACCTGCCCGTCGGGGATCGGCATGTGGATGCCGCCGATGCGGGTCTTCCAGTCGGTCGGGTTGACGCCTGAGTAGCGGATCCTCACCCGAACCTCACCTGCGCCCGGATCGCGTATGGGGAGGTCGACAATGCGGAGTACGTCGCGACCTCCTGTGGTTGCGTAACCTGCGGCTCTGATCTTCATCACTCCTTTTCTCGTCAACCTTCAGAGGTCGAACTGACTGACGGTACGGTCCAAGCCCTTGTCGCCGGGACTATCGGGAGACGTAGAAACGATTTGTGCTGGCCCCCCAGATGAATCGAAGTGCGTCCGCTGAACACGGACGCTGGACGATCCGACGGATCGTTGTGCAGGAACGGTCCCGAACCCTGCATGGCATTCTTGAAGTTCGAAAGTCGAGTCTCCGGCGCCGAGTCGTAAACCCAGTCGGAGCCCCGCAGGGTAAAGCTGAGGCGCCAGCCCGGTGGTAGGACCACGCTGGTGGGCCACAGTTCGACATCAAGTTGGTAGATCTCGTAGGGAATGACCTCGGATGCCCGCTCATGCGAATGGACCGGCCGGTATGGCGTACTGAGACGCTCATCGATCTCCCGGTGTGACATTCGCAGCCACCCCTTCGTCACTGCGCTGAAGGGATCGATAGCACCTTGAAACACGTGCTCATTCCCAGCTGGGTCAAAGGCGCGCAGCACTGCGAAGATGTCCGCGTCCGTAGAGGTAGTGGATACGAAGAGCCGGCAGGCAACCGGTCCCGTGATCTCGGTGGTTTCCTCCATCGGTTCGGTGGTCCAGGAAATGCCCTGGCCGTTGGCGTCAAAGGAAACGACCGATTCAGTGGCGGCACCAGGATGCATTCGATCGATATCCAGTTGCAGATCGGTCCAGGTAGTCCCCGGAAGTGGCCATGCGTCTTCGTGTCGCACTTCCGTCGTTCCATCGACGTGCCGAACCTTCATTTGAATGCGGGGCTGTTCATCCCAGCGGTTGTCTTCGCCCTTGAGGAAGTGATCGAAGAACCGGCGCTGGAGGTCTACGCCATAGTCGGTGTAGAACTCCACCCAATGTTCACCGTCATGGATCTCAAGCCATTTCTGCGTCGACGATGCCCTACAGAAACCTTCGATGTTGCCGCGAAGGTGCAGTCCCTGCCCGCCCCAGTTGCCAGCGGACAACAGTGGCACATCAACCTGGGACAGATCAGCCTGGCGCTCACGGTACGCGTCGATGAATTCGTTGTCGCGGTGAAACTTTGGCAGGTCAGCCCGGTTCGCAGCGAGTTCGGATTCACCCAGCGTTTGATCGCCGCAGACCAGTTCACCGGTTGCAGCGCTCCGCGGTCCCGCCTCCCCTCTGCCGTGCTGGACCGACAGCACCTGCATCTCGTACCAGTTCAGCAGCATCATGCTCATAATGCCGCCATGGCGTGCACCCTCTCTGTAGAAGTCGGAGGCGCCCTCCCATACGCAGATCGCTGCGAGAGGCCCCGGCTTCAGTGCGGCCACCCGCCACTGGTTCATCCCGTAATACGAGATTCCGTTCAGGCCGACCTTGCCGTTGCTCCACGCCTGCCGGCCCGCCCATTCGATGCATTCCCGAAAGTCTTCGGTCTCTTGCGCGGAAAAGGGATCCAGAAAGCCTGGCGAGCGGCCGGCACCACGAGAGTCCACGCGAACGATGACGTAGCCATGGGGAACCCACTTCTCTGGGTCCGCCACCTCCCAGCACTGGTGGACGTTGGTCGACCCAGCCACCGTGTCCGGATGTTCCTCAGACATCTTGTTCCATGCCGTTGGGTAGCCGTCGGCGAACGCCAGACCTTTCCCGTAGGGCCCGTAGGTCATGAGCGCTGGATGTGCCAAGCCGTCATTCGGACGGAAGACGTCAGCTCGCAGAACGATGCCATCGTCCATCTCGATCGGCACGTCTCGTTCGATAAGCATCATCTTCGCCACTTCTTCATGCGTGTCCACTTCAGCCTCCAGTCTTGCGCCTGCCACTGAGAACTCGCCCACATCGACGGCTCCAGTTGGTGGGCACCGGTTGCGGACTGGACGAATTCAGCCGTCGACTCGATCTTGGTGTCGAGGTAGAGGGCGAACAAGAGGCGCGAACGAACCCACGAGTACCGCCATCGCGGCGGCAGCCAGGTTGTGAAGCACAGTCGCGATCATCGCCGCGGAGGCGCCGGCCCGGCGGCCGATGCCGTGGCGGTCGAGCCGTAGTAGGCCGCCGAGTTGACAACTTCGCGGCTGACTGCGACACAGCCGACCGTGAAGACGGCGAGAACAATCGTCGCCACTACCATCACGCCGACCGTGCCAGTTCCACCGCCGAAGGCGACACCGAGAGTGAGGTTTGATGCCACGGCAGTCAGCGGTGCGGTGACTGCGATCACCATGAACATCAGTCCGCTGATACCCAGCGAGTCGGTTGCCAGGTGAGTGGTAGGCGTTGAGCTCGTGAGTCTGCTCATCTTCCCTGACCTTCTGAACGGGTCCTTGAAGACATCCGCTTGATGTGGCGGACGCCGCATCAAGGTCAGACCAGGATGCCGAGGTGGAACGACCCGGCGGCATGTGCTCACTCACACTATGAGTCACGTGCAATGTGTCCTCGAACACTGGCGTCCCTCACGCCGCCCTCCGAGGCTGAATGCCCGAGGCATCGAGCACGTGCGCCGATGTCTCCCGCAACTGAGGAGGTCGGCGCATGCGCGAGCCCCAGTCCCGTCGGGTCGTCGTCGTCGGAGGATCGATCGGCGGTCTCACGACTGCGCTGCTGCTGCGCGACCTCGGCTGGGACGTCGACGTCTTCGAGCGATCGACCCGTGACGACGCCCGCGGCGGCGGCATCGTGCTGCAGCCGGACACGATCCGCTGGTTCACTGAACGCAGTACGCAGGCGCTGGAGAGCCTCACTACCTCGACAAATCACGTCCAGTACCTGGGCCTCGACAATCACGTAGCCCACCGCGAGTACGCGCAGTGGTCCTACAGCTCGTGGGCGACCCTCCACTCGGCGCTGCTCCGGGACTTCGGGGCCGAACGTTATAGGCGCGGACACCGCGCCGTGGCGGTCGCTCAGGACGCGTCGACCGCGACCGTCGAGTTCGACAATGGCAGTTTTGCAACCGGCGACCTCGTGGTATTCGCCGACGGGGTGAACTCGGTGGGCCGACAGTACGTCTCACCGAACACACCCATCCGGTACTCCGGCTACATCGGGTGGCGCGGTCTCGTGCCAGAGCGTCTGCTGAGCAGCGAAACGCGTGCGGTTCTTGAGGACTCCGTGACCTATGCGGTTATGCCGGACTCACACATCGTGATGTATCCCGTGCCCGGCCCGATCAAAGACGGCAGAACCGAAAAGCTTATGAACTTCGTCTGGTATCGCAACGTTCCGGCGGGACGCCAACTCGATCAGTTCGTCGGGGGCGCATCCGACGGGGTTCTGTCATTGCATCCAGACCAGGTTCCGCACATCGAGGTCGAACGGATGCAGACTGACGCAGCTCGCGACCTACCGCCCGCAGTGGCCGAGGTTGTTTTGCGCTGCGACGCTCCCTACGTCCAGGTCGTCAGTGACATTCGCGCTGCACAGATGGTCCGAGGCCGGGTCGCGATACTCGGTGACGCCGCATGCGCCGCTCGCCCGCACGCGGCGGCCGGCACCGCCAAGGCCGCTGCCGACGCGTGGAATCTGGCCACGGCAATCGAAAAGACGGCCCGCGACCTGGACCAAGCCCTTCACGTCTGGGAGCCGGTTCAACTCGCCCTGAGCGCTCAGCTCGAGTCGCGCGTCCAGGCCATGGGCGAGCGTGCACAGTTCACCAACTCTTGGCGCCCAGAGGATCCCGAACTCCGGTTCGGTCTCTACGGGCCCCGCATCTAACGGAGGAAGCATCATGAGTGAGAGGTCCCGGGCCAATCGAAACGCGCCCATCGCGAGCAGCCTTGATCTGCCTCTAGCAGGCGAACTGATCGGCAGCGACTTTGCCGGCTGGACTGATGAGCTGGTCGAAGAGTTCCGCGTTCACGCGCAGGACGGACATGTGGGTTCGCGTCTGCTCAGCGAAGACCCCCGTGTCCGGGTTTGGGAGATTCGGCTGGCGCCTGGTGAACGATGGCACGCTCATCGTCACGTGCTCGATTACTTCTGGACAGCTATCATGCCTGGCCGCAGCATTCAGCACACGCACGACGGAACGACTCGCGCAGTGGAGTATGAAGCAGGCGAAACGCGTCATTTCGGATTCGCGCGCGGCGAGTTTTTGCTCCATGACATTGAAAACGTGGGTGAAGCCGATCTCGTATTCACGACCGTCGAACATCTCGACAGCGTGAACTCACCCCTGCCGATCGAGCCCTGATCAGCACACCCTCCAGGACGGCTCCTGTCATACCCTTGAGTCGGGATCACGGGCGACAATCACATGCGAGTCGTCAGGTTGGAGGGCATCTCTTGAGCAAGCCAAGGCCTCACGAAGTGACGTCAACCGCTGTGTGGATCGCAGCGCTTGAGTTGCTGGCCCGTCAGGCCGGGGCAGGGAGTTCGTCCGAAGACTTGCACCAGAGACTGGTCGCGGTTGGGCGCCAGCTCACCGGCTTCGACTTCTGCGCAGTTCTTCTCCCCGACAAGTCGAGAACTCAGCTGCTCATCCGTGCTTGGGCGGGCTTGGATACCTTCTACGTCGAACAGATCAACTCCCGGAACCCGTTGACGCTCGGTAGTACCGCGAGAGAGTCGCCCTCCAGCAGGGCCTATACGTCCGGCGTTTCCGTTTGGGTATCTGACATCACGCAGCACGCTGACTTCACCCAGTGGTCCGGTCCAGCGAGAGCCCAGGGTTATAGGACGCTGCTGGCTGTGCCGCTGCGAGCGGGCGACCAGATTGTCGGAACCTTCAACTGTTACAACAGAGAGGTCATCGACCCGGATCCCCAGCTGCGCCACCTGGTCGAGGCCCTGACGGATTTTGCGAGCGCGGCTCTCGAAATCACGCGGCTCCGCCAGGCAGAGACCGGCCGAATGAACCAGCTCGAGGATCTCAACAAGGAACTACGCGACCGACAGGCGCGGGATGAGCGATCTCAGGAGTTGCATCGTCGCCTTACCGACGTGGCGCTCACCAACTCTGATCTCGCCCACCTTGCAAATGAGTCCGCGCAGATGGTGGGCGCTCGACTCCTGAAGATCGTCGACGACTCGGGTTTCGTGCTGGCACAGGCGGGCTCCGACTCGATCGAAGACCTGACGCCGGAGGACTCGAACTCGGCAGTGGTTCTCCTGCACGGGGAAGTAGCTGCACGAATCGAAGCTTTCGGCGCGACCCTCGACCCCGACATGGCAGCTCGCGCACTGGAGCACGCGGCGACCGTCTGCGCGCTCCTACTTCTGCGCGACCGGACCGCGGCCGAAGCCGAAGCCCGATTCAGAGACGATCTGATCGGGGATCTTTGTTCTGGCGACCCTGAGCGGCGCGCTGCGGCCAGGCAACGCGCACTACGAGCAAACCTGCTCGTCGATGAGGTTCAGGTAGTCGTAATGAAGGATCAAAGCGAAGGCAGTGCCGCGAAAGTCGACAACTCGCCGCTCGGACGCCGGATGCGATCCATTTCAAGCCGACGGCCCCGCCTTGTGTGCGGCCGGCTCGGCGACTATTGGGTCGCTCTCTGGCCGATCAACGAAGGCGCACAGGACATAGCTGCCACCCTGACGCACGGCGCGATCGGCTCTCAGGTACACGCAGTAGTGGCCCCGGCCGGCGGTTCAGAAGACCTGGCCAGGGCGTTCCGGTTGGCACGAGGCGCGCTTGAACTCGGTGGCTCCCAGGCTCCCCTGGTCCGCACCGTCGAGGACCTGGGGGTCGTGGGCTTGTTGCTCCAGCTGGAGGACCACAGGGCCGTCGCGAACTTCAGTGATCGCGTGCTGGGTGCACTGCGCCAGAGCGATCTCGAGCGCTCGACAGACCTGATCCTCACCCTGAGAACCTACTTGGCCAATGATTGCCGCGCCGATGTGTCCGCTCAAGAGCTCTTCGTTCACAAGAACACGATCTCCCAGCGGCTTCGGCGCATCGAGAAGCTGACGGGACTCTCTTTCGCGAGTCCTTCAGACGTTTTGCAGTTCAGTGCGGCCTTGGCAGCTGACGACATCCGGACAGCATCGGCTCCCTCGGCAACCGACTAGTCCGTCCCTCACCGCTGAGCGCTTTGCGCTCGCAGGTTTGTCGTGCGTAGCCCTTCGCTCGGCGCACGGAGGATGGAATTATGCTCGGCAGTCCGTTCTGTGGCGAGGAATGAGTGCGTTGTCGGTTCAAGCGGCGTGACGGCAGGACTGACGGGCGCCCTGCGGCACGGACGGGCGCGTGCTGTGTGGCGAAGTCATTGCCCCCGTGCGGTGCGCGGTTCATCGCCACGACCGCAGAGCGGTGTGTGCGGTGGCGCTCAGTGCGTGGGGGACAGGGCGCCGCGGAAGGTGCGCCGGTAGGCGAGCGGTGAGACGCCGATGACGGCATTCAGGTGTTCTCGGAGCGACGTGCCGCCGGCGAAGCCGACTTGGCCGGCGATCTCGTCCACCGGCAGGTCGGTGGTTTCCAGGAGGTGTCGTGCCCGGTCGACGCGCTGCTGGATCAGCCAGCGTCCCGGGCTCATGCCCACCTCTTCGGTGAAGCGGCGGGCGAAGGTGCGCAGGCTCATGTGGGCGTGCTCGGCGAGGTCGGTCAGGGTCATGGGCTGGTGGAGGTTCTCCAGGGCCCACTGGCGGGTGGTGGCCGTTCCGCTGGTCGTGGCCTCGGGCACCGGGTGCTGGATGTACTGTGCCTGCCCTCCGTCGCGCCATGGGGGGACGATGCACATGCGGGCCACCTGGTTGGCGACTTCACTGCCGTGGTCCTTGCGGATGATGTGCAGGCAGACGTCGAGCCCGGAGGCGGCACCGGCCGAGGTCAGCACGTCTCCGTCGTCGATGAACAGAACGTCCGGATCGAGTGCGACGTGTGGGAAGCGTGCGCGGAAGAGGTCCGCGACCATCCAGTGGGTGGTGGCCCTCCGACCGTCGAGGAGCCCGGCGGCGGCGAGGACGAAGGCGCCGGTGCAGATCGATACGAGGCGGGTGCCTGGAGCCACGGACGCGAGCGCCTGGGCCACGGGTTGCGTCAGTTCCGCCGTGACGTCGGTGGCGGTGAAGGGCGGGATGACGACGGTGTCGGCGGTGCGCAGCGCCTCCGGGCCGTGCTCGACGGTGATCGAGAAGTCGGAGTTGGTGCGTACCGGGCGGCCGTCGACGCTGCAGGTGAGGACCTCGTAGCGGCCGTCGGCCGCCACGAAGACCCGGCTGGGAATACCCAGTTCGAAGGGGTATACCCCGTCTACGGCCAGGACGACGACTCGGTGAAGGGGTGCCATGGCGTGATCCCGTCGAAAATTGGAATTCATGCCATGGTATCGGATGGTGACGGCAACACGCTGGACGCATCACGCGCCCACCTTGTGCGCCCCAGGTCAAGGCCTCCACGTCCTCACCGAGTCCGGAAAGGCCGGGTGCGCCGCGACAGTGTCCGCCGCGGCTGCTAGGGCGTGTATCGAAAGTGGATCTTGAGCGAGAGGTGATCTTGTCTTGTGGCACGTGGAGATCTGACAGATACCCAGTGGGCGGTGCTGGAGCCGCTGTTGCCGAAGGGCAAGAAGCCGGGCCGGCCGCCGATATGGACCCGACGGCAGCTGGTCGACGGCATACGGTGGCGAACCCGGACCGGGACGCCGTGGCGGGATGTCCCAGAGCGGTATGGACCTTGGGGCCGGGTGTACGACCTGTTCCGCCGCTGGCAGCGCAACGGCACCTGGCGCCGGATCTTTACTGAGCTGCAGGCCCAGGCCGACGCCAAGGACCTGATCACCTGGGACATCAACGTAGACTCCACCGTCTGCCGGGCCCACCAGCGTCCGCTACCAAGCAACGGTGCTGGTCGCGGCCATAAATGAGTGGCTGTAACCAACTCGAACGCCATCCATCGCCGCGCAGCGCCGACGAAAGGGAACGTCAATCGGGCGTCACGGACGTGCCGCCCCATTCCTCCGGGGCAACATCCGCGAGCGTCTCCGAGAACGTCCACTGGTGGCCTGCAAAGTCCTCGGCTGCGTACTGCCGTTCGCCATACTCGAAGTCGGTCGGTTCCATGATGATTCGCGCACCGTGCTCCCGAGCCTGCTCGCAGTGGGCGCGAACGTTCTCCACGCGCACCATCACCGAATGAGTGACCTCGCCGGGGCGCGGGGGACGACGATCATGGCGCACATCCCCGACGATCACGGCACCGTCGCCGAATCTGAGCTGTGCACGGTGGTCCTCTCCGATCCGCACCCGCTCGACAAATCCGAAGGCTGCGCCAAGCCAGGCGACCGCTGCGCGCACGTCGGGATAGATCAGGACAGGGATAACCGTCGACGCTGGGATGGAGCGATTCGGCTTCATGTCTGACTCCAGACCGTTTGGACCGTGCCGCAGTGCACGCCACTGAAGGACATGGTCACCAATGCACGCCAGAGTTGCTCTTCAAAGGGTGTCGAGCAGAGAGCAGTCGAAGAGGTACACGGTAGCCGAATGGCTGTGAGCAGCACATTCGATACACGCCCCAGCTGTTGCGGGTCAGGACGTTGGTGACGGCGCATAGTGGTGGGCAAGGTTGGTGGCGAGGTCGCGGAGGTGAGCCCTGGCTTCGGTGGGGCCGTGCACAGTGATGGCGCTCCCGAACGGCAGTAGTGCTCGCACGTCCTCCAGATGCAGGAAGCGGATCGTTACCTTGCGGCCAGTGGCGGATTCTTCATGGTCGTCCGGGACGAGTCGTTGGCCAAAGATCCGTTGCGCTCGCTCGATCTGGGTCTGGTCGATGGTGGCGCTGACCTCTATCGCGTGGTTGTGTTCCCACTGATCAATGAGCGCTGCAGCGACGGTGGCCAGGGTCTGGTTCTCGCGGATCCGTCGTGGCTGGTCGACTTCTTTCCACGTCGTGATCCGTTCGAGTCGGTACATCCGTGGCACTTGGGCACAGTCGGCGACGAGGTACCAGATGCCGGCCTTGGCGAACAGCCCGTAGGGATCAACGACCAGGCATGACTCGCGTGGGCTGTCGTACTCGATCCGTAGTCGGCGACCTCGCCGCACTGAGCCGATCAGCGAAGCCGGAGTCGTGCCGGAAGCTCGTGTCTGGAGCCAGGGGCGGCTGTCCACGTGCACTACGTCGGTGAGCGGCAGGAGCTCATGAACTCGACGTGGCTGTGTAGCGACGATCTTGGAGAGCGCGCGCCGGCTTTCGACCGATGCGTTGAGCTCCGCACGTTGCTTCTCATCCAGCCCGGTGAGCGACAGATGATCACGCTCGCCCGGTGTGAGTCGCGTGAGGTCGAGGCCGGACCCGGGCAGCATGGTCACGCCTCCGAGGCGGCCCCGGTGTGCGGTCACCGGCAGACCGGCGTCGCGGAGCCAGTTCAGGTCCCGGGTGATGGTTCGAAGGGACACCCCGAGCGCTGAGGCAAGTTCCTGTGTGGTCACGGCATCCCTCGATTTGAGGAGCAGCATCAGGGTGAAGAAGCGATCTGGGGTCACACACCAATTTTTTCAGGAATTGCGACACGATGCGGCGCATATCCCGGTCAGGCTGGTGGATGCGTACCTACGACCTGTGAGAAGGAACAACCATGACCACATCCGTCGTGTCCATCGTCTACGTGAACGACGCTCCCGCCGCAGCTCGTTTCTACGGCGACCTCCTCGGCATGAGCCCCTCGTTCGAGACTTCGGGATATATCACCTTCGACCTCGGGCCAGGCGCTGACCTCGCTCTGTGGTCTGGCCAGTTCGAGGATCTGTCACCGGACGTCCCGCGCACCAGTGAGGTTTGCCTGGCCATCGACGGTGGACCCGACGAGCTCAACGCGACCTTTAAGCAGTGGAATTCCAAGGGGGTCACGATCCTGCGCGAGCCTCATGATGCGGGGTTCGGGCTGACCTTCCTCGCAGCCGATCCTGACGGGAACCGTATCCGCGTCGCACCGCAGGACTGAAAGGCCGCAATGCGGCAGGCGCGCACGATAGGTGTCGCGCCTGCCGTCGTCTGACTTCGAGAGGACGACGAGTGCCCCACGCGATGCGCCCCTGAGCGTCGAGGGCCGTAGGCGGCTCGTGAAGCGGTGCCAGACACGTCCCATCGCCCACGTCGCCGCTGAGATGGGCATCTCTCGCGCATGCGCCAGCAAGTGGGTAAATCGCTGGCGGCTACACGGTGATGCGGGATTGCAAGACCGGCCGTCGAGTCCGCACCGGAGTCCGAACGCGACTCCAGCATGGGTCATCGAGCAGATCGAGTCCTGGCGCCGCGAGCACAAGTGGTCCGCGCAACGGATCACCGACGAACTTGTGAGTATCGGGTTTGTGATCAACCGGCGAACTGTCAGCCGACACCTGACCCGGCTCGGCCTCGGCGAACGCCGCTTCATCGACCCAGGCGGTGAGAACAACCGGAAGCCGGGGAAGATCATCGCCCGCTGGCCCGGACACATGGTGCACCTGGATGTGAAGAAGGTCGGCCGGATCCCTGATGGCGGCGGGTGGCGGATCCACGGCCGGGACAGCGATCAGGCCAAGGTCGCTAGTCGGGCGAAGTCGGCCGGGGCGAAGCGTGGCTACGTCTACCTGCACTCCGTCGTCGATGGTTTCTCACGGCTCGCCTACACAGAACCGCTGGGCGATGAGAAGGGCGCGACGGCTGCTGCTTTCCTCGCCCGGGCGAAGGTCTGGTTCGCCGCCCACGGCATCAACCACATCCACCGGGTCGTCACCGACAATGGCGCTTGCTACCGCTCCGGCGACTTCGCCCGCATCATCGGGCAAGGCACCCGGCGTCAGAGAACCAAACCATACACACCTCGGCACAACGGGAAGGTGGAGCGCTACCAGCGCATCATTGCCGAGGAAGTCCTCTACGCCCGCGAGTTCACCAGCGAGGACGCCCGGTCAGCCGCGATCACAGTGTGGAACATCCACTACAACTACCACCGGCCGCATAGTGCTGCCGCCGGAAAGCCGCCAGCAGCACGCCTCCGCGAGAGCGTCACCAACGTCGAGCCCTCATACACCTAGAAGGCCGTCGCCGTCCACGTCCTCAGGGAGGCGTGTTCGAGCGGGGCGACACATCCGTCGTCGATCGTTCCGTGCGGCCGGACTGCATTCGGCACAACCCGCTGCTGGCCCCCGACGGCGCCGAGTGCCGTCAAGAACTTCGGTGGACGACCTCAAGAGGGTCATCGCCGAGTGTGGCCAGGGGGGCCTGAATCTCTGCTCCCTCCAGCGCGGCGAGCCTGGGCGCGGCCGACGCATGAATTGACACACGTACGTCGTGGCATGATCCCGTTGAAAGTTGGCATTCATGCCATCGCGCCAGGAGTGCCAGGCAGCGATGCTGGACGCATGACGAATCCTAATGCTGCCACGATGCGTGCCATCCGCCAGGACACCTACGGTTCCCCCGAGGTGCTCAAGGAAGTCGAACTTCCCAGGCCCGAGCCGGGGTTGAGTGAGATCCTGATCGCCGTGCGCGCGGCCGGTGTCAATCCGACCGACTGGTGGAACCGCGCCCAGCCCATGACCACCACCGGCCTGCCCCTCATCCTCGGCTGGGACGTTTCCGGAGTCGTCGAGGCGGTTGGCACCGGCGTCACCCTGTTCAAGCCGGGTGACGAGGTCTTCGGCATGCTGCCCTACCCCCACGGGGTCGGCTCCCACGCCGAGTACGTGACCGGCCCGGCCCGCGCCTTCGTCCACAAGCCCGCCGGTATCGACCACATCCAGGCCGGTGCCCTCCCGCTCGCGGCCCTGACCGCCTACCAGGCACTCGTCGACACCGCCGATGTCCAGCCCGGGCAGCGCGTCTTCATCCACGCGGCCGCCGGCGGCGTCGGCCATCTCGCCGTCCAGATCGCCAAGTCCCGCGGCGCGTACGTCATCGGCACCGCCAGTGCCGCCAAGCACGACTTCCTGCGGTCCCTGGGAGTGGACGAGGCCATCGACTACCACACCGTCGACTTCACCGAGGCCGTCAAGGACATCGACGTGGTCCTCGACCCGATCTCGCTGGACACCGCCGCCCGCGCCCGCTCCCTGGCCGTGCTGCGCCCGGGCGGCACCCTCGTCTCGATCCTTCCGGTACCCGTCGACCCCGCCGAGCTGGCCGACATCGCCGAGCGGGGCATCCGCTACGAGGCCCTCCTCGTCGAGGCCGACCGCGCCGGCATGCAGGCCATCGCCGACCTGGTCGAAACCGGCGCCCTGCGCGCGCACATCGAGGCCACCTTTCCGCTCGCCGAGGCCGCCAAGGCCCACACCCTGGGCGAGACCGGCCGCACCACCGGCAAGATCGTGCTGACCGTGGAAGGGAAGATCACCCTCTAAACCGTTCCTACAGGCTGAGCGGGAGTGAGTGCTGTTGCCAGACTTCTTGCTCAGCCGGGTGTCCCGAACGGTGTTGGGCACCCTGGTCGCCCGCTTTCGCTCCACTACCGGGCGGCGCGCATCTGGTGCGCGGTCCGGGCGGGTGGGGGCGGGTTTCCTTACCACCGGCGCGCCGTGGACAAGCTCGCCCAGCTCCACGGCAAGGTACGCCGCCAGCGCCTCGACCACGCGCATAAGACCGTGCTCAGCCTGGTCCCGCCCGGCGCTTTCAGCCTTTGCGTTCAGGATCGCGAGGAACACCCCACAACCGGCAAAGCCACCCCGTTCACGGGGTGGAGGAGGAGTCACCAAGCTCAGGACTCGAGGAACCCAAGCACCCTTGTGACGAAATCCTCGTGGTGCTGGAAGACCCCCCCATGGCCGGAATCAGGGTAAAGGGGGACAAGTTCGCTCTTGGGTAGACGGGCAGCCAGGTCGATTGTGTTCCGGCTGGGCACCATCCGGTCGTTCTCACCGTTTGCCACGAGGACTGGTTGGCGAATTGCCGACAGGTCTGACGGTTCCTGGCGGCCCCATCGCTTGACGGCCTTCAGCTGGGCGCGGAGCGACGGCAGTGAGATGTTCTTGTCTCGGTTGTCCGTGCGCTCCTTCAGCCGTCGGAGGAGGGCGCGTCCTGCCCGTCGGCCGCTTGCGGTGTCGGTGAAGAAGAGGGAGAGCAGCGGGTCCTTGCGGGTCAAGGCGCCCTTGATCGTGGCCTGGACGGCCAGCGCTGGGACCTTGTCGATGCCGGGCCCTCCGGCGGGGCCGGTGCCCGCGAGGATGACCTTGCGGACGAGGCGCGGTTCTTCTTCCGCGATGACCTGTGCGATGAAGCCGCCCATCGACAGACCGAACAGATCGACCTGGTCGAAGCCTAGGGCGCGGATGAACCGCACCGCGGCGTGGGCCATCCCTTCGATCGTGTCCGGCGTGGAGCCGCCCGACCCGCCCACCCCGCGGTTGCCGAAGGTGATCACCCGATGTCGTGCGGCGAGTCCGTCGACGACGCGCGGATCCCAGTTGTCGAGGTTACCGGCCATGTGGATCAGGAGGATCAGCGGCACACCGTCCTCGGGGCCGAGCTGCCGATAGACGAAGTCCAGTCCGTCAACGGACACGGAGCGGGTGGGTGCGTCCTTGTACGACGATCGTGAGGGGGGCGGGGAATTTCGCGGTGCGCTCATGTCCAGGTCTTTCATGTAGGGGGTGTCGAGGCGTTCTCGTTGCCGGAGGACCAGAAGGAGACGGGGTCCTCGGGCGCGCTGGGTGCAGTGCCCGACGCTCGCCTCGGTGGCAGAACTCTTCGGAGCGGCCATACCTCGCGTCATAGATGCCGGTCAGGCTGGCACCAGGCTCCCGCCGATTAGATTACGGTCATCATTCTATGCGGCCGGCCGGCGGGCTGCAAGAGGGGCCGTTCTCTCTTGTGTCGCGACATCGAGGGCCTGCCCACGGGGGAGGGGGCGGACTTCCGGCAGAGCCGATTCGCCGCCGCGGCCTTCGTTGTCATCGCGTGCGGCGCGTCTCTTGCGGAACGCATAAAAGTATGGTCCTAATTCAATAGTCGACGTGATGCTGAAGGACTTGGACTTGACCGACCAGGGTTCCGACTCCTACGGGCCTTCCGCCGGCGACCGAACTGACTGCAGCCGCAGTCCAGAAACCCCTGCGGAAGTGCGCGGCCGTGAACGACGCACAAGGAGTACGAGGTGACGCGGTGACCTCGTACAAGAAGGCACCCACTCGCACCCTCACCGCCTGGGAGTGACCTTCGCCTACCGCGACCTCGGTCCGAAGACCGGCGTCCCGGTGGTCTTCATCACCCACCTTGCCGCGGTCCTCGACAAATGGGACCCCCGGGTCGTCGACGGCATCGCCGCCAGGCATCGCGTCATCACCTTCGACAACAGGGGTGTCGGCGCTTCCAGCGGCTCGACACCGAAGACGATCGAGGAGATGGCGAAGGATGCCGTCACCTTCATCCGGGGACTCGGGCTCGAGCAGGTCGACATGCACGGCTTCTCGATGGGCGGCCTGATCGCCCAGGTGATCACGCAGAACGAACCGCAGCTCGTCCGCAAGCTGATCCTCACGGGCACCGGCCCCGCGGGCGGCGAGGGCATCGAGAACGTGAGCCGACTGTCCCATCTCGACACCGTCCGGGCCCTGTTCACCCTCCAGGACCCGAAGCAGTTCCTCTTCTTCACCCGCACCGCGGGCGGGCGCCGAGCTGGAAAGCAGTTCCTGGCCCGTCTCAAGGAGCGCACCCACGACCGGGACAAGGTGATCTCTCTCACGTCGTACTTCGCCCAGCTCAAGGCCATCCACCGCTGGGGGTTCACGCAGTCCCAGGACCTCTCCGTCATCCATCAGCCCGTGCTCGTCGCCAACGGCGAGAGTGACAGGATGGTGCCGACGAAGAACTCATACGACCTGGCGCGGCGACTGCCCCACGCCGACCTGGTCGTCTACCCCGACGCCGGCCACGGAGGCATCTTCCAGTTCCACGAGCAGTTCGTGACGAAAGCCCTCGACTTCCTGGAGGGTAGTGGGCGTGAGGGGCGGGCGGCGGATTGCGCGCTGGGGACGTTGGAGACTTCTCCGGTCCAGGTGGTCGACGCCCGTCGGCCGGTCGGGGTCGAGGTCTGAGAGGTCACTTCACGAGGCCGCGGGTGGCCATGCCCGGACGCGTGGAACGGTTATCGCATCCGGGCTCGGCTCGATGCGCGCGCATCGCCCGGCGGAGGTCAGCCACCACACTGTTGCGGCTCGGTCGTTCCTCTCAGTGCATGAACGTGCGGGCGTTCGCGATTCCCTGCTCGAGGACCTCGTCGGCGAACTTGCGGTCGGCGAGGGCGCGGGACAGTTGCAGCGTCCCCACCATCATGGTGAAGAGTCCGATGGCCCTCCCGCGAGCGGACTGCGGATCCGCAGGCGCCAGACGGGCGGCGATCTCTTCCACGACGGCCGTCGTGCCCTCGGTGTACGCCTGCTTGGTGACGTCCGCGCAGCGGCCGATCTCGTCGAGCAGCGCGGCGGAGGGGCATCCGGTGCCGGGCTGGTCACGGTGCTCGGGCGACAGGTAGCCGCGCACGAAGTCCTCGAGCCCCTGCCGGCCGGGCCGCAGCGTGTCGTACTTCTCCGCCTGCGTGCGCAGTTCCTGGGCGACGACGTTTGCGACGAGGTCGTCCTTGGAGGCGAAATGGGCGTAGAACGCGCCGTTGGTGAGCCCTGCGTCCGCCATCAGTGTCGAGATGCCCGAGCCGTCAATCCCGTCCTGCTTGAATCGGTGGCCGGCCTTCTCGATGATCCGTTGCCGCGTCACCTGCTTGTGCTCCTTGGCGTAGCGCGCCACAACTTCCTCCCGTCGGAATTTGAGCAGTGTAAGACCGCTGCCTTGCAACCTCAGCTTAGCCTATGGCCTGACGCGCGTAATATTATGACGGGTCGAGTAACCGATCGTCGCGCCGATGTCTGAGTATCTAAAAGTAAACTCAAACTCGGTTAGAATCGCTGCCATGGATGCGTGGACCGAAGTTCTCCCAGACACCGGCATGGACCCCCGACTCGACCGGGACACGTCCAACTGCTCGATCGCGCGGACTCTTGAGATCGTGGGCGAGAAGTGGACGATCCTGATTCTGCGCGAGGTTTGGTACGGCTCGTCCCGCTTCGGCGACTTCGAACGCGTCCTCGGCTGTCCTCGCAACCTTCTCGCGGCGCGGCTTCGGATGCTGGTGGAGGAAGGAATCCTGGCGACCGAGACGTACAAGGAGCCTGGTTCGCGGAGTCGGCCGAAGTATGTGATCACCTCTAAGGGCATGGATCTCGTACCGGCCGTGATGGGGTTGCTGCAGTGGGGTGACCGATACCGCGCTGACCCGGAGGGGCCGGCGGTACTGGCGCGACACCGCGAGTGCGGCGCGCGCGTCGACGTCCAGATTCGCTGCGAACTGGGCCACCCGGTGCAAGCGAAGGACATTGAGAGCGTCCCCGGCCCAGCCTTTCGTATGAGATCGCCCAAGTGAGCTGAGGACTCCTCCGTCAGCTTTCCGTGATCCGGCCGCTCTGTCGTGTACGCGCCTGATGCAGGCGGACCTTGGTGCGGTTTCCGCAGCGGGACATGGAGCACCAGCGGCGGTTGCGGGCCGGGGAGCGGTCCAGGAAGCGCAGTGCGCAGCGGTCCGCCCCGCAGACGCGTACGCGCCGGATCTCGGCGGACAGAAGCAAGTCGACGGCGTCCTGGGCGATGAGCGCCAGCGCGAGTGTGGGGTCGGCGGCGAGGGTCGTGGTGCCGGCGGGTTCCAGGCGGTCGTCGGCGATGACGAGTTGCAGGGCGGGTCTGGGGGCCGCCGCTGCCGACTGGTTGAGCAGCGTCACGTCGCCGGATGTGGGCAGTCGGCCGTCGGCGACCGCCAGTACGGCCCGGTCGACGCTCTCGCGCAGCCGTCGGGCGGACATGAGAACGGCTGCCGTGGCGGGCTCGGTGGTCCCTGGTGCGAGCAGACGGGCCTCCCGGAGCCAGCCCATCAGGTCGTCCGGTCCCCGGAGTGACTCCTCCGGATTGGTTCTCCACCGGCTGCGGAGGGTGTTGGCGAAGTCCAGGCAGACCCGTCCGCCATCCCAGATCCACATGTCGTCCGTTGCCACGCCTCCATTCTGCACGCTAGCTTAACCGCCTAAGACGGTTAGCTCGTGCTGGCCGGTGTCAGGAAGGCGCACCCATGGGACAGCCGACAGCGACGACCGGAGTGACGCAGGTGGACGGGGTCCGCCTGCACTACGTCCGAGCCGGGTCCGGACCGCTGCTCGTCCTGCTCCACGGCTGGCCGCAGACCTCCGACTGCTGGCGGCCGGTACTGGCGGATCTCGCCGCGGACCACACGGTTGTGGCCCCGGACCTGCGCGGATACGGGCTGAGTGACAAGCCCACCACTGGTTACGACAAGCGGCGTATGGCCGCCGACATCGCAGGCCTCGTCGAGGCGCTCGGCTTCGAGCGGGCCATGGTCGTTGGCCACGACCGCGGCGCTCGCGTGGGGCACCGCTGGGCGCTGGACCGACCGGACCAGGTGGAGCGGCTGGCCGTGCTCGACATCATTCCCACCCGGGAGATGTTCCGCCGCCTGGACGCCTCGCTCGCCTCCGGGTACTGGCACTGGCTGTTCCACATGCAGCCCGATCTGCCCGAGCGCTTGGTGGGGCACGACATCCGTGGGTATCTCGAGTACTTCTTCGAGCGGTGGACGTACAACCGCCACGGACTGACCCCCGAAGCGGTCGACGGCTATGTCCGTGCGTTCTCCCGCCCGGGCGCCCTGCGGGCGAGCCTCGACGACTACCGCGCGATGGAGGAGGACACCGCGCTCGACGACATCGACGCCGCCGAAGGCCGCCGCCTCACCATGCCGCTGCTGGCGCTGTGGGGCTCCGCGGGGCTGCCTTCCCGCCTGCCGACACTGGAGATCTGGCAGGCCTACGCGGACGACGTCACCGGTGCCGAGATCCCGGAGTGCGGCCACTTCATCCCGGAGGAGCAGCCGGAGGCTCTGTTGGCGCATCTGAGGTCTTTCCTCGTCGGCAAGACGAGCTGGTGAGCCCCGAGATGAGGGAAGCGGTCCCCCTCAGCCGGTCGAGCGCCGGTCCGAGGGGCGCGCTGTCCGAGGGGTCCTCGACCTCGGTGTGATGACCCCGCACGGCGAGCGAACCTGGAAGGCAGGACAGGCTGAGGGGCGGCCCAGCCGTGACCGGCTGGGCCGCCCCTCGGTGCGGGCTTCAGGTCGCGACCGCGATGCCGGCCGGAGCATCTCCCGTGGCAAGGCCGGGGGCCGGGGCGTCGGCCTTGCGCTGCCGGGGCATCAGCAAGGCCAGGGCCGCTGCCAGGGCGACCGCGCCGGCCCCGACCCAGAGCGCCGGGACCAGCCCGTCGACGAACCGTGAGGCGGACTCGTAGCCGCCCTGGGCGGAGAAGACGGCGGCCAGTGTGGCGACGCCGATGGCCCCGCCGACCTCGCGGATGGCGTTGTTGGCGCCGGAGGCGATGCCCTGCTCCTCCGGGCGGACCGTGCTCATGACGAGGTTCGCGCTGGGTGCGAAGAACATCCCCATGCCGATTCCGCAGACGATCAGCGCCGGCAGCAGGGCGGTGTACGACACCTGCGGCTCGACCGCCAGTGCCCAGAGCCCGAGGCCCACCGCGTTCAGGGCCATGCCCACGGTGACGACAGGAGCGCCGCCGATGCGGTCGGACAGTGCTCCGGCCAGCGGCCCGGCGATCATGGGCATGGCGGTCCAGGGCAGCATCCGCACGCCGGCTTCCATCGGGGAGTAGCCGCCGACGGTCTGCAGGTACTGGCTGAGCAGGAAGATCGCCCCGAACATGCCCAGCAACATCAGCAGACTGGCCGCGTTGATGGCGCTGAAGGAACGGTTGCGGAACAGGCGCATCGGCAACATCGGGTGCTTGGCGCGCAGTTCGTAAAGGACAAAGCCGACGAGCAGGGCCGTACCCACGATGAAGCCGCCCAGCACCGACGTGCTGGTCCAGCCGTCGTCGTTGCCGCGTATCAGGGCGTAGACGATGCCGAACAGGCCGCCGCTGGCCAGGACTGTTCCGACCAGGTCGAGGCTCGGGTTCGGGCCGTGGCTCTCGTCCAGCCGCAGCAGGGCGAGCGGGATCAGCGCCAGGCCGAGCGGGACGTTGACCCAGAAGATCCACTGCCAGGAGAGGTGCTCGGTGAGCGTGCCGCCGATGAGCGGTCCCATGGCGACGGCGATGCCGCTGGCCGCGCCCCAGACACCCAGGGCCGCGCCGCGCCGTTCGGCGGGGACGGCGGCCGCCAGCAGGGTGAGCGTCAGGGGCGTCACGATCGCGGCTCCGACGCCCTGCGCTGCTCGGGCGGCGATCAGTTCATTCATTCCCGGTGCGAGTGCGGCCGCGGCGGAGGAGGCGGTGAAGATGCCGAGCCCGATGGCGAACAGTCTCCGGCGGCCGAACCGGTCGCCGAGGGAGGCGCCGAACATGAGCAGGACCGCGAAGGTGAGGGTGTAGGCGCTCACCGTCCATTCGAGGTCTTCGAGGCCACCGCCGAGGTCCTCGCGGATGGAGGGGAGGGCGGTGGTGACGATCAGGTTGTCGAGCGCGGTGATGAATCCGGCCATGCTGGTGATGGCCACGGCCCAGAAGGCGCTGCCGCGCCGGGCCGGTTGCTTGCGTTGCTGTTTCATTGGTGCTCCCTGCGCAGACGTACTGGGCGACGGATCAATGGACGTGCCGCGGGCGACGGCATGGCGTGCGGCAGCGAGCACCGGCATCCGGCTCGGTGCGGATTGTTCGGAGCTCTTAGGGGAGCTGCGGGTAGAGCACGGAGACGCCTCCGGCCAGTGCGGCCTGGGCCTGGCGGGCGGCGTTGTCCGCGAGGATCTCGTAGGCGCCGGCGGCGATGCCGTCGATGGCGATCCGCGCGATGTCGGCGGGGTCGGACTTGGCCGAGGTGACGGCCCTGACCATGTCGGTGTCCATGTAGCCGACGTGCAGGCCGGCCACGCGGATGCCCTGGTCGGCGAGCTGGAGACGCAGGGCGTTGGTGAGCGACCACTCCGCGGACTTGGCGGCGCAGTAGGCACCGAGCTCTGGGAAGCTGACCCAGGACAGGCCGGACAGGACGTTCAGGATCGCGCCGCCGCCGTTGGCCGCGATCTGGGGTGCGAAGGCGCGGGTCACCGAGAGGGTGCCGAAGTAGTGGGTGTCCATCTCCACTCGGACGTCGTTCAGGTCGGCGGTCAGCAGGTCGGCGCCGGTGGAGGACCCCGCGTTGTTGATGAGGATGGTCACGTCGCCGGTGGCCTGAGCGGCGGCCGCGACGGAGGCGGGGTCGGTGATGTCGAGCGCGATCGGCTTGGCGCCGGGCAGGTCGACCTGGTCGGGGTTGCGGGCGCCGGCGTAGACGGTGGCGCCGCGGCTGAGCAGCTCGGCGGCGAGGGCCCGGCCGAAGCCCCGGTTGGCTCCGGTGACAAGGGCGGTGCTGGTGGAGAGGTCCATGGAGGTTCCTGACGAAGCGGGCGATTGAAGTATGACCGTAATGTTAAGCGGGGTGAGTCGGTGAGCGCAAGCGCTCTGCGCGAAAGGGTGCGCCCCGCCCCTGGCGCGCCGACTGTGCCCACGGCCACCGAAAGGGGCCTGCCGTGCGCACGGCAGGCCCCTTTCGGTGGTCCTTCGAAGGTGGACTCAGAGCTTGACGATCATCTTTCCGACGTTCTCGCCCCGCATCATCGCGAAGAAGGCGTCCAGGGTGTTGTCGAGGCCGTTCCGCACCGTTTCGCGGTAGCGGAGCTTGCCCCCGGCGAGCCAGCCGCCGACCTAACGGACGAAGTCCGGCTGGAGGTCCAGCTCTTCGCTGAACATGAACGCCAGGATGTCGGAACGCGTCACCGACAGGTTCCACAGGTTCCGCGGCCCCACAACCTTCTCGTCGTTGTACTGGGAGACCATCCCGCACAGGACGATCCGTGCGTGCAGCTTGAGGGAGCCGATCGCCGCCTCCAGATGCTCGCCCCCGACGTTGTCGAAGAAGACGTCGATGCCGTCCGGCGCCGCCTGCGCCAGTTGCTCGGCGACCGGCCCGTTCTTGTAGTTGAACGCCGCGTCGTAGCCGTACTCCTCGACCAGCAGCTTGACCTTCTCGTCCGAGCCCGCACTGCCGATCACCCGGCCGGCGCCCTTCAGCTTGGCTATCTGGCCGACCTGGGTGCCGATGGCGCCTGCCGCACCGGAGACGAAGACCGTGTCGCCCTCCTTGATCTTCGCGAATCGCTCCAGCCCGATGTAGGCGGTGAGGCCGGGGACGCCGAGCACACCGAGGTAGGCGGTGAGCGGAGCGAGATTCGGGTCCACCTTCTGAGCGCCCGCCGCGTCGAGGATCGCGTAGTCACGCCAGCCGAGAACGTGCACCACGTAGTCACCGGGAGCGAAGCCCTCGGCATTGGAGGCCAAGACGCGGCCGACGGCGGGGCCGTCCAGCGGCGCGCGCTCGAGTTCCTGAACCGACTCGCGTATCAGCGCCGCCGGTTGGACCTCGAAGTCGAAGGTGTAGACGCCGAACGTCCCGAGATCCAGGCCATCAATGCTGCCCATCGAACTCTCCTCGCGGATGAAAGAGCGGCCCCTGTGAACAGGGCTGGCGGGCGTTGTGGATTCCCGAGCTCCTCGGGCGCGACGCGCTCACGCACGCCGGCTATCTGCTCTCCAGCACCGATCAGATGCGTGTCGTCAACGGCATCGCACAGATCTGGTCACGCGGGGCCCGCTGGGCGTACGGCGCAGCCCTCCTGCTGGCCGACGCCTACCCCGACCGGCATGTGCTCGGTCTGGGATTCGGCGGCGGGCAGGGGCCGGGAACCAAGCCCCTGGCGGCCATGACGGCGTACCTGGACGAGATGGATGCGGTCGAGACTCCCAACCCCCTGCCGAAGACTCCGATGCGCCGCATCATGGCCGCGTACGGGCCCAAAATGCTCGAGTTGGCTCGCCAACGCACGGCCGGCGCGCAGACCTACCACGTCAGCGTGGCGCACACCGCGCAGGCGCGCGAGATCCTCGGACCGGACGCGTTCCAAGTTCCGTCGGCTGGGCTACTCGCAGGAGGAGATCGCCGGTGGCAGCGACCGCATTGTCGACGACCTCGTGTTCTGGGGCGATCTGGACACCATCGTCGAGAAGTTCACTGCGCATGTAGGGGCCGGAGCCGATCATGTCGCGGTGCAGGTGATCGGGATCGAGCCGGGCGAGTCCGCGATGCCGTACTGGCGCATGCTCGGCGAGGCACTCCTGCCCCCGGGCGGGAACACCTGATGCGGTTTGTGCAGGGCGCCGCGCCTATGACGGGGCGCGGCGCCGGTGGCCGGGGTGGCCTGCCGAAGAAGCCGTGCGGCCTTGTGTCACGCGGCCGCGGAGCGGAGATCCTTGCGGAGGATCTTGCCCGATGCGGACTTGGGGATGTCAAGGCCGGGCAGAGAGGGCGGCGTGGCCAGTACGCAACGAGGTTTTGTCGATCTTGCCGACCGCGTTCTTCGGTATGGCTTCCACCACGAAGAACGCTGTCGGGCGCTTGTAGCCGGTGAGGCTGCGCGCGCAGAGGGCTTTCAGCGCCGACGGATCGACAGTCGACCCCGGTCGCGGCTGGACGTAGGCGACAACCACCTCTCCCCACTTTTCGTCGGGTACGCCGATCACGGCGGCGTCGAGCACCGACGGGTCGCCTGCGAGCACGTCCTCGATCTCCTTGGGGTAGATGTTCTCCCCGCCACGGATGATCATGTCTTTCGAGCGCCCGACCAGGGTCAGATAGCCCTCGGCGTCGAGATGGCCCACATCGCCTGTGTGCAACCAGCCGTCGAGGATGACTTTGGCCGTTTCGTCCGGACGGCCGAGATAGCCACGCATGACGTTGGCGCCCCTCACGACGACTTCACCGTCCGTGCCCGGCGCCACCTCGCTGCCGCTGGCGTCGACGATCCGGATCTCCTGGCCGGGGAAGGGAAGTCCCACGGTCCCGGCGCGTCGAGGGCCGGCGACGGGGTTGATGGTGGAGCCGCAGGTTCCTTCGGACAGGCCGTACCCCTCGAGGAGCGGAAACCCGTACCGGGCCTCGAACCGGGTCAGTAGCTCGGCGGAGGCGGGTGCGGCGCCGCAGACTGCGAATCGCAGTGACGACGTGTCGGGCCGGACGCCGTCCGGGAGTGCCGCGAGCATGCTGTAGATCGTCGGCACCGCGCTGAAGAAGCTGGGGCGCTCACGCTCGACGAGATCGAAGAAGGTGCGGGGATCGAACCGGCCCGCGATGACGACGCTCGCGCCCACGAGCAGCGGCAGAAGGACGCTGACCACGATGCCGTTGACGTGGAAGAGCGGCAGGATCAGCAGGCACCGATCGGCCGGGCCGACCTCCAACGCCTGGCGCCCCATCTCCACCATGGCGTCGATGTTGGCGTGGTCGAGCATCACACCTTTGGGCACCCCGGTCGTACCGCTGGTGTAGATGAGCAGGGCCAGGGTGGCCGGATTGAGAAGCGGTGCTTGATCCGGCCCTGCCGTTCCTTCGTACAGCTGGCCGACGGCGAGTACGGCAACACCGTCCGGCACCGGGGCCGCCCCGTCCTCGACCACCAGCAGGCGCGCAACGGAGTCCTTGAGCTGTCGAACCACTTCGACGTCGGTCATGCTCGGGTTGACCGGTGTGATGGTGGCGCCGAACCGCCAGGCGGCGAACAGCAGGATCACGAACTCGACGCGGTTCGTCAGCTTGAGGGCGACGACGTCACCGGGACCGATTCCGAGGTCCTGGAGCTGGCGCGCTGCCGTTCGGACCCGGCTCAGCAACTGCGTGTTGGTGAGGGAGTGGTGCCCGTCGGAGACCGCGGCCCCGTGGGGGTCGAGCTCGGCGCGGCGGTCGGGCAGAGAAGCGAAGTTCATGGCGGGCGTACCTGTCTCGGTGTGATGCGGTCCGGTCAAGGAGTCGATGCGGCGGGTGCCGGGTGCAGCTGGCGGGCGAGGAACTCGATCTGGTCGCGTACCAGTTCCTCGAAGGTCTCGCCGGTGTAGAAGTCGAAGTGGCCGGCGTCGTACCTCTTGATCTCTCCGCGGGGCGCGGTACCCGCGTACCGGAGGGTCTGGGCGGGGGGCGTGACCGAGTCGGTGTTGCTGACGCAGAAGAGGATCGGGATGGTGGCCTTCTTCGCCGCACGCCCGGGGCGGTAGGCGGCGATGGTCGGGATCACCCGTGCCGCCACCTCGTTGCGGAACGTCGTCCCGGGCGGCTGCAGCGCCTGGTATCCGGGCAGGGCGTCCGGAGCGTTCATGAGGGCCGGTGAACCGGGGGCGGCGGCGATGGGAACCATCGCGGGCGCCCTGCCGCGGAGTCTGGTCGCCAGATCCCGGGCGAGCACGGGGGTCACCCTGAGTGAGGCGACCGGGCCCAGCGCGAGCGCGGAGGCGAGACCGTCGGTGAACGGGCACTGCGCCACGGCCGCGCGCAGTTCTGGATGGCGTGAGGCGACGGTGATGGCGTGGCCGCCGCCGAAGGAGGTGCCCCAGACCGCGACACGGGAGCGGTCGACGTCGGGGCGGGATGTGACGTAGGCGAGGGCGGCATCCCAGTCGGCGAGCTGACGCTTGATCGACAGGAGCTGGCGTGGGTGGCCGCCGCTGTCGCCGAAGTGCCGGTAGGTGAAGGCCACGGCGGCGATGCCGGCCTGTGCGAAACGCTCGGCGAAGGCGTCCAGGCGCATCTCGCGGGTGGCGCCCAGGCCGTGCCCGAGGACGACGACGGGCGGGGAGGTGACGCCCGTGGGGAGGTAGAACCACCCGGCGCAGGTGCTGTCGCCGGAGGGGAACGTGATGTCGTGACGGGTGAAGGAGTGTGCAGTGGTCATCGTCTGCTCACCGTCCGTTCGCCGAGCGGCGCCCGGGCACACTGCCCGAGGTGAGCGCCTGCGCGTAGGTGTTCGGCCGGTAGAGCGGGAGCTCGCCGGTGGCGTCCGTCGTCTCCATGTAGTCGAGCATCAGTTCCTGTCCCTCCTTCGACATGACTCTGGTGAAGAACTCGGCGCGTTCGACGTGCAGGCCGTCCTCCAACGACATCGAGCCGCCGAAGTACACCGACCTCTTGGCGGCCGCGACCGAACCCCTGGACCGCCTGCCGAAGCGTTCCGCCAGTTCGACCGCCTGCGCGAGCACCTTGTGCTGCGCAACGACCTGGTCGACCGCCCCGTTGGCGAGAGCCTCCGCGGGCGTGAACGGCTTGCCTTCGAGGATCGCGGCCAGGGACCGGTGGGTGCCGATCAGGCGGGTCAGCCGCTGGGTGCCGCCTCCACCCGGGATGATGCCGAGGAGGATTTCCGGCTGGCCGATGAAGTAGTCCCCGTCGGCCATGACCCGCAGATCGCACGCCCAGGCGAACTCGGCCCCGAGGCCGAGGGCCGAACCGTTGAGGGCGGCGACGAAGAGGACACCGCTGGCGTTCATCCGGAGGAAGGTCGTGTGCAGACGCTCCAACTGGAGGGCTCCCCGCATCGGGGTCCTGCGCATCACGGCCCCGAGGACACGGGACCGGTCCACGTGCTTCGCCGCGCGTACGACGGCGGCGGCACCGCGCCGGCCGACCGTAGGGCTCGCGGCGCCCTCTTCCTGCAGCCACCGAACCGCGGCATGGCTGACGAACCGCTCGGGATGCGCCCCGGTGAAGACGACGGCACGAATGCTCGGATCGCGGTCGGCCCGGGCTACCAGCTTGTCCAGCTGCTTGGCGATATCGAGGCCGAACTCCTGGTGCCGGCCGCCGTCGACCCGGACGATCAGAACGGCCCCGCGATCTTCGATCTCCAGATGGCCCTTGTCTTTGTACGACATGAATTCTGCTCCCGTGCTGAGTTCATGGGGGTGGAAAATGCGTGGCGACGGCCGGGGATGCGTGTCGCAGCGATGGGTCGGGTTGGCCCCGACGGGCTGTGGCCGCACCGGCGGCAGGAGACTGGAACAGCGCGTGATGACGTGTCCGAGGACGGACGCGTGTATCCGAGACGGCAGGTCACATGCGATGTGTACTATTGTCGTGATCGATTACATAACCAAGTTATTTTGGACGTGTCAACAGTGGAGGCGTGCGCGACATGGCAGGGCGGGCGAGGCTTGATGACGCACCGGAACGGCTTGTGCAGGCGGCCATCGGTCTGCTGGCCGAGCAGGGGCCATCGGCCTTGAAAGCGCGCACGGTGGCTTCCGCGAGCGGACTGTCGACGATGGTGCTCTACAGCCACTTCGGTGGGATCCCCGAGCTCATGAGCGCTGTTGCCGACCATGGGTTCAAGGAACTCGGCAGAACGTTCGCCCGGGTACCGGTGACGGAGGACCCGATCGCGGATCTCTTTGCCATGGCCTTGACCTGCCGTCGGCTGGCCTGCGAGAACCCTCACCTCTACGACCTGATGTTCGGGCTGTCCACTCGGGCGACGTACCGGCCTCTGTCGGATGCGGACCTTCGCCTGAGTGGGCGTTCCCCGGCCTTTCGGGAAGCCCACGCTCATGTCACTGCGGCCTGCGAACGGCTCGTGCGCTCCAGCAGGGTCGAGCCCCAGGAACCCGAAGTCATCGCCGCCCAGTTGTGGAGCTTCGTGCACGGCTACATCACCCTTGAACTGGCTGAGCATTTCGTCGAGTTCGACGACGCCGTGGCGCAGGTGCTCCTGCCGATGGGCGTGAACTTCTCTGTCGGCTTGGGTGACAGGCGGGAACGTGCCGCGGCCTCGCACGAGGCCGGCGCGCGACTGTACGACTCGATCGTCCAAGATGACTGAGAAATCGTCCAAGTCCACTGAGGAGCCGGGTGGTTGGGCGCAGCTTCGTGTGCGGCTAGGACGACCTGGTCTCCGCAGCAGGGGCATCGGTACCCGGCGCGAGTTGGTCATGCCTCCCCAGCGCTGCGACCTCCCGTTCGAGGGACGGAACCGCCCGGGCCGCGAAGCGCCTCGCCCAGGGCCAGGCCAGCGGTGAATTCAGCGCTCCCTTCGCCCAGTTGGCCACGACGACCGCGCGCGGCACGTACACGCGGCTGCGTCGGCGCACGAGCCCGTCGACGATCGCGGCAGCCGCCCGGTCGGCGCTCGTCGTGACGTTGCCCGGATAGGGCAGCCGCCGGCGCAGCCCCTGGAAGGAGGGGAGGTCCGCCTCGGCGCCCCGCACGAGGTCCGTGTCGATCCAGGAGGGGTGCACAAGGCCGACCGTGACCCCGAGATGCGCCACCTCCTGGCGGTAGGTCAGGGCGAGCAGCTCGGCCGCCGCCTTGCTCGCGCCGTACGAGGCCATCGCGGCCAGCGGCATGAACGACAGCGCGGACGCCACGACCAGCACGTGACCCCGGCTGCGCTCCAGGTGGGGCGTCGCGTACTTGAGCGTGCGGAACACGCCGTTCAGGTTGATGTCCATCACCCGCTCGAACGACGCCTCGTCCGTCTGCCGCACCGTCCCGTACGCCACCACGCCGGCGTTGGCGACGACGAGGTCGATGCCGCCCATCACCTCCGCCGCCGCGTCGATCGCCGACCGGAGGGCGGCACCGTCGCACACATCGGCCTCACGCCACGAAGCGGCGGGGCCCAGGTCCTCGGCGAGGTCGCGCAACCGATCGGGTTCCAGTCCGATCACGGTCACACGAGCACCGCGGGCGGCGGCCAGTCGGGCCACCTTCTCGCCGATGCCGCGTGCCGCTCCGGTGACAACCAGCCTTCTGCCCAGCAAGTCACGTTTCATGGCGGCAACATAACTTCGTTATTGATGGAACACAAGAGGCCGCGCACCGGTCGCTGCTCGGTTCACCTGCTGGGTCTCACGACTGGACGAACCTATGCTGGCTGTCATGAGGCGGACATCCTTTGCGCAGTGGCCCTGCTCGATCGCGCGGACCATGGACTTGCTCGGGGACTGGTGGACGCCGCTGGTGCTGCGTGAGGCTTTCTACGGGATCCAGCGCTTCGACGCGTTCCAGGAGTCGCTGGGGATCGCCCGCAATACGCTGACGGACCGGCTGCGCCGGCTGGTGGGGGAGGGGCTGCTCGAGAAGCGGCCCTACCAGACCGAGCCGGTCCGGTACGACTACGTGCTCACCGAGAAGGGGCGCGACTTCTTTGGCGTGCTGCTGGTGATGAACCGGTGGGGAGACCGCTGGCTGGCCGGTGAGGCGGGCCCGCCGGTGGCGATGAGCCACGAGGTGTGCGGGCAGGAGACCCATGCCGAGGTGGTGTGCGCCGCTTGCGGCGAACCCATGACAGCGGACAACACCCGCCCCCGGATGGGCCCCGGGTATCCACCGCATTTGGCCGAACGGCCGGATGTGCGGGAGCGATTCGAGGGCTGAATCGGCAGCCCTGTGGTGGCCATGCCACCCTTGACAAGTAAGTCTATCTACGCAACTTTACTGGTCAGTGCTCATGTGAGCGTTCTTGGCGGGCAGGGAGGCTGCGGGATCATGGAGTGGACGGGCGCGCGCTATGCGGACAAGCCGACGGCTGAGGTCCACACCTGGATCGCCGCCGCGCCGGCGCAAGTGTGGGCGCTGGTGTCGGACATCGAGCTGATGCCGCGCATGAGCCCCGAGCTGCAGTCGGTGGAATGGCTGGACGGCAGGAGCGGACCCGCTCCAGGGGCCCGATTCGTCGGCCGGAGCAAGCATGAAGCGTTGGGGGAGTGGGCCACCACGTCCCACATCGTCGAGTACGAGCCGCCGAGCGTGCTCGCCTGGGCGGTCGAGGATCCACAACACCCGACGGCCCTCTGGCGGTTCACCCTGAAGCCGGAGGACGGCGGCACACTGCTGCGGCAGTGGATGCAGATGGGGCCGGCCCGCTCGGGCCTCTCCTTCGCCATCGATCGCATGCCGGAGAAGGAGCAGAAGATCGTCTTCGTACGCATGCGGGAGTTCGAGGCCAACATGACGGCCACCCTTGAAGCGATCAAGAAGCTGGCCGAGAGTGCCCAGAGCTCAGGAGAGGCGAGTCTCTGATGCGTACGTCCACCACGATCGAAGCCTCCGGGGGCGACTGGCGTGAGATCGTCGCATACGTCACCGAGGCGGAGAAACTCGGCCTGGACATCTGCTGGGTCGCGGAGGCCTGGGGTTCCGAGGCGCCGTCACCGTTGGGCTACCTCGCCGCGAAGACCGAGCGCATGCTGCTCGGCTCCGGAATCATCCAACTCGGCACCCGTACGCCGATGGCCATCGCCCGCGCCGCGATCACGCTGTCGCAGATTTCCCAGGGGCGCTTCCTCCTCGGGCTCGGCCCTTCCGGACCGCAGGTGATCGAGGGGCTGCACGGTGTGCCGTTCTCCCGGCCGTTGTCGCGGATGCGCGAGAACGTCGAGATCGTGCGAGAGGCCGCGACCGGAGAGAAGGTCTCCTACGCGGGGCGGGAGTTCCAGATCCCACTGCCGGGCGAGGCGAAACCCATGCGGCTGTCGATGCGCGCCGAGCACGACATCCCCGTATACCTGGCGACACTTTCGCCGAAGATGCTGCACCTGACCGGCGAGATCGCCGACGGCTGGCTGGGTACCAGCTTCGTTCCGGAGGGTGCCGAGGAGGCGTACTTCGACCACCTGGACCAGGGGCTCGCCGCCGCCGGTCGCAAGCGCGCCGACCTCGACATCTGCCAGGGCGCCGAGGTCGCCTTCGCGGACGACGAGGACGCGCTGCGCGCGATGGTGGCCGGACGCAAGAAGGAATTGGCCTTCAGCCTCGGCGGCATGGGCTCCGCGACCACGAACTTCTACAACAGCGCCTACAGTCGCCAGGGTTGGGCCGAGGTCGCGGCCGAGGTCCGGACACACTGGCAGGCCGGTGACCGGGACGGCGCGGCCGGCCTGATCACCGACGAAATGGTGCTGGCGACCACACTGATCGGAACCGAGGACATGGTGCGCGAGCGGCTGCGCGTGTGGCGCGATGTCGGTGTCGACACCGTTCGTTTCTATCCCGCCGGCGAGACCCTCGACGCCCGACTCGCCACCCTGGGCCGGGCGATCGACCTGGTCCGCGACATCGAGGACGAGGCGGCACGGTAGCCACAGGCCATGGCGGCCGAGGGCGGTCGTCAGGCGCCGACACCGTCCACCGGGCCCCGGTTCAGGTCGACCATCCGAGGCGTGACGCTCCTTCATGGCATCTCTCGCTACGGTCTTGCGGGCAGGGGGACCACCGCTCAGGCCGCGGGCACTGCGGGCTGGCTGACGAGGGAAGCGTCACCGCCCTGGACGGCGTCTCGGGCACGAGCGGTCGCCTCGTGGGGCACTCCGAGGGGGATTGCGCTGACGTCCGACAGGCGCGCGAACTGCTTCGGGGCGAGCTGGACGTCCAGGGCGCCCAGGTAGTCGTCGAGTTGGGTGAGGTTGCGCGGGCCGATGATCGGCACGAACGAGGTGGACGCCTGTGCGGCACGCTCACGGAGCCAGGCCACCGACACCTGGGCGGGCGTCGCGCCGGTCTCCTCGGCGATGGCCAGGACGGTGTCGACGACGGCGGTCTTCTGGTCGGTGCTCTCGGTGTGCACGAGCGTCTTGAGATCGCTCAGCCGTCCCTCGGTGCCGCGGCGGTACTTGCCGGTGAGCAGTCCGCCGCCGAGCGGGGACCACAGGGCGGCGCCGAGGCCCAGGCTTTCGGCCATCGGCAGCAGTTCACGGTCGGGGGTCCTCTCGACGAGGCTGTACTCGATCTGGATGCCCGTGACCGGTGCCCAGTTCTTCAGGTCCGCGAGGGTGGCGGCGCGGGAGACGCGCCATGCGGGGAAGTTGGACAGGGCGGCGTGGAGAATCTTGCCGGAGCTGACCAGGTCGTCCAGTCCGCGCAGGATCTCCTCCATGGGGGTGAGGTTGTCGGGGAAGTGGACCCAGTACAGGTCGATGTAGTCGGTGCCGAGGCGCTTCAGGCTCGCCTCCAGCGAAGCGACCATGTTCTTGCGGCTGTTGCCCGTCCTGGAGATGCCGGGCTGCGGGCCGGCCCCATTGGTGAACTTGGTGGCCAGGACGAAGTGGTCCCGGTCGGCGGCGACGAACTTGCCCACGAGTTCTTCGGACTCGCCGAACTGGTAGCCGTCCGCGGTATCGAGAAACGTTCCGCCGGCCTCGGCGAACCTGTCGAACATCCGGCGCGCTTCGTCCGGCTCGGCGCCGGCACCCCAGCCGGTGCCGAAGTTCCCCGTACCGAGTGCGTACTCGGAAACGCGCAGTCCGGTCCGTCGTCCGAAGGTCGTGTAACGCATCAGGTCTCCTTGGTGCTGATTTCGCATTGATGAGCTGGGGCGGGCGGTGGCGGGTCAGGTGGCGGTCTGGACGTGGGCCCGGCAAGGCGTGAAGGGGGCGCCGAGCGGGCCCTGGACGGGTGCGCCGCCGACGAACCACCCATCCGTATGCAGCGCGATGCGAGGCGTGGCTAAGTAAGACGATCGGTCTACTTGAGTCCCCACCGTAGCTGGCCCACTGGCTTATGTAAAACGATCGGTATGCTTAAGGATGTGACCGAATCTCACCCCGTGCGTCGGCGTCGTGGGCGTGGCGCCCGGGAGCGGATCCTCAAAGCGGCGACCGAGCTGTTCACGGCGCAGGGGATCAACGCGACCGGGATGGACCAGCTGTCGACCGTCGCCGAAGTATCAAAACGCACCCTCTACACGCACTTCCCCAGCAAGGACGAGCTCATTGCGGCATACCTGCAGTCCCTGGTGGGCGATCTCCTGCCCGTCTCCCTGTCGCCCGCCCAACCGGCGCCGAGCCCGCGTGAGCAACTCCTCGCCATCTACGACTGGAAGCTGCCGGAAACCCCCGCTCCGTTCCGGGGCTGCCCGTTCCTGAACGTGAGCGTCGAGGTACCCGACCCCGGTCACTCCGTCCACCAGCTGGCCGCGGCATACAAGAGGGAGTTCGCCCGCCGACTCACGGACATCGCACGGCAGGCCGGGGCCGCCGACCCGGAAACCCTGGGTGAGCAACTGGCACTGCTCTTCGACGGCGCGGCCGCACGCGGAACCGCACTCAACAGCAGTCACACTGGCGCGTACGCGCGATCCATCGCAGAGTCGTTGATCGATGCCGCCCTTGCCGACGTCGGCCCGGCATCCCTGTGATGAGGTCGGCAACCTCTCTTGGGCCGGCAGTGGCTGGGCCGGGGCGGCAAGACGGACAACGACATCGTCACGGTGACCACGGTGGTGGACCGACGGCCGCGTGTACTGCGTAACCGCTGCACGCGACTCCCCACACCCCCGCCCACCACTTCGCCCGCGGCCGGTCCGCCCGGTCTTCCGCACGAAACCGCAGCTCGCCGCTGCGCCCGCGGCCCGCGGGAAGGAGGCGGGCTTGTCCTGCCGGGCGGTGGTCGCCGACTGCGCCTGCTCAAGGACCGTGCCCGGCCGGCGAAGGCTCAGCGAAGGCTGCCAAGAAGGTGAAGGTCTCGGCGAACCGGGCCAAGGCCCGGCTGAGGGTCGCCAAGGCCCATGTCCACATCGTCGGCACAGGCGGGGGCCGTCACGGAGACGTCCGAGCAGCGGTGTGCAGGCGGGCGACGGAGTCGGCGAGCGTGCGGCGGTGATCGCGCCCAGTTCGCGGCGCGCGGCCGCCTCGGCCGGGTGGGTCAGGCGGCAGGCGGCCTTGTCCCACGTGGTGCCCTCGACGACCGAGAGGACGAGGAACTCGCTCCCCGCGGACAGGAGTCGGCACCCCGCCGCCGGGAAGACCTGCGATCCGCCGGTAGACCATGGCCGGCGTCGGCGAGCGGAGGCACCATGCGGTCGGCTTCATGGCGTGCCTGCCGGCGGTCCACCGATTCCAGACGTGTGGGGAGCCGCCGGCGGTCTTGGACGGGCCGTGGGATCAGTGTCGGGCGAACTGGACCTGGGTGGGTTGCACGACGTTCGGCCGCACCGCGATTCCAGTGACGGTCAGCTGTTCGCCGTAGATGTCGGTGAGCCTGATCGCGCTGCCGCACCCGCTGCCGTCGGCGGAGATGAAGTAGTTGTAGGTGGTGCGGGGCAGTTGCCGCCAGCCGCCTGTGGTGCGGATTTCCAGCCTGGCGAGTGGGTTGCGGTGGCCGATCGCCTGGATGGCGCACCAGTAGGGGCTGGAGCCGGTCTTGTACCGGATGGAGATCGTGTCGGAGGTGCTGGGGCTCACCAGACTCCAGGTGATGGGGATCCGGCCCACCTTGAGGTCGGCGAGTTTGGCGAAGGCCTGTTGACTGAGATCGAGTTGCCCGGGTGCGCAGGGCAGGGGGCATTCGTTGGTGATCCGCACCGTGATGGATTTGCCATTGGCCGCGCGGACGAGCACGTATGCGCCGCATGCCTTGGACGTCTCGTAGTCGGTGGTGTTCATGGCCGCGATCATGAGGTCGGGGCTCGGGCCGAACAGGCAGGCGCCGTCTCCGTCCCCGGCCTCGTAGGCGGTGGCGACGCCCTGGTAGGTGGTGTGGGGCTGAAGCCGTCCTGCCTGCGAGGTCGTGGCGGACTTTCGCTGGGGCCGCGGGGTGTCAGTGGGTGACGGTCGTGCTGACGCGGTGGTCGCGACACCCGTCGGGGTGGGGGAGCCAGTCGGGCTCGCCGTCGCGGTCGGGGTGCCTGTCTCGCCGGCGGCGGTGGCTTTCACTTGGGTGGTGGCGAGGGGTGTGGCCGCGGCAGGCCCTGCATCGGCGTTGCGGTCGGGGAGCAGCGCCATGACCAGGTAGGCGAGAACGCCCACGGCGATCAGCGCCGACGTGCCGCCCAGCATGAGCTTGCGTCTTTGTCTGCGCTGCCGCGCGGCCTGCCTCGGTGTGTACATTCCCTGTCCGTTCAGATCGAGCCGATGGTGCACTGCTGAGTGACCGCGGGAAGCGCAAAGGTTGCCAACGATTTCTCACAGGGAGAGGCCGAGTCTCGCGGGAGGACGGTCACGGGCGGCTTGGCACAGTCGCGCGCGCGGCCATGAGCTGCGGGCTACCGGTGGTGAGTAAGAGCTCCGAACAAAGGTGGAGCCCGGCTCCCGACGCCTGGCACGCAGGCTCGCCGCGTTGCCGAAAGCCCCTAGTAGCTCCGCTACGAGGAGCTTCCGGCGCCTTGCGATCGCACGCACCGGACGCCGCGAGCTGGTCGGACTCCACTTTTGTTCGGAGCTCTAAGGACTGCGACCATGGGACCCGCGAGCTGATCACGCATGGCCGGGACAGACGTACCGGCGTGGTGCGCGCGCCGTATGGCCGAGTTGGCGGCAGCCGCCACCGAGCCGGCCCCTAGCGCTCAGCCGGGGTGAGCAATTGCCGCAGGTGGGGTTGGAGATCGCCACCACCCTGACCGTCCGGGAGAGCACGGCTCCGCCGAATGCGGAGTGAGGCGGCGCGGAGACTTGGGTCTGCCCTGGCTGCCGGGGAGGCCGGCAACCAGGGCAGGGGCCGATCGGTCAGGATGTCGTGCCGGTGACCGAGCTTCCGGACTTTGTGACGTGGTACGTGATGGTGACGCCGCTCCAGAAGTGGAAGGTCAGCGTCGCCGCCTCGCCGTCGCGGAGCGCGTTCAGGAAGGCGGGGGTCAGGATGATCGTGCCGTTCGGGTAGTCCGGCGAGAAGGCCATGTTGAACTCCTGGAACGGAGTCCAGCTGGTCTGGCCGGCGTTGCTGCCGTCGGCGTACTTGGCCTCCATGGTCGCCAGCACGTCACCCCGGAACTGCGTGGGAACGGTGAACGAATCAGTGGTGCCGGCGGTGTTCGACAGAACCGGGGAGTCGTAGGTGACGACGTCGATCTGCCAGGGCAGCCCACTGGAGAACCGGGCCTGGAGAGTGGCGTTGACCCCGTAGGCGCGGCTGCCGACCAGCCGGGTCAGTGTCTTGGCGGTGAGGGTGAGCTGATTGCCGGAGACGTTGTAGTCCTGCCCTGCGTACAGCTTGGTGCCGCCCTGCCAGAGCCCCCGGAAGCTGGTGCCGTTGAGGTTGAGGGTGAGTGCCTGGGCGGTGATCGGGCTCGATTTCGAAACGAAGACCTTGTCGAAGGATGCCGTACCTGAGCGGGTGGTCCAGTTGGACTTGATGGCGAAGAGGCCGGGGTCACGCCACTGCAGGGTCTCGCGGTTCAGGTAGGCGAAGCCGGGGTCCCACAGGGCGGTGGTGACACCGGCGACGCGTGCCGCATATCCGATGTGTTCGTAGTACTTCAGCGCCTCGCCCCGCTCGATGCGGGAGGGGTGGTTGTCGTCGGGATATCCGAGCAGGCCGTACTCGCCGAGGTAGACGGGGATGCCCTTGGCGACGAACGTGTCGTGCATGCGGGCGAAGGCCTCGTTCAGGTCCTTCTGGGCGTTCTCGTCATAGCGGGTGCCGCCCGCGACGTTCACGCTGAAGGGATACCAGCTGTAGTAGTGCACGGTGGCGACCAGATTGCTGTCGTGCAGTGCGCCGATCGTGGTGGACAGGTCGTCCATGAAGGGTTGGGACGGGGTGCAGGCCGGTGTGGGCAGGGCCAGCAGGCGGTTGGTGTTCCCGCCGCCCGAGGAGCGGACGACCTTGTGGAATGAGGTGTTGAGCTCGTTCAGGAGCTGCATCTTCTGCGCGTCCGTGGCGTTGTCGAAGGATGGTTCGTTGACGCTCTCGAAGAGGAGGGTGCGCGGCTCGTCCCGGAACGTCGAGGAGATCTGGGTCCAGCCGGCGTTGAAGCGGGCGAGTACGTTGTCATGGTCGGTGGGCATCTTCGATATCCACTGCCACGAGTCGTGGTGGACGTTGAGCACGACGTAGAGGCCGTCGGCGAGTGCCCAGTCCACCACCTGTTTGACGCGGCTCATGTATGTGGCGTCGATGGTGTATGGGGCGGTGGCGGACTGGTGGTCGGTCCAGGTCACCGGGATGCGGACGCTGCGGTAGCCCTGCGCCCGGACGGTTTCGAACAGTTCCCTCGTGGCCTTGGGGTTGCCCCAGGACGTCTCGTCCGGAATCGCGTCCAGGGTGTTGCCCAGGTTCCAGCTGGGCTGCATCGCGGCGACGGCGTCCATGGCGCGGGCCGGGACTCTGACCGTCGTCGACTGCGACGGTTCGGCCGCGGCGTCGGGCGCGGCGGTCGCCGTACCGGCACACAGCCCCAGCAGGACGACCAGCGCCAGCAGCAGGCCGGCCAGGCGTCCGGGGCCGCGGCTGCGGTGGTGCGCGGGTTGCCGTATGTCCGTCATGTGTTGCCTTTCTGTCGGTCGTACGGGTGATCCGATCCGTGATCGGGCAGCGGCAGGCGCCACCGCCGGCCACTCCTTCAGCTGCAGGTTGAATGCGTGCCCTCGTCGCCGCATGGCAGATCCCTGTCCCTGTCAGCAGAGGGGGGAGCCTGGTTCAGTCGTCGAGGGGCTGGTAGTCGAACCAGTCGAAGTGGACGGTGCCTACCGCGGCGTACATGCCGATGACCCGGCCGGTGAAGCCGCCGGCGACCTCGGTCGACAGGTAGCGGCCGTCGAGGGCCGCGAGCTCGGTGAACGTGCCGTCGGGCTGCTCGACGCCGAGTGAGACGACGTCGGGTCCTGTGCACGGCCCGTGGGGAGACGGCGGTTTTGTGATCGTGGCGGCGAGGACCACCGGCCCGGCGGGCACGGACTGTGCGGCTACGACCGTGCGCAGGGAGCCGACGCGTGCGACCACCCGCACCCGCGTGCCGGTCACCTCGATTTCGTAGTGGTGCCGCTCGTCGAGCCGGACGGCGAGGCCACCGGCTCCCTCCGCGGCATCGACCAGAGTGCGCCCCCGGCACGACATGTGCTGCTGGCGCCGGCCGGTGAACACCACGTCGGGTTCGTCCAGGGAGCCGCCCCGCGCCCGGAGCGTCAGCCATCCGGGGCGCTCCTTGGTGGTGCAGTGTTCAGCGGGCCGGTCGCGCAGGGAGATCCAGGACGGTCGCAGTTCGGCGAGCTCGAAGTCGTCCCGGTGCTCCTCGACAGGGCTGGGGGAGAGCGGCCAGGGGAGCTCGGGCAGGTCCAGGGCGACCTCGCCGACGACCGGCCAGTCGTCCACCCAGGTCACGGGGGCCAGGAAGGTCTCCCGGCCGAGCACGTGCCAGCCCGGCGTGCCGCCGCCCGGTCGGACGCCGAGCAGCACCATCCACCAGGAGCCGTCGGGGCCTTGGACCAGGTCGGCGTGCCCGGTGTTCTGGACGGGGTGGTCGGTGCCGCGATGGGTGAGGATCGGGTTGGCCGGGCACGGCTCGAACGGGCCGGCGGGCGTACGGCCGGCCGCGGGCGATCGAGACACCGTGGCCGCGCTCGGTGCCGCCCTCGGCGATGAGCAGATACCAGTAGTCGCCGATCCGGTACAGGTGCGGCGCCTCCGGGGCTTTGGCGCCAGGTGCGCCGGACCAGAGCCTGTGCGGTGTTCCGTACGTCTGCCCGGTGGACGGGTCGATACGGACCTGCGAGACGCCGGCGACCGTGCACCAGCAGGTGCCGTCCTCGTCCCAGACCAGGTCCGGATCGATGCCGGGGACACCCGGCGCCCAGATGGGGTCCGACCACGGTCCGGCGGGGTCGGTGGCCGTGACGATCAGGTTGCCGCCGCCCTCGCTGCAGTTGGTGACGATCAGCCAGAAGCGGCCGTCGTGGTGGCGCAGGGTGGGGGCGTAGATCCCGCCGGAGGACGACATGGAGACGGGCAGACGCAGTTGGGCCGGCCGGTCCAGGGCGTTGCCGATCTGCGTCCAGTGCACCAGGTCACGGCTGTGGAAGAGGGGCACCCCGGGGAAGTACTCGAAGCTGGAGCAGGCCAGATAGTAGTCGTCGCCGACGCGGCAGACGCTGGGGTCGGGGTGGAAGCCGGGGATCACCGGGTTGGCGAAGCGTCCGTCCGGCTGGCGCGGAGGGGGCACCCGACAGGTCCTCTCGTCGATTCATGATGCGGGCTGGGGGTTGACAACTGCTCGATGTGGAACGCGTATGAGGGTGATTTAGCTCGATCGTGTGATGGTCGGCTTTCGGGCTTGCGAGGTGTGGTGCGGGCCCGGGTAGCGCGATCTGGGACGCCGGGTGCGGTGCCGGCGTGCGGGGCCCCTGCTCCACCAGCGTGATGGTTCAGGGCCTCCCCGTCGCCTCTGGCTGCATCCACATGGCCAGGTCGTAAGGGACTCCGCCCTTCCGGGATCGGACCACGGACAGGATCCGTGTCGCCGCCCGGAGGCGAAAGCGGACGACCTGGGGGTGCCCCCTCTGGGGGAGCGCCCAAGACCGTTCGGGGCGTGCCAGTGCGTGGACTCACTCCCGCTCGCTGTCCAGGAACGGTGGTTCGGAGAGCGTCGGCGTCCGTGGGGGTGGGCAGGGTCAGGCTCAGCTCGGCCGTGTCGGGGCGTCGCCCTCCTTCCATACCGGCTCGTCGCACTGCTCGGGGTTGTAGTCGCCGCCGAAGGCCAGGCCACTCATGACTCATGGCGGCGGCCCTCCTGCGGCGCCTGTCGAAGCGCTTCACTTGCAGGCGCAAGGTAACGGACAAGTTTCGTGTGAAACAAGAGCCTCAACCACGAGACGCTTTCTTTTGCTGGTACCTTGACGGCCCGTCAAGGAGACAGACTGGCGTCGAAGCGCTTCGACACATGCTTCGGGGTCAGCTCCACACTCGGCTTCCGAGGAGTGTGCGCCGTGGGCTCGGCGTCCTTTCCGCCACTGACCGACTCTCCTTCTGCGACCCCGGATTGCAGGGGCGCGGAGCGTCACCGGCCTGCTCGAACGGCTCACGTGCGACAAGCGGTTCGCGTGCGACGAGCGGTTCGCGTGCGACGAGCGGTTCGCGATGCCGCACCAGTACGAGCCGGCCGTCGCCGCGCTCGGGGACACGCTGGGCTCCCGCTGCCGACGAGCCGCCGCACGTGGCCGCTTGGCGCGGGATGTCCACGAAACCTTCCTCCGCCGCTCGGCGGAACACGGGACTTGAGGGCCTCAGCGGGTCAGCGCACCTGCCTTGACATGGTCCACTTCTGGTTGGAGCCGCCGTTCTACGTCAGCGGGCTCGAAGCACATCAAGTGCCGCGAGGGCCGTGTGGAGTTCGGTGCGCTGTTCGCCGGACTCCAGGTCGCGGTCGAGGAGACGCTCGATGGTGCGCAGGCGTTGGTACATGGTTTCGCGGGAGAGGCCGCCCCGACGTGCGGCGGTGGTCTTGTTGCCGGCCGCTTCGAGGTAGTGCCGCAGGGTCGTCAGCAGATCGGTGCCGTGCTGGGTGTCGTAGTCGATGAGTCGTCCGAGCTGCTGTTCGGCGTACTCCTGGATCCGGGTGTCCTCGCGGAGGGCGTACAGCAGGCGGTGCAGGCCGATGTCGGACAGCTCGTGGAAGGACCGGTCCGGCGGGAGGGGCTGGCCGGGCGGGGTGGCCTCGGCGACGCGGGCCGCCTCGCGGAACGAGCGGGCGGTGTCGGAGAGGTCCGTGATCTCCGAACCGACGCTCACCACTGCTTGCGGAGCCAGGCTCAGTGCGGTGCTGCACAGTCGTTCGACGATGGGGCGCCAGGGTTGGGAGGGACGCAGAGCCAGCAGGATGCCGAGGCGGTCGGGGGCCAGCTCGCCGACGAGGGCCGGGATGCCTGCCGCGTGGAGCTCCTGGAACAGGCGGGTCTCCGGCTCGGTTCCCCCGCTGCCGGTGCGGAGGTGCACCAGGGTCGCGACGAACCGGCTTCGGTCGGTCGGCAGGCCCAGTGCGGCGCAGCGGGCGCGGGCGTCTTCGGCGGAGCGGTGGCGCTGGTCGACCAGATCGCGCAGGGCGTTTCGGTGTGCGGTGCGTTCCCAGGGGGTGGGATGGATGAGGCGGGCGACGGTCAGAGCCATCGCGGTCCTCTCCAGCACGGTGATGTCCTCCGGCCCGAAGGCAGGGCCGTCGGTGCGGGACGGGAGCATGACCACACGGCCCCAGCGCTCGCCCTGGTACTCGACGGGTGCGGTGAGCCAGCCCGTCGGGCCGCATGTCGCCGTGTGGTCGTCGGTTCCGGCGGCTCTGGAGCGCTGCTCCCAACCGGTGAGCGCCTCTTCCACCGTGCCTCCCGACGGTTCGCAGATCAGTGCCTGATGCACCAGGTTCTCCAGGACGACCGTGCGGCCGCACATCTCCGCCGCCGCACGCACCACGTCCTCCGGGCCGGCACCGCGCAGGGTCAGGGCGGTGAACGCCTCGTGGATGCGCTGGGTGCGGCGCATCGCGTCCGCCTGGTTGCCGAGCAGGAGGGCGTGCACGACCTGGGTGACCTCCATGAAGTTGACGTCCTTGGCGAGCGTGACGAGGGGAAGGCCACGCAGGCGGCAGGCGTCGACGAGTGCGTCCGGCGGGCGGTGATAGCGACGTACGAGTTCGATGACCAGCGCCGCGGCCCCGATGTCGGCGAGTTCGTCGACGTACCGGCGCACGCCGGCCACGTCTTCCGGGAGCGGCATCCCGGTGGTCAGGACGAGTTCGCCGCCCTTGAGGAAGGACGCGGGGTCGGTCAGTTCGGTGATGTGGACCCACCTGACCGGCCGGTCCAGGTGGGGCACACCGGTGACGACCTGGGGTTGTCCGGCGGCCAGGACGGGAAGGGCCAGGACGTCGGCGACGGTGAGTGCGCGGGTGGGCCCATGGCCGGCCGGGTGGTTGTCGTTCACGGTGTCTCCATGGGTCCCCTGCTCGAGCACGGCTCAGTGCCCGGGAGTGCCCGGCCACTGTGACAAGCGTCGCTGACCTGCGCAAGAGCAGTCCGTGAGAGATCGGCACCCGGCATGCCCCGATGAGGCTGACACAACGTCCGGAAGTCGCGGCCCGGCCGGACAGATCGCAGGTTGGCGCACCCCTGATCCACGGAGATGCTCGGGACAGCGCAGCAGACCGAACACCGAGGCCGGGAGACGAACATGACCGCACTGTCGCCGCACCTTCGCCAGGCCACGCCCGTGGTGGCGGCTCGGGGCGAGGGCGTCCACCTCTTCGACCAGGACGGCCGCCGCTATCTCGACTTCACCGCCGGCATCGGCGTCACCAGCACCGGGCACTGCCACCCCAAGGTCGTGGCGGCGGCGCAGGAGCAGGTCGGCACGCTGATCCACGGCCAGTACACGACGGTCATGCACCAGCCCCTGCGCCGCCTCGTCGACAAGCTCGGCGAGGTACTGCCGGCCGGTCTGGACAGCCTGTTCTTCACCAACTCCGGCAGCGAGGCCGTCGAGGCCGCGCTCCGGCTCGCCCGCCAGGCCACCGGTCGCCCCAACGTCATCGTCTGCCACGGCGGCTTCCACGGGCGTACGGTCGCCGCCGCCGCCATGACCACCTCCGGCACCCGCTTCCGCTCCGGCTTCTCCCCGCTGATGAGCGGCGTGGTGGTCACCCCCTTCCCCTCGGCCTACCGCTACGGCTGGGACGAGGAGACCGCCACCCGCTTCGCCCTGAAGGAGCTCGACTACACGCTCCAGACGATCTCCTCGCCCGCCGACACGGCCGCGATCATCGTAGAGCCGGTGCTCGGTGAGGGCGGGTACGTGCCTGCAAACCGGGCCTTCATGGAGGGGCTGCGGGAGCGGGCGGACCGCCACGGGTTCCTCCTCGTCCTGGACGAGGTGCAGACGGGTGTCGGCCGCACCGGACGCTTCTGGGGCCACGACCACTTCGGTGTCACGCCCGACATCCTGGTCACCGCCAAGGGGCTGGCCAGTGGCTTCCCGCTGTCCGGCATCGCCGCCTCCGAGGAGCTGATGACCAAGGCGTGGCCGGGCTCGCAGGGTGGCACGTACGGCGCCAACGCCGTGGCCTGTGCCGCGGCCTGCGCCACCCTCGACGTCGTGCGGGACGAGAAGCTCGTCGAGAACGCCGAGGCGATGGGCGCGCGGCTGCGCCAAGGGCTGGAGGCGGTGGCCGACCGGACGCCGGGCATCGGCGACGTGCGGGGCCTCGGGCTCATGCTGGCCACCGAGTTCGTCACCGAGGACGGCGGCCCCGACCCCGAGACCGCCGCGCGCGTGCAGCGCGCCGCCGTCGACGAGGGCCTGCTCCTGCTGCTGTGCGGCGCCTGGAATCAGGTCGTACGGATGATTCCGGCGCTCGTCATCGACGAGACGGCGGTGGACGAGGGCCTCCAGGCGTGGGCGACCGCGGTCGAGGTCGGCACGTCGGGGGTGTCGCAGCGATGACGGACTCCCTCTCGCGCCTGGTCGACGAGCTCGCCCGTACCGCTCCCGGCCTGCGGATCGAGACCGGTGCGGGAGGGACCGGCGCGTACGCCTACGACGCCTCCAACTACCGGGTCCCGCCACAGGCGGTGGCCTTCCCCCGCGGCGCCGACGACGTGGTCGCGGTGCTGCGGGCCTGCCACGGGGCCGACGTCCCGCTCACCGCCCGCGGCGGCGGCACCAGCATGGCGGGCAACGCCGTCGGACCCGGCGTTGTCCTGGACTTCTCCCGGTACATGAACCGGATCCTGGACATCGACCCGCAGGCCCGTACCGCGCGCGTCGAGGCGGGTGTGGTCCTCGACGCCCTTCAGAGCGCGACGAGCCGGCACGGGCTTGCTTTCGGCCCCGACCCCTCCTCGCACAGCCGCTGCACCCTCGGCGGCATGATCGGCAACGACGCGTGCGGGAACCGGTCGGTGCGGCATGGGCGTACCAGCGGTCACATCGAGGACCTGGAGATCGTGACGGCCGACGGCGTGCGGGCCGTTGCCGACCGCACCGGACTGCGGGCCGCCGACCCGGACGACACGGACGCGGTCCGCCGTGTCGCCCGCCTCGAAGCGGACCTGCGGCACCTGATCGAGGGCAACCTGGCGCCGATCCGTACCGAGCTGGGCCGTGTTCCGCGCCAGGTCTCCGGCTACCAGTTGCACCACCTGCTGCCCGAGCACGGCTTCGACATGGCCCGCGCCCTGGTGGGCACCGAGGGCTCCTGTGCGGTCGTCACCGCCGCGACGGTCCGCCTGGTGGCGACCGCACAGGCTTCCACCCTCCTCACCCTCGGCTATGACGACGTGGTCGACGCCGCCGAGGACGTCCCCGAGATCCTGCGCCGGCACCCCACCGCGGTGGAGGGCATGGACGAGGCGATCGTCGCCACCATGCGTGCCAGGCGTGGTCCCGACTCCGTCACCGGGCTGCCCGAGGGGCGGGCTTGGCTGTACGTCGAGCTCGACGGCGACGACCAGGCGGTCGTCGACACCCGCGCCGCCGAACTGCTGGACGTACTCAAGGCCCGCGGCCGGCTGACCGGCGGGCGGGTCGTGCACAGCCCGGCCGAGCGGCGTTCGCTGTGGCGGGTGCGGGAGGACGGGGCGGGGCTCGCCGCGCGGCTCGTCGACGGCGGGGAGTCCTGGCCCGGCTGGGAGGACGCGGCGGTCGCGCCCGAGAACCTGGCCGCCTACCTGCGCGGCTTCCGCAAGCTGCTGACCGCGCACGGCCTGACCGGCGTGCTGTACGGGCACTTCGGCGCGGGCTGCGTCCACGTGCGCATCGACTTCGACCTCGCCACGGACACGGGGCGGGCCGCCACCCGCCGGTTCCTGTCGGAAGCCGCCGCCCTGGTCGTGGAGCACGGCGGAAGCCTGTCGGGCGAACACGGCGACGGGCGGGCCCGGGGCGAGCTGCTGGAGGTCATGTACAGCCACCGGATGATCCGGACGTTCGCCGCCTTCAAGGAGATATTCGACCCCGAGGGGCTGCTCAACCCCGGGATCATCGTGGCCCCGGCCCGCCTCGACGCCGACCTCGCGCTGCACACGCCCTCCGAGGTGCTGCCCGTCGACACGTTGTTCTCCTTCCCGCACGACGAGGACGGCTTCGCGGGCGCCGTGCGCCGCTGCGTCGGGGTTGGCCGCTGCCGCAGTGACACGGGCGGCGTGATGTGTCCCAGCTACCGGGCCACGGGGGAGGAGAACGACTCCACCCGGGGCCGGGCCCGCCTGCTCCAGGAGATGGTGCGGGGCGGAACCGTCCAGGACGGCTGGCGCTCCACGGAGGTTCGTGACGCCCTCGACCTGTGCCTGTCCTGCAAGGCCTGTTCCAGCGACTGTCCGGTCGGCGTCGACATGGCCACGTACAAGGCGGAGTTCCTGCACCAGCACTACAAGGGCAGAGTCAGACCCCGCTCCCACTACTCCCTGGGCTGGCTGCCGCTGACCTCCGCCCTCGCGGGTTTCGCGGCCCGCCCGGTCAACGCGCTGCTGCGCGGGCCGGTCGGCAGGCTGCTCGCCCGCCTCGGGGGCGTGACCACGAAGCGAAGGATCCCGGCGTTCGCCTCCCGGCGCAGCCTGCGCCAGGTGCTTCGTGCGTCGAAGCCGGAAGAACCGGCGAACGCCCTGCTCTTCGTCGACAGCTTCACCCGTGCCTTCCGCCCGCACGTGGCGGGTGCCGCCAGTCGCGTCCTCGCCGACGCGGGTATCTGCAGCACGGCCGAGGACGGCCTGTGCTGCGGCCTGACCTGGGTCAGCACCGGCCAGCTGTCGGTGGCCCGCCGCATCATGACCCGCACGGTCGCCCGCCTGGACAACGGCGACGACCGGCCCATCGTGGTGGCCGAGCCCAGCTGCGCCGCCGCCCTCAAGCGTGACGTGCCCGAACTCCTCGGCACCGACGCCGCCCGGCGCGTCGCGGACCGCGTCCACACCTTCGCCGGAGCCCTCACCGACCTCGCGGAACCGGGCTGGACCCCGCCGCCGCTGCCCGAGAACGTCGTCCTGCAGACCCACTGCCACGAGTACGCCACCTTCAAGGGCCGTCATCCCCGAGACCTGCTCGGCCGCCTCGGCGTACGCAAGGTCGACGAGGCCGAGGGCTGCTGCGGACTCGCCGGCAACTTCGGCTTCGAGGAACAGCACTACGACACCTCCATGGCCGTCGCCGACCTGGCCCTGAAACCCCGCCTCGACGGCATCTACGCCATCGACGGGGCCACCCCGACCGTCGTCGTGGCCGACGGCTTCAGCTGCGCCACTCAGATCGACCACCTCGCCGGAGACCGGGGCGTCCGCGCCGTGCACCTCGCGGAACTGCTCGACCCCGCCGCCGATCGACCCGATCAACCAGGAGAGACCTCATGACCGACACACCCACGCAGTTGTTCATCGGCGGTGCCTGGGTGGACGCCGCGGACGGCGCCACCCTGCCCGTCGACGACCCCGCGACCGGCGAGGTCCTCTGCCACGTCGCCGACGCCGGCCCCAAGGACGCCAAGCTCGCCGAGGAAGCGGCCGTGCAGGCACAGCAGGAGTGGGCCCGTACGGCACCCCGCGCGCGCAGCGAGATCCTGCGCCGCGCCTACGAGATCATCATCCAGCGCACCGACGAGCTCGCCCACCTGATGACGGCCGAGATGGGCAAGCCGCTCGCCGAGGCCAGGGGAGAGGTGGCGTACGCGGCCGAGTTCTTCCGCTGGTTCTCCGAGGAGGCCGTCCGCATCGACGGCGGCCTCGCCACCCTGCCCGACGGCCGCAACCGCATGCTGCTCTCCCGCCGCCCGGTCGGCCCCTGCTTGCTGATCACCCCGTGGAACTTCCCGCTGGCCATGGGCACGCGGAAGATCGGCCCGGCGATCGCGGCCGGCTGCACGATGGTGCTCAAGCCGGCCCCGCAAACCCCGCTGTCCAGCCTGGCTCTCGCCGCGATCCTCAAGGAGGCCGGGCTGCCGGACGGCGTGCTGAACGTCGTCACCACTTCCCGTGCGGGGGAGGTGTGCGAACCGCTCCTGCGCGGCGGGCGGATTCGCAAGCTGTCCTTCACCGGTTCCACGGCCGTCGGGCAGTTGCTGCTGGCCCAGAGCGCGGAGGCCGTGGTCCGGACGTCGATGGAGCTGGGCGGCAACGCGCCGTTCATCGTCTTCGAGGACGCCGACCTGGACAAGGCGGTGGACGGGGCGATGGTCGCCAAGATGCGCAACATGGGCGAGGCGTGCACGGCGGCCAACCGCTTCTTCGTGCACCGGTCGGTGGCGGAGGAGTTCGGGCGGCGTCTGGCCGAGCGGATGGGCGCGCTCGTCGTGGGCCCCGGCACCCGGGACGGCGTCGATGTCGGCCCGCTGATCGACAGGACGGGGCGTGCCAAGGTCGAGGAACTGGTCGCCGACGCGGTGGAGCATGGTGCGCGCGTCCTCGTCGGCGGCCGTACGCTGGAGGGTCCGGGCTGTTTCTACCCGCCGACCGTGCTCGCCGACGTCGACCCCGGCAGCCGTCTGATGGACACGGAGATCTTCGGCCCGGTGGCCGCGATCCTCACCTTCGACGACGAGGACGAGGTGATCCGCCGGGCCAACAACACCCCCTGGGGCCTGGTCGGTTACGTCTTCACCGAGGGCCTCGACCGTGCCTTGCGGGTGAGCGAGCGGCTGGAGGTGGGCATGGTGGGGCTGAACACGGGTCTCGTCTCCAACCCGGCCGCACCCTTCGGCGGGGTCAAGCAGTCCGGGCTGGGCCGCGAGGGCGGCCGGGTGGGGATCGACGAGTTCCTGGAGTACCAGTACCTCGCGGTGCCCGTGAGCTGACCGCGGTCTCTCTGTTCGACCCTGCCTCGGTGCAGCCTCAACGCAGGTGACGTGTGGTGATCTCCGCCGCGGTGTCGGTCACCAGTTGGCCCAGCTCGGCGAGCCGGCCGGGCTCGAAGCGGGAGTCGGGCAGGGAGACGGCCACGGCTGCCAGCGGTACGCCCTCACCGTCCAGCACGGGTGCCGCGATGGCGCAGACACCCTGAAGGTACTGGTTGTGGTTGACGGCGTAGCCACGTTCTCTCACGCGGCGGAGTTCCCCTCGCAGTTGTCCTGTGCCTGGGTCCCGGTCCAGTACCTCGTGGTCCAGACGGTGGGTGGTGCTGGGGGCGAGAGCCGCATCTTCCGAGCCGTCCACCTCGGCGAACCCGGGTACATTCCGCTGCTGCGGCTCGCGGACGTGCTGGGGGAGCAGCTCCCCGCCACCCGGGCCGGACACATCGGCCGCGCCCTGAGCGCCGCCGCGATCCTGCTGGCCCTGCGTCGGGCTCTGCTCGGCCGGTCCGGCGGGACGGGGCCCTGCCCGCCCTGCACACACCGTCCCTGTCACGAGGGCGCTTCACCCGCCGGGCCGCCACGGTCTGTGCCCTCGCACTGCTCACGCTGGTAACCGCCGGACTGCTCCGCGATCCCCTTCACGTGGACTCGGCGGCCCGACTGTTGGCGCCCTCGGCCGCTCACCCGTTGGGTACGGACGCGCTCGGCCGCGATCTGCTGGCCCGGTTGGGTCACGGGGCGCTGCGCACGACGGGCGTAGCCCTCGCAGGGACCGTGGTGTGCACGCTCAACGGGCTGTTGCTCGGCATGGCGGCGCGGTTCGGCGCGGGCCTCACGGAAGTGGCGTCGACGATGCCGCGGTCCTGCTCTCCGTTCTCGCCGTATCCGTACTGCCTCAGGTCGGAGGGCGTACGGCGACGCGTGACGGTCCCGGCTTTCAGCTGAATATTCGTAATTGGCGCGTGGCGCACGTTGACACTCAGCGGGGCGCGAAGCCCCTAAGGAAGCGCGTGGCCGGTTCCCTCGCGCCCGGCCCCGCGTACGTCACGCGGGCTCGCGCCGAGCTCACGGCGGCAGGCCTTGTTGAAGGCCTGGAGGTCGGCGATGCCCACTGCCGCGGCGATGGCGGTGACGGACAGGGTGGACGACAGCAGGAGGTGGCGGGCGCGTTGAACGCGTCGCTGCCGGATGTACGACACGACCGTGCGGCCGGTCTCGGCACGGAACACACGCGTCAGGTGCGTGTGGGAGATTCCGACGGCGCGAGCGACGTCCGGTACGGACAGCGGGCCCGTCAGGTGTACCTCGACGTAGGCCTGCGCGGCGGCCACGAGGGGATGGGGGCGCCCGGCCCCGTTGCTCCTCGGCAACTCGGCGACGCGCCACAGTGCGGCCCAGATCTCGGCGGTGGCGCGCGGGGCAGAAGTCGGCATGGCCGTGACGGCGTGCCGAAGCAGATCGGCGAGGCGTGTGCTCTCGGCCGCGGCGTCCTGCATCACCGGGACCACCCGTGCGGTTCCGCCGTCGTGCAGCCGTAGATGGACGTAGAAATGCTCCGACCTGCCCCGGTAGTGGAAGCGCACCTCCGTGTCCGGTGGCACGAGGCTGACATGGCCGGGTCGGATGGGGTGGACCGACCGCCCGAGGGACAGAGCGCCCTCGTAGTTGTAGAGGTGCAGCTGCCACAGGTCGGGCAGCCGGAAGACGTCGTGGTCGGTGGAGACGCCGTGTACCCCGATGCCGGCGTCGACCACGGTGGGCGGCTCGTCGAGCCGTAGTGTCACGAGTTTCACGATGATGGAAAATTACCAGCACTGGACGATTTCAGCCCATGACTGAGTCAGGCAGGGCACGTACGTTCGTCGCATGCCAACCAGCAAGCAACTCCTGACATCGGTTCAGGCAGCGCGCTTCGTCGCGCAGGGATTTCTGCGCCTGGACGGAGTGGTGCCGCAGGAGATCAATGAACGGGCCATCGCGACCATGACCGAGGGACTGCCGGACGTGCCCTACGGCACTTTGCTGAGCAAGGCGTTCGCGCAGGACACCTTCGTCCACGAGCTGCTCGCCCTGCCGGTCGTCGCGGGCGCTGTCGAGAGCCTGGTCGGCTCCGAGCCGACCGTCGACCACCATGCGGTACATGTGCGCGAGCCGCACGAGGGGCAGGCGCAGCCCCTCCACGGAGACGCGATCATCGACGTACGGCCGGACGCGTTCGACATCCAGCTCATGTACTACCCGCACGAGGTGACCGCCGAGATGGGCGGCACGCTCAGTGTGCCCGGAAGCCATCTACGCAGGATCAACGAGACGGACGTCGGCCGCGTCCAGAACCTCAGGGGACAGACGCGTCTGACCTGCCCGGCGGGCACGGTCGTGCTTCTGCACCACGGTATCTGGCACGGCGGTCGCCGCAACGACACCGCGCGCCGTCGCTATATGTACAAACTCCGCCTCAACCCGACCGTGCCGCAGGTGCGGCTCTGGGACACCACCGACCTGCACGACCCGGCGGTGACCGCAGAACTCGACACCTACTTCCCCTGGTGCGAGCAGGCCACCGCCCGACTGGAGATCTACAACCGGGTCCTGCTCTGGCGGGCCCTGACCGGCGACGAGTCGTTCGACGTCGACTACTGGGTCACGCGCGTCAGCAACCGGCCGGCCCTGAGGAGTCACGCATGAGACAGCAGGTTCTGGTCCTCTACCTCTCGACGTCGGCACTCGACTCCGACGTCGTGGGCTGGTCCCGGTACGACGGGACCAGCCGATCCCGTCCGACGACCGGTGACAGCGACGAGCCGCCCTACCCCACCGGACTCGCCGCACTGCACGACGGGTGGCGCCTGTTCCAGGCGTCCCAATTGCTGCCGCCGCAGTCCGGCCACGAGTACGACGTCTCCTTCCTCAAGCACGAGTTCTTCTTCGAGAAGCTGGAGGAAGACTCTCGCCCGTCAAGTACCCGTCGCTAAAGCCAAGGCCGCGTGGTTAGGGCCCGTAAAGAATCAACACGTTGGTTTGGTCTCTGTCGTGAGGGTCGCGCCGTGTGCGGCGGCGTGGACGAGGAGTCCTGCCAGGGTGTTGAGGTGTGCTGCTGGGGGCCGGGGTGTGTGTGCGTGCTGGTCCATCAGTCGCCGGATCTCGCTGGTGGTGTGGCGGATGGTGTCCTTGCTGACGGCGAAGAGGTGGGCCAGCACGGTAGGCGGCAGGGCGAGGTTTTGTTGCAGCACGGTGACCAGGACCCGGTCGGCCAGGTCGAGTTTGGCTTTGCGGCCGCCGCCCGGGGCCCTGCGTCGCTCGCCGCCGTCGCGTCGGGCGGCGGGGTCCTGTTTCTGCAGCGTCTGCCAGTCGGCGGTCAGGGTCTCGGTCAGCTCGGTCAGTGCGGTGCAGGTCATACCGGTCAGCGCGGGATGTGACAGAGCACCGCGGTGGAAGACCGCCGTCGGTCCGGGTGTTGGTCCGGTGGGGCCTGCCGGGCTGGCGGGGTGGGGGTGCACGGTGTAGTTCCATTCGCCGTGGAAGGCATGTCCGGTGACCGGCACTGCGTTCAGCTCGGCATCGCTGACCTTCACACCGGTGGGATAGGCGCCGGTGTCGAGTTCGGCGTGGACGGTGAGACCGGTGCGGGTGGTGGTCGCGGCGATGGACTGCACGACGACCTCGTGGCTGTTCAGCGGTCTGCCGCGCCAGTTCATGGTGATCGCGGAGAACAGCCGATGTTCCACCTTGTTCCACTTTGATGTGCCCGGCGGCATGTGGCAGACCGTGACGGCCAGGCCGGTCCGGGCGGCGAACGCAGCCAGCTCGGTCTTGAAGGCACGGGTGCGGTAGCCGTTGGAGCCGCCGGCATCGGCGGTGATCAGCAGACGTCTGGCTTGCGGATAGTCGAGACGTCCTTGCCCGTTCCACCAACGGCTGATCGATTCGACCGCGAAGGCTGCGGTGTCGTGATCCGTACCGACGTTCACCCAGCCGGTGTCCGCCGCCAGGTCATAGATGCCGTAGGGCAGGGCCTTGCCCAGTGCATCACCGGGGAAGTCATGGACGTCAACCTGCACGGGTTCACCGGCCGGCCGCCATTGACGTCCCGCATTCTTGAACTCCCCGACGACTTCCTTCTTTTTCGTGTCCACACTGACCACCGGCTCGCCGTCCGCCTGGTGGTCCTTGACCTGGTCATTGATGTACCGGAACTGCGCGTCCCGGTCGGGGTGTTGAGCGCCCTCAAGGGTCTTGGCATTGGCCTGCAGACTGAAACCGTTCTCCCGCAGCAGCCTGCCCACGGTCGGCGCCGAGGCGGCATGGCCCTGCCGCGTCAGCTCCCCGGCCAGAGACCGCAGCGACCTGGTCGTCCACCGCAGCGGCGACATCGGATCGCCCCGCTCATCCGGCTCGACCAGCGCCAGCAGCGCCGGAACGAGCAGCGGGTCAAGCTCCTCGGCGCTCTTGCGACCGCCGCCGTCCCTGCGGACACGGCCATCGGGCAGTGGGTCCTCACCGCCCTCCAGCTCGAAGACCCCCTTCCGCACCGTCGTCTCGCTCACCCCTGCGGCACGCGCGACGGCCCGGACCCCGCCGTGCCCCAGCAGCCGGGCCTCGGCGGCCAGCGCCAGCCGCTGCTGCCGCTCATTCAGATGAGGTAACAACACCCCGAGTCTCAGGGCAAGTTGGTCACGAACCTCGTTCGGTATGGACATACCACACCAACGACAGGCAGACCGTGAAGCAACGTGTTGATTCTTTACGGGCCCTTAGTACTCCAGCAGTACTTTGATGTTTGACCTGGGGAAACGTCGAGCGGTGGGAGTGTAGAGGCCGATCGGCGGTCACGGGCGGGTTCCGTGCACTCGTCCCTCGAACGAGTGCCCCCGCC
>NZ_JBIAHG010000030.1:0-78774 GCF_042870385.1 Streptomyces sp. NPDC006602 | reverse complement strand
GGGCCAGCGCCCACTGGTCGTGGGTGGCCTTGGTGATACTGCCCGCCCACCGCGCCGACGACCTCCCCGTCAGCCCCCGCTTGCGCACCGCCCACCCCGCCGCATCATGCGCCAGCCCCTGCCGGGAACGTACGGCGAGATCACCCGCGGCCAGCGAACCCAGGAACACCCCGACCTCAACCAGCACCACCGCATCAGCCTCAGACACCCGCAGCCGGTCCCGCACCGCCACCCCGGCCGGACCGGGCACCACGAACGACGCCACCACCTCCCGCAGCCCGCCCACCCCTTCACCCCCCGGCCGAAGACCCCCATCACCGTAGCCAACGAGCCGCCCCCGCAAAGGTCACCCATTCGACCCAAGAACTCCCGTTCCCTTCGAAAGCAAGACCCAGAACACACCCACGGCAGAAGAGAAACACCCCCGGCGCACTGCGGACGACCCCAACCCACACCCCGACCCTCACACTCGCTCACACTCGCCAAAACTCACTACCGCTCACTACATCGCCAGCAGTTCCCAACCCCCGCCGTCACCCTCAACCGATGGTGGCGAGCCTGGTCGGACAAGGACCCACCCTCCGGGCACCAGGCCCTGATCGACGCGGTCACCACCGGACATGGCATTGACCTCTACCGGCGGATTTAACGAACTACCGGTAGACGGTGTCGACGGCTGCGGGCTGCGAGGCGCGCGCCACGACGAGGAGGAACAGTCCGCAGGCCGCCACGAGCAGCCATCCTGGACGCGACGCGGCGGCGAGGTCGGCGGGGCCGGTGCCCGCGACCAGGCCCCCGGCGACGGCGATTCCGACCGCCGCACCGATCTGGCGCGCGGTGGAGGTGATCGCCCCTGCCACGCCGGCCCGGGACGGCGGCAGACCGCTGACCGCGGTGTTGGTGAGGGGGGCGTTGGCGAAGCCGAACCCGACGCCGATCAGCAGGTGGGCGAGGAGGAGCAGCGGCACGCTCGTGTCCTGGTCCAGGTTCATCAGGCACAGACCGCCGACCGTGGTGAAGGCGCCCGCGAGGATCAGCGGACGCCGCGGTCCAAGGCGCCCGACCAGGGTGCCGGACCAGGGCGCGCACAGGGTGGCCCCGAGTGCCATGGGCAGGGTCGCGGCGCCGCTCGCGAGCGGTGTCCAGCTGCGGGCGTGCTGGAGGTAGAGGGTGTTGAGCAGCAGGCTCACGTTCAGCGCGACGAACACCGCCATGGCGCCGAATACCGCCGTTGCGAACGGCGGTCGTCGGAAGAGGCCGAGGTCCATCAGGGGTTCGCTGCGGCGCAGCTCGGCCAGGACGAACCCGGCCGTCGCCGCCGTGATCAGGGCGTAGCCGGTGAGGGCCGCGGGCGAGGCCCAGCCGATGCCAGGTCCTTCGATGAGGACGCCGACGAGAAGGCCAAGGACCACGGTGAGGAGCACCTGGCCTGGCAGGTCGAGGCGCCGGGCGCGCTCTGCGCGGGACTCCGGCACGAACACGGCGACCAGGACGAGGGCGGCGATGACGACCGGCGCGTTGATCCAGAACACCGAACGCCAGCCGAACGCGGCGATGAGCGCCCCGCCGGTGACCGGGCCCGCCGCCATGCTGAGCCCGAAGACCGACGCCCACACGCCGATCGCCCGGGCCCGTTCCCGTGGGTCGGGCATCGCGTTTACCACGATCGCCAGGGCCACGGGGCTCAGCATGGAGGCCCCTACCCCCTGGACGGCCCGGGCGGCAACGAGCACCCCGAGTGACGGGGCGAGGGCGCACGCGAGGGAGGCCAGGCCGAAGACGAGCAGTCCGCACTGGAAGATGCGGCGCCGTCCGAAGCGGTCCGCGAGCGCGCCGGAGACCATGAGGAGGCTGGCCAGGACCACGGTGTAAGCGTTGACGACCCATTCCAGACCGCGGGTGCCCACGTCAAGGCCCTGCCCGATCTCGGGCAGGCCCACATTGACGATGGTGGTGTCCACACCCACCAGGAACATGCTGAGCGCGCAGACGGCCAGCACCGTCCAGCGCCGGCGCGCGCTCAGCGCGGAGGGTGGAGCGGCCAGGGATGTCGTGAGCACGGGAGGTCCCCCTTCTACGGGATCGGCTGCCGCCCAGGCTCGGGTCGCGGCAGGGCCCACGCCCAGGAACTTTGCGAAGACTGCAAAAATGGCCGCATGGACGCCGAACTCGCGGAACTCCTCGACAGCATCGGGCCACGACTGCGCGCCCTGCGGCGCGACCGCGGCCTCACCCTCGAAACCCTCGCGGCGGACACCGCAATCTCCGTGAGCACGCTGTCGCGCCTGGAGTCGGGCCGACGGCGCCCGACGCTCGACCTTCTCATCCCCCTCGCCCGCGCCCACCGCGTCGCGCTGGACCAGCTGGTAACGGCTCCGGCCACCGGCGATCCGCGGGTCCATCTGAAGCCGCGGAGCCGGGAGCGCGGAAGCGTCCTCGTCCCGCTGACGCAGTACCCGGGCCGGGTCCAGGTCTTCAAGCAGGTGCTCGCGCACCGCGAGCCGAGACTGGTAACCCACTCCGGCTACGAATGGCTCTACGTGCTCGCCGGCGAACTCCGCCTCATCCTCGGGGAACGCGAGATCACTCTCCGGCCGGGCGAAGTGGCCGAGTTCGACACCAGTGAACCCCACTGGTTCGGCCCCGCCGATGCCGAAGCGGTGGAAATCCTGCACCTGTTCGGCCCCCACGGCGACCAGGCCGTCGTCCGCACCGGCCCGACAGCGAACGACTGAGAAGTTCAAGCAGCCCCGGTGAAGGGCTCTAAGTCTGTCGATCGAACGGGAGTCTCGATCGGGTGATCGCGTGGCCCTGCCCGGCATGAGAGCAGGGCCTGGCGGTATACGGGGAAAATCCAGGGGAGCGGACGGCCGCGCGCTGCTACGGTCGGGCGCCATGAGCTGGCTTCCCGATGACTTCGTCCACCCCGTCCGGGTACCGCTGCCGGGCGGTGGTCATCACCTGCGGCCGATCCGGGAGGTGGACACCCCGCTCGACTATCCGGCTGTGATGGGTTCGCGCGAGCGGCTGTGGATCATCTTCGGCCCGGCCTGGGGCTGGCCCGCGGCCACCATGACCTACGAGGCCGACCAGGCCGACCTGTTGCGCCACGAGAAGGAGATCGCCGCGCACCAGTCCTTCAACTACGCGCTGTTCGACGCGGCGGAGACAGCTCTGCTCGGCTGTGTCTACATCGACCCATCGGAAAGGGCCGGCGCGGACGGCGAGATCTCCTGGTGGGTGGTGGACGAGCTGGTGGGCAGCAAGGTCGAGCAGGCCCTCGACGCGCTGGTGCCGCAGTGGATCGCCGCCGACTGGCCGTTCGAGCAGCCGCGCTTCCTCGGCCGCGAGATCTCCTGGTCGGACTGGCTCGCCCTGCCGCAGCATCCCGACCCGTAAGTGGTTGTTGCCCGTACCGATCTCGAAGGCTGTCGATCGAACGGGAGTCTCGATCGGGTGACTGCGGCGGTTTCCGCGCGTGAAAGCAGGGCCTCCTGGTAGCTCGGGGGTGCGATCCCATTCCGAGTGGTTCCCGGAGGCCCTGTTGTCTTTGTTGTACGTGCCCGAGCACGTTGACTTCAACTCGCCCGCCGTGCCGTGCGATTGCCTCGCGCATGTGTACGGCAACGCGGCCGACCATCCGGACCGGGTGCGCCGGTATCCGTCGGACATGACGGACGCGGAGTGGGCGGCCGTCCGGCCGTTGTTGCCGGTGCCTGCCTGGTTCCAGGGGCGGGGTGGACGGCCCGAGGGCTACTGTCATCGGCAGTTGTTGGACGCGATCCGCTACCTGGTCGCGGGCGGGATCTCGTGGCGGGCGATGCCCGCGGACTTCCCCGATTGGGGCCGGGTCTACGCCTTCTTCCGCCGGTGGCGCGAGCACGGGCTGATCGCCGAGTTCCACGACCGGCTGCGCGGGACGGTCCGTGAGCGCGAGGGCCGCGAGGCCGAGCCCACGGCCGGGGTCATCGACGCGCAGTCGGTGCGGGCCGCCGCGACGGTGCCGGCCGCCTCACGCGGCTACGACGGCGGGAAGAAGGTGCCGGGCCGCAAGCGGCACATCGTGACCGACACCCTCGGCCTGCTCACGTTCGCGTGGTTGATGAACTCCCGCCGTCTGGCCCGGGACTACGAGACCCTGCCCGCCACCAGCGAGGCGATGATCCGGTGGTCGATGGTCACGCGGATGAGCCGGCGTCTGGGACGGCCACGGTCCGCCGGCCGGCACTGAACGCCCCGACGCCTCCAGGAGGAGCCACCCGCGCTCCGCCAGGCGCCGGGCTTTCGACCGCAGCCCCTCGGCATCGACACCCACCACAGCGGGCGGGACGCACAGGCACCGGACCTGACCCAGGCCGCTTTAACGACGGACTGGGAGGCCAGGAAGGTCATCTGCCCCCAGGGGGCGTCCAGTGCCAGCTGGTCCCAACAGCGCAAGGCCAGCGGGACCCCGCTCGTCCGGGTGCACTTTGCGCTCGCCGACTGCATCGCCTGCCCGCTGAAACCCAAGTGCACCAAGGCAGCCAACGGCAAGTGCAGCCGCAGCCTCACCCTGCTGCCCCGCGAGCAGCAGCAGATCCTCGAAGAACGACGCGCCGAACAGCAAACCGACCTCTGGAAAGAACGCTACGACGTTCGCGCCGGGGGTGGAGGGCACCATCTCCCAGGCCGTCCGCCGCACTCGCCTGCGCCGCACTCCCTACCGAGGCCAGAGCAAAACCCACCTCGCGAACATTCTCTCCGCCACCGCCCTCAACATCACCCGCGTCGACGCCTGGCTGCACGGCACCCCACTCGGCACGGCTCGCGTCTCCCACCTCTCACGCCTCACCCTCACGGCATGGCCCACTGTCGAGAGCCGTTTTGCGGATTTCCCAACGGAGTCGCTCACGAGGGGGAGGAAGTCAAACGCTGAAGGAAGGCCTCGGCGTGCGCTCCGCCATCAGGCCCGCCAGAGCTGCCCGCGATGAGACTCCCGTCTTGCGGTAGACCCGGGAGATGTGGGTCTCGACCGTGCGGCGGCTCAGGCAGAGTCGTTCGGCGATCGCCGGGCTGGTGAGTCCGTCGGCGACGAGGTCGGCGATCTCCCGTTCACGGGCGGTCAGTTCGGCGAGGCGGCGCTCGGGCCCGTCGGCGGCGGCCACCGCCGGGCCGACCGCCTCGGCAAGCCCGGCCAGCATCCCGCAGCCCCCAGCCGCGGCCAGCCGCCGCCCGCGGTGCCAGGCCGCCTGCCCGCGCCGCGCACCGTCGGGGTCCGCCGCCAGCAAGGACGCGCCGAAGAGCAGGGAGAACGCCTCCCAGAACACCGCTGCGCTGCGGGCACTCTCATCGGCCGCCGCCACGAACAGGTCCGCCGCCACCCTGTCGTCACCGAGACCGAGGTGCACGTGCGCGGCGCTGCGCATGGCCGAGGCGCGCTGCACGGGCAGATCGAGCCTCTCGGCCTCCTCGTGGGCCCGGTCGGCCCAGTCCTTTGCCGCGTCCAGGTCACCCATGCTGACGGCGGCGGTGACCAGGACCTCCAGGAACAGCGGGCGCATGGAGGGCTGCATCCGCCGCAAGTCGGGGCCACCGGCGCGCAGCACCGCCTCCCGGGCACGGGCCGGGTCGCCGGCGGTGAGTGCCGCGTAGCCCAGCACGCACCAAGCGGTGGATGCCCACCAGTTGACGCCCGGACCCGCTGCGGCGACCGCTTCCTCGGCGGTGGCCAGTGGTCGCGGGTCGCCGGGTGGGCAGGCGTCGACCAAGGCGTGGGCCCTGGTCGCGAGGACGAAGGCGAGCAGTTCGTCGCTGCCGATGCCGCGGGCGATGTCCTCGGCCTCCTCGGACAGCTCCACCGCCGACGCGAGCCGGCAGGTCTGGATGTGCACGTGTGTCTTGCACAGCAGAAGGTGGGGCAGGAGGTAGAGCTGGCCGGTTCGGCGGGCTATGGCCAGACCGCGATCGGCGTGCCGCTCGGCGTCGGCGAAGCGCTCCAGGAACGCCTCCGCCCAGGCCAGCCGTACCAGCGGCTCGCACAGGCCGGTCAGATCGCCGTCCGGCAGCGAGTCCACGAGGGCCGCCGCCCGGCGGGTGAAGTCGTCCGCCGCGGCCGTCTCCCCCTCGTAGGCCTCTCCCAGCGCCGCGACGCTCAGCGCACCGGCCACCCCCGTCTCGTCCCCGAGGGAGCGGGCCACCTCCAAGGTGTGTGCCACGTCGGAGCGCACCGCCGGGTACGAGGTGTCGTGGGGGGCCGAGGAGCCCAGCTCCAGGCCCAGCGCCACCTGGTCGGCGAGCGACGGCACGGGATCAGTGCGGTGCAACTCGCGGCGGAGCAGGGCGACCGCCTCCGCGTAACGCCCCAGATGGCGCTCCATGACGGCGCACAGCACGACAGCGGACGCCCGCGACCCCGTCCCGTCGCCCGGGTCGGGCAGGGCGATCACCTGGTGCAACAGGTCCCGGCTCTCCCGCAGCCGGCCGCCGACGCCCAGCGCCCGGGCCCGCCGGAGCATCAACTCGCGCCGTCTGCCCGCGTGTTCCGGCGTGTGCGGAAGATGCCGCAGCATCACCTCCAGCCAGTGCGCGCTGCTCGCGGGCGCCGTGTGCGCGGCCTGCTCGGCGGCCTCGTCCAGCACGGCCGCCGCCCGCGCATCCCAACCGGACAGCGACTGCTCGGCGTGGTGCGCCCGCTCGGCCAGCGAGGCGCCGGTCCGGGCGAGTTCGGCGCCGACGAGCCGGTGGGTCTCCGTACGCAGCCACGGGTCGGTGCCGTCGCGGACGAGGCTGCGCAGCACGGGGTGGCGCAGAGTGATCCGCCCGTGCGTGCCGGTGCGCAGCAGGTCGCGCCGGGTCAGTACGGCGAGGTCCTGGGCGAGTTGTGCGGGCTCGTGGCCGGTCACCGGGCCGAGCAGCGCAGGTGTGGCGTGGTCGCCCAGCACGGCCACCACTTGGACGAGCCGACGCTGCGACGGCGTCAGCGGGGTCAGCTCGTCGAGCAGCAGCGCCCCGAGGCCAGTCGTGGACAGCCGGCTCACCGACGCGCCCTCGCGGTGCGCCTGGAGCAGGGTCAGCAGGTACAGCGGGTTGCCCTCGCTCGCCGTGAAGAGCCGTACGGCGTCTTCGCGGGCCAGGTCGGGGGTGAGCAGTTCGACGCACTCCCGCTCGCCGAGCGGGCCGAGGGCCGTCCGCCGTACCGTGCCGGTCTCCGTGCCGCGGGTGAGGGTCGCGGCGAGCGCCGCGGGGCTCTGCCGGTCGCGGCGGGCGAGGACCAGCAGGACGCGGGCGCGCACGGGGTGCCGTACGAGATGGTCGAGGAGTTCCAGCGACGCGGCGTCCGCCCAGTGCATGTCGTCCAAGACCACTACCAGTGCAGACGCCGCGGCGTGGGTCAACAGCGCGGCGGTGGCACGGTGCAGATGGAAGCGGTCCGTGCTGCGCGGAGCCCCGCTGAGCACCGGGGCGACCTCGGCGCCCGCCGGGAAGGACTCCACGACCTCCGGGTCGAGGTCGGAGAAGGCGTCGGTGAACGGCTGGAAGGGGATGTGGCGTTCGTACTCCGTCGCCCGGCCGCGCAGCACGGCCGCCCCCCGCCGCGTCGCGCCCAGGCACAGCTCGTGGACCAGCCGGCTCTTGCCGATGCCCGCCTCACCCCCGACATCCAGCACCGCCGGGCGGCCGGGCACGTCCCCCACCAGATCCGCCAGCAGCCGGTCGAGCCGCGCGAGTTCCGCCTCTCTGCCGACCAGCGGTGTCCGTTCCGTCGTCATGCCCTCGCTCCCCCCACGAAGTTGGTGCCCCCGCACATCCTGTCGTACGCCACTGACAACCTGTGGGTTCGTGTCCGCGATCTCACACCGCGTCGACGGCGACACGTCGACGGCGAGCCGCCGGCCCGCGCGGGTGACCGTCGATCAGCGCGGGACGGGCAACCCTCGTCCACGTGAGACGAACGGGTGCAGAAACTACGTAACCGATCTACGTAACAGCACGATCGTCACGGTGTACGCCGTCTCTGCCAACACCCGCCGCTTCTGGGAACTCCCCGTGGCATCCGAACTGGCCTACACGCCCATCGACAACGCCGAAACACATGCGTCGCACCTCACCGACGCCGACGCCCCTACCGACCCCGAAGCTCCGCAAGCCGGCCCGTACGCACTACCCGAGTTCACGTTGAAACACATCCGGCCCTGACTCGCCCGCGGGCCCACCGCTCGGCACTCCGACGGCTCTCCGAAGTGAGGAGCCGGCGCCAACCATGGGGCGCGAGAGTTGAGTGTCGTCGCCACTCTGCCCATCCGGCGGTCGGCCCCTGTCGTCGCCGCGCACCTCCCGAGCTGGTGGCGTGAGTACGGCGTCCCGGGCCAGGTAAGTCACCGTGGTCTCGGGTGGCTCGGCGCGGTCACGCACCGGCTCCGGGACGACGTCACCCAACGACGGGCCGGCCAGGACGTCACGGGGCTTCGCCGCGCTCGGCAGACCCATGGTGCCCGGCATGTCGTGGTGGGTCGCCCTGCACTTGGCCTCCACGCTGATCGGGATCGTCGGCTGGGTCCGGGGGCCGTCCAGATCGGGTGTCGTGGCCTGCCGTGGCGTCGGCACGGCTCGTCGCCACCGGTCGTCGTGCGGCCCGCACTGTTCTGGCTGCGGATGGCCGTCACGACGACACTGGGCGCCGTCACCTCCGCGCTGCTCCCCGTCGGACGTATCACCGTCGGTTCTTCGAACGGATGCTGTGCGTGTTCGCGGGCGCGTTGGCGCCGGTTGCGGAAGGTCGTTGAACCGGTGCTGCGAAATACGTAGCCGCATACGTGGTTCTACTGAGGTCCCTTTCCTCCCGGCCGCCTATGTTCGAAGCCTCGGACGGCGCGAACGGTGTTGAGGGGACTGAGTGAAAGACAACTCCCGGGGAAGACAGGTCAGTTGGATGACCTTGTTGGTGGCGGGGAGTCTGCTGGCCGGGTGTTCGGCACAGGGGCCGGGCGACGCGCCTTCCCAGCAGAGCGGTTCGCCCGCGGCCAGTGCTTCGCCGAGCGCTTCGGGCGGTGCTTCGCCCAGCGTCGAGGCCGGCCCGTCGAGCAGCTCGTCCGCCGCCTCTTCCGTGTTCACGCCCGATGCCTCCCTCGTTCCCCGGACCTCGAAGGACGGGCGCCGGCTGGCCGAGTCCGTCGTCCTCGTCCCTGGCGACTGGGGGCGGGGTTACGTCGCCCAGACCCCGGCGGAGAGCGCTCCGGGCACCTGGGCCGTGCTGAACGAGAATTGTCGGTGGCAGCGGGAGACACTTCCGCGTGGGGTGCTGGCGAGCACGTCCCGCTACAGCCGGCTGCCGGCCGGCGAGGGCAAGGGCGCGGTCAAGGTGACGGCCGTGGCGACCGTGCACGCCTCCGCCCTCGGCGCCGACGAACAGCTGAGCACCACCCTCGAAGAGGTGCTGCGCTGCCCGGAGCAACAGCCAAGGTCAAACGAGCGGATCACGGGTCTCGCGTCGCTCGGCACCCCCTTCGGCGCCCGCGAGCAGGAGTACGCCGACGACTCTGTGCTGGAGGCGGGGCAGTTCGTCGAGAACGGCGGTGCCGCCCAGTCGTACCGGTGGATGCTCGCCCGGCTGGGCACGGTCGTCGTGGCCGTCTCCGTGACGGCCGGTACCGGTTACGCCGAGCAGGAACTCAATGAACTCGGCAGCAAGGCCCTGGCTCAGATGCTGACGCGCATCGAGCAGCGGCTGAAGGGGAAGTGATGGAGCCTCTGCGTACCTCCGACCCCGCCAGACTGGCGGACTACCGGCTGCTCGGACGGCTCGGCGCCGGCGGCATGGGCGTGGTGTATCTGGCCCGCTCGGCCGGTGGAAGTCTGGTCGCGCTCAAGGTGATTCAGGCCGAGTACGCCGAAGACTCCGATTTCCGGGAGCGGTTCAGGCGCGAGGCGGAGACGGCCCGCCGGATGACCAGCCGGTGGGTGGCGTCGCTGGTGGACGCGGACCCCGGGGCGGCGCAGCCCTGGCTCGCGACCACGTTCGTCCCCGGTCCCTCGCTCGCCGAGGCGCTCGCCGGGCACGGGCCGCTTCCGGTGCCGAGCCTGCGGGTGCTGGGGGCGCGGCTCGCCGAGGCGCTGGGGGAGCTCCACGCGGCCGGTCTCGTGCACCGGGACGTCAAGCCCGGCAATGTGCTGCTGGCGCTCGACGGACCACGGCTGATCGACTTCGGTGTGGCCCGCGATCCCGAGGACACCTCGCTCACCTCGACCGGTGTCGTGGTCGGCACGCCGGGGTTCCTGCCGCCGGAACAGGCCCAGGGCGCGGGGGATCCGGGACCGGCCGGAGACGTCTTCTCGTTGGGCTGTGTGCTGGCCTTCGCGGCGACCGGCCGCCTTCCCTTCGGCACCGGGTCGATCGACGCACTGCTGTACCGGACGGTGCACGACGCGCCGGATCTGGAGGGTGTTCCGGCCGAGCTGGCCGAGGTGGTGGGCAGCTGTCTGGAGAAGGACCCGGAGCTGCGGCCCACGGCCGAGGCGCTGTCCGAGGCCCTCACGGCCGCCGCGCCCGCGTCGCCCACCTCGCCTCCCGACCCCCGGGAAGCTCTGAGAGCCGTACCTCTTCCAGACCCCGACGAGGGCAGGACCGCCGGGGCGAAGGAAACCCGCGATCTCGCGGATGCCGCCTCCGGCGGGAAGGAGCCGGACCCCGCCGAAGAGGCCTGGCTTCCCGAGCCGTTGGTCCGGCTGATCGCGCAGCGGTCGGCCGCCGGGCTCGCGTTGCCCTCCATCGACGACACCGAGGTCGACCCGGTGTCCGCCGGTACCGCTCCGGCGGACACCTCGGCCGCGCAGCCCGCGCCCCGTGCCGGCGGTAGACGTCGTTTCCTCCTCCTGACCGGCGGCGCGGCGGTCGTCACGGCCGGTGGCGGACTGGCCGCGTGGGCGGCCCTCTCCCGTGACGACGAGAACGACGACGCCACCCCGAAAGCCGGCAGTCGCGTGTACACCCTCGGGCTGCATGCCGACCTGAGCGGCGATCAGAAGGCGGTCGGCCGGGCTCAGGAGCGGGGGCTGCGGCTCGCCGTTGACGAGTTCAACGCCCGTCCGGGCAGCCCCTTCGCCCTCGCCGTGAAGACGGTGGACGACGGCGGCGATCCGGTCCGGTCGGTCACCGCGGCCAAGAAGCTCGTCGCCGACCCTTCCGTGCTGGCCGTGATCGGTCCCACCACGGACGCCACCGCCCTGGCCTCACTGGTGACGTACGACGCGGCCTCGCTGCCCCTGATCGCTGTGTCGCCCGGCGCCACCGTGCTGGGGGTGATGGGCAGCCGGTCCTTCCTGCACGCCCGGGTGACGGACACGATCCTGCCGTTCTACCTCGACGCGTATCTGCGCGGCACCGCGAAGTCGCGCACGGTCGGGATCGTCGACGACCGCGCGGCGGACGCCTACGGCTGGGAGATCAGCAGCACCCTCGCGGGCATCCTGCGCAAGGCACGGCAGCCGGCCGTACCGAAGGTGGTCAGCGCGCTGCGCACCGACTTCGGGCCGATCCTGGACGCCCTGCTCGACGGGGGCGCGGACTCGGTGGCGTTCGCCGGCTATCACGACCGGGCCGCGCTGCTGGCCCGGGAACTGAGCCGCCGTGACTTCCCGGGGGCCAAGGCCGCCGCCCAGGGGGTGCTCGACGCGCGGTTCCTTTCCGCCGCGCAGGACGCGGCCGACGGCTGGGTGATCGTCGCCCCGGTCATGGACGCCACCGTGGCGCCCGAGGCGAAGACGTTCAGGGCCGCTTACCGCAAGCGTTTCGACGCGGAGCCGGAGCGGTACGCCGTCGAGACGTACGACGTGGCGCAGCTCGCCGTACGTACTCTGCGCTCGCTGACCGTCGGGCGTCGTACCCGGCAGAGCCTGACGACGGCACTGCGCTCGGCCACCTACAAGGGTGTCTCGAGGAACCTCGCGTTCGACAAGACGACCGGGGCCCTGGTCATCGACGGCAGCGGCGTCTACCTGTGGAGGGTCGACGGCGGCAGGTTCGCATACCAGGGCGTGGCGCCTTTCCAGGTGTCGACCTGATGGGGCGTTATGTTCCGGGCGTCCTCCCGACGGGGCGCTGATGGAGCCGTTGCGCGGCGCCGACCCGGCCAGGATCGCCGGCTATCGGCTGCTGCGCCGGCTGGGCGCGGGCGGCATGGGCGTGGTGTACCTGGCCCGCTCCCCCGGCCGCGCGCTCGCCGCCGTGAAGGTGATCCGCGCGGCGCATGCGCACGACGCGGGATTCCGGGCCCGTTTCCGCCGTGAGGTGGAGACGGCGGGCCGGGTCGCCAACCCCTGGGTGGTGCCGCTGCTCGACGCGGACCCGGACGCCGAGTCGCCGTGGCTCGCGACGGCGTTCGTGCCGGGTCCCTCGTTGGCGGAGGCGGTGGAGGAGTGCGGGCCGCTGCCGTACGGGAGCGTCCGCGTCCTGGGCGCGCGGCTGGCCGAGGCGCTCGACGCGGTGCACGAGGCGGGACTTGTGCACCGGGACGTCAAGCCCGGCAACGTGCTGCTCGCGGTCGACGGACCGCGGGTGATCGACTTCGGTATCGCCCGTATGCCGGAGGACACGGCACTCACCGCCAGCGGCATGGTGGTCGGCTCCCCCGGGTTCCTCTCCCCCGAACAGGCCCAGGGCCGGGGCCGGGAGATCGGGCCCGCCAGTGACGTCTTCTCCCTCGGCTGTCTGCTGGCGTACGCGGTGACGGGCGAGCGCCCCTTCGGGCACGGCTCCGCCGCCGAGACGCTGGTGCGCACGGTCCATGACGAGCCGGAACTGGACGGCGTACCGGAGGCGTTGCTGCCGCTGCTGCGGGGGTGTCTGGCGAAGCAGCCCGGCTCCCGGCCGACCGTGGCCGACGTACGGCAGGCTCTGGACGGCGTGGGCGAGGGCGGGGGCTGGCTGCCGGAGTCCCTGATCCGGCTGATCGCGCGCCGTTCGGCCGCGGTGCTCGCCCTGCCGGCCGTCGAGGCGACCGAGGTCACCGCGGCAACGGTCGCCGACGCGTCGTCCGGTGACACGACAGCCGTCCCCTCGGGAGGGGCTTCCCGGCGCCGTTTCCTGGTACTGGGTTCGGCCGCCGGTGTCGTGGCGGCCGGCGGAACGGCGGCGTGGTGGAGGGCGCGAGGTCCCGCCCCCACATCCGCCCAGAGCGGCACAACCCCGCGCCCACGCCTGGCGATCGCCCTGCACGCCGACCTGAGCGGCAGCGGTCGTACGACGGGCCGCGCCCAGGAGAACGGCCTCCGCCTCGCCGTCGACCATCTCAACTCCCGCACCGACCGCCGCTTCGACCTGGCTCTCCAGGTCCACGACGACGAAGGCAGCACGGACCGGGCGGGAAAGATCGCCCGGCAGCTGGCGGCCGACGACCGGGTCCGAGCCGTGATCGGGCCGACCACCGACACCTGTGCGAAGGCCACCCTCGGCCTCTACCAGCAGGCACGGTTGCCGATGGTCACCGTCTCGGTCGGGCTCGACGAGGTGGACACCAACAAGTACCGGGTGTACGCGGCCACCCGCCCCAATGACGCGACCCTGGCCACGCCGGTCGTCGCGTACCTCGTGCGCAGCGCCGTGGCCCGCAAAGTGGTACTGATCGACGACGCCGCCGAGGGCGACTTCAGCTGGCGGCTGTGTGCCGGCGTCGACGAGGCCGTGCGATCCGGGCAGCGCACCACGGTTCGGCACACCCTCGCCGCCGGGGACGGTTCGGCTCAGGACTTCCGCGCCCTCGCGGAGTCGGTGACGGATGCGGGAGCGGACGCGGTGGTGTTCGGCGGCGGATACGCGCGGGCCGCGCGGCTGGCCCGCGCGCTGCGCTCCGCCGGCTACTTGGGTGCGCGGCTGGCCGGCCAGCGCGCCCTCGACCCCCGCTTCCTCACGTCGGCGGGCGTTGCCGCCGAGGGCTGGGTGTTCGCCGCCTCTTTCCTCGATCCGACCCAGGTGACGGCCGCGAAGTCGTTCGTTGCCGCCTACCGCGCACGCTTCGGCACCGCACCGCCCTGGTACTCCGCCGAGGCCTACGACGCGACGCTCTTCGTGGCCCGTGCCATGACGGCCCTGGGCACGTCCCGTCCGCAACGGGACGCGATCGTGGGCCGGTTGCGCGAGACCGACTACCGGGGGATCGCCAAACGGCTGCGCTACGACTCGTCCGCCCTCCGCTACACGGACGCGATGTACCTGTTCCGGGCGACCGGGGGCGTCTTCCGCTGTCTCGGCGACTACCGAGACGCCACGATCTGAGCATCATCGTTCACCTCGCCGGTCGAGGGCGGCACGGCCCGCCACCTTCTTCCCGCCGTCCCGGCCTTGTCCATCCCTTGTCGTCGGCGCCGACGGTGTCGGCCGCCCGCAGGGACCGCCGCGAGTCGACGATCACCGCCGTCGGCGTACGACTGCTGGCGTACACTGATGGGCAAATGGCCTTTTAATTGTTTAAAATCCACAATTCGGGCAGAAGCGCAGCTGGAACCGTCGGATCCAGCCTCCACCTGCCCGGGAGGTCCGCAGCGAGTGGCCGTCGGCAGCCTTGGCGGGCGCCGGCGGATCACAGACGCCAGGAGGAAGATTTCTCGATGACCCGGCCCGATAGCCCGCGCACCGCGGCGGCCCGGGTGTTCGCCGAGGGCGGCGTGTTCGGCGAGCTTCTGGCAGGGATCGACTGGGCGGCGACGCCGCTCGGGCCCCCCGTCTCCTGGCCGGGACCCCTGGTGGACACCCTGCGCCTCATGCTCACCTCTGAGCATGGGATGGCTCTGTACTGGGGGGCTGAATTCACCACGCTGTACAACCTGGGCTCCACACCCATTGTCGGCGCCAAACACCCCTGGGCGCTCGGCAGGCCCTATAAGGAGGTGTTCCCCGAGGTCTGGGCCCACCCCGTGAGCTCCCACTTCCACTATGTGACCGACACCCGCAAGCCCCTGCTGGTGCCGGATGAGCTGCTCATCATGGAGCGCCACGGCTTTTTGGAGCAGTGCTACTTCGACTCCGCCTTCCAGCCCGTGCTGCTGGATGACGGCACCGCCGGCGGCGTGCTGCAGATCCTCACCGAGACCACCGGCCGGGTACTGGGCGAGCGCCGGCTGCGCCTGCTGAGCGAGACCGGCACGCGCACCGCCGGGCAGCCCACCCCGGGCGAGGTCGCCCGCGTGGTCGCCGAGGTGGCGGACTCCTACCCCGAAGAGATCCCGTTTCTGGGCCTGTACCTGGCCTCCGAGTCTGGGATGCGGCGCCCGGCGGCCTCCGCCGGGCTCCGGTCGGCGACCGAGACCGTCTCGCTGAGTGCGGCCGACGGGTCGGAAGTGGCGGCCCGGCTGGCTCAGGTGGTCGCCGAGGGTGCCCCGGCCACGCTGCCGGCCGCCGCGTTCACCGGCGGCGGCACGGCCGGTCAGCACGCCGCGGCCACCCGGATTCCGGTCGAACAGGCGCTGGCCCTGCCGCTGCACTGCGCGGGCCGGGTGGAGGGCGTCCTGGTGGTCGGCGTCAACCCCTGCTTCCCCCCGGCCGGGGCGTATCACGACTTCCTGGAGGTGCTCGCCTCAGCCGTGGCCGGGGCGCTGTCGGCCGCGCTCGCGCAGGAGTCGGCCGCGCTCGCGCATGAAGAACAGCGTCGGCGAGCGGAGGCGCTGGCCGAGCTGGACCGGGCCAAGAGCACTTTCTTCGCCAACGTCAGCCACGAGTTCCGCACCCCGCTCACCCTGCTCCTTGGCCCGCTCCAGCAGGCCCTGGCCGACGAGGACCGGCCCGAGCGGCGCGAGCAGCTGGAGCTGGCCGAGCGCGGAGCCCTGCGCCTGCTGAAGCAGGTCAACACCCTCCTGGATGTCGCCAAGGCCGAGGCCGGGCAGATGCGCCCGGCCCTCGAGCCGGTCGAACTCGCCGGTGCCACGGCCGAACTGGCCGGGGTGTTCCGCTCCGCCTTCGAGGCGGCCGGGCTGACGCTGGAGGTGGACTGCCCGCCGCTGCCCAAGCCGGTGCCCCTGGACCGGGAGATGTGGGAGAAGATCATCCTCAACCTGCTCAGCAACGCCCTGAAGTTCACCTTCACTGGCGGCTCCCGGGTGCAGGTGGCCGCGGCGGGCGACAGGGCCCGGCTGACCGTGACCGACACCGGCACCGGCATCCCCGCCAACGAGCTGCCGCGCCTGTTCGAGCGCTTCCACCGGGTCCGCGGCGCCCGCTCCCGCTCCCACGAGGGAAGCGGCCTCGGCCTGGTGCTGGTGAAGGACTTGGTGGAAGCGCTCGGCGGCACCGTCGGCGTGGACAGCCGGCTCGGCCAGGGCACCACCGTCACCGTGTACCTCCCCTTCGCCGCCGCCCATCGGCCCCACCCGGCCCCGCCCGCGGCTGTCGCCGGATCCCCCGGCGAAATCTCCAGGGAAGTCTCCAGGGAAGGCGGAGACGGCCGGCCCAGCCGCGCCGCGGCCTATGTGGACGAGGCGCTGGGCTGGCTGGCGGCCGACCCCGTCCCCGCCGCGGCCACCTCCTCGGCACGCACCCCGCACGCCCCCGCGACCCACGATGCCCCCCACGGCCCCGGCCCGCACGAAACCGACCGCCCCCACCGGGCTCGCCTGCTGGTCGTCGACGACAACGCCGACATGCGCGCCTATCTCACCCAGCTCCTGCAGCCCGACTACGACGTGCTGCTCGCCGCCGACGGCCGGGCCGCCGTGGAGACGGCCCTGGCGCAGCCGGTGGAACTGGTGCTCAGCGACGTGATGATGCCCCGCATGGACGGCTTCGAGCTGGTCCGGGCGCTGCGCGCCGACCCGCGCACCGCCCGCCTGCCCATCGTCTTGCTCACCGCCCGCGCCGGCGAGGAGGAATCCGTGCAGGGCCGGCACGCAGGCGCCGACGACTACCTGGCCAAACCCTTCTCCGCGCGCCAGCTGCTGGCGCGCGTCCGCGCGGGGTTGGAACTGTCCCGGCTGCGCGAACAGGTCCTGACCGAAACCCGCAGCCAGCTGGCCGTGCTGGCCTCCCTGTCCGACGCGGGCCTGCGGCTGTCCGCCACCCTCGACCCGGACCAGATACTGCAGACTGCCGGCCAGATCCTGCTGCCCGACTTCGCCGACCAGATCAGCATCCACCTCACCGCCGCGACACCCGCCCCGGCATACATCGCCGGCGCCCCCCTTCTTGCCCGCGAGGCCCTGGCCACCGCCGCCACCCACGCGATCAACGGCACCGCCCCAGCCCCAGCCGACCCGCACCCGGCACCTGCCGCCGTGCTGGCCCTGCCGCTGCACGCCCACGACCAGACGCTGGGGGCCCTGGTACTGGCCCGGCACACCAGCGGCTACTCCGCGGTCGAACACAAGTATCTGGAGAACCTCGCCCACCGCCTGGCCCTGGCCTACGACAACGCCACCCGGTACCACAACGAGCGCCGCCTCGCCCTGACCCTGCAGCGCGCACTGCTGCCCCACCGCCTGCCCGAGGTACCCGGCGTGCGCCTGGCCACCCACTACCGGGCCAGCAACCGCGGCACCGAGGTCGGCGGCGACTGGTACGACGTGCTCGCCCTGCCCGACGGCGCCGTGGGGCTGGCCATCGGCGACGTCATGGGCCACGACATGGAAGCCGCCACCGTGATGGGCCAACTCCGCTCCGCCCTGCACAGCCTCGCACTGGAAGGCGCCGGCCCAGCCCAGGTGCTGGCCAGGCTGGACGTCTACCTGCAATCGCTCGCCACCGACCGCTTCGCCACCTGCCTCTACGCGGTGTACGACCCCCACCATCACCGCCTGCGCTACGCCGCCAGCGGGCACCTGCCGCCCCTACTGGTCGCCGCCGACACCGCCTACCTGGAGCTGCCTCCGGCGCTGCCGCTGGGACTGGGCAGCGCCCCAGTCAACCGTGAGGTGGCGTTCCCGCCCGGCACCAGCCTGCTGCTCTACACCGACGGTTTGGTGGAGAACCGGGCGCTGTCCCTGGACAACGGCCTGGCGGCCCTGCGCCAGACCTGCGGCGCGCTGCCCGCCGCCGCCCGCACCGACCCCCAGCTGATCACCGAACGGGCCCTGGAACTGCTGAACACTCCCGACCGAGTCGACGACGACGCCGCCCTGCTCGCCGCCACCGCCGAACCATCGTGTCGAGCCGGCGACCCGCAGACTGACGGAAGTGCCGTACAACCGACCGGTACTGCTCGTAGTCATTGCTAACCCGGGTATTCAGCGGAGACCTCCGGGCCGAGCCCCCGGACGGCGCCGCCCGGTATTGGACGTCTGGGCCGGCGGGCCTGCCGGTCGGCATGCCACTGCGCGATCGAGGCCGGTAGTCCAGACGACCACCGCGCGTCATGGGGCGATTCTCCCGTCGCGGCGAGCTCCTGCCGGGCAGCGTGTCCGTACTTGCCGGTTGGTTCGGCACCGCCATGTCCCGTGAGCAGGTGACGTAAGTGCGAGGCACCGACCCCCACCCGTCCTGTGTCAGTGTGGTGGTACCGAGAGCCACACCGACCGGGGCGTCGGGCGTCAGCAATCCGATCGCGGATTCGGCGACGGCCGGATCGACGTCGCCGAAGAACGCCTCCCGAAGCTGTCGGCGGTAGTCGACGTCGGGCGAAGCGACGTCCAGCCGGAGTGCTCCGACCAGGGCGGGATCGGCACACAGCGATGGTCCCACCAGCTCACCGGCATTCTCGTAACTGCCCACATACGTGATGGCCGGGACACCGGACGCCGGCATGAAGGCGGTCAGGTACACCGCGTGGGCCACGAGTCCGGGTGCCTGCTGAGCCGCTCTCGTCAGTACGGTGCCGCCCATGCTGTGAGAAGACTAGGGCGTGATTCAGATGTCCTCCCAGTCGGTCAGGTCCACGATGAGATCGCAGTGCGGGTCATCGAGAGACGGCTTCTGGTGCTGCTCTTCTTCGATGAGGCTGGGAAGGGAGGCGATCAGAGCGGTAGGCGTACCGGTAAGGCGAATGTCTACACCGATGGTGCTTGGGTAGTCAGGGCGCTGCACGTACAGGCGCAACAGGCTGTGCCCCAGCAACAGGAAACCGATCAGGAAGGGGTTCTCCTCATCGCCGGGGTCCGACAAGGCGCGCAGGACGGTGAGTGCCTGGCCCTGTTCGGGTTCTCGGTCCGGGGTGATCTCCTCGGGACGGAGGCGGATGACGGTCATCCCCATGGCTTCGCTGATGTCACTGCTGCTGTAGAGCTGGGTGCCGGCCAGGACAGTGCGCAGGATGCCAGGGACGTAGTACGGGGCGACGGTGTCGTGGGGGATCTCGTACAGGAGCGTAGCGCCGTCCTCGTCGTCTCCAGCATGGACGGCGATCCGGACGGCGCCTGGGGCGGGCACGACTCCGCGCAGGCGGCAGCCCTCTGCGATGGGGGCGTTGAGGTAGTACAGCAGCAGACGGCTGACAGCCGCCTGCTGCTCTCGGTCTTCGGAATCGATCACTGATTCATCCATGCGGGGCACTTGTTGTTCGGCTGGTTACGGCAGAAGGCGTTGATGACGCCGATCTTCTGTCCCCGGCCGGCGTCGTACCGTCCATCCTTAGTCTTGCGCGTGTACTGAACGATCACGACAAACTTGACCTGCGCCGGGCTGCCTCCGGTCCTGATCGCGACGCCGTCATACTCCAACCGCCCGTGGCCGTCATTGCGGTCGACTTTATCCTTGAGGGCCGCGTTGAGGATGGCGCACCTTTTTATGTTGTGTCGGTGGGTGAAGTGGTTCCAACCGAGCTCGGAGTTGCCGTACCGGGTAACGATCTTGCGCCCGTCGTCATCGGTCGACGTGCAGTGAACCCTCATGTCGAACGGGTTTGGTACGACCGGACCAGGCCGGGCCTGCGCGGTCGGGGATGCGGACAGAAGGACCGCGGTAGTCAGGGCAGTGGCCGCTAATGGAAGAATCTTCTCATGGCATGATCATGACAGCACCTGAAAAGGCGAGCACCACACTTTTGGAACACTTGGCACACGAATAACTGGGCTAGGAGCGGACGGCCAGCGCCTCGTCCAGCAGAGCGCGGATCTGCTCGTCCTGGAGGATCGCGGACGGAGAGGTCCCGCTCGGTCCGACACCGCTCCAGGAGCCGGCCGGGGCCGTCCGCCAGCGGGATGGCCTCCCGGCTACCGCCGGATCGGGGTCGGTGAGCAGGGACTGCACCGCGTGGTGGGCGTGTCGCCAAGCCTCGGGCCAGCCCGGGACGATCGACTCGGGCGGGGTCGTCTCCTGCGCCTGGGACAGGGACGCGAGCAGTTCCACGAGGGACGCGCGGGCACCCGTACGGGGATTGGCGGCGAGAGCGACGACGAACGGCAGGGCAGCCGTGGCGACGGAGGAGATGCCACGCTCCGACGTCCCCAAGGCGTTGAACAGTGGCCGGCAGTCGTCCTCGGTCGACTCCGGCCCCTTGCGGAACAGCCGGCGCAGTACCCGGCGCACTTCCTCGGGAGGCACAGTCGGATCGATCGACTCCAGCCGGTCCCACGGCACCTCGTCCAGTGCCTCCGCCGACAGCTCCGCCACTCGTACGCCCCCGTTCATCGATCAGTATGTCGACGATCAGTACGTCGAGAAGACGGTTCTCCGGGCCGGGAGGTTGCCCCGGTCACGGGCCGGTCACCGCCGTTCGCCGGTCACCGCCGCGACACCCGCTCGTCGACGGAGTCGGACGCCCCGGACTCCCGGTCCGAGCCGTTCAACCTCCGCGCATCCGGGCTCTCGCGAGCGGTCACGCGAGTGTCAGTCGGCGTCGGAAGAACTCGGGTCCGTGTGGTGTCGTGATCAACCTTGCCGAACCGGATCCACCAGGAAGGCGGATCCGCTGGGAAGATGGTCGTGACGCCGCGGCAACCCGCTGACGAGCGGTTGGTGTTGATCGAGCCGTTCCTGCCGATAGGTGAGTACGGTCCGTACCCCGGACGGCTGCGGGATCCGTTCGATGGCCGTGGGCCTGCTGCTGTCCCCCGCCATGGCGCTCACTCTGTCAAAGCCCAGGCCGGGCGGCGTCGAGGAAGCCGAAGAAGCCGCGGGTGAGAAGAGGCCGAAGGGGCATTCCCCATCCACCCCGCGCAGACGGTGTGGTGAGCCTCCCCTCTTGACAACGCCTGACCCGAAGGAAAGGCTGTTGCGTATAGAGACAATGGTTGTGTAATCAGAAACACTGTGTTCGATCCAGCTGCCCCCATGGCGTCGGGATCACGACCGGCAGATGGGCGGCAAGCTCGCCCGCGTCCCTGTCCGGCACCCGCAGACCTGGAGGTTTCCCATGCTCACGGTGTGCCGGATCGAAGACCTGCGTCCGAGAGTCGACGCCGGTCGCGCGGCGGCGGTCATATCGGCGTGGGGACTCACCTGGTGGTTCGGGTCTGTGCTCCCCGTCGGGAGCAGTCCGCCCTCTCCTCGTACTGCTCCCCATCACAAACCAGTAGCGCCGGACAACACGCCCACGCGCAGACAAGGAAGCCGCCCGTGGCCATCTCCGTGTTCGATCTCTTCTCCATCGGTATAGGCCCGTCCAGTTCGCACACCGTCGGCCCGATGCGGGCCGCCCACAGGTTCGTCGGTCGTCTGAAGGAGGAAGGACTCCTCGCCCGGACGGCATCGGTACGTGCCGAACTCTTCGGCTCTCTCGGCGCCACCGGCCACGGCCACGGCACCCCCAAGGCGGTCCTGCTCGGTCTGGAGGGCAACGAGCCGCACACGGTCGACATCGCCCAGGCCGAGACGGACGTCGAACGGATCACCTCCACCGGGAGGCTGCGGCTGCTGGGCCGTGACGTCGGCGACGCCCACGAGATCGGTTTCGACTCGGCCAGGCAGATGGTGCTGCATCGCCGTCGTTCCCTGCCGTACCACGCCAACGGCATGACGCTCTTCGCCCACGACGCCGAGGGGCTGCCGCTGTACGAGAAGACGTACTACTCGGTCGGCGGCGGGTTCGTCGTCGACGAGGACGCGGTCGGCGAGGACCGCATCAAGCCGGACGACACCGTGCTGAAGTACCCCTTCGGCAGCGCTGACGAGCTGCTGCGCCTGGCCCGGGAAACGGGTCTGTCGATCTCGGCCCTGATGCTGGAGAACGAGAAGGCCTGGCGCACCGAGGCCGAGATCCGCGCCGGCCTGCTGGAGATCTGGCGCGTGATGGCGGCGTGTGTGTCCCGCGGCCTGTCCTGTGAGGGCATTCTGCCGGGCGGGCTCAGGGTCCGCCGCCGGGCCACCGCTGTGGCCAAGGCACTGCGGGCGGACGGCGATCCGGCAGGCCGGGCGATGGAGTGGGTGACTCTCTACGCGATGGCGGTCAACGAGGAGAACGCGGCCGGCGGGCGGGTGGTCACCGCGCCGACCAATGGGGCCGCCGGCATCATCCCGGCCGTCATGCACTACTACCTCAACTTCGTCCCCGGAGCGGACGACGACGGCATCGTCCGCTTCCTGCTGGCGGCCGGCGCCATCGGCTTGCTGTTCAAGGAGAACGCCTCCATTTCCGGTGCCGAGGTCGGCTGCCAGGGCGAGGTCGGCTCGGCCTGCTCGATGGCCGCCGGTGGTCTCGCCGAGGTCCTCGGAGGCAGCCCCGAACAGGTCGAGAACGCCGCCGAGATCGGCATGGAGCACAACCTCGGCCTGACCTGCGACCCGGTGGGCGGTCTGGTCCAGATCCCCTGCATCGAACGCAACGGCATGGCGGCGGTCAAGGCCGTCACCGCGGCCCGGATGGCCATGCGGGGCGACGGCCGCCACCACGTCTCCCTGGACAAGGTCATCAAGACCATGAAGGAAACGGGCGCCGACATGAAGGTCAAGTACAAGGAGACCGCCCGCGGTGGGCTCGCAGTCAACGTCATCGAGTGCTGAAGCGCGGGGCAGGAGGTCCGGACCGGGTCCGGACGCCTGTCTTTCCCGCTGCCCGTGCGACCGACTGGAGTGAGGTTCGATGGGACGGGTCACCGAGCGACGGCGCGTGCTGCGCATCCGGGACGGTGCCGTGAGCACCCGCCCGGACACTCTGGTAGCTGAGGAGCCGCTGGAGATCCGGCTGAACGGCAGGCCCCTCGCGATCACCATGCGGACGCCCGGTGACGACTTCGCGCTGGCCGCCGGGTTCCTGGTGAGCGAGGGCGTGCTCGGCCGGGCCGAGGAACTGGCGAACATCGTGTACTGCGCGGGCGCGACAGCGCACGGTGCGAACACGTACAACGTCGTCGACGTACGGCTCGCGCCCGGCGTGGTGGTGCCGGACATCTCGCTCGAGCGGAACGTGTACACCACCTCCTCCTGCGGTCTGTGCGGAAAGGCGAGCCTGGACGCTGTACGGACCACCGCCCGCGGACCGATCGCCGACACTCCCCAGGTCCGGGTCGACCCCGCGCTGCTGGCCGCCCTCCCCGACCGGCTGCGGGCCGGCCAGCGGGTCTTCGACCGCACCGGGGGCCTGCACGCCGCCGGGCTGTTCTCGGAGGAGGGAGAACTGCTCGACCTGCGGGAGGACGTGGGCCGCCACAACGCCGTCGACAAACTGATCGGCCGCGCACTGCAGTCCGGCGAGCTGCCGCTGTCCCGGAGCATCCTGCTGGTCTCCGGCCGCGCGTCCTTCGAACTGGCGCAGAAGGCCGTCATGGCGGGCATTCCGGTGCTGGCCGCGGTCTCGGCCCCCTCCTCCCTCGCGGTGGATCTGGCGACGGAGACCGGTCTCACGCTGGTCGGGTTCCTGCGTGGCGGCTCCATGAACGTGTACGCGGGCGAGCAGCGCATCGTCCTGAGGACGGCAACCGATTCGGCGTCCGTGGGAGGACCTTTCGAAGCCCCTTGACTTCCTCCCCCTCGTGAATGAGGGGGAGGAAGTCAAGCCGTCCCACAGCGAGCCTTCGGCCTGGTGGCCGCGGAGGCGCAGGCATGCGGCACCCCGGTGATCGCTGCCGCGGTTTGGTGGCCTGCCGGTGGTCGTACGGACGGGCTGACCGGCGTGCTCGTGGTGGGGCACCGTGCTGCGGACTATGCGCGGGCCCTGCGCCGCTTCGCCGACGACCCGGCGCTCTCCGCCCGGATGGGCACCGCCGGCGCCCGGCACGCCGGGTCGTTCGGCTGGGACACGGCCGCCTCGGACACGGCGGCCGTGTACGAGGCGGCGATGCGCGGCGGCCGCTGAGCTCCTGGGTCAGCGCGCCGGTTCCAGCCGGACCACGATGGACTTGGAGGTCGGGGTGTTGCTGATCTCCGCCGTGGAGTCCAGCGGGACGAGGACGTTGGTCTCGGGGAAGTAGGCGGCGCAGCAGCCGCGCGGGGTGGGGTACGCCACCGTACGGAACGCGGGTGCCCTGCGGTCGACTCCGTCGGAGAACTCGCTGACGATGTCGACCAGTTCGCCCTCGGCGAGGCCGTGTGCGGCCAGGTCTTCCGGGTGGAGGAAGAGCACCCTGCGGCCCTGGTGGACTCCCCGGTAGCGGTCGTCCAGGCCGTAGATCGTGGTGTTGTACTGGTCGTGCGAGCGGATGGTCTGAAGGAGGAGCCGCCCCTGCGGGACGCGCAGCACCTCCAGGGGGTTGACGGTGAAGTTGGCCAGACCGGTCCTCGTGGGGAAGCGCCTTTCGTCCCTCGGAGGGTGGGGCAGCGCGAAGCCGCCCGGCTTCCGTACGCGGGTGTTGAAGTCCTCGAAGCCGGGGATCACGCGCTCGATCCGATCGCGGATCAGGTCGTAGTCCGCCTCGAAGTGGGTCCAGGGCACTCGTTCGTCGCCGAGGACCGCCCGTGCCATCCGGCAGATGATCGCGACCTCGCTCAGCAGGGCGTCGGAGGCGGGCGCCAGCCGCCCGCGCGAGAGGTGCACCATGCCCATGGAGTCCTCCACCGTGACCAGTTGAGGCCCCGTCGGTCGGAGGTCGGCTTCGGTGCGGCCGAGGCAGGGGAGGATGAGCGCCTGCCGGCCGGTCACCGCGTGGGACCGGTTGAGCTTGGTGGAGATCTGCACGGTGAGCTCGCAGTCGCGCAGTGCTTGCTCGGTGAGTTCGGTGTCGGGAGCGGCGGAGACGAAGTTGCCGCCGAGAGCGACGAAGACCCGCACCTGTCCGTCTCGCATGGCACGGATGGTCTCCACCGCGTCGTGGCCGTGCCGGCTCGGCGGAACGAAACCGAACTCCGCGCCCAGTGCGTCGAGGAAGGCCGCGTCCGGCTTCTCGTGGATGCCCATCGTCCGGTCGCCCTGGACGTTGGAGTGCCCGCGCACGGGGCAGAGGCCGGCGCCGGGACGCCCGACATTGCCGCGTATCAGGAGGAAGTTGACGACCTCGCGGATGGTCGGCACCGAATGGCGGTGCTGGGTGAGGCCCATGGCCCAGCAGACGACGATCTTGTCGGCGGCCAGGACCTCCTGGAACGCCTGCCTGATCTCCTGTGCCGACAGGCCGGTGGCTTCCAGGACGTCGTCCCAGGATGCCTTGCGGGCCTGCTCGGCGAACTCCTCGAAGCCATGGGTGTGCGCGGTGATGAAGTCATGGTCGAGAACGGTGCCGGGAGCGGCGTCCTCCGCCTCCAGGAGCATGCGGTTGAAGGCCTGGAAGAGGGCCTGGTCACCGCCGAGCCTGATCTGGAGAAACCTGTCGGACAGTTGGGTGCCGCCGCCCAGCATGCCCGAGGGCCGCTGGGGGTTTTTGAACCTGAGAAGTCCCGCTTCGGGGAGCGGGTTGACCGCGATGACACGGGCTCCGCGGCCCTTCGCGGTCTCCAGCGCCGAGAGCATCCGGGGGTGGTTGGTGCCCGGGTTCTGCCCCACGACGAGGATCAGGTCGGCCTCGTACAGATCCTCCAGACGGACGCTGCCCTTGCCGATGCCGATGGTCTCGACCAGGGCGGAGCCACTTGACTCATGGCACATGTTGGAGCAGTCCGGCAGGTTGTTCGTGCCGAGGAGCCGGACGAAGAGCTGGTAGGCGAACGCGGCCTCGTTGCTCGCCCGGCCCGAGGTGTAGAAGGCGGCCTGGTCCGGGGAGTCCAGGCCGCCCAGCTCCCGGGCGACCACGGCGAACGCCTCGTCCCAGGAGATCTGCCGGTATCGGTCGCTGCCGGCGGGGCGGTACACGGGGTGGGTGAGGCGCCCCTGCTGGCCGAGCCAGTAGTCGCTGCGTTCGGCGAGCGCCGTCAGTGGGTGTTCGTCGAAGAACTCCGGCGTGACCCGGCGCAGGGTCGCCTCCTCCGCCACCGCCTTCGCCCCGTTCTCGCAGAACTCGGCACGATGCCGGTGCTCGGGCTCCGGCCAGGCGCACCCCGGGCAGTCGAAGCCCGTCTTCTGATTGACGCTCAGCAGGGTCAGCAGACTGCGGCGGACGCCCATCTGTGCGTGGGCGTGCCTCAGTGAGGAAGTGACCGCGGGGATTCCCGCGGCGTAGTCCTTCGGCGGGCCCACCCGCAGACGGTCGTCGCCGGGGTCCTCGGCGGGTGCCTTGCGGGGCATCGGCTAACGCTCCGCGGCGTGCGAGCGGGTGCCGAGGCGGTCCTGAACCCAGTCGTGGAACTCGCCGATGTGGTGCTCGCTGGGCACCAGGACCCCGCCCTTCGCGTACAGGCGCGAGCTCATCGCCGGCTGGCAGCGCTCACAGGCGTCGAAGTCCTGCCGGTTGACCCGGTCGAAGAGTTCCACCGAGCGGCTGACGTCCCGGCCGCTCTCCACGACGCCCTTCAGATACAGCCAGTCGCACTCCACGATCGTCCGGTCGGCGGTCACCGGGTACATCCGGTGGAAGATCACGTGGTCGGGTACCAGGTTGATGAACACCTGCGGCCGCACGGTGATCGCGTAGTAGCGGCGGTCCTGCTCGTCGGAGACCGTGGGAATGCGGTCCAGGCCCTCCGAGCCGTCGACGGTGAACCCCTGGACGTCCTCACCGAACTCGGCACCGTGGCCCACGTAGAACTGCGCCGCGTAGCCGTCGGCGAACTCCGGGAGCACCTCGGTCAGTTCGGGGTGGATCGTCGCGCAGTGGTAGCACTCCATGAAGTTCTCGATGATCAGCTTCCAGTTCGCCTTCACGTCGTAGACGATCCGCCGGCCGACCTCCAGACTCTCGATGTCGTACCGGTCGATGGACTCCACGTCCCCCAGGCGCGCCACCACGTCCTCGATCACCGACTCCTCGAACGAGGGCGGGTTCTCGGCCAGGCACACCCACACGTAGCCCAGCCACTCGCGCACCGCCACGCTCGCCAGGCCGTATTCGGTCCGGCCGACGTCCGGCATGCTGGTCAGGTTCGGAGCCGCGACGAGTTTGCCGTTGAGGTCGTAGGTCCAGGCGTGGTAGGGGCATTGGAACGCCCGCTTCACCTCGCCGGACTCCTCGGTGCACAGCTTCGCGCCCCGGTGCCGGCAGACATTGAAGAAGGCGCGGACGGAGTTGTCGCGCGAGCGGGTCACGAGGATGCTCTCCCGGCCCACGTCGACGGTCTTGAACGCGCCCGGCTTCGCGAGCTCCGACGAGCGCGCCGCGCAGAACCACATGGACTCGAAGATGCGCTCCTGCTCCTGACGGAAGATCTCCGGGTCGGTGTAGTGATCACCGGGGAGAGTCGCGATCAGGCTCTCGGGCAGGCCGGGCGTGGTCATGGTTCACCTCGAAGGAAAGTGTCTCGGGCAGGAACCGCAGCAGTTGCTTTATGTGCAACGCGTATCGACTTACGCAACACACAGTGCAGTTCACCCGGATCACTGTCAAGAGGTCTCCCGAGGTCGCCGAAAGCACATCCCGCCCCGAAGGCAACGTGGGACCGAACCCTTGACCACAGGCCACCACAACCAGGACCATGTTGCGTATCAGTCCCACTGTTGCGTCATGCGCACCCCCCGGAGGACTCAGTGTCTCTTCGACCGCACCCCGACCGTGAGTTCGTCCTCACCCTCTCGTGCCCGGACCGCTCCGGCCTCGTCCACGCCGTCACCGGCTTCCTCGTCCGGCACTCCGGGAACATCCAGGAAAGCCAGCAGTTCGACGACCGGCTGCAGGACCTCTTCTTCATGCGCGTGCACTTCGACGTCTCGGATCCGGCCACTTCGCTGGACGCCCTGCGGTCCGGCTTCGCCCCGGTGGCGGAGGCCTACCGGATCTCCTGGCAGCTGCACAACGCGTCGACCCCGACCCGCACACTGATCATGGTGTCGAAGTTCGGTCACTGCCTGAACGACCTGCTCTTCCGGCGGCGCACCGGCGCCCTGAACATCGAGGTGCCGGCGATCGTCTCCAACCATCGGGACTTCGAATCGCTCGCCGAGAGCTACGGGATCCCGTTCCACCACCTTCCCGTGACCAAGGAAACGAAGGCCGACGCGGAGGCGAGGCTGCTGGAGCTCGTCGACGAGCTCGACGTCGACCTGGTGGTCCTCGCTCGCTACATGCAGATCCTGTCGAACGATCTGTGCAAGCAGCTCGAAGGCCGGGCGATCAACATCCACCACTCGTTCCTGCCGGGTTTCAAGGGGGCCAGGCCGTACGTCCAGGCCCACGAGCGCGGCGTCAAGCTCGTCGGGGCCACGGCGCACTACGTCACCCCGGACCTCGACGAGGGGCCCATCATCGAGCAGGACGTCATCCGCGTGAACCACTCCCAGAGCCCCGACAGCCTGGTCACCCTGGGGCGTGACGTCGAGGCGCAGGTCCTCGCGCGGGCCGTGGAGTGGCACAGCCAGAGCAGGATCATGATCAACGGCAATCGCACGGTCGTCTTTCGCTGACCGCTTCGCCTATCGTTTCGCCATGAGCAGTCACAGCACCGGCCCCGCCGGCACTTCGAGTGGCGGTGTGCAGTCCGTCGACCGGGCTGTCACCGTGCTGGAGATCCTGGCCGAGCGCGGCGAGGCAGGCGTCAGTGAAGTGGCCGAGGCGATCGACGTCCACAAGTCCACCGCTTTCCGCCTGCTCGGCGCGCTGGAGGCACATGGGATGGTCGAGCAGGAGAGCGAGCGCGGGAAGTACCGCCTCGGCTTCGGCATCGTGCGCCTGGCGGGTGCGGTCACTGGGCGCATTGACGTCACCAAGTACGGGCGGAGGATCTGCGAGCGTCTCGCCGAGGAACTGGGCGAGACGATGAACATCGCGGTGCTCGAGTCCCACCATGTGATCAACCTCGACCAGGTGCGCGGCCGGTCCGCCATCACCGCGCAGAACTGGGTCGGACGGCAGACGCCGATGCACTGCACATCGAGCGGCAAGATCCTCCTGGCCCACCTCGCACCCGAGCTCCGTGACGAGCTCATCGCCGCGGCCGGGCTCGACCGCATGACAGCGCACACGCTGACCTCCAGGGAGAAGCTGGAGGCGGAGCTGGCCGAGGCCCGCGAGCGGGGTTACGCCATGACGGTGGAGGAGTACGAGGAGGGCCTCAACGCCATGGCCGCTCCCGTCCGTTCGGGTGACGGCGCAACCGTCGCCGCCCTCAGCGCCTCGGGGCCGGCCTTCCGCCTCACCGAGAGGCGGATGCACGAGCTCGCACCGGTGCTGATCGAGGGCGCGGACGAACTCAGCCGCCGTCTCGGCCATCTGGGCTGACGTCCGGCCGACGAATTCCGGTCGCTTGAGCGAAACCAACCGCAGGACAGACGGCGGACAGGTGATCCGGTCTCCGGATCACCTGTCCGCCGTCTGCACGATCCCCCCGGTTCTCAGGCCCTCCACTCCACGGCCGCGTCCAGCAGCCAGTCCGTCAGGTAGCCGGCGAAGGACGAACGGACCAGCACCCAGAATCCGGCCCGGGGCTCGTCACGGGCGACCAGCACGACCTCGGTGCGGCCCAGGGTGGTCTGGGCGCAGCGTCCGGCCCCGAAGGAGCGCGGGTGCAGGTCCAGGGCGCAGCCGTGGGCCAGCAGGTCGCGGGCGCGAGAGCCCGTGACCAGGAGGGTGGTGCGCTGGGCGGAGACATCGATGACGGACACGTGCTCGCCGCCGGCCGCCTCACGGATCCGGCTCTCCACGTCCCGCTGCCCGCCCGGCGGGCCCACCACGAGCCACTCGTCGGGGCCGAGCCACAGAACGGTCAGCTCCCCGGCACGTACGGCGGTGTTGGGTTCGACGGGCAGCTGGACACCCAGCGCCGGCCCGACGGCGTCCGCCGCCGCTCCCTTTGCGTCCAGGCGCACACTGATCTGGGTCAGGAAGGGAAGTTCGGCCAGCCGGATCGCGCCCTCGGACGTGCGGGTCACGGTGGCCAGGCGGTCGGCGACAGGCGACAGGGGGCTGCGGGGCGGGGCGGTAAGGGCGGTGTCAGCCATCGCGGCGGGCTCCCTCGGGGTCGTAGAGGACGGGGCTTGTGACGGTCACCGGGACCAGCCGGTCGCCCACAGGGGCGTACAGCCGCTCTCCGATGCGCTCCCGGCCGCCCTTGAGCAGGGCGAGCGCGAAGGTCCGGCCGAGCGCCGCGCTGCGGTAGCTGGAGGTGACATGGCCGAGCATCGGGACGGGCGGCGCGGGCAGCACGCTGTCGGCGACCAGGTGCGTGCCCTCGGGGAGAAACGTGCCCGGGTCGTCGGGGAGCAGACCGACGAGGTGCTTGCGGTCGGGGCGGACGGTGTCGGCGCGGGCGTAGGAGCGCTTGCCGATGAAGTCCGGCTTCTTCTTGGACACCGCCCAGCCCATGCCGAGGTCCTGCGGTGTGACCGTGCCGTCGGTGTCCTGGCCGACGATCGGGTAGCCTTTCTCGGCCCGCAGGACGTGCATCGTCTCGGTGCCGTACGGGGTGATGCCGTACGGGGCGCCGGCCTCGTACAGCGCCTCCCACAGGGCGAGGGCCTGCCACGGCGACACATTGATCTCATAGGCCAGTTCGCCGGAGAAGCTGATCCGGCACACCCGCGCGTCGATGCCGGCGACGGTCGCGTCGCGCCACGCCATGAACGGGAAGTCCTCGTTGGCCACGGCCAGGCGGGGTGCGAGCGAGCCGAGGACCTCGCGGGAGCGCGGGCCGACCAGGGCCACAGTGGCCCACTGTTCGGTCACGGACGTGCAGTGGACCCGCAGTCCGGGCCACTCGGTCTGGAGCCACTCCTCCATCCAGTCCAGAACGGCGGCCGCGTTGCCCGTCGTGGTGGTGACCAGGAAGCGGTCCTGGGCGAGGCGGATGACGGTTCCGTCGTCGAAGACCATGCCGTCCGGTCGGCACATGACTCCGTAGCGGATCATGCCGACCTTCAGGGTGCTCATCATGTTGGTGTAGAGCAGATCGAGGAAGGCGCCGGCGTCCGGGCCCTGGACGTCGATCTTGCCGAGGGTGGAGGCGTCCATGAAGGCGACGCCCTCGCGGGCGGCGGCGCACTCGCGCAGCACGGCCGTTTCCATGTCCTCGCCGTCCTGCGGGTAGTACCAGGGGCGCTTCCACTGGCCGACGTTCTCGAGCAGGGCGCCGTGCGAGACATGCCACTCGTGCAGGGCGGTCGTACGGATCGGGTCGAGCAGCGCGCCGCGGTCTCGGCCGGCGAGGGTGGCGAAGGAGACCGGCGTGTAGGGCGGCCGGAACGTGGTCGTGCCGAGCGCGGAGATGTCCACGCCGAGCAGTTCGGCGACGGCGCCGCTGGCCAGGACTCCCGAGGTCTTGCCCTGGTCGTTGGCGGTGCCGGCCGTGGTGTAGCGCTTGGTGTGCTCGACCGAGCGCATTCCGGCGCCGGTCGCACGCGCCAGGTCGTCGACGGTGACGTCGCGTTGGAGGTCGACGAAGCGCGGGGCGCCTTCACGGCCCGGGACGGTGAAGACCTGCATGGCGGGCGTCTGCGGCTGTACGGACACCTGCGGGAGGCGGGGCGTCTCGGAGATGTAGCCCTCGGCCTCGATCGCGCGGGCTCCGGCGGCAGCCCCCTGTGCGAGGACCCTGGCCAGGTCGAAGACGCCGCTCGCGCTGCCCGCGACCTCGACCAGCTGACGGGAGGTGTCGGGGACGAAAGTGCCGAGCTGCTCGTCGTGGCGCAGTCTGCCGCCCGCCTGGCTGAACAGATGGGCGACGGGGTTCCAGCCGCCGGAGACCAGCAGCAGGTCGGCGGCGAACTCCCGCTGCCCCGCGGACTCCCCGTACGGGGCCACGGTCACGGAGGTGAGACGCGGGGCGCCTTCCGTGCCGGTGACGGCGTGGCCGGACAGCACCTCGATGCCGGCCTGCCGGGCCCGCTCGGCCCACTCCCCGGGCTCGGTGCGGGTGTCGACGATCGCCGAGACTGCCACGCCTGCCGAGGCGAGGTCCAACGCGGCCGCGTAGGCACTGTCGTTGGTGGTGAAAACCACGGCATGGCGGCCGGGCAGGACGCCGTGGCGGTTGACGTAGGCGCGGGCCGAGGCGGCCAGCATCACGCCGGGGCGGTCGTTGTCCGCGAAGGCGAGCGAGCGCTCGTGGGCGCCGGTGGCGAGGACGACGCGACGGGCGCGGATACGCCAGACGCGTTCGCGGGAGACGTTCTCCGGGGCTTGGGCCCCGAGGTGGTTGGTGCGGCGCTCGACGGCCAGGAGGTGGTTGTCGTCGTAGTAGCCGAAGACGGTGGTGCGGCGCAGGACGCGGACATCGGGGGCCGCGTCGAGTCGGGTGCCGGTTTCGTCGACCCAGTCGAGGAGTTCGCCGGAGCCGAGGAGGCTGCCGCCGAGTTCCGGCTGGTCATCGGCGAGGATGACGCGGGCGCCGGTGCGTGCGGCCGCCGACGCGGCGGCGAGGCCGGCGGGGCCCGCGCCGACGACCAGCAGGTCGCAGTGGGCGTGTACGGCGTCGTAGCGGGCGGGGTCCGGTTCGGTGGCAAGGCGGCCCTGGCCGGGGAGGCTGGTTGCCACGAGGCCGTCGTAGAGTTCGACGGTCGTCGCGGGCAGCATCGGCTCGGGGAACGGGGCCTCGATCTGGATGACGGCGTTGGGCTCTTCCACGCCGGCCGAGAAGATGCCTCTCGGGCGGCCGAGCTTGATGCTGGTGCCGGTCTGGATGACGCCGTTGGCAAGGAGGGCGGAGGCGAGGGTGTCGCCTCGGTAGCCCTGGTGTTCGGTGCCGTCGAAGGTGAAGGTGAGGGGCTCGTCCCTGTCGAGGCGACCGCCGGTGGGGAGGCGGAACGGCTGGTTCTTGTCCCCCACCCCGCCCCTTCCCGAAACCAGGGGGGCTTCCCCCTGGCCCCCCGCTGGGGGCTCCGCATCCTGGTCTCCCGTCGGCCCTGAAGGGGCCTCGTCCTCGAACGCCGGACGGGCTGATTGCACTGGACGGGGCTCGATGGTCACCGGGCGGTCCTCACCCGTCCGGTACACCGCCAGGATCTCGTTCGTCCCCGTGTTCCGCACCGCGTTGAACCAGCGTCGGCAGCCCGCCGCATGGCTCCACCGTTCGGCGAACGGGCCCTTCGTGTTGTCGCGGAAGAAGAGGTACCGGGCCCATTCCTCGTCGGTCAGGGCCGCCGGGGCCTCCGGATACGGCACATGGGCCTGGCCGCCGTAGTGGAACTCGGCCTCGTCGCGGGGCCCGCACCACGGGCAGGGGATCAGCAGCATGGGTTCGGCTCCCTAGTGGGCCACCGCGGCCGCGCCGTGCTCGTCGACGAGCGCGCCGGTGGTGAAACGGTCGAGCGAGAAGGGGGCGTTGAGCGGGTGGGGGGTGTCATGGGCGATGGTGTGGGCGTAGACCCAGCCGACCCCCGGAGTGGCCTTGAAACCACCCGTGCCCCAGCCGCAGTTGAGATAAAGGTTGTCGACCGGGCTCAGGCCGATGATCGGCGAGGCGTCGGGGCTCGTGTCGACGATGCCGCCCCAGGTGCGCAGCACGTGGGCACGGGCGAAGACCGGGAAAAGCTCCAGGGCCGCCGACATCTGCTCCTCGATGATGTGGAACGCGCCGCGCTGGGTGTACGAGTTGTACGAGTCGATGCCCGCGCCCATCACCAACTCGCCCTTGTGTGCCTGGCTGACGTACACATGGACCGCGTTGGACATGACGACCGTCGGGTGCACCGGTTCCAGGAGTTCGGAGACCAGCGCCTGCAACGGGTGGCTCTGCAGCGGGAGTTCGATGCCCGCCATGGCGGCGAGGACCGAGGTGTGGCCGGCCGAGCACAGGGCTACCTTGCCCGCCGCGATGGGGCCCAGAGTGGTCTGGACTCCGACCACCCGGCCGCCGACCACATCCAGGCCCGTGACCTCGCAGTTCTGGATGATGTCGATTCCGGCGGCGTCCGCCGAGCGGGCCAGGCCCCAGGCGACGTGGTCGTGTTTGGCGATGCCGGCGCGCGGTTGATAGGTGGCGCCCAGGACCGGATAGCGCACGTCCGGGGAGATGTTGACGATCGGGCAGACCTCCTTGACCCCGTCCGCGTCCAACCACTCCGCGTCCACGCCGTTCAGGCGGTTCGCCTCGACCCGGCGCACGCTGTCGCGGACGTCCTGGAGGCTGTGGGCGAGGTTCAGTACGCCTCGCTGGGAGAAGAGGATCGGGTAGTCCAGCTCCTCCGCCAGGCCCTCCCACAGCTTGAGCGCGTGCTCGTAGATGCCGGCGCTCTCGTCCCAGAGGTAGTTGGAGCGGATGATCGTGGTGTTGCGGGCCATGTTGCCGCCCGCGAGCCAGCCCTTCTCCAGTACGGCGACGTTGGTGATGCCGTGGTTCTTCGCCAGGTAGTGGGCGGTGGCGAGGCCGTGGCCGCCGCCGCCCACGATGACGACGTCGTAACTGCGCTTCGGCTCGGGTGTGCGCCACAGCCAGTCGGGGTGCTCGGGGAGCTCGGCGCCGGGGGTGCGGGGGCTCATCAAACGTCTCCGTCTTCGGACAGGTGCGGATAGAGCGGGTGCTTGGCGGCCAGTGCCTCGGTGCGGGCACGCAGGGCGGCGACGTCCGGCTCGGCCTGGAGCGCCAGCGCGATCACGTCCGCGACCTCGGCGAAGTCCTCCTCGGTGAGGCCACGGGTGGCCAGCGCCGGGGTGCCGATGCGCAGGCCCGAGGTGACCATGGGCGGGCGCGGGTCGAAGGGCACGGCGTTGCGGTTGACGGTGATGCCGATCTCGTGGAGGAGGTCCTCGGCCTGCCGGCCGTCCAGCTCCGAGTCGCGCAGGTCGACCAGGACCAGGTGGACGTCCGTGCCGCCGGTCAGCACCCGGACCCCGGCCGCCGCCGCGTCGGGCCGCGTGAGGCGCTCGGCCAGGACGCGGGCCCCGGCCAGCGTGCGGGCCTGGCGCTCCGCGAACTCCGGTGACGCCGCCACCTTGAAGGAGACCGCCTTGGCGGCGATGACGTGCTCCAGCGGGCCGCCCTGCATGCCGGGGAACACCGCCGAGTTGATCTTCTTGGCGAGGTCGGCCTCGTTGGTGAGGATGACCCCGCCGCGCGGGCCGCCGAGCGTCTTGTGGGTGGTCGTGGTGGTGACATGGGCGTGCGGTACGGGGTTGGGGTGCAGCCCGGCGGCGACCAGACCGGCGAAGTGCGCCATGTCGACCATCAGCAGGGCGCCCACCTCGTCGGCGATCCGCCGGAAGGCCGCGAAGTCCAGTTGCCTCGGGTACGCCGACCAGCCCGCGATGATCATCTTGGGGCGGTGTTCCTTGGCGAGCTGCTCGACCTCGTCCATGTCGACGAGGTTGTCGGCCTCGGACACGTGGTACGGCACCACGTTCAGCATCTTGCCGCTGTAGTTGAGGCGCATGCCGTGGGTGAGATGCCCGCCGTGCGCGAGGTCGAGGCCGAGGATCGTGTCGCCGGGCTGGAGCAGCGCGAAGAAGACGGCGGTGTTCGCCTGGGCGCCGGAGTGCGGCTGGACGTTGGCGAACCCGGCGCCGAAGAGGGACTTGATCCGCTCGATGGCGAGCCGCTCGGTGACGTCGACGTGTTCGCAGCCGCCGTAGTAGCGGCGGCCGGGGTAGCCCTCGGCGTACTTGTTGGTCGCGACCGAGCCCTGGGCCTCCATCACCGCGGTGGGCGCGAAGTTCTCGGAGGCGATCATCTCCAGGGTGGACTGCTGGCGGTGCAGTTCGGCGCGGAGGGCTGCGTGGACCTCGGGGTCCAGCTGCGCCAGGGGGGTGTTCAGCGCGTTCATACGGCGTTCGCGTTCCTCTCGGCGGCCTCGACGACATTGGCGAGCAGCATGGCCCGGGTCATGGGGCCCACACCTCCGGGCATCGGCGCGAGCCATCCGGCCACCTGAGTGGCGTCCGGGTGCACATCGCCGACCAGCCCGTGGTCGGTGCGGGTGATTCCGACGTCCAGGACGGCCGCGCCGGGGCGCAGCATGTCCTTGGTGATCAGTCCGGGCGAGCCGGCGGCCGCGATGACGATGTCGGCCTCGCGTACGTGCCAGGCCAGGCCCTTGGTTCCGGTGTGGCAGAGGGTGACCGTGGCGTTCTCGGACCTGCGGGTGAGGAGCAGCCCGATGGGCCGTCCTACGGTGATGCCGCGTCCGATCACGCACACCCGCGCTCCCGCGAGCGGGACGTCGTACCGGCGCAGGAGTTCGACGATGCCGCGCGGGGTGCAGGGCAGCGGGGCCTCGACGCCCAGCACGAGCCGGCCGAGGTTGACGGGGTGCAGGCCGTCGGCGTCCTTGGCCGGGTCCATGCGTTCCAGTACGGCGCTGGCATCCAGGTGGCGCGGGAGCGGGAGCTGGACGATGTAGCCGGTGCAGGCCGGGTCGGCGTTGAGTTCGTCGATGACGTCCTCGACCTGCTGCTGTGACGCGTCGGCGGGCAGGTCTCGGCGCATCGAGGCGATGCCCACCTGTGCGCAGTCGCGGTGCTTGCCTGCGACGTAGGCGCGGCTGCCCGGGTCGTCGCCGACCAGGACGGTGCCGAGCCCCGGCATCCGGCCGCCTGTCGCGGTCAACTTGGCCACGCGCTCGGCGAGTTCGCGGCGGATGTCGGCTGCGGTCGCCTTGCCGTCGAGCAGTTGTGCGGTCACCGGCGGTGTTCCTTCCCTACGGTCAGCCACGAAGGCGGGACATGGTCGGGTCGAACAGGGGCTCCTCGGCGACCACTGCCTCGACGCGCTGGTCGAAGTAGCCGATCTGCACGGCGGTGCCGGGGGTGGTCAGTGCCGTGGGCAGCCACGCGTAGGCGATGCCCTTGCCGATCGTGTAGCCGTAGGCGGCGCTGGTGACGTAGCCGACGGGGCTCTCGCCGTCGTACACCGGCTCCTTGCCCAGGACGACGGCGCGCGGGTCGTCGATCGTGAGGCAGGTCAGTTTCCGCCGGACGTCGGCCTTGCGGCGCTCCAGCGCGGCCTTGCCGATGAAGTCGTCCTTGTCGGCCTTGACGGCGAAGCCGACACCGGCCTCGTAGGGGTCGTGCTCGTAGGTCATGTCGGTGCCGAAGGAGCGGTAGCCCTTCTCCAGACGGAGGCTGTTGAAGGCGCCGCGGCCGGCCGCGATGCCGCCGAGGGGCTCGGCCGCCCGCCACAGGGTGTCCCACAGCTTCTGGCCGAGGTCGGCGGTGGTGTACAGCTCCCAGCCGAGCTCTCCGACGTAACTCAGGCGCATCGCGGTGACGGGGACGGAGCCGATGTCGGCGCGCTTGGCGCGGAAGTACTTCAGCCCGCTCGCCGAGAAGTCCGCGTCGGTCAGCGGCTGCAGGACATCGCGGGCGAGCGGGCCCCACAGGCCGATGCAGCAGGTGCCGGGGGTGATGTCGCGGACCTGGACCGTGCCGTCGGCGGGGAGGTGGCGGGTGAACCAGTCGAGGTCCAGGTTGCTGTTGGCGCCGACCTGGAAGAGGTCGGGGGCCAGCCGGGCGACGGTGATGTCGCTGCGGATGCCGCCGTCGTGGTCGAGGAGCAGGGTGTAGGTCACCGAGCCGACGGACTTGGCGACCTTGCCGGTGCACAGCCGCTCCAGGAAGCCGGCGGCACCGCGGCCGCTGACCTCCAGCCGCTTGAGGGCCGTCATGTCGTACATCGCGACGGTCTCGCGGGTGGTCTGGGCCTCGGCGCCGACGATGGGCGACCAGTACCGCGCGGCCCAGTCGTTGGGGGTGACGAGGGAACGGCCCTCGACCAGCCTCGCGTTGGCCTCGTACCACTGCGGGCGCTCCCAGCCGTTCGCCTCCAGGAAGAAGGCGCCCAGCTTCTGCTGGCGGGCGTGGAACGGGCTCATGCGGATCGGGCGCGGGTCCCCCGACGGCTGCAGGGGGTGCAGGATGTCGTAGACCTCGACGAAGTTCTGGCAGTCGCGGGCCAGCACGTACTCCGGGGAGAGCTGGTGCGGCTCGAAGCGGTTGACGTCGCACTCGTGCAGGTCGAAGGACGAGCAGTGACCGTCCACCAGCCATTCGGCCACGGCCCGTCCCACGCCCGCGGAGTGGGTGACCCAGACGGCCTCGGCGACCCAGAAGCCCTTGACGTCCGGGGACTCTCCGAGGAGGGGCAGGCCGTCGGTGGTGAAGGAGAACAGGCCGTTGATGCCCTCCTCGACCTTGGCGTCCTTCGTCGCGGGGAGCAGGGACTGGGTCTCGGTCCACGCCTGCGCGAAGTCGTCCTCGGTGAACTTCAGGACGGACGGCATCCCGTCGGCCTCGTCCACGGGGAGGATCTCGTCGGCGGTGATGGGCATGGGGCGGTGGCCGTAGTAGCCGATGCCCAGGCCGTCGAAGCGGTCGCGGTAGTACAGGTCGGCGTCCTGGTGGCGCAGGATCGGGCGCACCGCCTCCTCCGTCTGGCCCGCGAGCGCCGGTATCGGGCCGGTCCAGGCGAGCTGGTGGCCGAGCGGGGTGAGCGGGAGGTTCATGCCGACCATGCGGGCGATCTTCGGGCCCCAGATGCCGGCGCAGCACACGACGATGTCGGCGGGGATCTCGCCCTGGTCGGTGAGGACGCCGGTGACCTCGCCGTCGGCCTTCGTCACGTCCAGTACTTCGTGGCGGGCGAGGAAGCGCACTCCGCGCTCGGTGGCCCGGCGGATCTGCGCCTCGACGGCGAGGACGGCCTTGGCGAGCCCGTCCGTCGGGACCAGGAGGCCGGCGAGGATCTTGTCCGGGTTGACGAGCGGGTGCTGTTCGACGCACTCCTCGGTGCTCAGCAGCCGGCTCTCGATGCCCCAGGAGGTGAGCCAGCCGTGGCGGCGGTGGAGTTCCGCGACGCGCTCCGGGGTGGTCGCCACTTCGAGGCCGCCGACCTGGAGGAAGCAGGGTTGGCCGTCGACGTCGAGGGAGGAGAACTTCTCGACCGTGTAGCGGGCCAGCTCGGTCATGGTCTTGGAGGAGTTCGTCTGGAAGACCAGGCCCGGAGCATGCGACGACGATCCCCCGGTGGCGGGCAGCGGGCCCTGGTCGACCACGGTCACTTCGGTCCAGCCGCGCGCGGAGATCTCGTCGGCGAGCGCCGCCCCCACGACGCCCGCTCCGATGATGACCACCCGGGGTCCCGCCATCGCCGCACCTCCGACACTGAAAGCGATTGAGTTGCTGTCTACGCAACATGATTCAGGTTGCGCAACTCAATGTGCCTGCCGTGGGGGTGGGTGTCAAGAGGTCCAGGACGTCGGAAAACCACTCCCGACGCGGCTGGGAGAACACCCCGGACACGACGCGGCCCGGCAGGCTGACAGCGCAGCCTGCCGGGCCTTTTCCGGCGGTTTCCCAGGGCGGTCCAGTGCCCTACTTGATCCAGGCGTCGACCTTGCCGCGGTTGGCCTCGACCCACTTCTTCGCCGCCGCCTCGGGCGACATCTTGTCCACCGCGATGTACTTGGCCACGGTGTTCTGATCGTCGTTCGTCCAGGTGAAGTTCTTCACCAGGTCATAGGCCGGGCTGCCCGACTTGGCGAACTTCGCGCTGACGATCTTGTCGAGGTTGTAGACGGGGTAGTCACAGGCCACCTTCTCCGCATCGGCGTCACAGCCCGCCTTGTACTCCGGCAGCTTGACCTTCACCAGCGGCACCTCGGACATGAACCACTGCGGCTCGTAGAAGTAGCCGATCACCCATTCCTTGTTCTTCTCGGCGTTCCGGAAGGCCTGGATGAGCGCGGTCTCGCTGCCCGCGTACACCACCTTGAAGTCCAGCTTCAGGTTCTTCACGAGAGCCTCGTCGTTCGTGACGTACGACGGGTCGCCGTCGAGGAGCTGGCCCTTGCCGCCCGACTCGGAGGTCTTGAACTTGGACGCGTACTTGTCGAGGTTGTTCCAGTCGGTGATGTCCGGGTGCGCCTTCGCCAGCCACGGCGGCACATACCAGCCGATCAGGCCTTTGTTGCCGGTCTGGCCGGCCTCCGCGGCGGTCTTCTGGTCGGTGATGTACTTCTTCTTCAGGTCGTCGTGGCCCCAGTTCTCGATGACGGCGTCGACCTCGCCCGTCCCGAATCCCTGCCAGGCGATCTCTTCCTTCAGATCCTTCTTGGTGACCTTGCAGCCGAGGTCGTGCTCCGCGACGTACGCGACGACCGCCGCGTCCGCCTCGTAACCCACCCACGGGTTGACAGCGAGGTTGAAGGTGCCGCACTTGCCCGAGCTCCCCGAGCCGCCGGCGCTGTCGTCACCGACTTTCGCACCGCCGCAGGCCGTGAGGGTGAGGCCGAGAACCGCCATGCCGACCGCGCCGGCCCGCCAGTGTCTTGCCATGGTGTCGTGCTCCTTATGCAATGGTGCGGCGAGCCGCCGCCTGAGTGATCCGGTCGAACATGACGCCGAGCAGGACGATGGCGAGACCGGCCGCCAGCCCCTTGCCGTACAGCTGCCCCTGCGAGAAGCCGGCCACGACGTCGTAGCCGAGGGCGCCCGCGCCCACCAGGCCGCCCACGACGACCATGGACAGCACGTAGATCAGCCCCTGGTTGGTCGCGAGCGTCAGGGCGTTGCGCGACATCGGCAGTTGAACCTTGGTGATGATCTGCCAGGTGTTGCACCCGGTGGACATCGCCGCTTCGACGGTGGTCGCGGGCACGGCCCGCACCCCGTCCGCGATGATCTTGATGGCGACCGGGGCCGCGTAGACGACGGCGGCGACGATGGCCGTGAACCGTGTCGCGCCGAACAGCGCGAGGAACGGCACGAGATAGACGAACGGCGGCATGACCTGGGCCGCGTCGAGGGTCGGCCTGAGCAGCCGGTCCACGAGCATGCTGCGCCCCATCCACACCCCGAGGACGACACCGAGCAACATCACCAGCACCGTCGCCACGGCGGTCGACGCCAGTGTGGTCATGCCGTCCGACCACACGCCCGTGCCGACCAGCAGTCCCACGCACACGACGGTGGTGACCCCGGCGCGCCTGCCGCCGAGCACCGCGCCGATTCCGACCAGCGCCGCACCGACGAGCCACCACGGGGAGTCGGTCAGCAGGGTCTGGAACGGATTGAGCAGACCGTTGGTGAGGGCGTCGCGGAAGCCGTTCGTCAGGCCCGACAGGTTGTCCTGTGCCCAGGTGGTCACGTCGTCCGCCGCCTTCGCGATGGTGCTGCCGGTGCCGCCCTCACCGGGAAACTCCGCCGCCCACATGTACGTGTGCGACAGATACACCAGAACCGCCGCCGCGACTCCGCCGCCCAGCAGCAGCTGCCGCCGCCACTTGAGGAAGCGGTTCCCCGAGCGCCGGGCCGCCTCCGCCCGTCCGCTGGCAGCGGTGGTCACCCGGTCCAGCACGATGGCCATGACGACGATGGCCAGACCGGCGTTGAACGCCGTTCCCACGTCCAGCGACTGCAGCGCCTGGACGACGGTCTTTCCGAGGCCGGGTGCGTCGATCAGAGCCGCGATGGTCACCATGGCCAGTGCGGCCATGATGGTCTGGTTGACGCCCATCACCACGGTCCGCTTGGACATCGGCAGCAGGACCTTCAGCAGCGTCTGACGGCGCGTGGCCCCGAGGGAGTCGGCCGCCTCGACCGTCGTCCCCGGTACGGAACGGATGGCGTGCGCGGTGATGCGGATGGCCGGCGGTGCCGCGTAGATCAGTGTGGCGATCGTCGCGGAGGCGGGACCAATGAGGAAGAAGAGGGTCAGAGGAGCCAGGTAGACGAAGGTCGGCATCGTCTGCATGAAGTCCAGGAAGGGCGTGACGATCCGGTTGACCCGGTCCGACAGCCCCGCCCACACGCCCAGGGGAATCGCGAACAGCAGCGCCACCGCAACCGCGGAGAGGGTGAGGGCCAGGGTGTCCATGCTCTCCTGCCACAGGCCCTGCAGCCCGAGAAAGGTGAAGCCGGCCACGGCCAGGAGCGCGACACGCCAGTTCCCCACGGCCCAGGAGACGTACCCGGTCAGGCCGACGACACCGAGCCAGCCGATCTGCGGCACCGGCCGGTCGCCGGACGGCTGGGAGACCAGTTCTTGGACGAAGGTCACCAGGCCGTCGATGACCAGGCGGATCTCGTTGAAGAAGTACAGGAAGAGCGGGTTGGAATTGCGGTCCGCACCGATCGCGTCGTTGACGTCGTTGAACCAGCGGTGCAGATCGGTGAGATCCGCCGCCGCCAGCGACAGGGTCTGCTTTCCGCGCAGTACCGCAAAGAGAACCAGCCAGACGACCAGGATCGCGGCCAGCACCATCCGACGGCTGACCCTGCGCGCGCTCGCGACGGGCGGCGCGGTCTGCTCCACCGTCTCCGTCTTCTCCGGTTTCTCGATGGCGACCGTCATCACCTGTCACCTTCCTGCCCGGCGACCACCGCGAGGATCTCCTCGTCACCGACGATGCCGAGCAGCTTGCCGTCCTCGACGACCTTGACCGGCTTCTCGGCGGCGAGCACCGCCCGGGTGGCCTCCCGCACCACGACGTCCGGTCCCAACTCCGGCCCGTCCAGGGGGTCGTCGGGCTCCGCCGGGCGCATGATCCAGCGCAGGGTCAATACGTCGCCGCGCGGCACGTCCTTGACGAAGTCGCGCACGTACTCGTCGGCGGGGGCGCCGACCAGTTCGTCGCCGGTACCGCACTGGACCATCCTGCCGTCGCGCATGATGAGGATGCGGTCGCCCAGCTTCAGCGCCTCGGAGAGGTCATGGGTGATGAACACCATGGTCTTGCCGACCTCGTGGTGCAGGCGGATGACCTCGCTCTGCATGTCACGGCGGATCAGCGGGTCGAGCGCGGAGAACGGCTCGTCGAAGAGGAGTACGTCCGGGTCGCCGGCCAGCGCCCGGGCGAGACCGACGCGCTGCTGCATACCGCCGGAGAGCTGGTCGGGGTAGGAGTTCTCGTACCCGGACAGGCCCACGAGTTCGACGACTTCCAGCGCCCGCTTGATGCGCTCGGCCCTGCCCATGCCGCAGATCTCCAGCCCGAACGCCACGTTGTCGACGACGCGGCGGTGGGGCAGCAGACCGAAGTGCTGGAAGACCATGGAGAACTTGCTGCGCCGCAGTTCACGCAGGCGCCTCGCGTCAGCGTCCCGGATGTCCTCGCCCTCGAAGACGATCTCACCGGCGGTGGGCTCGATGAGCCGGGTCAGACAGCGCACCAGGGTGGACTTGCCGGAGCCGGACAGGCCCATGACGACGAAGACCTCGCCGGGCGCGACCTCGAAGTGCACGTCGCGCACGGCGGCGGTACAGCCCGTGCGGTCCATCAGTTCGCGGCGGGTGAGCCCGCACAGTTCCTCGGAGTCCGGTACCTGGTCCGCCTTCGGTCCGAACACCTTCCACAGGTTGCGCACGGATATGACCGGTGTGGGGGCCGAGTCCTCGGGGGTGGCGCGCCGCCTCTGTGCATCGGTCTGCGTTGGGGTCATGGTTGACCTCTTTTCGGCGTTCAGCCGCTGAACCAGTGTTGCGGCCTGGGTTGGATGTTCTGCCAGATGTGCTTGGGCTCCCGGTACTCGTCCAGGCCTGTCGGTCCCAGTTCCCGGCCCACGCCGGAATGCCCGAAGCCACCCCATTCGGCCTGGGGCACGTAGGGGTGGTAGTCGTTGATCCACACCGTGCCGTGGCGCAGCCGCCGGGCGACCCGCTGGGCCTTTCCGGCGTCCTGCGTCCAAACGGCCCCCGCGAGTCCGTACTCGGTGTCGTTGGCGATGCGTACGGCGTCGTCCTCATCGGTGAAGCGCTCCACGGTGAGGACGGGTCCGAAGGACTCCTCGTGCACCACCCGCATGTCCTGCCGGCACTCGTCGAGCACGGTGGACGGGTAGTAGTGGCCGTTCGCCAGTGCCGGGTCGCCGGGACGGGCGCCGCCGCAGCGCAGTACGGCGCCTTCGGCCAGGCCGGCCGCGACGTACGCCTCGACCTTCGCCAGGTGCTGTGCGGAAATCAGCGCTCCGGTCTGCGCCCGGGGATCGAAGGGGCCACCGAGGCGGATCTGGCGGGCGCGGCGCACGACCTCGTCGACGAAGCGGTCGTGCAGCGAGTCCTCGACGATCAGCCGGGCGCCGGCCGAGCAGACCTGCCCGGAGTGCAGGAAGACGGCCGTGAGCGCGAAGTCCACGGCGGTCTCGAAGTCGGCGTCGGCGAAGACGACGTTGGGGTTCTTCCCGCCGAGTTCCAGCGCGACCTTCTTCACGGTCGCGGCGGCGGTCGCCATGATCCGTCTGCCGGTGTCCAGCCCGCCGGTGAAGGAGATCATGTCGACGGCCGGGTCCTCGGCGAGCGGCGCGCCCACCTCGGGTCCGGTGCCCAGGACGAGGTTGGCGGCGCCGGCCGGCAGTCCCGCCTCCTCCAGTGCCTTGATCAGCAGGATCGAGGTGGAGGGGGTGAGTTCGCTGGGCTTGAGGACGATCGTGTTGCCCGCGAGAAGAGCGGGAGCGACCTTCCAACTGGCTTGGAGCAGTGGGTAGTTCCACGGGGTGATCAATCCGCACACGCCGATCGGCTCGTACACGACGCGACTGACGGCGTCGTCGCGGCCGGTGTCGATCACGCGGCCGGCGTCGGTGCCGCCGAGCCCGCCGTAGTAGCGGAAGCAGGAGACGACGTCGGCGATGTCGTACTCGCTCTCCACCAGCCGTTTGCCGGTGTCCAGCGATTCGGCGCGGGCGAACTGCTTGGCGTCGCGCTCGACGAGGTCGGCGGTGCGCAGCAGCAGCGCGCCCCGCTCGCGTTCGGGGGTGCGCGGCCACGGGCCTTCGTCGAAGGCCCGGCGGGCCGCGGCGATGGCGGCCTCGGTGTCGGGACGCGTCCCTTCGGATACGGTCGCGGAGAGGGTGCCGTCAGCGGGACAGCGGATGTCCCGGTGCCCTCCGGCCACCGGATCCCGCCATTCCCCAGCCACATACAGGTCTGCCACGTCGGGAGCCCTTCGAGCTTTCGTTGCGCATTACGCATCGTATTGCTTCTGGTGGAACACTCTGGGGAATGCGGAACCCCACGTCAAGGGGTTGGCGGGTGACGGTTTAGCCAAGCGCGCGGCCGCCAGGACACCCTGTGCGGAGTCCGGACACAGCTGATTTCCGATCCAAGCACGAACGGAGAAGTCTGTGTTACGACAGTCGGTCGAGCAGAGCGCGGCGCCATCGCTCGGTCTCGGCGATCTGGTTGAAGGTGAAGAGGTGCAGGCCCGCCACTTTGGCCGAGGGCTCGGTGAGGGCCTCGGCGCCGCGTGCGAGCAGCCGCTCGGGCGAGTAGCCGCCGGGGGCCGCGAAGCGCAGGAACCAGGAGGGGTGCCTGGTCAGAAAGCGCGTCGACTCACCCACGCCGATCTTCGTCGCCATGGACAGCAGCTTCGCCCGCTGCACCGGCCCCGCGACGCCCACATGAACGGGCAGGGCCACGTCGCGGCGGCGTATCCGGGCGACCCAGTCGCCCAGCACCCGCGGGTCGAAGCAGAGGTTGCTGACGATGTACGTGGCGTGCGCTCGCTTGTCCCACATCGCCTGGACGGTGAGGTCGTCGTGGAGAAGCGGATGGCTCTCGGGGTAGCCGGTGATGCCGACCCGGGCGAACGGGCTGCCCAGCTCACCCAGTCTGCGCAGCACCGGCAGCGCCCCGTCGTAGGCCCCGGCCGGCGGATCGGCGTCGCCCGCCGGAACGAAGACGTCGTCGACACCCGCCCCGCGGAGCCGGTCGATCACGTCCTTGAGGTGCGCGTCGTCCCGCAGCAGCCGCGCGGTCACGTGCGGGACGACGCGGTAGCCGTGCGCCGCGAGCCGGCAGGCGAGGTCGAGCGTCGGCTCCAAGCCCTTGACCGGCGACGCCGTCACGGTGACGACGACATCGCGCGGGACATGGGCGAGGACCTTGTCCTCGGTCGACTTCGCCGGCAGCACCTCGTAGCGGACGCTGTCCAGCAGGGCGCGGAGGCCCTCGGCGCCCAACGCCTACCCCGCCTGCCGCGCGTCGCGGTGCCGGTAGTACACGGCCTTGGAGGGCGGCAGCGGCTCCTTGCCGAGGATGAGGTCCGCCGCCTTCTCCGCGATCATCATCACCGGCGCGTAGATGTTGCCGTTCGTGACGTAGGGCATCACGGACGCGTCGACGACACGCAGCCCCTCCACTCCGTGCACGCGCATGCTGGTGGGGTCCACGACGGACATCTCGTCGGTGCCCATCTTGCAGGTGCAGGAGGGGTGCAGGGCGGTCTCGCCGTCCTTGGCGACCCAGGCGAGGATCTCCTCGTCGGTCTGGACCGAGGGTCCGGGCGAGATCTCCCCGTCGTTGTACGGGGCCAGGGCGGGCTGGCCGAGCAGCTTGCGGGCGACCCGGACCGCCTCGACCCACTCGCGGCGGTCCTGTTCGGTGGACAGGTAGTTGAAGCGCAGCGCCGGGTGCTCGTCCGGGTCCTTGCTCCTGATCTTCACCGAGCCGAGCGCGTCGGAGTACATGGGCCCGACGTGCACCTGGTAGCCGTGTCCGCCCTCGGGCACGGAACCGTCGTAGCGGACCGCGATGGGCAGGAAGTGGAACATCAGGTTGGGATAGTCCACGTCCTCATTGCTGCGGGCGAAGCCGCCCGCCTCGAAGTGGTTGGTCGAGGCGGGTCCCTTGCGGAAGAGCCACTGCAGGCCGATGAAGGGAGCCCGCCACTTCGCCAGGTACGGCTGCATGGAGACGGGCTGCTTGCAGGCGTACTGGATATACACCTCCAGGTGGTCCTGCAGGTTCTCGCCCACACCCGGGAGGTCGTGGACGACGTCGATGCCGAGCGCGCTCAGTTCCTCCGCGTTGCCCACGCCGGAAAGCTGCAGGAGCTGGGGGGAGTTGATGGCGCCGCCGCAGAGGATGACCTCACGGGCACGCACCTGCCGGGGCTTGCCACGGCCGCGCCGGTATTCGACGCCTACGGCCCGCTTGCCCTCGAAGAGGACCCGGGTGACGAGGGCACGGGTCGTGATGGTGAGGTTGGGCCGCTTCTTCGCGGGCTTGAGGTACGCCTTCGAGGCCGACAGCCGGCGTCCTCGGTGAACATTGCGGTCGAAGGGGGCGAAACCCTCCTGCTGGTAGCCGTTGACGTCGTCGGTGCGGGGCTGGCCCGCCTCCTGGACAGCCGCGAGGAAGGCGGTGAACAGCGGGTTGGAGGCGGGGCCGCGCTCCAGGACGAGAGGGCCGTCGTGGCCGCGGAACTCGTCGTCCGGGTCGGCCGCGAGACAGTTCTCCATCCGCTTGAAGTAGGGCAGACAGTGCGCGTAGTCCCAGATCTCCATGCCGGGGTCGGCGGCCCAGCGCTCGTAGTCCAGGGGGTTGCCGCGCTGGAAGATCATGCCGTTGATGCTGCTGGAGCCGCCCAGCACCTTGCCGCGCGCATGGTAGACACGCCGGCCGCCCATGTGGGGCTCGGGTTCGGACTCGTACTTCCAGTCGTAGAACCGGCTGCCGATCGGGTAGGTCAGCGCCGCGGGCATGTGTATGAAGACGTCCCACGGGTAGTCGGGTCTTCCGGCTTCCAGAACCAGCACCCGGTTGCCCGGGTCCGCGGAGAGCCGGTTGGCCAGTGCGCTGCCGGCCGATCCGCCGCCGACGATGACGAAGTCGTACTGCACAGGAGCCATGATGCCTCGTCTCGCTCGTGCCCTAGATATACGCGGCATGCTAGTACGAGTACCGCCATGCGCACCAGGTTGCGGACGACGCAACTTGCCTGTCGGTGCGTCAGTTCTGTGACTGCGAGGCCACGGCCGATATTTACTGTGGGTATAGTTTCGCTGTGAGCAACTACAGTCCGGATAACGAAACGACAAGTTCACAGAACGGCGGAGTCCAGTCCGTCGACCGCGCCATCAACGTGCTGGAAATCCTGGCGCAGCGCGGCGAAGCCGGCGTGAGCGAGGTGGCCGCCGAGATCGACGTGCACAAGTCCACCGCGTTCCGGCTGCTCGGCGCCCTGGAGACGCGTGGCCTGGTGGAGCAGGCGGGCGAGCGCGGCAAATACCGCCTGGGCTTCGGGATCGTACGGCTCGCCGGCGCGGTGACCGGCCGCATCGACCTCACCCAGCAGAGCCGCCCGGTCTGCGAGCGTCTGGCCGAGGAACTCGGCGAGACCGTCAACATCGCCGTGATGCAGGAGCAGTACGCGATCAACCTCTACCAGGTGCGCGGACGCGGCGCCATCACCGCATACAACTGGGTCGGCCAACTGACCCCGCTGCACGCCACCTCCAGCGGCAAGATCCTGCTGGCCCACATGCCCGCCAAGAAACGCACGGCACTCCTGTCCGAGGCCGGCCTGAAGAAGATGGCCCCGGGCACCCTGACCGCGAAGACCAAGCTGGAGAAGAATCTCGCCGAGGTCCGGGACCGCGGCTACTCCTGGACACTGGAGGAGCTGGAAGAGGGTCTCCACGCGATGGCGGCACCGGTCCGCGACCGTGACGGAGAGGTCATCGCCGCACTCAGCGCCTCCGGACCCGCGTACCGGCTCACCGAGGAACGCATGCACGAACTCGCCCCGGTGCTCGTCCAGGGCGCCGAGGAGATCAGCCACCGGATGGGCTATCTGGGCTGAGGCCGGCGCACCACCGAGCACCGGCCCGCCGGACAACCGCCGCTACTGCGAATGCCCCGCCCCCAGACGTCGCTGTACGAAGTCGTGGAACTCTCCGATGTGGTGCTCACTGGGCACCAGAACGCCGCCCTTGGCGTACAGCCGGGAGCTCATCGCGGGCTGGCACCGCTCGCATGCGTCGAAGTCCTGCCGGTTGACGCGGTCGAAGAGCTCGACCGACCGGCTGACATCCTTCCCGCTGTCGACGACGTGCTTGAGGTAGAGCCAGTCGCACTCGACGATCGTGCGGTCCGCGGCGACCGGGTACATCCGGTGGAAGATCACATGGTCGGGCACGAGGTTGATGAACACCTGCGGCCTGACGGTGATCGCGTAGTAGCGGCGGTCCTGGTCCTCGGTGACCCCCGGGATACGGTCCAGCCCTTCGGAGCCGTCGACGGTGAAGCCCTTGACCTCGGCGCCGAACTCCGCGCCGTGACCGACGTAGTACTGAGCGGCATACCCGTCGGCGAACTCCGGGAGCACCTCGGTGAGTTCGGGGTGGATCGTCGCGCAGTGGTAGCACTCCATGAAGTTCTCGACGATGAGCTTCCAGTTCGCCTTGACGTCATAGACGATCCGCCGGCCGACCTCGAGGTTCTCGATGTCGTAGTGCTCGATGGACTCGGTGTCGCCGAGACGTGCGACCACGTCCTGCACGACCTCCTCGAAGGGAGGCGGGTTCTCCGCGAGGCACACCCACACGTAGCCGAGCCACTCACGCGTGGCCACGCTCGCCAAGCCGTACTCCGTGCGGCCGACGTCGGGCATCTTGGTGAGGTTGGGCGCCGCGACGAGCTTGCCCGTCAGGTCGTACGTCCAGGCGTGGTAAGGGCACTGGAAGGCGCGCTTCACCTCGCCGGCCTCCTCCGTGCAGAGCTTGGCTCCGCGATGCCGGCAGACGTTGAAGAAGGCGCGTATCGAGTGGTCCCGTGCGCGGGTGATCAGGATGCTCTCGCGCCCCACCTCGACCGTCCGGAAGGCCCCGGGTCCGGCCAGGTCGGAGGAGCGCACGGCGCAGAACCACATGGCTTCGAAGATGCGCTCCTGCTCCTGGGCGAAGATCCCGGGATCCGTGTAGGAGGAGCCGGGGAGAGTGGCGATCAGACTGTCGGGCAGGCTGGTCGAGGTCACAGGGCACTCCTCGGGGAACGTCAGGGATCGGTCATTCGCACGCCGGGAAGAACGACACCGGACGTCATTTCGCTTGGAGAAACACTGCGCGCAATACGCAACAGTAGAGTGATGTGCCGCGGGGACGGTGTCAAGACACTGCGGCCGCGAGCTGCTTGCGCCACCGCATGAACAGCCGCGGCTGGTTCATCCCGAGCACGGCGACCGGCTGCCCGGCACGCCGGTAGACGGCCAGGACGTTGCGGTCGTCCGGGGCGCCTTCCTCGATCGTCACACTGTCGGCGCCGGCGGCGTGACCGGCGAACTGGATCTTCACACCGTACTGGTCCGACCAGAAGTACGGCGGCCGGGGCATCCCGGGTTCCACCGCGCCCCCCGCCAGCAGTGTGGCAATGGCCGCATCGGGGCGTTCCCGCGCACCGGTCCAGTGTTCGACGCGGCGATGGGCGCCCGCACGGGGGTCGTACCAGTTGGCGCAGTCACCGACCGCGACCACGCCGGCCAGGCTGGTGCGGCCGTCCGCACCGCAGGTGACGCCGTTGTCGAGCGCGACGCCGGATCCCTCCAGCCAGTCGACGCACGGGCGTGCGCCCACACCGACGACGACGATGTCGGCGGGGATGCTGCGGCCGTCCTCGAGCAGGACGGCATCGACCCTCCCCCGGACTTCGCCCGGGGGGAGCCCCATCTCGCTTCGCTCGTCGCCGCTCAGCCCCTTCACGCCCACGCCGCACAGCAGCCGTACGCCGTGGTCCGTGTGGAGGGCGGAGACGATGCCGCCCATGGTCTCTCCGAGCGGTCCGGCCAGCGGCGTCGGCGCCGCCTCGACGACCGTCACGTCGAGTCCCAGAGCGTAGGCGGTGGAGGCGACCTCGGCGCCGATGAAACCGCCACCGATCACCACCAGCCTTCCCCCCAGAGCCAGTTCGTCCCGCAGGGCGCGGGCGTCGTCCAGCGTGCGCAGGGCGTGCACACCGGCCAGACCCTCCGTGCCCGGCAGTGCCCGCGCGGCCGCGCCCGTCGCGATGACGATGCCGTCGGCCCGGATTTCCCGCCCGTCGGCGAGCCGCACGGCGCGGCGGGCGCTGTCGAGTCCGGTGGCGCGGGCTCCGAGCACCCACTCCGCCCGCAGATCCTCGTCGTCCGTCTCCAGCGCGAGATCGGCTTCAGCCATGGTGCCGGCCAGGAACTCCTTGGACAGGGGCGGCCTGTCGTACGGGCGGTGCACTTCGTCGCCGATGACGACCAGCCGCCCGTCGTAGCCCTGCTTGCGCAGCGAGCGCGCCGCCGACAGACCGGCCAGCGACGCGCCCACCACCGCCACTGTCCTCACGCGAGAGCCCCGGCGAGCCGAGCTGCGACGCAGGGCGGCAGGTTGGGGGCGGCCGTGGACAGCCGGACGTAGATCATGCCGTCCTCGACGACGACCTGGTGGGTCCGGACGGGGCGCTTGGCCGGCGGAGCATCGACGGCGCCGGTCTTCAGGTTGAACTTGGAGGCGTGCAGTGGGCATTCGACCTCGCAGCCCTCCAGCCAGCCGTCGGCGAGCGAGGCGTCCTGGTGGGTGCAGGTGTCGTCAATGGCGAAGAGCTCGCCGTCGTCGGTGTGGAACACCGAGACCGGCGGCTCGATGTCGAGCCGGAGGGCCTCTCCTCGCGGAAGATCCACGAGTCGGCACGCGGGAATCATCATGACACCTCGGTGCGTATAGCGAAACGGATTGCGGTTAACGCAACGCCAGTTTGAAGGCGGCCCCAACCCCTGTCAAGACATCCAGAGGGCGAGCCGCCTCTCACATCCACGTCGCTCATGGCGGAACTTCGTGCGCGAAAAGCAACACACCGTGCCGACGGACCCACGGCGACGATCAGCGTCTTCGACATGGTCGAGGTGGGCGTCGGCCGATGTGCTCCGTCGGCACGAGGAGACCTCACGCGGCGGTCAGAACCCGCGGTCGATCCACTTCTGGAGATGCGGGGCCTCTGCGGCGACGGTGGTCGTCCCTCCGTGACCGGTGTGCACGACCGTGTCTCCCGGCAGCGTCAGGAGTCGGTCCCGGATCGAGTCGACGATGGTGCCGAAGTCGCTGTACGACCTCCCGGTGGCCCCCGGCCCGCCCGCGAAGAGCGTGTCACCGCTGAAGAGTGCCTTCAGGGCGGGCGCGTACAGGCAGACCGCCCCGGGGGCGTGGCCGGGCGTGTGCAGTACCGTCAGCTCGACACCCGCCACGGCGACGACCAGCCCGTCGGCCAGTTCACCGTCGGGCGCCCGCTCGGGATGGGTCTGTTTCCACAGCGCCAGGTCGTCTCCGTGGAGCAGGATCGGAGCACCGGTGCGCGCGGAGAGTTCGGGTGCGGCATCGATGTGGTCATTGTGGGCGTGGGTGCACACGATGGCCCGCAGCGTGCGTCCGCCGAGCGCTTCGGCGATCGCGTCGGCGTCGTGCGCGGCGTCGATGACGACGGCCTCGGTGTCGTCACCGACGATCCACACGTTGTTGTCGACGTCCCAGGTACCGCCGTCCAGTGAGAACGTGCCCGAGGTGACGAGGTGTTCGATGCGCGCGGCCGCCATCAGAAGACCACCACCGAGCGCAGCACGTCGCCGTCGTGCATCCGCTCGAAGGCCTTCTCGACCTCGTCGAGGGCGATGGTCTCCGTCACGAACGCGTTCAGGTCCAGCCGGCCCTGCAGATACAGGTCGATGAGCATCGGGAAGTCGCGGGAGGGCAGGCAGTCGCCGTACCAGGAGGACTTCAGCGCGCCACCCCGCCCGAACACGTCCAGCAGCGGGAGTTCGAGCTTCATCTCCGGCGTCGGCACGCCGACCAGGACGACGGTGCCGGCCAGGTCGCGCGCGTAGAACGCCTGCTTGTACGTTTCCGGACGGCCGACGGCCTCGATCACCACATCGGCGCCGAAGCCGCCGGTCAGCTCGCGTACGGCCGCCACGGGATCAGCCTGCGTGGAGTTGACCGTGTGGGTCGCTCCGATCCGCGTCGCGGTGTCGAGTTTCCTCTCGTCGATGTCGACGGCGATGATCTTGGCGGCTCCGGCGAGCCGCGCGCCGGCGATCGCCGCGTCTCCCACCCCTCCGCAGCCGATGACCGCCACAGTGTCACCGCGTCCGACGTTGCCCGTGTTGATGGCCGCGCCGATGCCCGCCATCACTCCGCATCCGAGCAGGCCGGCGGCGGCCGCGGATGCCGCCTGGTCGACCTTGGTGCACTGTCCCGCCGCCACCAGCGTCTTCTCCGCGAACGCGCCGATCCCCAGGGCCGGAGACAGCTCGGTGCCGTCGGCCAGGGTCATCTTCTGCCGCGCGTTGTGCGTGTTGAAGCAGTACTGCGGTCGCCCCCGCCGACAGGCCCGGCACTGCCCGCAGACGGCACGCCAGTTGAGGATGACGAAGTCACCCGGGGCGATGTCGGTGACATCGTCCCCGACCGCCTCCACGACACCCGCGGCCTCGTGCCCGAGCAGGAACGGGAAGTCGTCGTTGATGCCACCCTCGCGGTAGTGCAGATCGGTGTGGCAGACCCCGCACGCCTCGACCTTCACCAGCGCCTCCCCCGGACCCGGGTCGGGGACGATGATCGTCTCCAGACTGACGGGGGCACCCTTCTTTAGCGCGACGACAGCGCGAACGTGGTGAGCCATGGCTACTCCTCAGCTGGTACGAGATCCAAGTCAAGCGTTTCTCATTGCGGTATCTATCTCGCATGCCGCAACAAAGCATCATGGAAAGGCGAGCGGCGGTCAAGGAATGTTTCCGCTCGAATCCGGGGCGGCTACTGGGCCGGGGTGGAGGTTTCGAGACTCCAGCGGGCGGTCACCCGCACCGCGTCGACGGTCGAGGCGACGTCGTGCACGCGGACACACCAGGCGCCCTGCACGGCGGCGAGGACGGACACCGCGGACGTGGCCGCGTCCCGCAGAGGGGCCGGACGGGGCCGGCCCGTCGCCGGGTCGGCCAGCAGCTGCCCCAGAAAGGACTTCCGAGCCGCGCCCACGAGCACCGGATGCCCGAGCGCGGCGACCTCCCGGAGACGTCCCAGCACCTGCCAGTTGTGGTCGGGAGCCTTGGCGAACCCCAGCCCCGGATCGAGGATGAGGCAGTCCGGCGACACCCCGGCCCGCTCAGCCGCCTCGATCCTCAGCCGCAACTCGTCGACGACGTCGTTGACCACGTCGTCGTACAGGGCCTTCGCCTGCATGTCGACGGCGTGCCCACGCCAGTGCATGACCACGTACGGCGTCCCGGCCTGCGCCATCAACGGCAGCATCCCGGGGTCGGCAAGGCCGCCCGAGACATCGTTGACCAGCCGTGCGCCGGCCTCGAGCGCGCGGGCGGCGACCTCGGCCCGCATGGTGTCGACACTGACCGGCGCGCCGACGGCTGCGAGTTCCCGCACGACCGGCAGAACGCGCCGCAGCTCCTCCTCGGCCGACGGACGCTCCGCGCCGGGGCGGGTCGACTCGCCGCCCACGTCCAGGATGTCCGCACCCTCGTCGAGCAGCGCGAGGCCGTGCGCGACGGCGCGCTCCGCGTCGAACCACATCCCGCCGTCGGAGAAGGAGTCGGGCGTGACGTTCACCACGCCCATGACCAGGGTGCGGGCGGGCCGGGGAAGGCCTCGCGGGTAGAGCACGGGAGCCACGGGAGCCCCTCGGCCCAGCGGGGTCGCGATGGTCATGCGGACCCGACCCGGGCCACGGTGGCGCAGAGCCGCCGACGCCGGGGCGTGAGGAGCCTGGTCCGGTCCAGGCCCAGTACGGCGACGGGGTTCCTTGCGCGGCGGTGGACGTCCGCCCCCAGGGCGAGCTCGGCCCCGTCCCTCGTGCCGGTGAGGAACTCCTTCGACAACGGCGGCCTGTCATAGGGGCGACGGGGTTTCTCGCCGATGACGACCAGCCGCCCGTCGTAGCCCTGCTTCCGCAACGAGCGCGCCGCCGACAGCCCGGCCGACGGGACGCCCAACACGGCCACTGTCCTCACGCGAGACCCCCGGCGAGCCGGGCCGCGACGCACGGCGGCAGGTTGGGGGCGGCCGTGGACAGCCGGACGTAGATCATGCCGTCCTCGATGTGGACCTCGTGGGTGCGGACCGGGCGCTTGGCCGGCGGAGCGTCGACCATTCCGGTCCGCAGGTCGAACTTCGAGGCGTGCAGCGGGCATTCCACCTCGCAGCCCTCCAGCCAGCCGTCGGCGAGCGAGGCGTCCTGATGGGTGCAGGTGTCGTCAATGGCGAAGACCTCGCCGTCGTCGGTGTGGAACACCGAAACCGGTGGATCTGTCTCGAGCCGGAGGGCTTCACCTCGCGGCAGATCCACGAGACGGCACGCGGGAATCATCATGACACCTCGTTGCGTATAAGGAAACCTAACTCTCTTTACGCAACAGAGTTTGCGGTGGGTCCGGAACCCTGTCAAGGGACCGGGAAACTGACCCCCAGCTTTGCGGCCGCCCGGGAGATTCCCTCCAGGAGCGGGGCATCGTTTCGGCAGTCCACTCGCCGACGTAGAAGGTCAGTTTCGCCACGTCGTCGAAGGAACCGCCGGCCTCGTCCAGTGCGGTGGCGATGTTGAGGTAGCACTGCTCAACCTGGGCGGCAAGGAGGACAGGGGGTCACCAGCGGGCAGCGGCCGGGCCGCTCTTGTCAGGCTCCGGCGCCGCCGTCGACTGGCAAGATCGCGCCGGTCACGTACGAGGACCGGTCGCTGAGCAGCCACGCGGCCGCCTCGGCGATCTGCCGGGGCTACGCGGTCCGCTACGGAGTCGAGGGCACCATCAACGAGTTCGGCCACGGACACGGCATGCGCCACTGCCGCTACCGAGGACAGCCGAAAACTCATCTGCAACATGTACTTACGGCCATCGCCGTGAACATCGAACGGCTCAGCGGCCTGCCACCGACTGAGGAAACCCCCCTGACCACGGCCACCGACCGCCTTCCAGACCTTCCTGGACCAGCACGGCATAGCCCGGTCGAAGTCCTGGCGGACGCTGGGCAGTTCACCTCGACTGCTCCAAGATCCCCGACAGAGTCAAGCTAAGGACTCCTGACAAAAGTGGTGGGCTTGGCCTGGTCAGAGGTCGGTGTCGTGCAGGAGGCCGCCGGGTAGCGGGAGGCGGTCAGCCGCGTAATCGCACGCGATAATCCCGGCGACGTCGACGGTCATCCCGGGATACTGGTCGCCCATGGATGAGGTCAAAGTCGTCGTCGCCCATTCCGAGCGCGCGACACTGCGCGTCGGCGACGTGTTCCTGAAGGTGGACGCCGATCAGGCGCGCATCGACGTCGAGGTCGAGGCGATGGCCCTGGCGCCGGTCCCGACCCCGGAGGTCCTGTGGTGTAAGCCGCCCGTGCTCGCGATGGCTGCACTCCCGGGGACGACGCTCGGGCGCCTCGGCGGGCCGTCGACCGGGTCGCCGGCGGCGTGGGCCGCGGCGGGCACCGCCATCCGAAAGCTGCATGACGCGCCGTTGCCGGCCCGGCCCGGCCGGGCCGGCCGGAGCATCGTCGCGCTGGCGGCGGAACTCGACGACGAGTGCGAGTTGCTCGTGACGAATTGCGTCCTGCCCGCCGACCTGGTCACCCGCAACCGCCACGTCGCCGAAGCCGCGCTCCGGCCGTGGACTCCGGCGTTCACGCACGGCGACCTGCAGATCGCGCACGTCTTTGTCGACGGCGACGAGGTCACCGGCATCATCGACTGGTCCGAGGCGGGCCAGGGTGATGCCCTGTACGACCTCGCCACCTTCACGCTCGGGCACGAGCAGCACCTCGACGACGTCATCGCCGGCTATGGCACCGACGTCGACCTCGACGTGATCCACGCGTGGTGGTCGTTGCGAAGCCTGCTGGGGGTTCGCTGGCTGATCGAGCACGGCTTCGACCCGTCCGCGCCGGGCTGTGAGGTCGACGTGCTGAGATCCCGGATGTGAGGCTGCACGGGCCCGACTACTGTGAGCGCCTTCTGACCCATCGAGCGCCTCGCTTACTCCCAACAAGGTGCGGTGCGCAGTCGTCGCCAGCAGATGACAGTGCAACCGAGGGTGACGAACGCGTGGTGGATGTCGTCGCGGATCTCCCAGCGGATACGAGGCGGCGGAACCAGTGCAGCAGCGCGATCGCTCCTTCGACGACCCAGCGGTACACGCCCAGGCCGGAGCCGCTGTCCGCGCTTGCCGCGGATCGGCGGGACGGCCTGGGTCAGCGGGATCAGTGGGGTGACGTCGCTGCGCTTGCCGCCGGTGGTGATTGCCGCGAGCGGGATACCGTGCGCCTCGACGATCAGGTGGTGCTTGCTGCCGGCCTTGCCCCGGTCCACCGGGGACGGACCGGTGGCCGGCCCGCCCTTCATCGCGCGTATGTGGCTGGAGTCGACCGCGGCGCGGGAGAAGTCCAGCAGATCTGCGGCCCGCAGCTCGGAGAGCAGCAGCTCGTGCAGGCGCTGCCAGACTCCGGCCTTGTTCCAGTCCCGCAGCCGTCGCCAGCAGGTCATCCCCGAGCCAAGCCCAGCTCCTGGGGCAGAAATTCCCAGCGGATCCCGGTGTACAGCACTCCGCATCTCGGGGGAACCTCACGGATGCTCAGTCCGGTGCCATGGAAGTGCGGTCTGGGGTAGCCAGGGCGGCTCCGGTGGTACTGAAGCCCTACGGCGGGGTGTCTCCGGTCCAGGGAAGAGACGCGGCAGCCGTCGGGCCTTGGATCGTGTGGCCGGAGCGTTCCCAGATGGGACCCTGAAGCGCCGGCTCGGGGAGGTCTTCGACGTCATACAGGCCGAGTTGCAAAAACGGGTTGCCGTTGAAGATCGTGCCGCGGATGCTTCCACCATGAAAATGCACGCCAACCAGCTGACGGTGTCACCTGAGGCGGTGCGCACGTTGGTGGAGCAGCAGTTTCCCGAGTGGCGAAGCCTGCCAGTCAGGAGCGTCGCTGGACAGGGTACGGTCAACGCCATCTTCCGCATCGGCGATCGGTTCACAGCTCGATTCCCTCTTGAGTCCGCAGATGTCGAGTCGACGCGTCGCTGGCTGGAGTCCGAAGCAGAAGCGGCTCGCGAGCTGGCAGGTCGCACTCGTTTCCCCACGCCCGAGCCGGTCGCGCTCGGTGAACCCGGGGCGGGCTACCCGCTTCCGTGGTCGGTGCAGACGTGGCTGCCCGGGATCGTGGCCGGCCACGAGGACCCAGGCGAATCGGTCGCGTTCGCCCGCGACTTGGCCGATCTCATCGGCGACCTGCGCGCAATCAACACGCGTGGCCGCACGTTTGCCGGCACGGGCCGAGGAGGCGACCTGCAATCCCATGACGCGTGGATGGAGACCTGTTTCAGGCACAGTGAGCAACTCCTGGATGTCCCATCGCTTCGCCGCACCTGGGCAACTTTGCGCAATTTGCCGCGAGGTGCAACTGAGGACGTCATGGCCCATTGCGATCTCATCCCTGGCAACGTCCTCGTGTCCGCCGGCCGGCTTGCGGGGATTCTCGACGTTGGCGGCTTCGGACCGGCTGACCCTTCTCTGGATCTCATCAGCGCATGGCATCTACTCGAGCCCGGGCCACGGCAGATACTCCGCGATCACCTGGGTTGCGACGACCTTGAATGGGAGCGAGGCAAGGCGTGGGCTTTCGTTCAAGCGATGGGATTGGTCTGGTACTACGTCGAAAGCAACCCGCCCATGAGCCGGATGGGTCAGCGATCCTTGGAACGCATCCTGGCGGACAAATCGCTCGCATGACTTGCTCGCCTTGGGCGCAAACTGCGCACCGCCCCTGCCCGCGCCACCCACCTGCTTCGCGCGCTGCTCGTCCTGGCGAACATCGAGGCCACTGCCGGCAAATGATCTCTACCGCAGGTAGCTCACGACCAGCACAAGCACCCGGAACAGCGTCACTGAGCCGGGATCGGCTGGGTGAGGTTCACCGGGTTGCCATCGGGGTCCTGGATGTGGGCGACGCGCTGTCCCCACGGCATGTCGTTGGGGCCGCCGCGGACTGAGCCGCCCAGCGCCGTTACCCGGCCGAGCGTCTCATCGACGTCGTCGACACCGATGCTGAGCAAGATCCGCGACGCCTCCTGATCCCCCGGGTTGGCCTTGGCCACCAGCCCGAGGTCGGTATCGCCGATGCGCAAGCCGAGGTAGAAGACCGGGCCTTCCTCCGGCACCCGGAAGATCTCCTCGGCACCGAACAATTTCGTATAGAAGCCGAGCAGGGCGTCGTGGTGGGCAGTCAAGATCACTGGCTGGATGGTGGACATGGCACTCCTGTCGAGAACGGTCGTGTCGCTGGGTGGACCGTTCGAGGACGGCGAACTCATCGGCAAAACCGCCCTGCCAGACGATCTACACCACAGACTGCCGCCCACGACCAACACGAGCACCCCGAAACGAGGTCACGCCACCCCGCTGACCAGCCACTTGAAGATGGCGGAGTTTCATTGATCTGGATCGGTTCGAGATCGCGAGTCAGCCGGTGGTTCTCGGCGATCGGCTGTGGATCCACACCGCTGAGCGACACGCTCGCCAGCAGCGTTACCGCATCACAGTGACGGGGCCCGACCCAGGCGTGCGGCCAGTCGACGACGAAGACACGGTCCGCGGTCAGCGTGATGTTGAACGGGTACAGGTCTCCGTGCAGCAGGGTGCTGCCAGCCAGGGAAGCGTACTGTTCCAGGGCGACGAGGTCGTCGAAATGGTGGGCTGCCCACGGCGACAGCTTCTCCACTCTCCTCGTGACAGCGCTATCCGCCATCACCTCCAGCCATCCCCCAGGCGCGGCTTGCTCAAGATCGCCTCGTCCACGGGCGATGGTGTCAGGACCTCGGCCATATCGGTGACTGCCGCGAGCACTCTGGTGAGTTCGTCAGGCTGCCACGGTTGTGCAGGTAGCCGTCCCGGGATCTCCTCGAAGACCAGCACCACCCAGGTGCCGTCGTCGTAGGCATCAAGCAACCGCGCGGCCGGCACCTCCCCGGGAAGCCGCTGCGAGACCGCGATCTCCCTGCGGTGGAAGTCCGCCGCTGCCGGATCCACCAGTGAGCTCGCTGCCTTGACGAACGCACGCCTGCCGTTCGCCAGGTGTACTCGTACGGCCATGCCTTCCGAGAAGCCACCTGGTTGGCTGATCGCGTCGGCCACCGGGCTGCCGAGCAACTGCTCGACCTGAGCGGACACCTGGGGAGGCATCGCGGCCCAACCTGCCGCAGTGCGTCGTTCGTCGCGATCACCGGTCATCGGGTTTCCCCTGTCTTCATGGCGATCATTCTGCGAGAGGGCCGTCCTCGTCTCCGGCAACTCCATCGGACTCTTGGACATGGGCCAAGGCCTGTCCGATCGGCGGGGAGGAACACCGGACAGGCCTTGGTGTATTCGGACGCGGCTGGCGCGCGAGGGAGGTCGGCCGGGGTGATCCCGTCTGCGTTCGTCAGTCCCGTTGCAGCAGGACCGTGGTGTCGGGAGGCAGCAACCCGGCGTCGTCCAGCGGTCCTGAGGCGAGGAGGGGGCTGGTGGCGTCGGGGAGCGGGATCGGTTGGTCGGTGAGGTTGACCGCGCACAGCAGGCCGTTGCCGCGTGCGAAGAGGAGCGTGTCTGCCTGGCATTCCAGCCAGCGGAATTCCTCAGTGCGCAGGTTGGGGTTGGTGCGGCGCAGGCGCAGGGCGGAGCGGTAGAGCTGGAGCATGGAGGTGCGGTCGGCCTGGTTGGCTTCGGCGGTGTAGGACTTCCAGTCGTCGGGCTGGGGAAGCCAGGGTGCGGCTCCGGACGTGCTGAAGCCGAAGGGCGGGGTGTCGCCGGTCCAAGGGAGGGGGACGCGACAGCCGTCGCGGCCTCGGACCGTGTGGCCGGAGCGTTCCCAGGTGGGGTCCTGGAGGGCCGACTCGGGGAGGTCTTCGACCTCGTGCAGGCCGAGTTCCTCGCCCTGGTAGATGTACGCGCCTCCGGGCAGGGCCAGCATCAGTAGGGCCGCCGCTCGGGCTCGGTGGGTGCCGAGGGTGAGGTCGGTGGGGTGGCCCTGGTCGCGTATCGGGGTCGTGACGCCGGTGTTGGCGCGGCCGTAGCGGGTGACGTGGCGGGCCTCGTCGTGGTTGGAGAGGACCCAGGTGGCGGGGGCGCCGACACTCGCCAGATCGGTGATCGTGCGGTCGATCACCTCGCGCAGCTTGCCTGCCTCGAAGGCGCACTTGAGGAAGTCGAAGTTGAAGGCGGTGTGGAGTTCGTCAGGGCGGAGGTAGTCGGGCAGGCGGCCGGGGCGGACGTGGGCCTCGGCGACGAAGACGCGGGGGTCGGGGTAGCTGTCGGCGATGGCGCGCCAGCTGCGGAAGATGTCGTGGACACCGTCGCGATCCCAGTGAGGGTGGTTGTCTTCGTGAGCGATGACGGAGAACTCCGTCAGGCCGAGGTCCGGGAGGGCCGGATCCTTCACCATGCCGTGGGCGACGTCGATGCGGAAGCCGTCGACGCCCAGGTCGAACCAGAAGCGCAGAATCGACTCGAACTCGGCCCGGACCTCGTCGTTGTCCCAGTTGAGGTCGGGCTGTTCGGGGGCGAAGAGGTGGAGGTACCACTGGCCGTCCGGCGTGCGGGTCCAGGTGGGGCCACCGAAGGCCGCGTGCCAGTCGTTCGGAGGCAGGGAGCCGTTCTCGCCCCTGCCGTCGCGGAAGAGGAACCGCGTTCGTTCCGGGGATCCGGGCGCCGCCGCCAATGCCCTCTGGAACCAGGTGTGTTGGTCGGAGGTGTGGTTGGGGACGATGTCCAGGATCACCCGCAGGCCCAGCTCGTGGGCCTCGGCGATCAGCTTCCGGGCTTCGTCGAGGGTGCCGTAGGTGGGGTGGATGTCGCGGAAGTCGGAGACGTCGTAGCCACCGTCGGCCAGCGGGGACGGATACCAGGGGTTGATCCAGATCGCGTCGACACCGACGTGGGCCAGGTACTGCAGGCGGGAGCGCAGGCCGGCGATGTCGCCGGTTCCGTCGCCGTCGCCGTCGGCGAAGCTGCGTATGTACACCTGGTAGATGACCGCGGTGCGCCACCAGGAGTCGTTCGCGGCGTCGTTGGTGCGGGGTGTGTTGTTCATGTGGCTGGGTCCTGTCGGAGAGGAGTGCGTGCTCCGCACCGCCCGCTAATTGATCACAAGGAACTTCGGGTGCCTGGTCCGGCTATCCCTTGGTCGCGCCTGCCGTGCCGCCGCGGACGAAGTGCCGCTGGAAGGCGAAGAAGACCAGTGCCACGGGGATGGTCATGAGCAGGGCCGCCGCCAGCTTGATCGGGTACTGGTTGCCGTCGCCGAGCTGGCCGGAGACGAGTGAGGCGACCCCGGAGGTCAACGTGTTCAGTTCCGGGCTCTGCCGGGACACGATGAAGTGCGGCAGTTCGTTCCACGATCCCTGGAACGACAGGATGGTCAGGGTGATCAGGGCCGGCTTGGCCATCGGCAGCACCACGGACCAGAAGATCCGGAAGGTGCTCGCCCCGTCGATGCGGGCCGCTTCCTCGACGCTGATGGGGATCGACTCGAAGAACTGCTTCATGATGAACACCCCCGCGGCATCCGCGAGCAGCGGGACGATCATCCCCGAGTAGGAGTCGTACATCCCCAGTTGGTTGAGGACGAGGAACTTCGGGATCAGCAGGACCACGCCGGGCACGGCCATGACCGCGATGACGGCACCGAACAGTGCACCGCGGCCGCGGAAGCGCAGCCGGGCCAGTGCGTATCCGGCAAGGGAGTCGAAGAACACGCGGCCCGCGGTGACGAAGAGTGCGACGACGACGGAGTTCGTGAACCAGCGTGGATAGTCCGCCTCGGCGAGCCGGCTGAAGGCCGCTGGCGTGAAGTGGGTCGGCCACAGCGACAGCGGGTGGCTGGTGGCATCCGCGTCGGTCTTGAAGCTCGTCGCGAGCTGGATGAGGAAAGGGTAGATGTAGAGCAGCGCGATGGCGACGAGAGCGGTGTAGCCGAGTACCCGGGTGAGACCGCTGCCGCGGCGGGTGCGCGTGGGTGCGCCTGCGCGGCGGTTTGTGCCCGTGCCGTCTGTGTCGGCGTGCTTGTGCTGTGTGCTCATCGCGTGCCTCTGTTGTGGACGTCGGCTGTGGCCGCTGGGGCGGCTGCGGTGGTGGGCGCGGTTGCTGCGGTGCGGGTCATCAGGCCGTCCCTGTGGTTGGGCCGGATCCGGAGCGGGCCGCTTTCGCCGCGCGCCGGGTGGCGGCCTTGGCGCGGGCCTCGTCCTTGTCGCGCAGGACGAACCGTTGCAGCAGCGTCATCACGACGATGATCGAGAAGAGGATGAAGGCGATGGCGCTGCCCTGTCCCCACTCGTTGTTGAAGAACGAGGACTGGTACGACAGGAACGCGGGAGTCAGCGTCGTCTTTCCCGGTCCGCCCTTGGTCATGACGTAGATCTGGTCGAAGACCTGCCAGGTGCCGATGAGGCCGAGGGTCAGGACGAGGAAGAGGGTCGGCTTGAGCATGGGCAGCGTGACGTGGCGGAAGCGCTGCCAGCGCCCGGTGCCGTCGATCTCGGCGGCCTCCTCGACTTCGAGGGGGATGTCCTGCAGCGCGGCGAGGAACATGAGCATGAACGTGCCCGCCGTCGTCCACACCACCAGGGCGATGACCGCGCACATGGCCACGCTGGGGCCCGAGATCCAGTCCCACAGGGACAGACCGCCCACGGTGGTGTCGGCGAGTGCGGACGGTGGCGCGTCGTTGTTCACGCCGAAGGCATCGAGGGCGAGGTGGATGATGCCGCGCGGATCGGCGAACCAGGCCGGCCCGTCGACTCCGATCTTCGCCAGCAGGGAGTTGACGACACCGCTGGAGGAGAACAGGAACAGGAAGACGACCGAGATCGCGACCGAGCTCGTCACCGCCGGGAAGTAGTACGCGGTGCGGAAGAAGCCTTTGCCCTTCAGCCGTCTGCCGTTGACCAGGAGCGCCAGGCCCAGCGCGAGCGCGGTCTGCAGCGGGACGACGAAGAGCACGTAGTAGGCGTTGTTGCGCAGGCTCGTCATGAAGTCGCTCTGCGCCAGGCCGGGCTTGGTGAGCAGCGGCTCGTAGTTCTGGCCGCCGACGAAGTGCACGCCTGACGAGAAGGGGCTGCCCTGGCCGTTCCAGTCGGACAGGCTCACCCACAGCGCCATGCCGATCGGCACGACCAGGAAGAGTCCGAGCACGACGAGGACGGGTGAGACGAACAGCCAGCCGGCGAGACCTTCCCGGCCCCGGATACCGCCGCGGGGCGCTCGCGTGTGGCGGCCTTCACCAGCTCCTCCACTGGCTTTGGCACCGTCCGGGCCGGTGTCCTTTCGGCGGCCGCCCGGCACGGGTGACGGGGCGGGGGCCTCGGCGGTGCCTGCCGGGCGGGCCGGTGCCGGGCCGCTGCCCGGGCCCTGTGCGGGCCCGGGGCTCGGTTCACTCATCGCAGATTCACTCTCACTCTGTCCGGATCCGGGGTGTCCGAATCACTGGCCAACGACCGCCTGCGCGTTCTTCTGAAGTCGCACGAGGATCTGCTTCGGGTCGGCACTGGGCAGTCCCTGAAGGCCGGTGTCGAAGTCGGTGAGTACCTGGTCGATCCTCGGGATGTTCACCGGGGCCTGGGCATACGCGGCGCCGTCGATGAATGCCTTGTCCTGCGGGAACTGGGCGACGTACTCGGCCTCAGCGGACTGCCGTGACGGCATCACGCCGAGCGCCTTGGCGAAGCTCAGTTCGGCGTCCTTCGCGGTCATCGCCTTGACGAAGTCGATGGCCGCGGCCTTGTGCTTGCTCTTCGCCGCGATACCCCAGCACTGGCTTAAGGCGAGCGTGCCCTTTTTGCCCGTCGGACCGGTCGGGAGCGGGACCGTCTTGTACTTGACGTCCGGGTAGTCGTTCTTCATGGCGCCGGCGATCCAGTTGCCCTCGATCGTCATGGCGGCCTTCTGCTTGCCGAAGGCCTCGCCCGACCAGCCGGAGTCGAGCTGCTTGGGGTACTTGGCCGAGCCGTCGGCGAGCAGCGACTTCACGTAGTTCAGGGCCTTGAGGTTCTCGGGAGAGTCCGCGGTGACCTTGGTGGCATCCTTGTCGGTCACCCATCCGCCGGCCTGGACCATGAAGGCGCCGATCCGGTCGCGCGTGTCGCCGAGGGCCAGGCCGACCTGCTTGCTTGTCGTCAGCTTCTTCGCCACCGCTGCCAGTTCCTGCCAGGTGGTGGGGATGTCGGCGTCGGTCAGGCCGGCCTTCGCCCACGCCGTGGTGTTGATCTGCAGGCCGAGCGTGGAGAAATCCTTGGGAACGCAGTAGAGCTTGCCGTCGTAGGTGAACGCCTGACGCAGAGCAGGGTAGAAGTCGTCCTTCCCCTCGAAACTGTCGCCGTACGGTTCGAGACTGCCCGCGCTGGCGTACGTCGCGAAGAACTTGGCGTCGACGTAGAAGACGTCCGGCGGGTTGTTGGAGGCGAAGCCCTGGCCGAGCTGCTGGCTGATGTCCTGAGCCTGGGTGACGGTCGCCTTGTTGCCGGACTTGGCCGCCCATGCGCTGGAGGCGTCCGTGACGGCCTTCGTCTCGGCGTCACCGCTGGAGGCGATGAGGACCTTGATCGAGGCGGGACCGGCCGACGCCTGGCTGTCGGTGCCGCTGTCGTCGAACCCACTGCCACCACAGGCCGACAGACTGAGCGACAACACCGCGGCGGCACCAACCGCCCAGCGGGTACGCGGATTTCTCATGACAAATCTCCTTGTGCAGGGCCGACCTGACGAGCCGGTGGTAGAGGGGACCGCATCCCGTCGCCGCACTGGGGCCATGATCGGGAGCGCGGGTGTTGGCAGAGCGGACTACGGAGCCGCTCGGCGGGATGAGAAGCGTGTGGTGTTGCGGGGCGGCTAGCCGCTCACGCGGACGACGAGCCGAGGCGGCAGCAGGACCGGGGCAGGCAGGGTGGGCGGCGTTTGGGGTGCCGCCAGCAGTTTCTGGAGCATCTGCAGGCAGGCGGCGGCGGCCTCGTCGTACGGCTGCGCCACGCTGCTCAGGCCTACGACCGCCGCGGTCGGGGAGTCGTCGAAGCCGACCACCGCGACATCGGCCCCGGGGCGCATTCCACGCGCGGTGATCTCGGTCCAGGCCCCGAGGGCCAGCGAGTCGCTCGCGCAGACGATCGCGGTCGGCGGGGTGGGCAGGTCGAGCATCGCCGCAGCGGCCTCGCGGCCGGTGTCGAGCCCGTCGGGGACGCCCATGTCATAGCCCGCCGGGGTATCGAGCCCGGACACGGCCATAAGGGCGGACCAGCCGCTGCGCCGGTCCGCACCTACTTCAAAACCTTCCGGCCAGCCGAGGAAGGCGATCCGACGGTGGCCGGCCCCGATGAGATGCCGGGTCGCGGCAAGGGTCCCTTGCGCGCCGTCGACATCGACCCAGCCGTGCGGCTCGGGAGCCTCGGGTTCGACTCCCCAGGGACGGCCGAAGGTCACGAACGGCACCCGGCGCTCGGTGAGCCATGCCGTCCGGCGGTCGCCGGCATGTGTGGCGTGCAGGACGAAGGCGTCGAGGTCGTGGTCGTCGAGAAGCTGTTCGTACAGAGCGCATTCGTGGTCGTCGTCCGTGGCCGTGAACACCACGATCCGGTAGCCGGCCTCCTGGGTCTGGGCGGTCAGCGACTGGAGGAAGTGGGCGAGGACGGCGCCGTTGACGCCGTCGCGCGGCGGCTCGATGCGGGCGCCGATCAGTCGTGAACGCCGGGTCCGCAGCGTCCGGGAAGCCTGGTTCGGGCGGTAGTTGAGTTCCTTGATGGCGGCCTGCACACGGGCCAGGGTCTCCGGCCGCACCCGGTGCGGCGCGTTGATGACGTTGGACACCGTCTGCATCGACACAGAGGCATGCCGCGCCACGCTCTCGAGTGTTACTCGCGCCATCGCGAAGCCACCTCCACAAAGTTCACGGCACCGCACCGCAGCGTATCGCCGTCGCCGTGGGGCGTCGTAACGTCGTCCCGCTTCGATTTGAACGTTAAATTTAGCGTTCTGATCGGTTACTGTGGCGATCGCCGCTCGGACTGTCAAGAGTCGGCGCAGTTACGAATCGCCCTCACAACCGCCCACGAGACACGAGGGCACCGGACGGAGCTTCATGACTTCACCTCAGCGGCAGCCGCTCCTGCACGACCTCGCGGTCACCCTCGCCGCCCCGACCGTCGTGCTGTCCCGGCCGGATGGCAACCTCGACGCCGCCGCTCCCGGCGCGGGCGTGCAGGGGCTCTTCCACGCCGACGTGCGCGCGGTGAGTATGCTGCGCGTGGCGCTGCGCCCCGTCGGTGCCCCGTCAGGTGAACACGCCGGGAAGGCGCCCCCCACGGCCGGCGGCGAGGCCGCGGGCACAGGCGACGGCGAGGGCTGGCTTCCTGTCATCGGGGTCATGAACGCGACGGACGGACCCGGTCGCAGCCGTTTCGTCGGTCTGGCCCAGGCACTCGGCGACGCCGTTCCCGACCCGACCGTCCGGGTCGACCGGCGGCGCATCCTCAACCCTGGCCTGCTCACCGAACAGCTCACCGTCCGCTCCACCGCGACCACGCCGGTGCACCTCGCCGTCCGGGTGGAAATCGCCGGGGACCTCGCGCCACTGGAGCACGCGAAGGCGGGCCAGGCAGCCCGGTCTCCTCTCAAGCCCGCGGGCGAACTGTCGCCCGGCACCGGCGGGTTGAGCTGGGGTGACGACACGGTCGCTGTCGCCGTCAGCGCCCCCGGCGCGACACCCGACGCCGAGCACTCCACGCTGACCTGGACCCTCACGGTCGAGCCCGGCGAGAGCGCCGACCTGCACCTGGCCGTCGAGATCACCGAACCGGACGCGGTCGTCACGGCCGCCGACCCCCGACCCACCTGGCAGCGCCCGGATGTCACCGCCGACGACCGCCGCCTGCCCGCACTCCTCGCGCAGAGCCTGGACGACCTCCACTCACTGCGCATGGCCACGGCCGCATCGCCCGGTGACACCTTCCTCGCCGCAGGCGTCCCCTGGTTCTTCACACTCTTCGGCCGGGACAGCCTGTGGGCCGCTCGAATGCTCCTGCCGCTGGGCACAGACCTCGCCCTGGGCACCCTGCGCACCCTGGCCGCCCAGCAGGGCACCCGCACCGATACAGCATCGGAGGAAGAGCCGGGCAAGATCCTCCACGAGGTCCGGCGCGGGGTCTTCGACGACGGCATGGGCCTTCGCCTGCCCCCCGTCTACTACGGCACGGTCGACGCGACCCCCCTGTGGATCTGCCTGCTCCACGACGCATGGCGCTGGGGCCTGCCCGCCGCCGACATCAAACCGCTGCTGCCCACTCTCACGGCGGCTCTCGGCTGGATCGACGCCGCCGCCCAGGCCGGAGACGGGTTCCTCTCCTACGTCGACCACACCGGCACCGGCCTGGCCAACCAAGGCTGGAAAGACTCCGCGGACGCCGCGCGGTTCGCCGACGGCCGCCTCGCCGAAGCGCCCCTGGCTCTCGCCGAAGTACAGGGCTACGCCTACGAGGCGGCCCAAGCCGGAGCGGCACTCCTCGACGCCTTCGGTCTGCCCGACGGTGAACGATGGCGGACTTTCGCGTCCGGCCTCTCCGACCGCTTCCGCGCACAATTCTGGGTCTCCGACCAGCACGGGCCCTACCCGGCCATGGCACTCGACGGCTCGGGCCGACCGGTGGACGCGGTCGCGAGCAACATGGGCCATCTCCTGGCCACCGGCATCCTCAACGCCGACGAGACCGCCGCCGTCGCCGCACGGCTCGCCGCCCCGGACATGTCCGACGCCTACGGGCTGCGGACGATGTCGTCGACGTCCGGCGGCTTCGGCCCGCTGCGCTACCACTGCGGCGCCGTCTGGCCCCACGACACCGCCATCGCCGTCGTCGGCCTCGCCCGCACCGGACACCCCGACGCCGCCGCCCGGCTCATCGAGGGCATCCTCGCCGCGGCACCGGCCTTCGACTACCGGCTGCCGGAACTGTGGGGCGGCGACGCCCGCACGGACACCCCCGCACCGGTCCCCTACCCGGCCGCCTGCCGGCCACAAGCCTGGTCAGCGGCATCAGTCATCGCCCTCATGACCGCGCTCACCGGGCTGGAGCCCGACGTACCCGCAGGCCGCCTGCACCTCCGGCCGACAGGCCCACTCCCCGTCGGCGCGCTCACCGTCGCAGGGCTCACCGTCGCGGGAGAACGGCTCGACGTCAAAATCGGCTCCGACGGGCGGATCGAATCGGTATCACCCCCGGCTCGGCTGATCGTCGAGCACTACGCCCAGTCGCGGGCCTGACTCGCCGGACCATATCCGCGGACAGCTCAACAGCGCATAACCGAAGGGGACGGGCTTGCGGGCGCTGGTCTCCGTCAACGCGGGGCGAGTGGCGCTGCGTTCGAGGCTCGGCACTGAGATGGCGCCGGCCTTTCCGGAGGTTGTGGCCGGGGCCGCGCAGCTGCCGGACGCGACCGCGAGGAGCTGCTCGCCACGCGGTGGGCGACCGCGACGGCGGACCGTACGATCCGAGATCCCGGGCGGCCCGGCGTCCGGCTGCGCTGCTACCTGGCCGTACGGGAGATCAACTGGTAGCACCTAACAAGCAGAGGGCTGGGGAGGCACGGCAGGGCGCTGACCTGGTGGTCGGCGGTGTCACGGCCGTGGTCGGAGTGATCCCAGCGCGCGCTGTGCGTCCAGGGGTGTCAGCGTGGTCAGCAGGAGCATCGTGCGGTGGGCAGAGGGAGTGGATGGTCATGGCGCGCGCGATCTGGACCGGTGTGATCACCTTCGGGCTGGTCAGCGTGCCGGTCGGCCTGTTCACCGCGACCGAGGACCACACCGTCCACTTCCACCAGTTGCAGCGCGGCACCTCCGACCGGATCCGCAACCGGCGGGTCAACGAACGCACCGGCAACGAAGTGGACAGCGAGGACATCGTCAAGGGCTTCGAGGTGGGCGAGGGCGAGTACGTCGTCGTGGAGCCGGACGAACTCGACGAGATCGCGCCGGGCCGCTCCCAGACCATCGAGATCATCGACTTCGTCGACCTGGACCAGATCGAGCCCGTCTACTTCGACCGCACCTACTACATCGCCCCGCGCGGCACGGAGTACACCAAGGTCTACGAACTGCTGCGCGCCGCCCTGACCGAAGCCAACAAGGTCGGGATCGCCACGTTCGTGATGCGCAACAAGCAGTACCTGACCGCGCTGCGCGCGGAGCACACGGTCCTGGTGCTCCAGACCCTCCACTGGGCCGATGAGGTCCGCGACCCACGCCAGGAGCTGCCCCAACTGCCCTCCCGTCGGGCGGGCAAGGGCAAGGAGCTGGACATGGCGCTCCAGCTGGTCGGCGCGCTCAGCGGGCCGTGGGAGCCTGCCCGGTATCACGACACCTACCAGGAGAAGGTGCGGGAGCTGGTGCAGGCGAAGGCCGAGGGCCAGGAGGTCGCGCCGGCCGAGGAGGCGCCGGCGGCCACCAACGTCATCGACCTGATGACGGTCCTGCAGGGCAGCATCGACCAGGCCCGCGGCGGACGGAAGACAGAAAGTGAGCCGCCTCAGAAGAAGCCGGCCCCGGCCCGCAAGGCGGCACGGAAGACGGCCGGGAAAGCAGCCGGGAAGGCGGCGAAGAAGACCGACGCCAGGAAGGCACCGCCGAAGACGGCCCGCGCATCGGCCGCATCCCGCAGCCGGCACGGCACCGGCAAGAGCGAACTGCGGCAACTGAGCAAGGCTCAGCTGTACCAGCGGGCCACCGAACACAACATCACCGGACGCTCCAAGATGAGCCGGGAGGAACTCATCGACGCCCTCGCCCGCGCCGGGCGCCGCCGCAAGAAAAGCGCCGCCTGACCCGGCATCGTGCCGCGCCCGTGTCATGAACCCTGCCGAAGCCGATGCTGAGCACTCCCTGCCCGGGCCCGATCCACGGCCGGGTGAGCCCGCGGAGCCGAAGTGGGACGGTTCTCCAGACACTCAGATGTGTCTCACCTACTGGTGCCGTCGTTCCAGGAGCCTGTGCGCGAGGGCGGCCACGGGAGTTTGGGCGCGTTCTTCGTCCTACACATGACGATGTGCGACCCGTTCCGGGTGAAGGCGATCGGTACGTTGCGCGGAGTTCCGTCCTTGGCGACGTAGGCCAGGCGGGTCACGTCACGGGCCAGCAGCTCCTGGCTGATCGGGCGGCAGAACCTCGATGATCTCGTTCGGCTGCATGGTTCGGTTTCTCCTTCTCAGCGCAGTTGCTCGGCCAGTCCGACGATGATGCCCTCCGGGCCGCGGAGGTAGCAGAGCAGATAGCTGTCCTCGAACCGGGCGATCTCGCCGACGAGTTCGGCGCCGTGAGGGCGCAGGCGGGCAACGGTGTCCTCGATGTCGTCGACGGCGAACATGACGCGGTGCGTGCCCAGAATGTTGTGCGGCCGGTTGCGCGGCCCGGCGCTGATCGCCGCGGGGCTGCGGTACTTCGCCAGCTCGAGCCGGCTGTGACCGTCCGGGGTCCGGACCATCGCGATGTCACAGCGGACGCCGTCGAGTCCGGTGCACTGGTCGGCGACGAGGCCCTGGACCTCCGCCCTGCCCTCCAGCTCCATACCGAGTTCCACGAAGAACGCGATGGCGGCCTCCATGTCCTCGACGACGATGCCGACGTTGTCCATCCGCTGAACCGCCATGCTGGCTTCTCCTTCTTCCTCGTGCGGCCGGTGGTGGCCGCTGATGTCCCTGGGACGGAGCCGGTGGCACGTTCTCGACATCCGCAGACCGCCGAACCCCGAAAAATCTGGATCGAGCCCCAGCACCGCTAGGACCTGTTGTGAAAGTGCTGGTCACAGCCACTCGTGCGCACTCGACGGCATGGCGTTCGCGGTAGTCGGTCTTGTCGAACTTCGGTGGCTGGCCGCCACGGGAGCCGAGCTTCGCCCGGTTGCGGGCCCGGTCGGCAGGGATGGGGATCGTGGCCTTGATCCCGCGTCGTCGCAGGTAGGAGCGGTTGCTTCGGGAGTCGTATGCCTTGTCCGCGCGGACCCGGTCCGGGCGTTTGCGTGGCCGCCCAAGCCCCAGCCGGGGCACCCGGATCGCCTCCAGAACGGGCTCGAACTGCGGCGAGTCACCCCGCTGTCCAGCTGTGATCACGATCGACAGAGGTTTCTGTCCCTGCCCCACCGCGAGATGAATCTTGGTGGTCACCCCGCCCCGGGAACGTCCGAGTCCGTGATCGGCCGGTTCGGCCAAGACCCCGCCGGGCGGCTCCTTCTGGATCCCCCCTTTCGCCGCCCCGGCGGCGTGCTGGTGGGCCCGGCAGACTGTCGAGTCGACGCTCACGTCCCAGGTGATCAGGCCCTTCGCATCGGCCTCCGCCTGGAGCTGGGTGACGATCCTCGCCCAGGTGCCGTCCCGCTGCCGGCGCTGGAACAGGTCATGGACCCGGTCCCACGGCCCGTACCTCTCCGGCACGTCCCGCCAGGGGGCGCCGGTCCGTGTCCGCCATCGTATGCCGTCCATCAGCTGCCGCCGCGTCCACACCGGTGGACGGCCCGGCTTGATGCCCTGCGGCAGCAACGGTTCCAGCCGTGCCCACCGGCCACTCGTCAGATCTCCACGCCCAACGACGTGTGATCATCCACGACCAGGATCCACCTGCGCGACAGCCCCTCAGGCTGTGCTCTGGGGTCGATGCAGCCGGTTGAACCCTGCCTGCAGGGTGTGGATGGTGACAGTGCCTCCGCCGAGCATCTCGGCCTTCTGCCGGAGCTGGTCTACGACCACTGGGCTCGGTCGTCCGTACACGTCGATGGACCTCATGCGGATGAGCCCACCGAACGCGCGGAACTTCGGTCCGCCGATCTCCATGTGGAGCTCCATTGACGCCGAATCAGGATGGACGGCCAGTGTCGTCATCATCGACTCGGCCTCGTCGACGAAGAAGTGGTAGGCGATCAGCTGCGGCTCGTGTGCCTCGGCGAACGCGGTCAGATCACGCATCGCGTCCTTCACCTCCGCGAGCTTGCCCTCGCGGAGATCCGAGCGATCAACGTAGTAAATGGGTTCCGCCATGCCGCCTGAACCTATCGCAGGCCCCCCGTTAGGCCCACTCGGCGCGCGGTCCCGCTTACACATCCTCCCTTTGCTGGCCTCAACTTTCGCAACATGCCCTAGCAGACCCGCGAGCCAGGCGCCACCACCGAGGGTGAGTGCGGCGCAGGTGGCCGCTGCCATGAAGACGATCAGCCGCAGCGTGCCGTCGCCTCAACGAGCTCCTGGGCCCTCCTTCCGATGCCCTCCATCCCGGTCTCGAAGCCCTGCGGAACGACATCGCCACCGCCGAGCACCCCATCACCGCCAGGCGGTGGCGTGAACCTCCCGGAAGGCCACCGAGATGCGCCGGCAGGGAGAGTAGCCGCTGAGAAGCTGTCTTCATGATGGACAAAGCCGGTGGGGCTCAAGGTCAGTCGGTTCTCCCGGGAAAGTACGCGCGCGTCGAACGGGAGCGGCGGTTCCTCCTGGCTGAACCGCCGGCACCGTCAGCAGTGACGGCCTACCGGACGATCACCGATCGGTATCTGGTGGGAACCCGCCTGCGTCTGCGACGCGCCGAATGGCCAGACGGCAGCCGCGAGCTCAAGCTCACCCAGAAAGTGCCGGTCGCTCGGCCGGGAGCGGTTCAGGGACTGATCACGAATACGTACTTGTCGCCGGCCGAGTACGACCTGCTCGCCTCGCTGCCGGCCACGGTGCTGTCCAAGACGCGTTTCAGCGTGCCTCCCTTGGGCGTCGACGTCTTCGACGGCCCTCTGCGGGGCCTGGTCCTGGCGGAGGCCGAGTTCACCACCGACGAGGGGGCCCAATCTTTTGCGCCTCTTCCAGAGTGTGTGGCAGAGGTGACCGACGACTCCCGCTTCACCGGAGGCTGCCTTGTCGAGACCTCTCGCCAGGATCTGCTCCAGTGGCTGGCCGAGTACGGGCTCCACCCAGCGACTCCCTAGATGATCGATTCCAAGGGGTGTAGTGCTCGTAGGCGGTCAGTGCGCGCATGACCGGCTGGCCGCGCAGGAACCTGGCTCCACTCATCAGGCCCCCTTGGAATCGATCATCCAGGGAACCGGGAGGCGCTCTACCGGCGGACCGCCGAGATCAGTCCGCCGGGCCGCTCCTCGCGCTGAGGCGGGGTGCTGATCGGGCGGCCGTAGGCGGCAGCGCGCTCGCGCAGGGTGTGGCTGTCGGCCTCCCAGCCGTGCCCGGCCAGCCAGCCCACCGGGTCGTCGGGCATCTCCGAGACCCACATGGACGCCGCCGATCCCGGCTCGGCGTCCGCGCCGAAGCGCTCGATCACGCCGCGCGAGCCCAACGTCAGCCCCATCCGACTGCCTGCCGCCGACTGCGCGCTGATCCGGGCCAGCAGCAGCTCCACCGCGTCCTCGGGCAGATAGATCAGCAGTCCTTCGGCGATCCACGCGGTCGGCACCCCCGGGTCGTGCCCTACGGCGGCCAGCGCGCCTGGCCAGTCCTCACGCAGATCCACCGCGACGGTGATCCGCTCGCAGCGTGCGACGGCCCGCTCCTGGCGCAGCACCGAAGCCTTGAAGCCCAGTGGCGCGGCGGTGTCGACCTCGAACAGCCGGGTGCCTTCGGGCCAGTCCATCCGGAAGGCCCGGCTGTCCATGCCGGCGCCGAGTAGCACGACCTGCCGGACCCCGGACGCGGAGGCCTGCTGCAACAGGTCGTCGAGGAACTTCGTCCTGATGACGATGGAGAACGCCACGCCCAGCCGACGGCGTCGCGCGGCCTCGTCACCGGGCAGCGGCGGCGAGGAGGGCCCCAGACCGCCGGCGGTGGCGAAGGCCTGTGCCAGTGGGTCGCGGAACAGCGCGTTCTCCCGCTCGGTCTCCAGCGCCCGCACCCTGGCCACCCCCACCGCCGTGGCCCACACTCCCGACGGCTGCACCCGCTCCGGCTCATCAGTCACCGCGCCAGCCTAGATGATCGATGACAAGGGGACCTGATGAGTGGAGCCAGGTTAAGGGGAACAAGCCGACTCCGCCCGCCGCCGCGAACGCGTCGTCCAAGCCCTCGATGCAGCCCTGCGCGGCGGTGAGGACATCACCGTGTCCAGCCACCCGGGCCGCTCACGTCGACCGCACTCCTCTACCGCCAGCGTGACTTACTCGAACGCTTTTCACGCCGCCGCAACGACCCCTGCCGAGCAGGGCAGAACAACGGCCGTGAGCAGGACCTCACTCAACACCGACCTCGCCCGATGAGGATGAGCAGGCCCGCGGTCCGCTACGAGGCCACTGTCCTCGTCGCGGCCATCAACGAGTGGCTGTGATCAGCACGCTTCGCCAGAGTTCGTAGTCCTGGGCCGCCTCCTCCGAGCGACTGCCGCGCAGCGTAAGACCAACAGCATCCTCGTCTGACGGTACGTCTGGGGCCGGCTGGGAAGCAGATTGGGGTGACGGCGGAGCGGTATAGCGGCGGGTCGAGGCCAAGAACGATCGCTGCTGAGCTGAAGGTGCCGACGCAAGACCGTCCTGGGTCCTGTGGCGGTTCAGCGCTCGATGCCCAGGCCGTCCAGGAACTCCTGGAACAGATCCTCCACGAACGGGTCGGACCGCTTCGACAGGACATCGGCGATCGTCTTGGGCAGGGGGGTCAGGCCAGCCGCCCGTGCCCAGGCCACAGCGCGCTCCGCAGCCTCCTCCGGCCCCAGGAACCAATCGTCGACGGATTGGCCGCCCTCCGCCATGTAGGCGGACATAGCTGTCCGGTCGAGACATGCGCGCCAGGTTGCCTGGTCCCTGGTTCGGCCTTCCAGCACAAGGCAGTCACTGTCCATGACGAATCCGGCAAGGACCGGGCGGCCAGTGACTTCCACAAGCTCGATGAGAGTCTCCTCGTCGAGTGAGGTCTGCCCTTCCAACGACCAGAGCCGCCAGTCATCGGCGCGCTCCTGAAGCAGCTCCATGTGCACCCCGTCGGTGAAGGCTGCCGCCCGGTTCAGCGGGTGCCGATGGCGGACGACGATGAGAGGGCCCCAGTACCCCATGTGATTGCTCCATCTCCGAGAGCCGCTGCCTGGCGTCGCTCGCCGCCGCCACCCAGAGCCGCGTTTGCGTTGGGAGGTGCGATTCTTGCAGAAGTCGCATCCTTGTCGGCCCGGACTCGGTCGTTCGTCAGACCCCACGCCCCAGAACATAATCACCACACAACCAAGATCCACTTTCGCAACCGGCCCTACGCCCCCGCACATCGCCCACGCCCAGGCCCAGGACATCGAACTCCTCGACGGACACATTCAGCGCTACGGCTTCTTCGGAACTCACTCGCTCCTGCGAGTGATCAAGAAGCCTCCTGCAAGGTGATCACGTCGCCCACGCAGGACGACGCGCTCAACGCCCGCGCCGCCGCCACTCCGACACGCTCTCGCGTGGGCTGCCACCGAGCATCCCGGGCGGGACTTTCTACGAGCGACACGGCGCTCTCCGTACTGACGAGCGCGTCTTGCCTGTTCGAGCAGGCTCAGCAAAGAGCGAGCACTCCAACCTGGTAACAAAGAACCTCTGTGGGATCGCGACCCGGTCCGACAAGACTGCCATCTCCTACGAAGCAGGAGTCGCCCTCGCATCGCTGAGCAACGACGGCACAGTTCAACTCCGGGCAACCGGCACACGCTCTGACGGGACGCTACCCAGCGGGCCCGAACCGGGCAGGGCTTCAGAACGGGGGATCGTCGTGCCAGGAACCGTCCGACAGCTCGGGCGGCCGGGGGGTGCGCCGCTGGAGGACGGCCAGGACGTCCTCGACGCGTCCGAGGTCGATGAGGTAGCCGGCCAGGTCATGGCTGTTCGCGGAGGCGTGCTGTTCCAGGACGGCGACGGCCTCCTCGGTGCGTCCGGCGCTGGCGAGCAGCTCGGCGATGTGCGGCGCCGCGTATGAGGAGGCGCCCTCGGGATGGGCGCGGGCCTGTGCGATCGCTTCGTCGACGCCGTCGCGGGCGGCGATCAGCGGCAGCCGTATCCAGTACAGGTCCCAGTCCTCCTCGCCCCCGCGGGCGGCGGCGAGGGCGGCGAGGTGCGCCAGGCCGTCCTCGGGGCGGCCCTGGTCGAGGCACAGGTCGGACAGAGTATGGAGGATCCAGTCGTCCCCGTTGCGGGCGTCGGCCTGGACACGCATCACGTCGATCGCTTCGTTGCCCCGGCCGTGCCGGGCCAGGAGCTGCGCGAGTTCGAAGGCCGAATTGGGGTCGCCGCCCAGGGGTCCGTCGGCCTGCCGGTATGCCGCGATCGCCCCTTCCACGTCGCCGCGCTCCTCCAGCAACCTCGCGAGCCGTTGTACGGCGTACCTCGAGTCATCAGTCGCCGCAGCTGCCCGAAGCTCGTCGAGCCGACCGTGCCGTGCCAGCAGCGCGGCCAGTTGCTCACGGTTGTCGAGCAGCATGGTGCTGCCGGTGCGCAGCAGGGCGACCGCCTCGTCGGTGCGGCCCTGGCGCTCGCGGATCCTGGCGAGGAGCCCGATCGCCGTGTCGCGATCGAGGCCTCGGCAGCACCACGGGAAGTCGGAACACCGGTGTTCGGTCCGGGCGGCAAGCAGCGCGGCGGCTTCCTCGTCGCGGCCGGCGGCGGCCGCGACGTCGACCAGTACCACGCCGAGGGATTGCTCGCCGATGTGCGGGCGCAGCAGGGTGAACGCCTCCTCTGCGCGGCCGTGCCGGGCGAGTAGGCGCGCGTAGGACTCCAGCGCCATCAGGTGTCCGGCCTCCATGCGGACCCGGGTGATCTCGGTCGCCTCGTCGACGCGGCCCCAGCCCTCCAGCAGCTCGGCCGCGGCTGCGACGGCCGTCCACCAGCCTGTCGCCAGGTACGGGGCGAGCACCTCCAAGGCGTCGGCCTGTCGGCCCTGCGCACCCAGCAACCGCGCCCACGCCAGCGCGCAGAACCACTCCCCGCGTCCGGCCTGCAGCTCCACCACGTCCACGTGGCCGCGTTCGAGCAGCCGTGAGACCAGCTCCGGCGGGATGCAGCCGGACCGCGTCCGGGCCCGGTAGTCAAGATCAGTAGCGTCCACGGCCACGCACCATAGCGCTCGCCGCTGACACCTTGCCGACATCCCGGCAGTTTCGAATACAGCACGGTTGGAATGACGCTCCCCGCCAATCGAGGCGTCGGCGTGGACGGCCACCACGTCGACGCCGCCATGCGCAAGCTGATCGGGAAACGGCCGTGGCTGACGGTCTTTCGCTTCCCGACCTGCACGCCCCGACCTGCACGCCCCGACCTCAACCCGGCCGAGGACGTGAGGACGCCTGAAGAAGAGCCTGGGCAACCTCACCCCGTGCAGTATCGACCACCTGGCCGGCCTGGTCCGCACCCGCCTCAAACGGATGCAGTACCGGTCCGACCTGCTCGACGGATTCATCGCCGAGACCGGACAACGACGCCGCCATGACGTCACCCCGAACCGAAAACCTCAGTAGCGCCACAGACCGCCCAGCCACGCCGCCGTGCCCAGCAGATGCAGCACACGGCGGGGATCCTTTCGGCAACGCCATCACACAACATCACCCGGCCGTGGCCGCGCATGGCTGCCTGGCCGTCCTGCCCGCCAAGAGCTGGACGCAGGCAAAGCAGAAATGTCCGTGGTGGCGGCGGGCGGAAGGGAGGCCCGAAGCCTCATCGCTTGGTTCGGGAGACGGGCGGTTCGGCCTCTGCGGAGCCCGTATCGCCCCTACCGCCCGTACCCTCGTAGTGTCTACGGCGTCATACAGCGGGCGCCAAACCCCTGGAGGCAACACCCCGTGCTGATTGCTCAGCGTCCCTCGTTGACCGAAGAGGTCGTCGACGAATTCCGCTCCCGGTTCGTGATCGAGCCGCTGGAGCCGGGCTTCGGCTAC
>NZ_JBIAHG010000029.1:0-82326 GCF_042870385.1 Streptomyces sp. NPDC006602 | reverse complement strand
GTTGCGTGCCGCCCACTCGGAAAGCTTCACCCGATCAAGATAACAGATAAGAAACGCTGAGATTCATTGATGAATCACGCAACAGTTGTCAGCCCTGGTCACCGAGTGGTACGCCCGCGGCGCCACCGACAGTGCCGTACGCCACGCCCTGACCGCCGGCCTCCCCGTCCCGGTCCACAGCCCGGCCGCCTTCCTCCACAAACGCCTGACCACCAAGCTCCCGCCGGAGCCGGAGCCCGCCCCGCGCCCACCGCGCCGGATCCTGGAATGCGCGGAGTGCGGGGTGCCCGGGCGTCCGGAGGCCCTGCCAGAGGGCGTGTGCGGCGGCTGCCGCGACGGGCACACGCCCACGCGCCCCGCCGGGCTCCTGCCCGCCCCTGTGATCCACGCCCGCGCGGCGGAGATCCGTGCCGCGATGTCCCATGAGCGACGAGAAAGGACGCCCGTATGACAGCGCCCACGGTCCGACGAGACCAGTCCAGGGCACGATGGGAGGAAGGAGGCGACGCCATGACCCCTGACACCACTGACCGCCCTCAGATGTCCGTCGAAGACTTCGAGGAACTCGCCCGCAAGGCTCCGAGGGAGCTGCGCAACAGGCTGGAGTTCCTCGGCGGGAGGCTGTGCATCCGTCACGGACCGCTCGACGTGGACGAATTCGAGGAGCTGGCCGACGCCGCCCCCGACACAGTGCGGCTCGAGTACATCAACGGAAAGGTAGTAGTCAAGGCCATGCCAGACGGCAACCACGGCGAAATCTTCATGTGGCTGCTACGTCAGTGCATGCAGCAGCGCCCTGAGCTGAACCTCATGCCCGAGCGAGGCGTCAAGGCCGAGGCATACCGCAAGGGCCGGGCCATCACGGACGGTTTCCTCGCGCCCGTGGACCACTTCCGGGGGCACGGCAACTGGTCCGAAACCGACGGCGCCCTCATGGCCGTAGAGATCACCTCCCACGACCGCGACACCGACACCGACACCGACACCGACACCGACACCGACACCGACACCGACACCGACACCGACACCGACACCGACCAACGCGACCGCATCGACAAGCCCGTCGGCTACGCGGAAGCAGACATCCCCGTCTACCTCCTCATCGACCGCGACAACACCACCATCACCGTCTACAACGAGCCGAAAGACGGCCGGTACCAACAGTCCCCGTCCTATCCCTGGGGCGCCACCGTCGAACTCCCCTCACCGGTGAACATCACCCTCGATACCGAAAAGCTCAAAGACTACGCAGACTGATACCCATGAACCACGCCCAGCTCACCGCCCTGGGCCGCGCCCTCCGTCTTCTCGGGGAGCACGGCGAGGCCCTCACCGGCGACACCCCCGACGCGCGGCTGCACGAGGTCAAGACCGATCTCAAGCGTGCCCTGGATCTGCTGCAGGACAGCGTCGCCGGGGCCGCGCCCTCCACGCGGTGTCCCGAGCACCCCAATGGACCCGTCGACGAGAACGCCCACGACCTGTGCCTGCTCTGCGAGACCCGGCGCCGCGCGGCCCGCCGCTCCGAGTACAACGGGCCCTCCGCGCAACCGCACCCCACCGACCCCACCCCCTCCCGCTACGGCGTCCGCGAGGACCGGCCGCAGCCCCAGCAGCGGTGGCTGCCGGAGCTGTGGAACGGACAGGCGTGGCAGCTGTGCGGGACCCCGCGCCGGGACCGGCACGAGGCCGAGCTCTATCTCGCCGCCCAGCGGCGCGGGCCCCGGGCCGCCATGGCGTACCGGCTCGTGCACGAGTTCACCGACTACGAGGTGTTGCGCGTCTGGGGCACCCCGGTCCGCGTCGACATCGAGCCGCTCGGGAACCTGTAGGAGGCCCCGGCTCCGGTGTCAGCCCAGCAGCGGCATCGGCGCGAATTCGTACCCCTCCCACATCCGCCTCGACGCCTCCTCCGGATAGGCCCTGACCTGCGGCTCCGCGTCCAGCACCTGCACCAGCCGCCGCTGCGTGTCGTAAGCGGGCCAGCCCGGGTCGCCCGTCCTCGCGAACGCCGTCCAGGATTCGCGGAAGCGGGACGACAACGCCCGCGCCTGGGGCGGGACCTCTCCGCCGGGGAACAGCATGATGCCGATGTCGGCGGCGAACGTGCCGAAGAGCAGCGGGATGTCCAGCGCGTGGCAGGCGCCGAAGGCGCCTCCGCCGCCCGGCGCCGGCCAGGTCAGTTCGTAGAGGTGGGCGCGGCCGCCGCCCGCGAGCTGCGCCTCGGCCAGGTGGTGGCTGGGCATGTTGAACAGCCAGTCGGTCTGGACGCGTTCGAACAGCTCGCCCGGCGAGGCGTCGGGGAACGCGGCACGGTACCCCTCGTCCCCCGCACCCGTCGGCGCGAACATGCGCAACGCCCCCCGCGCCTGCTCCTCCGTGATCGTCCCCAGCTGTCCGCCCATCGCCAGGAACAGTCGGAACTCGTCCCGGTTGTGGCCGACGACCAGGTCCACGTCCCGGCCCGCCCCGGCCGCCAGCGCCTGCCAGGGCGTGACCGGCAGGACCTCGCCGTCGACGACCGGGGAGAAGGGGGTCTGGGTCGGGGCCGCCTGGCCCCACCTGTCCAGGTACTGGAGCATCTTCTGGCCCAGCGCCTCCCCTGCGGACGGCAGCGTGCGCGGGTCGACCGTCGACAGATCGGTCGCTGTCGGGCGCAGCCCCGCCTCCGCCGCGATGGCCGTCGCGATGTCACGGGCCAGCGCGTCGGAGAAGTAGGTGCCCGGCACGCTCTGCGCGATGGCCCGCCGGAACAGGCCGGACGCGCTCGGCATGGCCAGCAGGGCCGCCACCGATCCGGCGCCGGCCGACTCGCCGAAGACGGTCACCTGGGCGGGGTCACCGCCGAACGCCGTGATGTTGTCCCGTACCCACCGCAGCGCGGCGACCTGGTCGAGCAGACCGCGGTTGGCGGGTGCTCCGTCGAGGTGGGCGAAGCCCTCGATGCCGACGCGGTAGTTGAGGGAGACGACCACGACGTCACCGTCGTGCGCGATGTGCCGGGCGTCGTAGCCGGGGCTGCCGGCGTGGCCGAGCTTGTAGGCGCCGCCGTAGATCCACACCATGACCGGGCGGTGGGCGGCCGGGTCCGGGTCGGGCGTCCAGACGTTGACCGTCAGCCAGTCGTCGCCCAGCGGTACGTCCAGTGCGCCGCCGCGGCCCAGGAACGCCGCCTCCTGCGGGGGCGGCGGGCCGAAGGCGTACGCGTCGCGTATGCCGTCCCACGCCGGGACCGGGCGCGGCGCCTGGAACCTCGCCTCCCCCACCGGCGGAGCGCCGAAGGGGATCCCCCGGAAGACAGTCAGCCCGTCCTCCCGGCGCCCGCGCACCGCACCGGCTTGGGTACGGACCACGGGCGGGGCGGAGTCGGTCAGGGGACCTCGGGGCTCGGCTGTCGTCATCGTGGGCGCTCTCCTCGCTGGTCGTTGGTCTGCTGAATCATTGCTCTGGGCCATGAATCTCGACAAGCGTTCGCACCTGTTCCTCCCCCAGCTCCCACACCGTCTCGTGCGCCCGCGGGTCCCGCGCGTGGAAGGTGTGGAACAGCGGGCCGGTCGGTCCGCCCAGCTCCACCAGGGAGGCCGACGCCCCGCGCACCGCCCGTTCCGTCCCGGGTGCCGCCGTCAGGTCGATGCGGTTGACCACGCCGGGGGTGACCCAGACCGGCACGGACGCCAGGAAGCCGAAGAGCTGGAGGTGGAAGTGGCCGGTGAGGACGACCCGGACGTCGGTGCCCCGGATCACCGCCGCCAGGTCCTCCGGATTGCGCAGGCCGAAGACACGCTGCGTGTCCACGTCCAGCGTGATGGGCGGGTGGTGGAAGGCGAGGATCGTGCCCTGGGCCGCGGGCTCCCGCAGCACCTCCCGAAGCCAGTCCAGTTGGGCGCGGCTCAGCCGGCCATGACCGCGACCCGGCACCAGCGAGTCCAGCGTGACGACCCGCCAGCCGTCGGCGACCGTGCTCACGGCCGACCGCTCCGACGCCTCGGTCTCCAGGACCGATTCCGGCTCCGGGTGCCCACTGCCCAGCACCTTGCCGAAGGCCACCCGCTCGTCATGGTTGCCGGTCGTGTAGAACACCGGCGCACCGAGACTCCGCGCGAACTCCCCCACCAGCTCCTTCAGGGCCGTATACGCCTCCACCGACCCGTCATTGGCGAGGTCCCCGGTGACGACGACCGCGTCGACGCCCCGCTGGTGCCGGAGTTCGGTGAGCATCAGGCGCAGGGACTCGGTGGCGTTGACGCCCTGCTTGTTGGGGGCGTCGGTGCGTTCCAGATGGGTGTCCGAGAGATGAAGTATCCGCATCTCTCGGACACTAGAGGGGAACTGGCACTCAGGACAGGGTCGCCAGCGCCGCCGCGTCGTACGGCTTCAGCTCGTCCAGGCGGTCGGTGAGGACCTTCGCCGCCCACTCCGGGTCCTGGAGCAGCGCACGGCCCACGGCGATGAAGTCGAACTCCTCGGCCTCCAGGCGGTCGAGGAGGTCGTCGATGCCCTTGACCGGGGCGCCCTCGCCCATGAAACCCTTGATGAAGTCGCCGTCGAGGCCGACCGAGCCGACGGTGATGACGGGCTTGCCGGTGAGCTTCTTGGTCCAGCCGGCCAGGTTGAGGTCCGAGCCGTCGAACTCGGGGAGCCAGTAGCGGCGGGTGGAGGCGTGGAAGGCGTCGACACCGGCCGCGGCGAGCGGGGCCAGGATCGACTCCAGCTCCTCGGGGGTTTCGGCCAGACGGGCGCGGTAGGCCTCCTGCTTCCACTGGGAGTAGCGGAAGATGACCGGGAAGTCGGGCGAGACGGTCTCGCGGACCGCCGCCACGATCTCCTCGGCGAACCTGGCGCGGGCCACCGGGTCGCCGCCGTAGGCGTCGGTACGGCGGTTGGTGCCGGCCCACAGGAACTGGTCGACGAGGTAGCCGTGGGCGCCGTGGATCTCCACGCCGTCGAAGCCGATGCGCTCGGCGGCCGCGGCGGCCTCGGCGAACGCGCCGATGACGTCGTCCAGGTCGCGCCGGGTCATCGCCTTGCCGGTGGGCTCCTCGGCGCCGATGCGCAGGCCGGAGGGGCCGACGGCGGGGGCGTCGGCGTAGGGCGGCTGGCCCTGCTCCCGCACCATGCCGATGTGCCACAGCTGCGGCACGATGGTGCCGCCCGCCGCGTGCACGTCCGCTGCGACCTTCGCCCAGCCCGCGAGCTGCTCCTCGCCGTGGAAGCGGGGGATGCTGTCGCTCTGCCCTGCCGACTCGTGGCCGACGTAGGTGCCCTCGGTGACGATCAGGCCGACGCCCGCGGCGGCACGGCGCGCGTAGTACGACGCCACGTCCGCGCCGGGGATGCCGCCCGGGGAGAAGTGGCGGGTCATGGGCGCCATCACGATGCGGTTCGGGACGGTGAGGCTGTTGATCGCGGTCGGCCGGGAGAGGACGCGGGCCGCGCGGGAGGTGGACTCGGAGGTGGTGGCGGTCACAGTGAGGGCTCCTCGGAGGGTCGGACGGACTTCGAGCAGTCGTCGATCAGAAGGACATTCCGGACGGTATGTGCATGCGCATCGACCGCCCGCTCGCACAACCACACCACCGGTCCGGGCATTCCGGCGTCCCGGTCGGCGCCCCTGTGATCCCGCACACGCCCGAGGGCGGCACCCCCTGTCTCCAGGGAGTGCCGCCCTCGGTGTCGTACAGCGATGAACTGTCGTACGGCGACGAACTCGCGATCCTCGAAAGGATCAGAAGTCCATGTCACCGCCCGGCATGCCGCCGCCGGCCGGGGCAGCGCCCGCCTTCTCCGGCTTGTCGGCGATGACGGCCTCGGTGGTGAGGAACAGCGCGGCGATGGAGGCGGCGTTCTGCAGGGCAGAGCGCGTCACCTTCGCCGGGTCGATGATGCCCTCGGCGATCATGTCGACGTACTCACCGGTCGCGGCGTTCAGGCCGTGGCCGACGGGCAGGTTGCGCACCTTCTCGACGATGACGCCACCCTCGAGACCACCGTTGACGGCGATCTGCTTGAGCGGGGCCTCCAGGGCGAGCCGCACGGCGTTGGCGCCGGTCGCCTCGTCACCCTCGAGGTCCAGCTTCTCGAAGACCGAGGAGGCCTGGATGAGGGCCACGCCACCACCCGCGACGATGCCCTCCTCGACGGCCGCCTTCGCGTTGCGAACGGCGTCCTCGATGCGGTGCTTGCGCTCCTTGAGCTCGACCTCGGTGGCGGCACCGGCCTTGATGACGGCCACGCCGCCCGCGAGCTTCGCCAGGCGCTCCTGGAGCTTCTCGCGGTCGTAGTCGGAGTCGCTGTTCTCGATCTCGGCGCGGATCTGGTTGACCCGGCCCTGAACCTGCTCGGAGGAGCCGGCACCGTCGACGATGGTGGTCTCGTCCTTGGTGATGACGACCTTGCGGGCACGGCCCAGGAGGTCGATCGTGGTGTTCTCCAGCTTGAGGCCGACCTCCTCGGAGATGACCTCGCCGCCGGTGAGGATGGCGATGTCGTTCAGCATCGCCTTGCGGCGGTCACCGAAGCCCGGGGCCTTGACGGCGACGGACTTGAAGGTGCCACGGATCTTGTTGACGACCAGGGTCGACAGGGCCTCGCCCTCGACGTCCTCGGCGATGATCAGCAGCGGCTTGCCCGACTGCATGACCTTCTCCAGGAGCGGGAGCAGGTCCTTGACGGAGCCGATCTTGGAGTTGGCGATCAGGATGTACGGGTCGTCGAGCGACGCCTCCATACGCTCCATGTCGGTGGCGAAGTACGCCGAGATGTAGCCCTTGTCGAAGCGCATACCCTCGGTGAGCTCAAGCTCCAGCCCGAAGGTCTGGGACTCCTCGACGGTGATGACGCCTTCCTTGCCGACCTTGTCCATCGCCTCGGCGATGAGCTCGCCGATCTGGGTGTCGGCGGCGGAGATGGAGGCCGTGGAGGCGATCTGCTCCTTGGTCTCGACATCCTTGGCCTGCTCGAGCAGGGCACCGGAGACGGCCTCGACGGCCTTCTCGATACCGCGCTTGAGGGCCATCGGGTTGGCGCCGGCGGCTACGTTGCGCAGACCCTCACGCACGAGCGCCTGGGCGAGCACGGTCGCCGTGGTCGTTCCGTCACCGGCGACGTCGTCCGTCTTCTTGGCGACTTCCTTGACCAGCTCGGCGCCGATCTTCTCGTACGGGTCCTCGAGCTCGATCTCCTTGGCGATGGAAACACCATCGTTGGTGATCGTGGGCGCGCCCCACTTCTTCTCGAGGACGACGTTGCGGCCCTTGGGGCCAAGGGTGACCTTGACGGCGTCGGCGAGCTGGTTCATCCCGCGCTCGAGACCGCGCCGTGCCTCCTCGTCGAACGCGATGATCTTGGCCATGTGAAGTGGTCCTCCCGGACAGGGGGTGGATTTCTCCGGACCGCGCTGGCGCCCGCGACGGACGGCCTGCCTGCCTCGTGGTTCCTTGCCCCACATGGCCTGCGGGCCTCACCGACCCGGTCCTCGTTGTCACTCTCACCTTCAGAGTGCTAACGCCAATGATTAGCACTCGCCCCTGCCGAGTGCAAGCTCCTCTCAGTGGTCGGCACCGCCGCGCGGGGTCTGCGCGGGGCCTGCGCGGGCCTCGCGCCCGACATGCGCCGGGCATGCCGAAGGGCTCGTAACCCATGACTCCCCATGGGATACGAGCCCTCCGAAGAACAGAAGAACGTCGCTGTCAGTCGGCGCGTGCTTCAGCCGGTCGCCAGTCGGACCATGTCCGCCTGCGGCCCCTTCTGGCCCTGCGAGATCTCGAAATCAACTCGCTGACCTTCCTCCAGGGTGCGGTAGCCGTCCATCTGAATCGCGCTGTAGTGGACGAAAACATCCGCACCACCGTCGACCGCGATGAAGCCGTACCCCTTCTCCGCGTTGAACCACTTGACGGTGCCCTGAGCCATGCCTAACTCCCCTATTACTGGCCCTTGCACAGATCCACACTTCGCGGATCCGGGTCAGACCTCACCCCCCACATGGTTGGGGGCGTGCGCCGGAACGCGTCGACCGCGGCCGAATGTATCTGCCCAACTGCCGTCTGCAACAGGTCAATCGGACGAGAATTCCGGACGCGCACGGTCCGGAATGTGGCGAGAATTCGCCCGAATTCAGGGCAAGTCGGGCTCCACAAAATGCACAAAAGCCGCGAAAGAAGCACACACTTTGGCTACTTCTTATCGGGTGCAAGGTGGTAATCAAGGGCTTCCGACCCGCAGGTCGGCATCGCGTTCCCCAACTGTACCGCGCTCAACCACATTGAATTGCCCCCTCCGCTTCTCTCACGGAGGGGGCAATTCAATGAACTCTCGGTAATCAGCGTTACCGACGGTAATGATCAGCCGCCGGCCACGGCCGGAATGATGGAGACACCGGCACCGTCCGGGGTCGCGGTCTCCAGACCCTGCTCGAAGCGGACGTCGTCGTCGTTGACGTACACGTTGACGAACCGGCGCAGCTTGCCCTGGTCGTCGAGCACCCGGGCGGCGATACCCGTGTGGTTCTTCTCCAGGTCGGTGATGACCTCGGCGAGGGTGGCCCCCTCGGCGACGACCTCGGCCTTGCCACCGGTGTAGGTGCGCAGGATGGTGGGGATGCGGACGGTAACGCTCACGGTTGAAACCTCCGGTCAGGGATACGGGCCTAGGGGCGCGGGGAACTGCGCGGCCAGCCCCCACCGGCCTGCAGCTTGAAGACGGACTAGGCGAGACCAGCCTCGCGGAACGACTCCAGGTTCGGACGAATGGTCGCAGTCAGCCCCGTACCCGCCACCGCGTCCAAGGTCTTGAGACCGTCACCGGTGTTCAGCACGACCGTGGTCTTCGTCGGATCGAGGAGGCCGTTCTCGATCAGCTTGCGGGTGACTCCGACGGTCACGCCACCCGCGGTCTCCGCGAAGATGCCCTCCGTGCGCGCGAGGAGCTTGATCGCGTCCACGATCTGCTCGTCGTTGACGTCCTCCACCGCACCACCCGTACGCCGCGCGATGTCGAGGACGTAAGGACCGTCCGCCGGGTTGCCGATGGCCAGCGACTTGGCGATGGTGTTCGGCTTCTGCGGGCGGACGACGTCGTGCCCGGCCTTGTAGGCGACGGACACCGGCGAGCAGCCCTCGGCCTGGGCGCCGAAGATCTTGTACGGCTTGTCCTCGACGAGCCCGAGATCGATCAGCTCCTTCAGACCCTTGTCGATCTTCGTGAGCTGTGAGCCGGAGGCGATCGGCACCACCAGCTGGTCCGGGAGCTGCCAGCCGAGCTGCTCGCAGATCTCGTACGCCAGGGTCTTGGAGCCCTCGGCGTAGTACGGCCGCAGGTTGACGTTGACGAAGCCCCAGCCCTCGCCGGCCGGGTCGCCGATCAGCTCGGAGCAGAAGCGGTTCACGTCGTCGTAGTTGCCCTCGATGCCGACGAGCTCGCCGCCGTAGATGGCGGCCATGACGACCTTGCCCTGCTCCAGGTCGTGCGGGATGAACACGCAGGAGCGAAAGCCCGCGCGGGCGGCGGCGGCGCCGACGGCACCGGCCAGGTTGCCCGTGGAGGAGCAGGAGAGGGTGGTGAAGTCGAACGCGCGGGCGGCCTCGATGGCCTGGGCGACGACGCGGTCCTTGAAGGAGTGCGTCGGGTTGCCGGAGTCGTCCTTGACGAAGAGCTTGCCGGCCTCGACACCCAGCTCGCGGGCGAGGTTGTCGGCCTTGACGAGCTTGGTCCAGCCGGGGTTGATGTTGGGCTTGTCCGCCACGTCGGCCGGGACGGGCAGCAGCGGCGCGTAGCGCCAGATGTTCGCGGGGCCCGCCTCGATCTGCTTGCGGAGCTCCTCCGTGTCGTAGCCGGAGAAGTCGTACGCGATCTCGAGCGGGCCGAAACACTCCTCGCACGCGAAGACCGGGCCGAGGGGCACGCGGTGGCCGCACTCGCGGCAGCTCAGCGCGGCGGCGGGGCCGAGATCGACGGGGGAATCCGCGGGGACGTTCGCGGTGTTGTCCGTGGTGCTTGCAACAGTCTGCGCAGCCATGTGAGGCGAGGCCCTTTCTCCTCATCTTCCTCACGACGCATCTCGCCGTGAGACGGATTTGGCACCTTCCCGAGCCGGGGAGCCTCGCGAAGACGATCGTCAGTGATCGCTACGAGACCGGCTGGAGGGTTGCCGGGGCTTCATCGGGCCGTATCCCTCTGCCCCTCTGGATGAGCGGTATGAAGTTGTTGATCGTTGAAACGGAACGCCGACCCCGACATGCGATGGTCATCAGCGTTGTTCAAGACTGTAACCGAAGGCCAGGACAGTTGAGATAGCCGTCCGAACCGCGAGATGGATCACATGTTCCACAAGAGAGCATGGATCAGACGCTCGCCGAGAGAACGCAGAGGAGCCGCGCACCGTGCTGAATGAGGTCGAGCGTTGGCTGAGCACTCGCTCCTGGTCGAAGACCGATCGCCCGCTCCACAAGATCCTGGCTGCGAAACGCGCCACGCGACAGTCGGTCAGTGTCGTGCTGCCCGCGCTCAACGAGGAGGAGACGGTCGGTGACATCGTCGCCGTGATCCGTCATGACCTCATGCAACAGGTCCCGCTCGTCGACGAGATCGTCGTCGTCGACTCGGGATCGACCGACCGTACGTCCGAAGTGGCAGCCGCCGCTGGGGCCCGGGTCGTCCACCGCGACGACATCCTCCCCCGCATCCCGATCGCCCCCGGCAAGGGCGAGGTGCTCTGGCGCTCGCTCCTGGCCACCAGCGGCGACATCGTCTGCTTCATCGACGCCGACCTGAAGGAGTTCTCCTCCGACTTCGTCTCCGGCATCGTGGGCCCGCTGCTCACCGAGCCCGGGGTCCAGCTCGTCAAGGGGATGTACGACCGTCCCCTGGGCGGCGCGGCCGGTCAGGGCGGCCGGGTCACCGAACTGATGGCCCGCCCGCTGCTCAACATGCACTGGCCACAGCTGGCCGGTTTCGTACAGCCGCTCGGCGGCGAGTACGCGGCCCGCCGCTCACTGCTCGAACAGCTGCCGTTCCCGGTCGGGTACGGCGTCGAGCTGGGCATGCTGGTCGACGCCCTGCACCTGGTGGGCCTGGACGCGCTCGCCCAGGTCGACGTCGGGGTGCGCAAGCACCGCCACCAGGACGGCCAGGCACTGGGCCGCATGTCCGCCGCGATCTACCGCACGGCCCAGCTCCGGCTGGCCCGCGGGCACCTCATCCGTCCGTCCCTCACGCAGTTCGAACGGGGCGAGGACGGCTTCGAGCCGCGTACCTACTCCGTGGACACGGAGGAGCGGCCGCCGATGGTGGAGATCGCGGAGTACGCGCAGCGAAAGGTCGCCTGACCGGGTGTGTTCCGGTGTCCGGGGGCCGTATACGGCCCCCGGACCCGCCCGAACGTTTGAGTGTTTCCGGGCCGGGCTAGGTTGAGGCGTATGGCTTCAACGCAGGGTGTCGGCAGTGCAGAGGTACTGGTCGCGTCCAACCGCGGCCCGGTTTCGTACGAGGTCCGACCGGACAGCACGGACGGCTCGCTCCACGCCAAACGGGGTGGCGGCGGGCTGGTCTCGGGCCTGTCCGCCATCGGACCCGACGCGGGCGCGCTGTGGGTGTGCTCGGCGCTGGGCGACGGCGACCGCGAGGCGGTACGACGCGGGATCGGCGAGCCGGGCGTCCGCATGCTCGACGTCCCTGCCGACGTGCACGCCGACGCGTACAACGGCATCGCCAACTCCGTGCTGTGGTTCGTCCACCACATGCTGTACCAGACCCCTCTGGAGCCCGTCTTCGACGCGGAGTTCCGGCGGCAGTGGGCGTCGTACGAGACGTACAACCGCGCGTTCGCCCAGGCCCTGGCCGAGGAAGCGGCCGAGGGCGCGGCGGTCGTGGTGCAGGACTACCACCTGTGCCTGGTGCCCGGAATGCTCCGGGAGCTGCGTCCGGACCTGCGGATCGGCCACTTCTCGCACACGCCGTGGGCGCCGCCGGACTACTTCCGGATGCTCCCCGACGACATCCGCGCGCAGCTGTTGGGGGGAATGCTCGGCGCGGACCGGCTGGGTTTCCTCACCCACCGCTGGGCGGACGCGTTCACCGCGTGCTGTACGGAGTTCGCCGGCGGACTCGGGGACACGCGGATCGGCGTGCACGGGCTGGGCGCGGACGCGGACTTCCTGCGGAAGCGGGCGCACGAGGGGGACGTCGAGGAACGGATGACGGCGCTGCGGGCGGAGATCGGCGAGGGCCGCAAGGCGATCGTGCGGGTCGACAGGACCGAGCTGTCGAAGAACATCGTGCGGGGACTGCTGGCGTACCGGCAGCTGCTCGACGACCACCCCGAGTGGCGCGAGCGGGTGGTGCACGTGGCGTTCGCGTACCCGTCCCGACAGGACCTCGCCGTGTACCGGGAGTACATGGCGGAGGTGCGGCGGCTGGCGGACGAGATCAACGCCGGGTACGGCACGCCGGGTTGGACACCGGTCCTGCTGCACCTGAAGGACGACTTCGCGCGCTCCCTGGCCGCCTACCGCCTCGCCGACGTGGCCCTCGTCAACCCCATCCGGGACGGCATGAACCTCGTCGCGAAGGAGGTGCCGGTGATCTCCGACGAGGGGTGCGTGCTGGTGCTGTCGCGGGAGGCGGGGGCGTTCGAGGAACTGGGCGAGGACGCGATCCCCGTCAACCCGTACGACGTGATCGGCACGGCCAGGGCCCTGCACGAGGCGCTGACCATGTCGGCGGGCGAACGGGCCGAGCGAACGAAGAGACTCACCGCGGCGGCGACCGCCTTGCCGCCGGCGCAGTGGTTCCTGGAGCAGTTGGACGCGCTGAGCCGACCGGCCTAGCCGATCCGCTCGGCGAGCGCCCGGAGGAGCCGTACGACCCCCTCCGGGCCGTCCACGACCACGTCCGCCCGCTCCCGCAGCTCGGTGACCTCGTCGCTGCCGCTGCACACCAGCAGGCCCGGGGTGCCGTCGGAACGGAGTTTGTCGACGGCGGCGAAGGCAGGGAGGTCGCCGAGGTCGTCGCCGGCGTAGAGGACGGACGTGGCGACGATCTCACGGACGTACTCGAGGAGGGCGACGCCCTTGTCCATGCCCGGCGGTCGGAGCTCGAGGACGAGCCGGCCGGGTTCGACGATCAGACCGTGCCGGGCGGCCAGCTCGGTGAGGGGGTCGCGCAGAGTCTCGAACGCGGCCTGCGGATCGGCGGCCCGCCGGGTGTGTACGGCGACCGCGCGCCCCTTCTCCTCGATCCACGCCCCCTGCCGGACCCCGGCCCCCTCGATCACGCCCGGCAACTCGGCACGGACGGCGGCGACGCCGGGGTGCGGGGCGGGGGCGCTGACGGTTCCGGTACGGGCGTCCCAGCGCTCGGCGCCGTAATGGCCGAGGACGACGAGGTGTTCGAGACCGGGGACGTCGGCGAAGCCGCCGTGCCGGACGGCCACCGCGGCCGGGCGCCCCGTGACCACGGCCACGGCGGCGACCTTCGGAGCGAGCGCGGCGAGCACGGCCACCGCCTCGGGATGGGCCCGCGCCTTCTCCGGATCCGCCACGATCGGCGCGAGCGTCCCGTCGAAGTCGAGCGCGATCACCGCGCGCTCCGGCCGAGCGAGGAGGGCCTGGAGCCCCTCCCACCCTGCCGGCGTCGCCGGGTCCGTGGATTCCGTGTAGCTACCCATGACGCGACCCTATCGGCGTCTCCCTGGGAGCTCCGCCCCTGGTACCGGGGTCGAAGGGGTCCGCGCCCTTACCGCTCCGAGCGGCGTGCGTCCCGTACCCGGCGCAGGCGATTCACCGTCACCGGGTCGAACGCCAACGCCCGCTCGTCGTCCAGCAACGCGTTCAGCAACTGGTAGTAGCGCACCGGCGCCAACCCCAGCTCCTCGCGTATCGCCCGCTCCTTCAGCCCGGGCCCGCTGAACCCCCGCCGCTCCAGCGCGATGATCTGCCGCTCCCTGCGACCCAGGTCCCGCTCCTCGTCCATACCCGCACGCTAACCGCCGGCACTGACAAGTGACAGTCGCTACCTCGCCGCCTGCGCCGCGGCAGCCGTCGCCTGCAGCCCGCTCAGCACGGACGCCGGGCTCCCGCCCGACGCCACGGCCTGCCCGATCCCCTTCTTCACGGCCGCGCTGACCTGCGCCCAGGACGTCTCCCCCACCGGATACGTCTCGGACAGCGGCAGCTCGTCGAGGAACGGCTTGAGACCGGCGTCCTGCTTCGCCGCGCTCATGGCGTCGGACGCGGAGTTGGTGACCGGCAGCAGGTCGTACTCGCGGGAGAAGGCGAGGACGTTCTTCTCGCTGTAGACGAAGTCGAGGAAGTCGCCGATCTGCTCGGCGTGCCCGTTCTTCTTGAAGGCGGTCATCCAGTCGGCGACCCCCATGGATATCTTGCTCTGGCCGGTCTCGCCGGGCATCGCCACCATGCCGAACTTCACGCCCTTCTTGGCGGCCATCTTCATCAGCGAGGGATGCCCGTTGAGCATGCCGACGTCCCCGTTCGCGAACGCGGCGAACGCGTCGGCCCGGTTGAGCTTCCCGGGCGCGACCGGCCCGGTCAGCCCCTTGCCCACGAGGTCGTCCTTCAGCCAGGTGAAGGTGTCGGTGTTCTCCGAGGAGTCGATGCTGTACGTGCCGAGCGTGTCGGTGTAACCGCCGCCGCCGCTGAGCAGCCACTGCAGGGTCTCGGCCTGCGCCTCCTCCGGCCCGAGGGGCAGCGCGTACGGGTATTTCACGCCTGCCGCCTTCAGCGCCTCGGCGTCCGCGGCGAGCTCGGCCCAGCTGGTCGGCGGGGTGAGACCGGCGTCGGTGAAGAGGGTCTTGTTGTAGAAGAGCAGCCGGGTGGAGGCGGCGAACGGCATGCCGTACTGGATGCCGTTCACCTCGCCCGCGTTGGACAGCTGGGAGATCCAGTCGGCCTGGACGGGGATGGAGACCAGGTCGTCGGCCGTGTAGAGCTGGTCCGCGTCCGCGTAGTCGGCGTACGCGCCGATCTGCGCCATGTCGGGCGCCTCGCCGGCGTCGACCAGCTCCTTGACCTTGCGGTCGACGTCGTTCCAGGAGTAGACGCTCACCTCGACCCGCACGCCGTCGTGCTTCGACTCGTACTCCTTGACCAGCGCGTCCCAGTACTTCTTGGAGCTGTTGGCCGTGCTGTCGCCGTAGTCGGCGGCCACCAGCTTCAGGGTCACCTCGCCCGAGTCACCGGTGAGGCCGCAGCCCCCGAGGACCGCCGTCAGGCCCAGTGCGGACACCGCCGCGATCGTTCCCGCCCTACCGCGCTGCACTGCCATCGCTCCAACGTTGTCGATCAATGAAACTCTCGAAAGGTCATACATATTGCCTCCATAAGGTCTACACCACGTGAGTGGACTAGACCTCTTGAGGGTAGACGGGCCACACTGTCCCGGTGAGACATGTCATCGCCCTCGATGTGGGCGGCACCGGAATGAAGGCCGCCCTGGCAGGGGCGAGCGGCGAGCTGCTGTACCAGGCCCGCCGCGCCACCGGCCGCGAGCGCGGGCCGGAGGCGGTCGTCGAGGGCATCCTCGACTTCGCCGCCGAGCTGCGCGCGTACGGCATCGAGCACTTCGGCGAGCCCGCGGCGGCGGCCGGCGTCGCCGTCCCCGGCATCGTCGACGAGAACCGCGGCATCGCCGCCTACTCGGCCAACCTGGGCTGGCGTGACGTACCCCTGCGCGAGCTGCTCGCCGCGAAGCTCCACGGCGTGCCCGTCGCCCTCGGCCACGACGTCCGCACCGGCGGCCTCGCGGAGGGCCGGATCGGCGCGGGCAAGGGCGCCGACCGTTTCCTGTTCGTGCCGCTGGGCACCGGCATCGCGGGCGCCATCGGCATCGGCGGCCGGGTGGAGGCGGGCGCCCACGGCTTCGCGGGAGAGATCGGCCACATCGTCGTACGGCCCGCGGGAACCGCCTGTCCGTGCGGGCAGCGCGGCTGTCTGGAGCGGTACGCGTCCGCGGCGGCGGTGAGCGAGGCGTGGGCGGCGGCCTGCGGGGACCCCGGGGCGGACGCGGCCGACTGCGCCAAGGCCGTCGAGTCCGGCGACCCGAACGCCGTACGGGTGTGGCAGCAGGCCGTGGACGCTTTGGCCGACGGCCTGGTCACCGCCCTCACCCTGCTGGACCCCCGCACCCTCATCATCGGTGGCGGCCTCGCCGAAGCGGGAGAAACCTTGTTCACACCCCTGCGGGACGCCGTCCGGCGGCGCATCACCTTCCAGAAACAGCCGTCGATCGTCCCCGCGGCCCTGGGCGACACCGCGGGCTGCCTCGGTGCCGGGCTCCTGGCCTGGGACCTCCTCGAATCCACCGACCGTACGGAGGCAACGCCCTGATGGCCAACCCCCCAGGGGCGCGGGACAGCGCCGACAAGCGGCTCCGCCGCGGGGCGCGACCAGCCGCGACGCATCCGCACCCCGCAACCGGCAAGGCGCCTACGATCCTCACCGGCGCCAACGTGGTCATGCCGACCGGAACCATCGAAGGCGGCCAAGTCATCGTCGACGGCACCCGCATCGCCGGCACCGCCCCGGAGAACGCCCACCTGATCGACGTACAAGCCCACTGGCTGGTACCCGGCTTCGTCGACATCCACAACCACGGCGGCGGCGGAGCCTCCTTCACCTCCGGCACGGTCGACGAGGTCCTCAAGGGCATCCACACCCACCGCCTGCACGGCACCACGACCCTCGTCGCCTCCACGGTCACCGGTGACATGGACTTCCTGGCCCAGCGGGCCGGGCTGCTGTCCGAGCTGGCCGAGCAGGGCGAGATCGCCGGGATCCACTTCGAGGGGCCGTTCATCTCCCCGTGCCGCAAGGGCGCGCACTCCGCGCAGCTGCTGCGCGACCCGGATCCCGCCGAGGTCCGCAAGCTGATCGACGCTGCGCGCGGCAAGGCGAAGATGGTGACGCTCGCCACCGAGCTGCCGGGCGGCATCGACTCCGTACGGCTGCTCGTCGAGCACGGCGTGATCGCGGCGATCGGGCACACCGACGCGACGTACGAGCAGACGGTGGAGGCCATCGAGGCAGGCGCCACGGTCGCCACCCACCTCTTCAACGCGATGCCCACGCTCGGCCACCGCGCCCCGGGCCCCATCGCCGCCCTCCTGGAGGACGAGCGGATCACCGTCGAGCTCATCAACGACGGCACACACCTCCACCCGGCCTCCCTCCAACTCGCCTTCCATCACGCGGGCGCGGGGCGGGTGGCCTTCATCACGGACGCGATGGACGCGGCCGGCTTCGGCGACGGTCGTTACATGCTCGGCCCGCTTGAGGTGGAGGTGGCCGACGGCGTGGCCCGCCTGGTGGAGGGCGGCTCCATCGCGGGCTCCACCCTCACCTTGGACCGCGCCTTCAAGCGGGCGGTGACGATCGACGGACTGTCCGTCGAGGACACGGTCGCCGCCCTGTCCGCCAACCCGGCCCGCCTGCTCGGCATGGACGACACCGTCGGCTCCCTGGAACCCGGCAAGGACGCCGACCTGGTCCTGCTGGACGCCGACTTCGGACTCAAGGGCGTGATGCGCCGGGGGGAATGGGTGGTCGATCCCCAACTGGGGTGATCTGTCCCTCTGTTGAGGACGGCGGTTGTCCTGTCAAACTGGGAGGACCGTCGTCCGTTTGGCGTGATCGGCCCTCCGGACAGACAGACGCCGAGCGCGTTCTGCGTTTTCCTCGGGGGAGGTCGAGCCAGGTGATCCTCACCGTCACGCTGAACACCGCTCTCGACATCACCTATCGCGTACGGTCCCTGCGCCCGCACACCTCCCACCGCGTCACGGACGTGACCGAACGGCCGGGCGGCAAGGGCGTGAACGTGGCCCGTGTCCTCGCGGCCCTGGGCCACGAGGTGACGGTCACGGGCTTCGCGGGCGGCGCGACGGGACGGGTCGTACAGCGGCAACTCACCACGACGCAGGGGGTGCTGGACGCCCTCGTCCCGGTCACCGGCGCCACCCGCCGCACGATCGCCGTCGTTGACGAACACACCGGCGACACGACCCAGCTCAACGAGCCCGGCCCGACGGTCACCCCGGCCGAGTGGTCCGCATTTCAGGACGCGTACGAGGATCTCGTCCCGTCGGCGTCCGCGGTGGCCCTGTGCGGCAGTCTGCCGCCGGGGGTGCCGGTGGGGGCGTACGCGGGACTCGTACGGACCGCGAAGGCGGCCGGCGTCCCCGTGCTTCTCGACACCAGCGGGGAGTCGCTGCGGCGCGGGGTGGCCGCCCGCCCCGACATCGTGAAGCCGAACGCCGACGAACTGGCCGAACTGACGGGCTCCCACGAGCCGTTGCGCGCCACGCAGGACGCCCGCCGACGTGGCGCCCGGTCCGTCGTGGCCTCCCTGGGCGACGAGGGCCTGCTCGCCGTCACTCCGGAGGGCCGCTGGCGAGCCACCCCGCCCACCCGCGTCCACGGCAACCCGACCGGCGCCGGCGACTCCGCGGTCGCGGGCCTCCTGTCGGGCCTCGTCGAACAACTCCCGTGGCCGGACCGCCTGGCCCGCGCGGTCGCCCTGTCGGCGGCGACGGTGATGGCGCCGGTGGCAGGGGAGTTCGACCGGGGGGCGTACGAGGAACTGGTGGGGCGGGTGACGGTGACAGGGGAGGTCAGCGCGGCGTGAACGCTACTGATCGACGTTTTCCGTCACGGAGAACTGATCGAGGTAGGCGTCGCACTGGTTGCCCTGCTGACACGAGAGCTCGATCGTGTTGGTGCCCTTGCTCAGGGTGACCTGACCCCAGGTGGTCTGCCAGCCCTTCTCCCAGTCACCCTTGGGCTGATTGGCGAAGTTCTTCAGGTTCAGCGGCTGCGTGTTGGCCTTGCCGTTGACCGTCAGCGTCGCGTTGGCATCGACGCCGGGGATGTCGTAACGGACGTAGAGCCGGTAGGTGCCGGCCTTCTCGATGCCGTTGACCGTCCAGGTGACCTTGGCACCGACCTGGTTGAAGCCCTGCACGTACACGCCGCCCTCGGACTGGGCGCCCTTCACGTCGGAGGCGAGGGTTGTGCCGCCCTCGAGACGCAGTGTCTTCGCGTCGGTCTTCGGGAGCTCACCGGCGGCCGCCGACTGCGAGGAAGACGCGCTCGGCTCGCTGCTCTGCGAAGTCGTCGGAGACGTGGACGCCTCGTTGCCGGCCGCGTCCTTCTCCCCGTCGCCGCCCATCATCGCCACCCCGATGCCGATGACGACTGCCGCGACGACCGCGATCGCGCCGATCAGCAGCCCCTTGGTGTTGGGGCCGCGGCGGCCGCCGCCACCGCCGTAGGGCGGTTGCTGCTGCTGGGTGGTGGGGGCGCTGCCCGGGAAGGTCTCGGGGGCGGCGTAGTGGGCGTTCGGCTGGGCGTGCCCGGCCGGCTGCGCGACCTGGCCGTAGGGCGCGGTCGCCGCGGCCGGGGCCTGCTGGCCGTACTGTCGCTGACCGACCGCACGCACCCGGTTGACGGAGCCCGGGTAGCCGTAGCCACCGCCGCCGGAGGGCGGCTGGGCGCCGTTGGCCTGTCCGTCGGCGTAGAGATAGCCGAACGGGTCGTCGTCCTCGGGCGTGCTCGCGCCGTTGTTGCCGGCCGTCATCCCTTGGTCTCCTCAGCGGGTGCGGGTGCGATTCGTGTGGTGAGAAGGGCGAGCCTACCCGCTCCGGATGGCCTGAACGGGTGACACGGATCGCATCAGCTCGCTGACCTGGGAGTCATCCGGCGCGTCGGTGTTGTTTGGGACGCGATCGTTTCTCTACGTACATCCGCTCGTCGGCCGACTTCAGCACCTCGTCCGCGGTCATCCCGCAGGACGCCCAGCCGATGCCGAAACTGGCGCCGACCCGCATGGCCCGGCCGTCGATCCGGATGGGCTGGATGATCTCGTTGCGCAGACGTACGGCGAGGTCCTGGGCGTCGGCCCGGCCGAGGCCGTCGGCCAGCACCACGAACTCGTCGCCGCCGAGACGGGCCACCGTGTCGCCGTCGCGGACACCGCGGGACAGCCGCCGGGCGACCTCGATGAGGACCGAGTCACCCGCGTTGTGCCCGAACCGGTCGTTGATCGACTTGAAGCCGTCGAGGTCGCAGAAGAGCACCGCGAGCCCCTTGGCGCCGTCGTCATGTTCACCCTCAGGGGCGACGGTGTGCACGTGGTGGTCGTAGCCGTCGTACACCTCGACTCCGGTCGACGGGAAGTCGAAGCCGTGGCCGTTCGAGTCGAAGGCCGGGTGGCCGAACGCCGCGTCCACCGGCTCGAGGGCGCCCGCGTGACCGGCACGCCGGCACAGCCGGGAGGAGAGCCGGGAGCGCAGCTCGGCGGAGTTCGGCAGGCCGGTGAGCGCGTCGTGCGAGGCGCGGTGGGCGAGTTGCAGCTCGCGGCGCTTGCGGTCCTCGATGTCCTCGACGTGCGTGAGGAGAAACCGGGGGCCGTCGGCGGCGTCGGCGACGACGGAGTTGCGCAGGTGCACCCAGACGTATGTGCCGTCGCGGCGCCCGAGCCTCAGTTCCGCGCGGCCGCCCTCGGCGGAGGTGCGGAGCAGGGTGCCTATGTCCTCGGGGTGGACGAGGTCGGAGAAGGAGTAGCGGCGCATCGCGGAGGCGGGGCGGCCCAGCAGGCGGCACAGGGCGTCGTTGGTGCGCAGGATCCGGCCGTGCTGGTCGCCGCCCATCTCGGCGATGGCCATGCCGGAGGGGGCGTACTCGAAGGCCTGCCGGAAGCTTTCCTCACTGGCCCGCAGAGCCTGCTGCTCCCTTTCGAGCCTGACCAGTGCGCGCTGCATATTGGCACGTAGACGCGCGTTGCTGATCGCGATGGCGGCCTGGAAGGTGTACATCTGGAGCGCTTCGCGCCCCCACGCGCCGGGCCGACGGCCGTTGCGCGGCCGGTCCACGGACAGCACGCCGATCAGCTCGCCGCACGAGCCGCCGGGCGGGCCGGGCGCGTACATGGGAGCGAAGAGCCTGTCGGAGGGGTGCCACTCGTCCTCGAAGCGGGGCGCGGGGCCGTCGGTGTACCACTGCGGTACGTCGTCGTCGTCGAGGACCCAGCCCTCGGTGTGCGGTATGAAGACCAGGTCGCCCCAGTGCTCGCCCATGCCCAGCCGGCGCTCCCAGGACTCGCGGGAGCCGACGCGGCCGGTGATCAGCGCCTCGGCGGCCGCGTTGCCGGCGAAGGCGGCGACGACGAGGTCGCCGTCGGGGCGTACGAGGTTCACGCACGCGAGTTCGTACCCGAGGGCGGTGACCACTCCGTCGGCCACGGTCTGCAGTGTGTCCGCGAGGCTGCGGGCCGTGTTCATGTCGGCCATGACCTGATGCAGCTGTCGCAGGGACGCAAGGCGGACGTAGGGCTCCGACTCGGTCTCCATGCTCGCCCTCCCCCCGAGACCTCGCAGCGAATCAAGGGTTCTCATCGGCGTATCGTCCTAGCAGCTTTCCCCGCCACTGAATCACAGCGCGCTGCTCACTCGGTACACAGGGTCAACAATTAGTCCGTCTTGTGACTCAAGTCACAGCGAAAGATGAACAATTGAGTAAGGTTTCTGTGTTTTTCCTGTGCGTTTACCGAACGCAAGCTTTGCGCGAATGGGCAGACCGGGAACTCGTCCCCGAGTCCTAGGACCGGTCTCGGCCGGAGGCCCGATGCGGCGCCGCCGTACCGGAGATTAGCGTTTCCGGCGTGCCGAACCCTCCCTATGTCACATCCGCCCCACACGTCGCTCCCGCCTCCGGGCATGCTGTGGGGGTGAGCAACGACGAGTTCCGCGCCGCCATGTCCCGGCTGGCCGCCGGCGTGGTCCTGGTGACCGCCCAGGAGGCGTCGCTCGACCCGGACGACCCGCAGGCCCCGGGGGGCGAGGACGTCGGCATGACGGCCACGGCCTTCATGTCGGTCTCCCTCGACCCGCCTCTGGTACTGGTCAGCCTGCGTGAGGGCTCCCGCATGGACGACCTGCTCGACGAGCAGCCCCTGTGGGCGGTGTCGGTCCTCTCCGAGAGCCAGCGGCACATCGCCGGCCGCTTCGCCATGAAGGGCCGCATCAGCGACCGCCTCCTCTTCGAGGACATCCCGTACGTCCGCGGCGAGGTGTCCGGCGCTCCCCTGGTGGGCGGCGCCCTGGCCACCCTGGAGTGCCGCACCCAGCAACGCGTGCCGGCCGGCGACCACGTCCTCGTGATCGGCCAGGTCCTGACAGCGGCCGTCCCGAGCGCGGACGGCGGCCCGCTGATGTATTTCCGGGGGCGCTACCGGCAGTTGGGCTGAATTCCGTGGCGGACCGGTGATCCACCGACCTAGGGTGCGCGCATGACCACGGCCTCTACGCCCCGCCTCGAAGAGATCACACCCCGCACCTTCGAGGCCGCGACCGGCATAAGGGTCCGCCCGGAACAGGAATTCGCGGTCTCCCCGGTGATGAAGTCCCTCGCCGAGGCGTACGTCCATCCCGCCGGCGTCGCCTGGCCCCGCCTGATCGTCGACGGCGACCGCCCGGTCGGCTTTCTCATGGCCTTCTTCGACATCGACTGGAAGGAGGACGGCACCCTCCTCCGCTCCGGCCTGTGGCGGCTGAACATCGCCGCCGGCGAACAGGGACGGGGCTACGGCCGGTTCGCCGTGGAGTCCGTGGCGGCCGAGATCCGCCGCCGGGGCGGCAAGGAGCTGTACGTCACCTGGCACGCCGGGCCGCACGGCCCCGAGAACTTCTACCTGGGGCTCGGCTTCCGGCCCAACGGGGAGACCAGCGAGGGGGAGATCGTCGGGGTGCTGGAGCTGTTGTAGCGGGCGCTGGAGCTGTTGTAGCGGGCGCTGGAGCTGCTGTAGCGACCCCCGGCGTCATCCCCAGTCGCGCCCGGTCCGCCCCCGCTTGGTGTCCGAGCGCTGCTTCTTCTCCCGCAGGCGGCGTTCGTTGATGCCGCGGGGGATCCGGGTGGGCCGGCGCGGCTTGGGCGGCGGGGCGGTCGCCTCGGCGAGGAGGGAGGCCAGGCGTACGGCGGCGGTCTCGCGGTTGCGCCACTGGGAGCGGTGCTCGGAAGCCCGTACGGTGACGACGCCGTCGACGAGGCGCCCGGCCAGCCTCTCCAGGGCTCGCTGCTTCCACACCTCGGGCAGGGCCTCGGTGCGGGCGAGGTCGAAGCGGAGCTCCACCTGCGAGTCGCTGGTGTTGACGTGCTGTCCGCCGGGCCCGGAGGACCGCGAGAAACGCCACATGAGCTCGGCCTCGGGAAGGGAGACGGAGCCGCGGATGACGTGGGGACCGGACATGGCGTCCATGTTCCCTGGTCTGTCCGGTCCACGTCACCCGAATATCTCGGGTAAAGAAAGTAAAGAGACCAGGAACCTCGCGTACCCCTCTCCGCGTTGGTACGGGTAGCTGTAGCTTCATGCTGCCGTACGTCTAACGAGGGAAGGACTCCCAACAATGGCTGTAAGCCTGTCCAAGGGTGGCAACGTCTCGCTCACCAAGGAGGCTCCGGGCCTGACGGCCGTCACCGTGGGCCTCGGCTGGGACGTCCGCACCACCACCGGCACGGACTTCGACCTCGACGCCTCCGCGATCGCGGTCAACACGCAGGGCAAGGTCTACTCGGACGCCCACTTCGTGTTCTTCAACAACAAGCAGACCCCGGACAACACCATCGTCCACACCGGCGACAACCGCACCGGCGAGGGCGCGGGCGACGACGAGGCGATCAAGGTCAACCTCGCGGGCCTCCCGGCCGACATCGAAAAGATCGTCTTCCCGGTCTCGATCTACGACGCCGAGAACCGTTCGCAGAACTTCGGCCAGGTCCGCAACGCCTACATCCGCATCCTGAACGAGGCCGGCGGCGCCGAGATCGCCCGCTACGACCTGTCGGAGGACGCGGCGACGGAGACGGCGATGGTCTTCGGTGAGCTGTACCGCAACGGCGCCGAGTGGAAGTTCCGCGCCGTCGGCCAGGGCTACGCCTCGGGCCTGGTCGGCATCGCCCAGGACTTCGGCGTGAACGTCTGATCCGACGTCCCACTGTTGCAGCCTGCCGAAGCCCCGGCCGTCACGACGGCCGGGGCTTCGGCCTTCCCGCGGCGGGGGCCGGCGGCGGGGCTTCGGCGTTCGGGCGGCCGGTGCTTCGGCGTTCCCGCCACCCCACCGCCGCACGGCCGATAGGTTGCCCGCGTGATCCTCACCCCCCTCCCCCTCGCCCCCGACCGCGACATCCCGGGCCCCCTGCTCACCGAACTCACCGCGCTCTACGCCGCCCACCGCGACTTCCACGCCCTCAGCGGCGACTTCCCGGACCCGGACGACATCCGCCCGGAGCAGGTGGCGGCCGCGCTGGCCGAGGAGGCGATGTTCCCGGGGGCGGAGGTGTCGCTGGCCCACAGCGAGGGGCGCCTGGTCGGGATCGCGATCACCCTCGACCGGCACCCCGACCCGGCCGACCCGGACCCGTGGATCGGCCTCCTGATGGTGGCGGCGGACGTGCAACGCCGGGGGTACGGACGCCGGTTGGCCGCACTCCTCGAGGACCGTTTCCGCGCCGCGGGCCGCACCGCCGTACGCCTGGCCGTCCTCGACGCCAATCCCAAGGGCCTCGCCTTCTGGACGGCCCTCGGCTACGAGGTGATCGACCACCGCGCGGACCGCGAACGCGGCCGTCCCTGCGCGGTACTGCGCAAGCCGCTGCGCACCCCGCGCCCCGCGGCCCGGATCGCCGTACTGGACCCCGACGGCTCGGTCTTCCTCTTCCGCTACGACAGCGACGAGGTCGGCTTCCACTGGGCCCTCCCCGGCGGCGGCCTCGAACCCGGCGAGAGCCCCCGCGAAGGCGCCCTGCGCGAACTCGCCGAGGAGACCGGCTGGACGGACCTCGAACCGGGCCCCCTGCTGTGCACCTGGGAGCACGACTTCACCCGCGCCGGCATCCCTGTCCGCCAGCACGACCACATCTACGTCGCCCGCGGCCCCCACCGCCCCCCGACCGGCGCCGGCCTGGCCGCCTCACACACCGAGGAGGGCATCCTCGCCTGGCGCTGGTGGACCCGTGAGGAGCTCGCCGAGGCCCCGGAGCCGGTGTGGCCGCCGGAACTGGCGCGGCTGCTGGACGAGTTGCACCCGTGACGGCAGATCACCGGACTCAGCCACGCGCCGGCTTGCCGTCCCCGTACAGCCAGTCCGCCCAGACCGCGTCGAAGTCCTTGCCGGGCGCCTGCTTCTCGACGTACGCCGTGAAGTCGGCCGTGTCCGCGTTGCCGTGGCGGTGGGCGGTGGCCCAGCCGCGGAGGAGGGCGCGGAAGGCGGTGTCGCCGACCGTCTGACGGATCTTGTGGAGGACCATCGCGCCGCGCTGGTAGACGGGCGTGCCGGACAGGTGCGCGGCGCTCGTCGGTTTCGCGGGCGGGAAGGACCAGAGGTCCTCGTAGGTCCGGTCGCCGTGGTCGTAGAGCGCGTCGAAGGTCTCCTGGGCGCTGTCACCGCCGTGCTCCTCCTGCCACAGCCACTCCGCGTACGTCGCGAAGCCCTCGTTGAGCCACATGTCCCGCCACGTCTTCGGCGTGACCGAGTTGCCGTACCACTGGTGCGCGAGCTCATGGACGAGGAGATCGGTGTCGGGGACGCCGGGGAAGACGGGCCGGTTCTGGGTCTCCAGGGCGTAGCCGGCGTCGCCGTCTCGGTCGACGATCGCCCCGGTGGAGGAGAAGGGGTACGGCCCGAAGACGTCCGCGGCCCAATCAATGATCTCGGGGATCTCCGCCGGCACCTTCCGGCTCGCTCCGGCCAGGGTCGGGTCGACGGCGACGTACACGGGCAGGCCGCCGGCGGTGGTGGAGCGGCGGATGTCGTAGTCACCGACGGCGAGCGTGGCGACGTGACTCGCCATGGGTTCGGTGGCGCGCCAGGTGAACGCCGTACGCCCCCCGGTGCTCCGCTCGCTCACCAACTCGCCGTTGGACACGGCTCGCAGGCCCTTGGGCACGGTCACCGTGACCTCGTACGACGCCTTGTCCGAGGGGTGGTGGTTGCCGGGGAACCACGCCATGGACCCGGTCGGCTCCCCGAGGGAGAGCGCCCCGTCCGCGGTGCGCAGCCAGCCCTCCTCGGAGCCGTCCGGGTCGGTGATCGTGCCGGGGGTGCCGTGGTACCGGACGGTCACGCGGAAGGTCGCGTCCTCGTCGACACCGGCGTGCGGGCGTACGGTCAGCTCCTGCCCGGCACGGTTCCAGCGGGCGCCCTTCCCGTCCACGGTGACCCCGTCGACGTCGAGCCCCTTGAGGTCGAGGTCGAAGGCGGAGAGGTCCTGGGTGGCGCGGGCGCTGATCGTCGCCGTGCCGGTGAGCCGGCCGGTGTCGGGCTCGTAGGCGAGGTCCAGGTCGTAGTGGGTGACGTCGTAGCCGCCGTTGCCCGCCTTGGGGAAGTACGGGTCGCGCACACCGGAGGCGCCGGGGCTGCCGTGCACCGCCCCGCCCCCGCCGCCATCGCACGCGGTCAGGGCGAGGACGAGGACGAGGACGAGAGACGTGCAGGTCGGGGCAAGGGGCGCGGATCGGGACACGCCGGTGATCCTATGAGTACGCGCGTGACACCATCACATACGTGCTCGACATCGGCTACGCCCTCTCCAACCGCTTCCCGGACCCCCCGCAGACCGACTACCGCCGCGCGGACGTCCACGCCCTGCGCCACGACCTGTTCTGCGGGGACGTCTACCTCGCCGACACCAAGGCCGACCGGGAACTGTCCACAGCCTGGGGATGGGTCCCGGTACTCGACTTCGCGTGGGCCCTGTGCGACATCGTCGAGCGCATCGACCGCGACCCGGCGGGCTCCCGCGCCGCCCGCCCCCAACGCGCCGAACTCGACTTCACCGAGTCCACCGACCGCATGCTCTTCGAGCGCCGCTTCGGCTGGGTCGACATCGAGGCCGACTGGATGCCGGCCGAGGAGCCCCCACTGAGCTTCTCCCACGCCGAACTCCGCAAGGAGGCCAGGGACTTCCTGCACGACCTGATCGCCGACCTGATCGACCTGCACGACGACCTGGGCGAGAACCCGGCGATCTGGACACTCCAGGCGCGGTTTCCCAGGGTGCGGTGAGCCCTCGGGGAGTCCCTGGGTGAGCCCGGTGGGTCCCCGGGATGAGCCGCCGCCCCCTCAGCCCTCCACCCGAATCCCCAGCTCCGCCGCCAGCACCCCCGCGAGATCCAGCAGCTGCGTAGGACTGATGACCGCCCCCGCCAGCCGGTCCACGCCACGCGCGATCTCCAGCGACGCGGCCCCGCGCAGATCGACGTCCTTCAGCGTGGCCGCGTTGAGATCGACCCCCTTCAGCTCGCAGTCCAGAAACTCGACCCGCTCCAGCCGGGCACCCCCGAAGTCCGGCTCGACCAGGACACAGCCCTGGAAGACGACGTCCTTGAGGCGGGCCGTGCGCAGGTTCAGGTAGTCGATCTTGCCGCCGCGGATCAGGACGCGCTCCAGGACGGCTCCGTGCATCTGCGTGCCGCCGAGCCGGGCGTCGACCAACTCGACGTCCCGCAGGGTCGACTCGGCCAGGTCGGTGCCCACACCCCGGATGCCGGTGAGGACCGAGTCCAGGACACGCGCATGGTGCAGCCGGGTCTCGTCCAGCGCGCACCCCGTCAGCGCGCAGTCCATGAAACGGGCGCCCCGCCCGTCCTGCCCGGCGAGGTCGGCCGCCACGAACTCCAGCCCGTCGTAGTCCCCGTCCGGCTCCAGCCCGCCGCCGCCGTACGGCTCCAGTGGCGGCAGCCTCACCTCCGGCCGCCGCGCCGACTTCACCCGGGCCCCGCCGACCCCATCCGTCCCGCCCACCGCTCTCCTCGCCATGCCCCCATGCTGCACCCCACCACTGACAATCGCCCTGACCTGCACAGACTCCCCCGATGTCACATTCCGGGGCCCTCAATCAGTCGTACTCACAGAACGGAGCACAACGGAACGGCACGAGAACCACCCCCGACCGAGGGAGACCCGAACCATGCACCGCATCACCGTCATCGGCGGCGGCTTCGCCGGACTCACCGCCGCCATCACCGCCGCCGAGGCGGGCGCCAAGGTCACCGTCCACGAAGCCCACCACACCCTCGGCGGACGGGCACGGACCGCCGAGGGGCAGTACAGGACGAACGAAGGACCGCACGCCCTCTACAACGGCGGCCCGCACTGGGTCTGGCTCAAGCAACGCGACCTCATCGGGCCGCTCGCGCCGATCCCGCCCCTGGAGGCCGCCCGGCTGCGGCTGCGGCACAAGGGCGTACTACGCCGCACCCCGCCCTTCGCGATGCTCAAGCTGCTGCGCCCAGGCGCCCGACAGGCGCCCGTCGACGTCGACTTCATGACCTGGGCGACCGAACTGGCCGGCGAGGAGGGCGCCCGGGCCGCCGCGCACCACTCCGCCGTCGCCGTCTTCCACCACGACCCGGGCTCCCTGGCCGCCGCGTTCGTGCAGGAACGCCTGCGCCGCGCCACCAAGCTCCCGCCCGAGGCCCACTACCCGCGCGGCGGCTGGGCCACCGTCATCGACCGGATGGCCGCCCGGGCCTGGAATCTGGGCGTCCGGATGGAGACGCTCTCCCGCGTCGACACCCTCCCCACCGACACGCCCGTCGTCGTCGCCACCTCGCTCGGCGCCGCCCGCCGCCTCCTCGGCGACGACTCGCTGACCTGGACCGGCGGCCGTACCACCCTCGTCGACCTCGCCGTACGCTCCCGGCGCGGCGACGCCTTCGCCGTCTGTGACCTCGACTCCCCCGGCTGGCTCGAGCGGTTCACCGCCCAGGACCGCTCCCTCGCCCCGGCCGGCGAGCAGCTCATCCAGGGGCAGATCCCGATCGCCCCGCACGAGACGAAGGCCGATGGCATCGCCCGCGCCGAGCAGCTCCTCGACCTCGCCTTCGAGGGCTGGCGCGAGCGCCTCACCTGGCGGCGCGAGGCCGTCGCGAACGGCCGTACCGGCGCCGTCGACCTGCCGGGGACCAGCTGGCGGGACCGGCCCGCCGTCGACCGCGGCGACGGTGTCTACCTCACGGGCGACCAGGTCGCCGCCCCCGGCGTGCTGTCCGAGGTCTCCTTCAACAGCGCCCTGACCGCGGTCTCACTGGCCCTCGGCCGGAACACCCTTGACCTCAAGCATGCTTGAGGTTGAAAAGTGGCTTCCTGACGACGCGTTCTGACGATGCGTTCCGATGGCGCGTTCCGGCGACGCGTCCTGACGACAGCACCAGCCACCGATGGGGGACCCCACATGCACGCCATCCGCCTGCACGCCTTCGGCCCGGCCGACAACCTCACCTACGAAGAGGTCGACGACCCGCGGCCCGGCCCCGGCCAGGTCCGTATCGCCGTAGCGGCGGCAGGAGTCCACCTCCTCGACACCGCCCTGCGCGAGGGCGCGCAGGGCCCCCTGCCCGAACCGCCCGCCCTGCCCACGATCCCCGGCCGCGAGGTCGCCGGCATCGTCGAGTCCCTCGGCGACGGCGTCGCCGCGCTCTGGCTCGGCAGGCGCGTCGTCGCCCACCTCGGATTCGCCCCCGGAGGCTACGCCGAACTCACCGTCACCGAGGTCGAACGCGTCCGTGAGATCCCCGCCAACCTGGACTTCGCCCAGGCCGTCGCCATGATCGGCACCGGCCGTACGACGATGGGGATCCTGCAGTTCGCCGAGCTCGGCCCCGACGCGGTCGCCGTGATCCCGGCCGCCGCCGGCGGCATCGGCACCCTCCTCGTCCAGTACGCCAAACACGCCGGCGCCACCGTCATCGGCCTCGCCGGCGGCCCCGAGAAGGCCGCCCGCGTCCAGGCGAACGGCGCCGACCTCGCCGTCGACTACAAGGCCCCCTCCTGGCCGGACAAGATCCGCGCCTACCTGGGCGGCCGTACCGCCACCGTCGTCCTCGACGGCGTCGGCGGCGACATCGCCCGCGAGACCGTCGCCCTGCTCGGCCCCGGTGGCAGGCACATCGTCTTCGGCTGGTCCGCGGAAGGCATCCACGACGGCGGGCCCTACCTCGTCGACGGTGTCTCCGAGCAGGTCCTCGGCCCCGTGATGATGCGGAAGGCCGGCGGCCCCGACCCCGTACGCACCCTCGAACTGCGCGCCCTCACCCAGGCCGCCGAGGGGCGCCTCATCCCCGCCGTACAACGCTTCCCGCTCGCCCGGGCCGCCGCGGCACACCGGGCCCTGGAGACCCGCGGGACAACCGGAAAGGTGGTTCTGGAGCCATGACCTCCTCGGATGCGACAGGCCGCGATCCGTGGTCTGCTGACCGAATGAGCGTCACCCCAACAGGTGATCACGCGAACGCCGATCCCCGCCGTTGGTGGGGCCTGGTGATCATCGCCCTCGCCCAGCTGATGGTCGTCCTCGACGCGACCATCGTGAACATCGCGCTCCCTTCCGCACAGCGCGACCTGGACATGTCCGACGGCAACCGCCAATGGGTCATCACCGCCTACACGCTCGCCTTCGGCGGACTCCTCCTGCTCGGCGGCCGCATCGCCGACCTCGTCGGCCGCAAACGCACCTTCATCATCGGCCTCATCGGCTTCGCCGCCGCCTCCGCACTCGGCGGCGCCGCCACCACCGCCGGCATGCTCTTCGGCGCCCGTGCCCTCCAGGGCGCCTTCGCCGCCGTACTCGCCCCCTCCGCGCTCTCCCTGCTGACGACGACCTTCACCGACCCCAAGGAACGCGGAAAGGCCTTCGGCATCTACGGCGCCCTCGCCGGCAGCGGCGCCGCCATCGGCTTCATCGTCGGCGGCCTGCTCACCGAGTACCTCGACTGGCGCTGGTGCCTCTACGTCAACGTTCCCATCGCCGTCATCGCCGTCATCGGGGCCCTCGCCCTCCTCCACGACCGCCCCGGCCACGCGGGCGCCCGCCTGGACGTCCCCGGCGTCCTGCTCGGCTGCGGCGGCCTCGTCGCGATCGTCTACGGCTTCAGCGAGGCCCAACCACGAGGCTGGACCGACGCCGTCGTCCTCACCCTCCTCGCCGCAGGAGTCGTACTCCTCACGACGTTCGTGTGGTGGCAGACCCGGGCCGCCCAGCCCCTGCTCCCCCTCCACATCATCAAGGACCGCAACCGCGCCGGCTGCTTCCTCACCATGGCCCTCGCCGTCATCGGCATGTTCGGCCTGTTCCTCTTCATGACCTACTACCTGCAGGTCATCCTCGGCTACTCCCCCGTGAAGACCGGCCTCGCCTTCCTCCCCCTCACCGCCTCGATCATCACCGGCTCCACCCAGATCTCGGCCCGCCTGATCAACCGCGTACCGCCCCGCATGCTCATGGTCCCCGGCATGATCCTCGCCTCCGCCGGCATGGTGCTCCTCACCCGGATGACCGCGGACAGCGAGTACGCCACCGACATCCTCCCCGCCCTGATCCTCATGGGCCTCGGCATGGGCCTCACCTTCATGCCGGTCTTCTCCACGGCCACCGCGGGCGTCGCACCCCAGGACGCCGGCGTCACCTCGGCCACCGTCAACACCTCACAGCAGGTGGGCGGTTCCATCGGCACGGCCCTCCTCAACACCATCGCCACCACCAGCAGCACCGCCTACGTCACCGCCCACCTCACCGACCCCGGCGGCCGCGCCCGGATCGCCAGGGAAGCCGTCGTCCACGGCTACACGGTCGCCATCTGGTGGGCCGCCGGCATCATGCTGCTGGCCGGCCTCATCGCGGGCCTGATGGTCACGACGAAGCCACCGAAGCAGGGCGCCCCGGCGGAGGCGGCGGTACCGGAGTCGGTGGCCTGACCAGATCCACGTGCCGGGGGCGCCGGGAACGAACGTCCACACCCTGTGGATATCCCCGGACAATTCGCGTGAGGCGATTCACGTACGCGAGTAGGGTCCGCATCGTGATCGACATTCCGGACGAGCTGGCCGCATCACAGGAGAAGTTCAACGGGAAAGCGGGCCGCGCCTTCATAGCCGGCCTGCCGGAACTGGCGGCCGAGTTCATGGAACGCTGGGAACTGACAGCCGACGGACGCCCGATGCACGGAGTCACCGCCCTGGTCCTGCCGGTCGTCCGCGCGGACGACACGCGCGCCGTACTGAAGCTGCAACTCCTCGACGACGAGAGCGAGGGCGAGCCCGTGGCCCTGCGCATCTGGAACGGCGACCGGGCCGTACGACTCCTCGATCACGACGAGAGCACCGGCACCATGCTCCTCGAACGCCTCGACCCCACCCGCATGCTGTCCCACCTGGGCGACACCCGAGAAGCGGTCCTCGTCATCGCCCGCCTCCTGACCCACCTCACCTCCGTACCCGCCCCCCGGGGCATGCGCCGCCTCGGCGACATGGCGCAGACCATGCTCGACCGGACCCCGTCGGCCCTGAACCACATCCCGGACCCGGAAACCCGCCGCCTGGTCACCGACTGCGCCGCCGCCGTACGCGAAGTCATCGACGAACCCGGCGACCGCCTCCTCCACTGGGACCTCCACGACGAGAACGTCCTCGCCTCCGACCGCGCCCCCTGGCTCGCCATCGACCCCAAACCCCTCGCCGGCGACCCCGGCTTCGAACTCTGGCCCGCCCTCCACAACCGCTTCGACGCCGACGAGATCCGCTGGCGCTTCGACGCCATGACCGACGTACTCGCCCTCGACCGCGCACGCGCGCGTGCCTGGACACTCGGCCGACTGCTCCAGAACACCCTGTGGGACATCGAGGACGGCCGCCCGCCGCAGCCCCGGCAGCTGGAAATCGCCAGGCGCCTGAGGAACCACGCGGGCTAGCCTCCCCGCATGATCCGCGCCGCGACTCCCGCCGACATCCCCGCCATCCACACCTTCGTCCGCGAACTCGCCGAGTACGAGAAGGCACCGCACGAGGCCAAGGCGACCCCGGACCAACTCCACGAGGCCCTCTTCGGCGAGCATCCCGCCGCCTACGCCCACATCGCCTGCGACGACACGACAGGCGACCCGGTCGGCTTCGCCCTCTGGTTCCTGAACTTCTCCACCTGGCGAGGCGTCCACGGCATCTACCTGGAGGACCTCTACGTCCGCCCCACCGCCCGCGGCGGCGGCCACGGCAAGGCCCTCCTCACCGAACTGGCCCGCATCTGCGTGGAACGCGGATACGAACGCCTGGAGTGGTCCGTCCTGAACTGGAACACCCCCTCCATCGCCTTCTACGAGGCGCTCGGCGCGCGACCGCAGGACGAGTGGACGGTCTATCGGCTGACGGACGGGCCACTCGGGGAGCTGGGCGCACGGGCATGAAGAAACCCAGGCCAGACAGGCGCTGACCTGGGCTTTTCCTTACCGAGAGCCCCCTGTCGGATTCGAACCGACGACCTACGCATTACAAGTGCGTTGCTCTGGCCAACTGAGCTAAGGAGGCCTGCACGCGTGTGACGCGGTGACGTGCCCGAGCAGTGTACCCAGGCCGCGGGGTGGCCCTCTCGAAAATTTCGGCGAAGTTCACACTCCCGCAGGTACTGACAGAAGGTGTTGACGCCAGGTACCGTCCTGACCCAGTCCGCGCATGTGGACTACACCACCCTGGGCTGTGTCCGGGGCGGCTCACCACCTTCCTACAACGGATCGTCCGGCACGTTCCTGCCGGTAGAAGGGGGCCCTTCACCATGGCCACTGTTTCGTTCGACAAGGCGACCCGGATCTACCCGGGTTCCACCAAGCCCGCCGTCGACGCTCTGGAAATCGACATCGAGGACGGCGAGTTCCTCGTCCTGGTCGGCCCGTCGGGTTGCGGCAAGTCCACCTCGCTCCGGATGCTCGCGGGGCTCGAGGACGTGAACGGCGGTTCCATCCGCATCGGTGACCGTGACGTCACGCACCTGCCGCCCAAGGACCGGGACATCGCCATGGTGTTCCAGAACTACGCGCTGTACCCGCACATGTCGGTCGCCGACAACATGGGCTTCGCGCTCAAGATCGCCGGCGTCAACAAGACGGAGATCCGGCAGAAGGTCGAGGAGGCCGCGAAGATCCTCGACCTGACGGAGTACCTGGACCGCAAGCCGAAGGCGCTCTCCGGTGGTCAGCGTCAGCGTGTCGCCATGGGACGCGCGATCGTGCGTGAGCCGCAGGTGTTCCTCATGGACGAGCCGCTGTCGAACCTGGACGCCAAGCTCCGCGTCAGCACCCGTACGCAGATCGCCTCGCTGCAGCGCCGTCTCGGCATCACGACCGTCTACGTCACCCACGACCAGGTCGAGGCCATGACGATGGGCGACCGGGTGGCCGTGCTGAAGGACGGTCTGCTCCAGCAGGTCGACTCGCCGCGCAACATGTACGACCGGCCCGCGAACCTCTTCGTCGCCGGCTTCATCGGCTCCCCCGCGATGAACCTGGTCGCGGTCCCGATCACCGACGGCGGTGTGAAGTTCGGCAACAGCGTCGTCCCGGTCAGCCGTGACGCTCTGAAGGCCGCCTCCGACAAGGGTGACACCACGGTCACGGTCGGTGTCCGTCCGGAGCACTTCGACATCGTCGAGCACGGCGGCGGCGCCGCCGCGTCCCTGTCGAAGGACACCGAGGACGCCCCGGCCGGTCTCGCGGTCTCCGTGAACGTCGTCGAGGAGCTCGGCGCCGACGGCTACGTCTACGGCAGCGCCAAGGTCGGCGACGACCTCAAGGACCTGGTCGTCCGCGTCAGCGGCCGCGCGGTCCCGGACAAGGGCGCCACGCTGCACGTCGTGCCGCGGCCGGGCGAGATCCACGTGTTCTCGACCTCCACGGGCGAGCGCCTCACCGACTGAGGCGAAAAGAGCGACCGACCCGGGCGCATTCACCCGAGTTGACGAAGAGGTCCCCGCAGCAGGCTGCGGGGACCTCTTCGTTGTCGGCAAATACCCCGGCAGACCGGCCATTTCGAGCAGTGTGCGTCAACCCGCTACCCAAAAAAACGCACCGCTCGTCCCTCGAAACGGTGACTAAATGTCGCCAAATCATCACCCCGCGCTACCCTCACACGCGTGAAGCACTCCACTAACGAACAGACGCGAGGCGGCCGGGGCCCCGCCCGCCGGATCGGCCGCTCCCTCGCCCTCGTCCTGCCCGTCGTCCTGGTGCTCTCCGGGACCCTCGCGGTCACCCGGGTCAACTGGTCGGGGAATCCCTCGAACTCGGTGCTCACCGCGTCGGACGCCACACTGTCGGACGCCAAGGCGCCCGCGGCCCGTGCTCCGCAGGACGTGCTGCGCGACCGGCTCCTGACCGAGCTCCAGGAGAAGAACCCCGGCGTCGCACTCACGCACCTCCAGGAGGCGGTCAACGGCCGTCCGTCGCTGGCGAAGCACTGTGTGTCCATCGCGCGTGCCCTGGGCCGTGCCGCGGTCCGTGTGTACGGGCCGACGCGTGCGCAGTCGTACGCCCGCCCGGTCTGTGACACGTCCTTCGCGACGGGCGTCGCGGCGGCGCACAGCTGATCGCGGCTCGACGGGGGGAGGGTGATAACGGCTGATTAAGGAACGGTTGCGACCCGGGTCGCGGGCGGGACGCCACGTACAGTTCGGTCATGACCGATCCGAATGCCGCGTCCCGCCCTGTTCAAGCCGTCGTTCTGGCCGGCGGCCAGGGATCCCGGCTGCGTCCCTACACCGACGACCGGCCCAAGCCGATGGTCGAGATCCCCGGTACGGGGACTCCGATCATCGGCCATCAGCTTGTCTGGCTCGCCGAGGAGGGCGTGACCGACGTGGTGGTCAGCTGCGGCCACCTCGCCGACGTCCTGCAGAAGTGGTTGGCGAGCGCCGACCTGCCGGTGAACATCACGACGGTCGTCGAGACGGAGCCGCTCGGCCGCGGCGGCGGTCTGAAGTACGCCGCCGCGCATCTTCCGCACCCGGACCGGGCCTGGTACGCCACCAACGGCGACATCTGGACCCGTTTCTCGCTGCGTGACATGGCGGACTTCCACACCGAGCGCGACGCGGTGGCGACCCTCGCGCTGGCCCGCCCGCGTATTCCGTGGGGGGCGGTGCAGACGGACGGCTTCGGGCACGTCACGGACTTCATCGAGTCCCCGCCGACGACGTATGAGATCAATGCGGGCGTGTATGTCTTCTCGCCGGAGTTCGCGGGGCTGTTGCCCGAGCGCGGCGATCATGAGCGTACGACGTTTCCCCACCTTGCGCGTGAGCGGCGGTTGGCCGGGTTCCCGATTCCGCAGGGGTCGTATTGGCGTGCCATCGATACGGCGAAGGATTTGACGGAGGCGGCGAAGGAGCTGGCCGCGTTGGGGCGGTAGGGCTCCGGGGGTCGTCTTCAGAGCGCGGGCCGGTGGGGGCTGATCGCGCCTACGCGGCGGAGCCGCATGTCGTCACGGCCCCGCGCCCCTGAAAGGCGTTGCAGTCTCCTGCGACGAAGGGGCCCCGCACGTCATCCGTGCGGGGCCCCTTCGTCGTGTGGGCCAGGATGTTCAGCCGGCAGGCGTGCCCAGGACTTCGCCCACCGGCTCCGCTACCCCAACAGGCCGCCTACCAGGCCCGGCTGGGAGGTGGAGCCTCCGCTGTCGGAGCCGCCTGACGAGCCGCCGGTTGCGCTGCCGCCGGAGGTGGGGCCTGCGGTGGTGCTGGGAGCCTGCTGGACCGGGGAGGACTGCTGCGGTGGGGCCTGCCCGGTGGTGCCCTGGGTCTGGCTGGGCGAGCTGCCGGTGGCGGTGCCGCGGGTGGTGCCCGGGGTGGTGGCGGTGTCGGCGGGCGGGCTGGCTCCTGCCGTGGCGCCCTGGGTGGGGGAGCTGGAGGCCGACGGGGTTTCCCTGTGCCGCTTGGTGGGGTCCTGGGGGAGCGGGGAGCCGGGCAGTTCGTTGCGCGGGGCCTCGCCGGGGCCGGGGACGACGACGCGGTCGGCGTCGCGGACGGCCCCGCCGAGGAGCGAGCCGATGAGCAGGGTGAGCCCGGTGACGATGGCGGTGATGAGGGCGCCGCGGCGCAGGACGTAGCGGCGCAGGTCCCAGAGGTCGGCGCGGGGGCCGAGGCGGCGCCAGGCGCTGCCGGCGAGGCGGCCGTCGATGGAGTAGACGGGGGCGCCGGCGATGATCAGCGGGGACCAGGCGGCGAGGTAGATGATGTCGGGGGTGTCGTAGGCGGGGACGCTCTTCCAGCTGACGGTGACGAGGAGCGCGGCGGAGAGGCCGGCGCCGACGACCGCGCCGACGCGCTGCCAGCAGCCCAGGATCGTGAGGACGCCCACGATGACCTGGAGGAAGGCGATGACGAGGCCGGCGCCGACGGGGTGCTGGAGGGCGAACTGCCGCAGCGGCTCGGCGACTTCCCAGGGGTGCAGGGTGTTGAGCCACTTGACCATGGAGCCGCGTTCGCCGCCGTCGAAGTAGACGGGGTCGCAGAGCTTGCCCATGCCGGCGTACATGGAGATGAAGCCGAGGAAGATCCGGAGAGGGAGGAGGACGACGCCGAGGTTCATGCGGCGGCCCGGGTAGTAGGCGTGCCGGCCGGGGTCGTCTCCGTGGCGCTTGGCGGAGCGGGTGTGGTCGGTGCCGCAGTAGTCGTCGAACTGCTCGCTGCTGTAGGCGGGTTCGTCGTCGACGCTGCCCACCGTCCGCATGTTCGGCAGGAGTCGGGTGCCGTGCGGGGTGGGGGTCCCCCCGCTCGAGCGGAGCCGAGGGTGGGGGAGGGTGCGCTGGGCGCCGACGACGGGGGTTTCGACGGTCCGGGTGAGGTCGTCGTAGCCGGTGTCGGCGTAAGTGCCGTCGGCGTAGCCGCCGTTGACGTCGACGCGGGGGATGACCTGGGTGGCTCCGGCGTCGGCGGCGGAGGGGGCCGGTTCCTCGCCGTGGCGGACGCTTCCGCCCCGTACGGCCTGGAGCAGGCGGTGGGCGCCCGTGTCGTCGGGGTCGGACTTGCCGCTCCAGACGACGGGCCGGCGGCGGGCGCCCGCGCTCGCGCCGGGTCTGCCGACCGCGGCGCCGGCGACGGGCATCAGGGCGGTGTCCTCGGTGGCGCTCAAGTTCCGTGCGATCCGCGAGGATTGGCCGCGCCGCGTCGAAGCGCCCAACTGCACGCGGAAGCTCGCATGATTGACGATGATCTGCGCCGGATCGCTCGGCACCTTCACCATGCTCAGCGCGGGAGCGTCGTCGAATCCCGACGGGCCGTCCCCCGTAGGTGTGCGGGGTGTTCTGGTGTCCACGCTCATCTAACCGAGTGACGTGTGGTTAGGACACTGCCTTGACTGGGCGGATCTGTCCGGGCCCCGTCAAGGTTGTCCTCGACGCCAGGAATACCCCGTGTGGGTGACTACGTCGAACAATCGCTCAGGCGCGTCGTCGTGCCGTCTCGTAGAGCACGATGCCCGCCGCGACACCGGCGTTGAGCGACTCGGCGCCGCCCGGCATCGGGATCCGCACCCGGTGGTCGCAGGTCTCGCCGACCAGCCGGGACAGTCCCTTGCCCTCGCTGCCGACGACGATGACGACGGGCCCCGACAGGGCTTCCAGGTCACCGAGTTCGGCCTCACCGTCGGCGGCCAGGCCGACGACCGTGATGCCGGCCTTCTTGTACGCCTCGAGGGCGCGCGTCAGGTTGGTGGCGCGGGCGACGGGCGTACGGGCGGCCGTACCGGCGGACGACTTCCAGGCGCCGGCGGTCATGCCGGCCGCGCGCCGCTCGGGGACGACGACGCCGTGGCCGCCGAAGGCGGAGACGGAGCGGACGACGGCGCCGAGGTTGCGCGGGTCGGTGACGCCGTCGAGGGCGACGATGAGGGGGTCCTCGCCCTTGTCGTAGGCGGCGCTCGCGAGGTCCTCGGGGTGCGCGTACTCGTAGGGCGGGACCTGCAGGACGAGGCCCTGGTGGTTGAGACCGTTGGTCATGCGGTCGAGCTCGGGGCGGGGGGCCTCCATGAGGTGGATCCCGCCGCGCTCGGCGGCGAGCTGGAGTGCCTCGCGGACCCGCTCGTCGTTGTCGATGAACTGCTGGACGTAGAGCGTCGTCGCGGGCACGCCGTCGCGCAGCGCCTCGAAGACGGGGTTGCGGCCGACGACCATCTCCGAGGTGCCCTTGCCGCCCCGGCCGCGGGCCGCGGGCCGGCGTACCGTCTGCTTCGCCTTGGCGTTGGCGACGCGGTTCTTCTTGTGTCCCTTGCGCATCTCGGCGGGCGGGGTCGGGCCCTTGCCTTCGAGACCCCTGCGTCGCTGGCCGCCACTGCCGACCTGCGCGCCCTTCTTGCCGGACATGCGGCGGTTGTTGGCTGCCATGACCTACCTGTCTGTTCTCTGCTTCTGTTCACTGCGAATTCGAAGCGTGCGTGTGTACGTATATGCAGTGTGCCGCCCGGATGGCCGGGCGGCACAATCGATCAAGAAAGGGTCAGCGCGGGCCGAGGCTCCAGCGCGGACCCTGCGGGCTGTCCTCGATGACGAGACCGGACTGGTTGAGCTGGTCGCGGATGGCGTCCGCGGTGGTCCAGTCCTTGCGGGCGCGGGCCGCCTCGCGCTGGTCGAGGACCAGTCGTACGAGGCTGTCGACGACCCCGTGGAGGTCGTCGCCGCGGTCGGTCTCGCCGGCCCAGTGCGGGTCGAGCGGGTCCAGGCCGAGGACGCCGAGCATGGCGCGCACCTCGGCGAGGCGGGCCACGGCGGCTTCCTTGTCGTCGGCGGCCAGCGCGGAGTTGCCCTGCCGGACGGTGGTGTGCACGACGGCGAGGGCCTGCGGGACGCCCAGGTCGTCGTCCATCGCCTCGGCGAAGGCGGGCGGGACGTCGGCGGAGGGTTCGACGACTCCCCCGGCCTTCTCCACCACGCGCTGCACGAAGCCCTCGATCCGTGCGAACGCGGACTCGGCCTCGCGCAGGGCCTCCTCGCTGTACTCGATCATCGAGCGGTAGTGCGGGGTGCCGAGGTAGTAGCGCAGGACGATCGGGCGCCAGCGCTGGACCATCTCGGAGACGAGGACGGAGTTGCCGAGCGACTTGGACATCTTCTCGCCGCTCATGGTGACCCAGGCGTTGTGCACCCAGTACCGGGCGAACTCGTCGCCGTAGGCCTTGGCCTGGGCGATCTCGTTCTCGTGGTGCGGGAAGATCAGGTCCAGGCCGCCGCCGTGGATGTCGAAGGCGGAGCCGAGGTACTTGTGGGCCATCGCCGAGCACTCCAGGTGCCAGCCGGGGCGGCCACGTCCCCACGGCGTCTCCCAGCTGGGCTCGCCCGGCTTGGCCGCCTTCCACAGGGCGAAGTCGCGGGGATCGCGTTTGCCGGTCTCGCCCTCGCCGGAGGGCTGGAGCAGGTTGTCGAGCTCCTGGTTGGACAGGCGCAGGTACTCCGGGAAGGACCTCACGTCGAAGTAGACGTTGCCGTCGGCCTCGTAGGCGTGTCCGCGCTCCATGAGGCCGCGCATCATCTCGATCATTTCGGTGACGTGGCCGGTGGCGCGTGGTTCGTATGTGGGGGGCAGGCAGCCGAGCGCGGTGTAGCCGTCGTCGAAGGCCCGCTCGTTCTCGTAGCCGATCGACCACCAGGGGCGGCCCTGGTCGGCCGACTTGGCGATGATCTTGTCGTCGATGTCGGTGACGTTGCGGATGAACGTGACCTCGTAGCCGCGGTACTGGAACCAGCGGCGCATGATGTCGAAGTTCAGGCCCGAGCGGATGTGCCCGATGTGCGGTGCTGCCTGCACGGTGGCGCCACACAGGTAGATCGAGACACAACCCGGCGTGAGCGGGGCGAAGTCACGGATCTGCCGGGCGCTGGTGTCGTACAGGCGAATGGTCACGAGTCCAGGGTAGTAGGCGCAGGGCGATGCCTTGCGCCCGTTCCCGCCAAGGCCACACATTCGTGACGTCGGCCGGCTTCGTCAGCCGGTCCGCACCACCAGCGCCGTCGCGATCGCCATCAGCCCCTCCCCCCGTCCGGGGAAGCCGAGGCCGTCGGTGGTCGCGCCGGACACCGAGACGGGGGCGCCGGCCGCCTCCGACAGAAGTTTCTGCGCCTCGTCCCGGCGCTTGCCGATCTTCGGACGGGGTCCTACGACCTGTACGGCGACGTTGCCGATGGTGAAGCCGGCCTCGCGGACGATCCGGGCGGCCTCGGTGAGCAGCGTGACACCGGAGGCGCCGGACCACTCGGGGCGCCCGGTGCCGAAGTGCTGACCGAGGTCTCCGAGGCCGGCCGCCGAGAACAGGGCGTTGCAGGCGGCGTGGGCGACGACATCGGCGTCGGAGTGGCCGGCGAGTCCCGTGCCCTCGCCCTCCCACTTGAGGCCGGCGCACCACAGCTCGCGGCCCTCTTCGAAGGCGTGGATGTCGGTGCCGATGCCGACCTGCGGAAGCAGGGCTCCCTCAGAAGCCATCGGTGAGCCTCCTGCGGGCCAGGACCGCCTCCGCGAGGAGGAGGTCCAGCGGGCGGGTGACCTTGAAGGCCTCCTCGTGGCCGGGGACGGTCACGACCGTCTCGCCGAGCTGCTCGACCATGCTCGCGTCGTCGGTCACGTTGTCGATGACCGTCTCGTGGGCGCGGACCAGGGTGGCTCGGTCGAAACCCTGCGGGGTCTGTACGGCACGCAGGCGGGCCCGCTCGGGAGTGGCCACGACGGGCTCCGGCTCGCCCGGCGTCGCGGCCGGTTCGACCTCCTTCACGGTGTCCGCGAGGGGCAGCGCCGGGACGACGGCCACGGCCCCTTCCCGTACGGCATCGATGACGGCGTCCACCGTGTCGACCGGGACGAGGGGGCGGGCCGCGTCGTGCACGAGCACGATGTCGTACTCGGGCGGCAGGGCGTCCAGGCCGAGCTTCACGGACTCCTGGCGGCTCTCGCCGCCGGGCACCACGAGGTAGTCGGTGCGCTCGGGCAGGGCATGCGCGTCGAGCAGGGACTTGACCTCGCCGGCGCCGTCGGGCGGGGCGACGACGACCACGAGGGAGACGGCTCGGGACGCGGCCAACGCGCGCAGCGCGTGGATGAGCATGGGCGTGCCGTTCAGCGCGCGGAGCGCCTTGGGGGCGCCCGGGCCGAGGCGTACGCCGCGGCCGGCGGCCGGAATCACCGCGGCCGTGCGTGCAGCCGTGGGCGACGGAGGCGAAACGTCAGACATCGGTTCCTGTCAGGTTTGTGTGATCGAGGCCCTGCCGCCAAACCGGCGTCGTCCGCCCGGCAGGCGCCGGTTTGGCGGCAGGGCCTACGTGGGTATGGCCTCAGCGTGTCGGGAACGACAGCTTGACCGGAACCCTTCCGTGACCCTGGTCGAGGCCGTTGTCCGGGCCCGGCACACCAAGTATCGGGGGATCTTCCTCGAGATGAACACGCGTACGGCGCCCGAGTGCGGACATGCCGCAGCGCCCGGCGACGAGGAATACGTCATCGGGCACCGCGGCATTTCAAATGTGCTGAGGCTGGCTTGCGCCGGCGTCAGGACGCGAGGACCTCGTCGAGCAGGGCCTCGGCCTTGTCCTCGTTCGTGTTCTCCGCGAGCGCGAGCTCGCTCACCAGAATCTGGCGGGCCTTGGCGAGCATGCGCTTCTCACCGGCGGAGAGTCCACGCTCACGCTCACGACGCCACAGGTCACGCACGACTTCCGCGACCTTGATGACATCGCCGGAGGCGAGCTTCTCCAGGTTTGCCTTGTAGCGACGCGACCAGTTCGTGGGCTCCTCGGCGTACGGCGCGCGCAGCACCTCGAAGACCCGGTCCAGTCCGTCCTGACCGACCACATCACGCACGCCGACGAACTCCGCATTGTCCGCTGGCACACGTACCGTCAGATCACCCTGGGCGACCTTCAGCACCAAGTAGGTCTTGTCCACGCCTTTGATCTGGCGAGTTTCGATGGCCTCGATCAGCGCGGCCCCGTGATGGGGATAGACCACGGTGTCGCCAACCTTGAACGTCATGTGACAGGTACCCCTTCCGTGGCTATCCAGAGTAACACGGAAACTGCGGGTTCTGAATGGCGTTTTCGCAGGTCAGGGCATATCTCGGGGCTTGACAACAGCAACAGGAACGTGCTGCGCGGGTTGAGCGGAAGAATGTATTCGCAGGTCGGAGCGGCTGTCCGGGTGAGGTGAAACGCGTACGTTACACGCACTCGGAGGCCCCTCCAGGTGGCCGAACATCCCCATATGTCCGCTTCCAAGCGTGCGACTTCCGCTACTCCGTTCGGTACGTGGAGTCGGGTACGAGACGAATCCGGAATTGATCACAGGGTCGCCCGACCGGCCGATCGTGATCAATTCAGGGGTTCAAGGATTCCTGCACAGAAAATCCCCGGCGCACGGTCGGCGGTACTTATGTGAATGGCGGACAAGCGCCCGGCCCAATGTGACTCAGGGGTCACTTGTGAGCACTGCGGCGACGGCCCGCCGAGGGAAGACGGAGGAAGAGGAGGACCCGGGGGGAGGGTCGGGTGCGGCGGCGTGGGAACGGCTCGGTAACCTGAGGCCGCTGACAGACACTTAGTGCGGCTTTACGGGCCGCCTCGCTCGAGTCAAGGAGTTGCCGCCGCCGTGAGCAGCAGCCTTCGACGCGGTGCCCTCGCCGCCGCCGCCATCGCGTTCTCGATCGCCTCGCTCTCCGCGTGCGCGGCCGGCAACAACGCACAGACCCTGGAGGTCAAGCCGGACAACGCTGCCACGACGGTCGGGACCATCAAGATCCAGAACGTCGTCGTCATCACCCAGCCGGACGCCGCGGCCGAGGGCCCGGCCGTCATCTCCGCCACTGTCTTCAACAGCGGCGACACCGCCCAGACACTGGACTCGGTGAGCGTCGCCGGCGGCGGCACCGCCGAGCTCAAGCCCGCCAAGGGCAACGGCAAGGTGACCGTCCCGCCCGGCGGCTCCGTCATCCTCGGCGGCAAGGGCAACGCCTCCGCCGCGCTGACCAAGGTCGGCGAGACCGTCAAGGACGGCAACGCCCAGAAGATCACCTTCACCTTCAGCAAGACCGGTCCCGTGAACCTGCGCGCGTTCGTCGTCCCGTCCGAGAGCTACTTCTCCAAGTGGGGCCCGACCGAGATCCCGGCGACGCCGAGCGACACGGCGAGCCCCACCGCGACGACGGGCGAGGAGCCGGGCACCGGCACCTCGGGCTCCCCCACCGAGTCCGCGTCGGGCACCCCGGCCGGCTCGGCCACCCCGACGGACACCGCGGCCGCCGGCCACTGAGCGGCCGTCCGAGATCGTCGTACGACGGAAGGGCGGGACCTCACCACGAGGTCCCGCCCTTCCGCATGAGGTGCGTGTCGGGCTACGGCTCGAACTTGTAGCCGAGGCCGCGGACCGTCACCAGGTACCGCGGCGCGCCCGGGTCCGGCTCGATCTTGGCGCGCAGGCGCTTGACGTGGACGTCGAGGGTCTTGGTGTCGCCGACGTAGTCGGCGCCCCAGACCCGGTCGATGAGCTGCATACGGGTCAGGACGCGGCCGGCGTTGCGCAGCAGCATCTCCAGGAGGTCGAACTCCTTGAGTGGGAGGTCGACCTTGGAGCCGGAGACCGTCACGACGTGGCGGTCCACGTCCATGCGCACCGGGCCCGCCTCCAGGGCGGCCAGGCTGACCTCCTCGGGCTCCCCGCGGCGGCGCAGCACGGCACGGATACGGGCGACCAGCTCGCGGGAGGAGAACGGCTTGGTCACGTAGTCGTCGGCCCCTATCTCCAGCCCGACGACCTTGTCGATCTCACTGTCCTTGGCGGTCACCATGATGACGGGGACGTTGGAACGGTTGCGCAGCTGGCGGCACACCTCGGTGCCCGGCAGGCCGGGCAGCATCAGGTCCAGGAGGACGAGGTCGGCGCCGTTGCGCTCGAACTCGTCGAGTCCGTCGGGCCCGGTGGTCGCGACGGCGACCTCGAAGCCTTCCTTGCGGAGCATGTACGACAGGGCGTCGGAGAAGGACTCCTCGTCCTCGACGACGAGCACTCGGGTCACGGAAGGACCTCCGGGGAGGGGAGCGGTTCGTAAGAAGATGGCTGGGGGGTGGGGTCGTCGGGCTCGTCATCGAGACCGTCGAGGTCGGGGTGCTGCTGCGCGCGGTCGCGGGCCGCACCCGCCTCCGGCAGTCGGAGGGTGAAGGTGGAGCCCTGTCCCTCGGAGCTCCATACGGTGACCTCCCCGCCGTGCGAGGCGGCCACGTGCTTGACGATGGCGAGGCCGAGGCCCGTGCCGCCGGTGGCACGGGAGCGGGCCGGGTCGACGCGGTAGAAGCGCTCGAAGATGCGCTCCTTGTCCTTGTCGGAGATCCCGATCCCCTGGTCGGTGACGGCGACCTCGATCATGTCACCGCCCGGCGCGGTCACCCGGCGTGCGGCTATGCCGACACGGGTGCGGGCGGGCGAGTAGTTGACGGCGTTCTCGACGAGGTTGCCGAGGGCGGCGGCGAGCTGGCCGCGGTTGCCGTAGACGTGCAGGTCGGCGGTGCCGCCGGCGGCCATGGTGATCTGCTTGCTGCCGGCCTGGTGCCGACAGCGGTCGACGGCCTCGGCGACGAGTTCGTCGACGCGGACCGGTTCGGCGTCCTCGAGCGGATCGTCGTTCTGTACGCGCGAGAGGTCGATGAGTTCCTGGACCAGGTTGGTCAGTCGGGTCGCCTCGATCTGCATGCGGCCGGCGAAGCGTTCCACCGCCTCCGGATCCTCCGAGGCGTCCATGACGGCCTCGGACAGGAGGGAGAGTGCGCCGACCGGGGTCTTCAGCTCATGGCTGACGTTCGCGACGAAGTCGCGCCGCACCGCCTCGATGCGCCGGGCCTCGGTGAGATCCTCTACGAGGAGCAGCACCAGGCGGGAGCCGAGGGGTGCGACGCGTGCGGAGACTGCGAGGGCCTCGCCGCGGCCGGTGCCGCGTCTGGGAAGGTCCAGCTCCACCTGGCGTATCTCCCCGTCGCGTCTGGTGTCGCGAGCCATGCGGAGCATCGGGTCCACGGAGAGCTTGCCGCCGCGGACCAGCCCGAGGGCGTACGCGGCGGAGCTGGCCTTGACCACGGCGTCCGCCTCGTCCAGTACGACGGCCGAGGACCGGAGTACGGACAGGACGGTGTCCACACCCGGCGGAAGCACCGGGTCCGTGTGCAGTGAGGTGCGGGTGGGGCGTTTCTGCTCCCGCTCGCTCCAGCGGAACGCCAGCATGGCGATGACGCCGGTGAGTACACCGGCGATCGCTGCCGCTGCGGCGACCGCCGCGTTCACGTCCATGCACCCAGGTTAGGCACGGGTCGGGCTCCGGCCACAGCCGTCCGAGTGCGAGCTCGAACACTCGTCGCCCAGAGTTCACCTTGGAGCCAGTGATGGTTCATTTGGGGTGACGGAAACCGACGCGTACAGGGCGGAACGTGGGAGCGTGGGGTACGAAGCACCGGTTTTGCACGCACAGGCGCGCCGGGCCCCGGCCCCCGGTGACCCCCGAAGACCACGTACGAGAGGGAATCCCTGATGCGGGACGCGTACCACGAGGAACTTGATTCGATCGGCGACGGTCTGGTGGAGATGGCCCGGCTGGTCGGGTCGGCGATCGGGCGCGCCACGACGGCGATCCTCGACTCCGACCTCAAGCTGGCCGAGAGCGTCATCGAGGCCGACCAGCGGGTCGACGACCTCCAGCACGAGCTGGAGGCCCGGGCGATAGCGCTGCTGGCCCGCCAGCAGCCGGTGGCGACGGACCTGCGGATCGTCGTCACGTCGCTCAGGATGTCGGCCGACCTGGAGCGCTCGGGCGACCTGGCCCAGCACGTGGCGAAGCTCGCCCGGCTGCGCTTCCCGGCCCGTGCGATCCCGCACGACCTGCACGCGACCATCCTCGAGATGGGCCAGCTCGCGCAGCGCCTGATGGCGAAGGCCGCAGAGGTGATCATCACGAAGGACGTCGACCTCGCGCTCCAGCTGGAGCAGGACGACGACGCGATGGACCTCCTCCACCGCACCCTCTTCCAGCACCTGATGGACGACCGCTGGAAGCACGGCATCGAGACCGCCGTGGACGTCACCCTGCTCGGCCGCTACTACGAGCGGTACGCCGACCACGCCGTCGCGGTCGCCAAGCGGGTGGTGTACCTGGTGACGGGTGAGCACGCGGACGATCTTCAGCAGGAGATCCAGTCGGTGGCGGGGGTGGAGGGGGCGTGACGCTTCGGGGGTGCGAGTGCTGACCCTTCGGGCGTGCGAGGCCTGACCCGTCGGGCGTGCGGGTGCCTGTTCGGGGCGCTTGGGAGCCTCCGTGCGCCGTTGATGCGCCCATCGGAACGGGCATCCAATGGGCACAGGCACCAGCCTTGAGGAGGGACCATGGCCGAATCCCCCAGCACCCCCGGTACGCCACCCGACCCCACCCAGGAACGCCCGACCGAGCAGCCCGCCGAGATCAGGAACCTGACCTTGATCTCCGCGTGCGGCTGCGGGTCGGGGTGCGGGTGCGGGTGCCAGTCGGGGAACCCGTGCCAGTGCGGGTGACGGCGGCGTAGGGCGCCGACGGTCTCGTACGGCTTGGTTTGTACGGCTTGCTTCGTACGACGGTGAAGGGCTCCGGTGTTCGCCGGGGCCCTTCTCAGCGTCTCGGCGTGTCAGTGCTCGGGAGTCTTCCGGACCGTGAGGAAGACCTCGGTGGACCCGAGCCGCCGACCACCCACCAGGTCCGCCGCACGAATACTCTCCGGGTAGCCCGGGCTCCCGTACAGGCGCACCCTGAAAGAAGAGCAGGCGAACCACTCGCGCACTCGGAAGGACAAGGAGGTGCGAGGCCATGACGCAGTTCATGGACGTCCACCACGGCTTCGAGGGCATCACGTCCGAACAGCTGAGGGAAGCGCACGACGCCGACCTCGCCATAGAGAAGGAAGAGGGCGTGCACTTCGAGCGGGCCTGGGCCGACCCGGAGGCCGGAATCATCTACTGCCTCTCCGAGGCACCCTCTGCCGACGCGGTCCAGCGCGTCCACGAACGGGCGGGTCACAAGGCGGACGAGGTCCATCGGATACCGCTGTCGATCTGACGCACTGCACGAGGCCCTGATACTCGACGGCGTGCCGCAGGAAGACGCCGAGGCGGCAGTCGCGGCACTCCGCGATGTGGGAGCCGCGGCAGAAGCAAGGGAACAGCCACCGCCGGACTTCCTCAGGCCCTGACGACTGTCCCGAACAAAAAGCCCCCGCCCCGCGAGAACCGCAGACCGGGGGCTTACTGGCGTCTCGTTACCTCTTCTTGCCCTGGTTCTTGACCGCCTCGATGGCCGCCGCTGCCGCGTCGGGGTCGAGGTAGGTGCCGCCGGGCTTGAGGGGCTTGAAGTCGGCGTCGAGTTCGTACGACAGGGGGATGCCCGTGGGGATGTTCAGGCCCGCGATGTCGGCGTCGGAGATGCCGTCGAGGTGCTTGACGAGCGCGCGGAGGCTGTTGCCGTGGGCCGCGACCAGGACCGTGCGGCCGGTCAGGAGGTCGGGGACGATGCCGTCGAACCAGTACGGGAGCATGCGGACGACGACGTCCTTGAGGCATTCCGTCTGCGGGCGCAGCTCCGGCGGGAGGGTCGCGTAACGCGGGTCGTCGAACTGCGAGTACTCGGCGTCACGGTCCAGCGGCGGCGGAGGCGTGTCGTACGAGCGGCGCCACAGCATGAACTGCTCCTCGCCGAACTCGGCGAGGGTCTGGGCCTTGTCCTTGCCCTGGAGGGCGCCGTAGTGGCGCTCGTTCAGGCGCCATGAGCGGTGTACGGGGATCCAGAGGCGGTCCGCGGACTCCAGCGCGAGCTGGGCCGTGCGGATCGCTCGCTTCTGGAGCGAGGTGTGCACCACGTCGGGCAGCAGGCCGGCGTCCTTGAGCAGCTCACCGCCGCGGACTGCCTCCTTCTCGCCCTTCTCGTTGAGGTTGACGTCCACCCAGCCGGTGAACAGGTTCTTCGCGTTCCATTCGCTCTCGCCGTGGCGGAGGAGGATCAGCTTGTACGGTGCGTCGGCCATGCGTATGAGCGTAATCCAAGGGCTGGATGCCTCGTGCGTCCGCTCGACAGACGGACAGTTGACGGGATCTGCTGGGTCGCCGCGGTGGGGGTGGGGACTGCTGGCGATGTAGTGAGCGGTTCGGGACGCTGATGCGGCGGCTGCCGGCGGAGGAGTCGGCCGTCGTCGAGGCGCCCGGTGCGGCGGAGCCCGAGGTCAGCGCGGCCTGAGACGGGCTGACCAGGCGCAGGCACCGCGCCGGTTCCTGTCCCGGCGCCACGGGCGTCCTCACGGATGCATCCACGCCCCCTTCACCACCTTGTCGACCGCATTGCGCGGCCCATACACCGCGATCCCTACCAGATCCAGCTCCCCCGTCGGTACGGCCCGCACCGCCGCCCGGTTGTCCCGGTCGTTCCCCGTCGCGAAGAGGTCGGACGTGAACAGCGACCGCGGCAGCGCGCGGGACAGCACGCGCGCGTGGGCTGTCGTCAGCGTCTCCTTCGTGGCCTCGAAGACCATGACCGGCTGGCGGAACATCGGCAGGTAGGGCACGCCGTCGGCGTCCTCGTACGGTTCGCCGATCACCTCGGGGACCTGCGTGCCCAGGCCGCTGACCAGGAACGCAGTGACGTTCAGGCGCTGCCAGGGCTCCAGGTCCTCGCGCAGCAGGACGGCGATCTTGGTGTCGAAACGGATGGGTTCAGTGCTCATGCTCCGAGACTGCCGATCGCCGTACGACACCGTCTTGTACGTTCTTTGCATGACCGCCCAGCGGAACGTCTCCGCCTGGCGCCCGCAGGTGCCGGGCATCGTCGAGGTCTTCCACGCCCACTTCACCGAGTACGCGTATCCGATGCACGTCCATGAGGCGTGGACGCTGCTCATCGTGGACGACGGGGCCGTGCGGTACGACCTCGACCGGCACGAGCACGGCACGCCGCACGACACGGTGTCGCTGTTGCCGCCGCATGTGCCGCACAACGGCTCCCCCGTCACCCCGGAGGGCTTCCGCAAGCGGGTCCTCTACCTGGACGGCTCGCACCTCACCGACGACCTCATCGGTGCCGCCGTCGACGGGCCCGATCTGCGGGATCCCGTGCTGCGGCTGCGGGTCGGGCAGTTGCACGCCGCGCTCGCCCGGCCCGGGGACGAGTTGGAGGCCGAGAGCAGGCTGACGCTGGTGGGCGAGCGGTTGCGGGCGCATCTGCGGCCGAGTGCCGGCATCCCGGTCCCGCGCCGGGATCCCGTCCTCGCCCGGCGGTTGCGCGAACTCCTCGACGAGCGGGTTGCCCAGGGACTGTCCCTGGACGAGGCCTCGGGGCTGGTGCAGGCCCATCCCGCCCATCTCGTACGGGCGTTCAGCGCCGCGTACGGCATCGCGCCGCACCAGTATCTGAACGCCCGGCGCGTCGACCGGGCCCGGGGCCTGCTGCTCGCCGGGCGCGGGCCGGCCGACGTCGCCGCCGTCACGGGGTTCCACGACCAGGCTCATCTCACCCGCCACTTCAAGAAGTTGGTGGGGGTGACGCCGGGGCGCTACCGCGACAGCGGGGGGCGGGCAGGCCGTAAGTGACCCTTGGCCAGGTGCCGACGCGGCGTCAGTCGGCCGGCCGCTGTGTCAGATGGGCGAACGCGTCGAGGTTGCGGGTCGGCTCGCCACGGGACACCCGCCACTCGTACTCCTTGCGGATGGCGGAGGCGAAGCCCAGTTCCAGGAGGGTGTTGAAGGAGCCGTCGGCGGCTTCCAGGACCTGGCCGAGGATGCGGTCGATCTCGTCCGGCGTGATGGCGGCCAGGGGCAGTTTGCCGGTGACGTAGACGTCGCCGAGGGGGTCGACGGCGTAACTCACGCCGTAGAGCTTGAGGTTGCGTTCCAGGAGCCAGCGGTGGACGCTGGACTCGTTCTCGTCGGGGTGGCGGATGACGAAGGCGTTCAGTGAGAGGGAGTGCCGGCCCACCAGCAGGGACACCGTCGTCGACAGCTTGCGGGTGCCGGGGAGCTTCACGACGTAGTTGCCGGGTGCGGGGCTCTCCCACTCGAGTTCGGCGTCCTTCAGGACGCCCTCGATGACCTGTGCTGCCTTCTCTGCGTCAGCCATGGTGGGAGCGTACGCGACGCCGATGGGACTGGGCCGCGGCCGTGTAGACGTCCGCGGTCGCGGCGGCCGCGGTGTCCCAGCCGAACGACTGGGCGTGCCGGGCGGCGGCCGCGCCCATCCGGGCGGACAGCTGCGGGTCGTCGGCGAAATCGGCCAGCACGCGCGCGTAGGCGGCGGGATCGTGCCCTTGTACGAGGATCCCCGTCCGTCCGTCGTCGACGGCCACCGGCAGCCCGCCGACCGCAGCCGCGATGACCGGCGTGCCGGCCGCCTGGGCCTCTATGGCGACCAGCCCGAAGGACTCGCTGTAGGACGGCATCACGAGCACGGACGCGGCCCGGAACCAGTCGGCGAGCTGCTTCTGGCCGACGGGCGGGTGGAACCGTACGACATCGGCGACGCCCAGGCGGGCGGCCAGCTTCTGCAGGCCCTCCGGCTTGGCGAGGCCGCTGCCGCTGAGGCCTCCGACGACGGGCACGAGGAGGCGGGAGCGCAGTTCGGGGCGCTCGTCCAGCAGCACGGCCACCGCGCGCAGCAGCACGTCCGGTGCCTTGAGGGGCTGGATGCGGCCGGCGAAGAGGGGGATCAGGGCGTCCTGCGGGAGATCCAGGCGGGCGCGGGCGGCGGAGCGGCCGTCGGCGGGGCGGAAGCGGTCGAGGTTGACGCCCGGGTGGACCACGGCGACCTTGGCGGGGTCGGCCGCGTAGTGCCGTACGAGTTCCTCGCGCTCCTCGGCGGTGTTGGCGATGAGGCGGTCGGCGGCGGCGACGATCTGCGTCTCGCCGATGACGCGCGCGGCGGGTTCGGGGGTGTCGCCGTCGGCCAGGTTGGCGTTCTTGACCTTGGCCATGGTGTGCATGGCGTGCACCAGGGGGGTGCCCCAGCGCTGGGCGGCGAGCCAGCCGACGTGGCCGGAGAGCCAGTAGTGGGAGTGCACGAGGTCGTAGTAGCCGGGGCGGTGGCCGGCCCAGGCCTGCATCACGCCGTGCGTGAAGGCGCACAGCTGGGCGGGGAGCTCCTCCTTGGCGAGGCCCTCGTAGGGGCCGGCGTCGACGTGCCGGACCAGGACGCCCGGTGCGAGCTCCACGGCCGGCGGGAGGGCGGCGGTCGTGGACCGCGTGAAGATCTCCACCTCGATGTTGATCGCGGCGAGGCGCTGCGCGAGTTCCACGATGTACACGTTCATGCCGCCCGCGTCGCCGGTGCCCGGCTGGTGCAGCGGTGAGGTGTGCACGGAGAGCATGGCGACCCGGCGGGGCCTGCGGTGCAGCCTGAGCCGGGGGGGTGTGGCCGACGAGAGCCGCCCGAGCCTGGTGACGTGCTGGCTCACGGGCGTTCCTCCTCGCTGCGGGCATGCCTGACGGAGGGTGTGGGGCGCCCTCCAGAATCGGAAACACGGAGGGAGGCGTTCCCATTCCTGGCGGGGCGGTTTTTGCCCAGGCATTACCGGGTTTCGCTCAACCGTTCGACGGCGGTATGCGTCGGAAATGTGACGGCGGCACCTGAACCCGAACCCCGGGCGTGGCTCGGGGGTGACCCGGAAGCCGCCTACCCTCATACGCATGACATCCCGCGCCGCGGCCCTCCCCCACTCTCGGCTTCGTTCGAGCGGGGGGACCCCCATCGTGGGCACGGTGACGCGCGGGACGACCAATCCCAACCGGCTGCGGCGCATGGACCGCTGGATCGCGGCGACGCACGGCGTCGAGCTGCGCCGGGCGGACGACCCCGTCGCCGTCGACCTCGGGTACGGGGCCGCCCCCTGGACGGCCGTGGAACTGCTGCACCGCCTGCGTACCGTGGCGCCACGCGCGCGCGTGGCGGGCGTGGAGATCGAACCGGCGCGCGTCGCGGCGGCGAAACCGTACGAGCGCGACGGGCTGGTCTTCCAACACGGCGGCTTCGAGATCCCGGTCCCCGGGCCGCTCCACCTCGTCCGTGCCGCCAACGTCCTGCGTCAGTACGACGAGGCCGAGGTATCCGCCGTGTGGAAGCGGCTGCGTTCCCGGCTCGCGCCCGCGACGGCGGCCTCCCGTGGCGGACTGCTCGTCGAGGGGACCTGCGACGAGATCGGGCGCCGGCACGTGTGGGTCGCGCTCGGCCCGGAGGGGCCGCGCACGGTCACCTTCGCGACCCGGCTGGGGTCTCTGGAGCGGCCCTCGGACCTCGCCGAGCGGCTGCCGAAGGCGCTCATCCACCGCAATGTGCCGGGCGAGCCGGTGCACGCCTTCCTGCGCGACTTCGACCGCGCCTGGGCGGCCGCCGCGCCCTACGCGTCGTACGGCGCCCGCCAACGGTGGATCCGGGCGGTGCGGGACCTCGCGGCCGACTGGCCGGTGACGGATGCGCCGGGGCGGTGGCGGCAAGGAGAAGTGACGGTGGCGTGGGGGGCGTTGGCGCCGCGGGCCTGAGCGCTCGGCCGTCCTGGCCTGCGGGGAACGATCTCCGTGAGTCGTTCGTCACACAGGCGGGGAGATCGTCATGCCGGGGATGGAATGGGGGCAAGCACTGACTCTGTCGTCGTGTGCGGCGACCTCTGTCGTTTCGCGCGGCTCCATGGCACGATCCCCCAGACGTCCGTAAGTTACTGACGGTCAATCAGGTTGGGGGCAGAGGTATGGGTACGGGCAAGCGGGGCCTGATCGCGTCGGCCGTGACCGTGGTCAGTGCGGTCACCGTGCTGGCGGCACCGGGCACGGCGTTCGCGAACCCGACACCGACGCCGAGTGCGAGCGCGTCCACGACCGCCCTGACCAACAAGGACCTTGAGGCCGTACGCGCGCAACTCGACAAGCTCTACCGCGAGGCGGCCGCCGCCACGGACGCGTACAACGCGGCCGAGGAGAAGGCCGAGCAGCAGTCCGCGCAGCTCGTCGAGCTCGCGAAGAAGATCGTCCAGGGCGAGGAGCGGCTGGACGAGCTGAAGGAGCGCGCCGGCGCCGCGGCCCGGTCCCAGTACCGAAGCGGCGGGCTGCCGGACGAAGCCCACCTGATGCTCAGCGACAACCCGCAGGAGTTCCTCGACGGCGCCGGGCGGGTGCTCCAGGGACAGCGCGCCACCAAGGGCTTGATCGCGGAAACGTCCCGCACCCAGCAGGACTTGGAGCAGTACGCCAAGGACGCCTCCGCCCAGTGGAAGAAGCTGGAGTCGGGCCGCAAGGCCAAGGCCGCGGCGCAGAAGAAGATCGAGCAGCGGATCGCGGCGGCCGAGAAGCTCGAGTCCCGGCTTGAGGCGGACGAGAAGAAGCGCCTCGCCGAGCTGGAGAAGCAGGCCGCGCTCAAGGCGCAGACCTCCTGGCTCGACTCCGGCGTCCTCGACGGGATCAAGGGCGGCGCGACCGCGCAGGGCAAGAAGGCAGTGGAGTACGCGACCGCCCAGATCGGCAAACCGTACGAATGGGGCGCCGAGGGACCGAAGACGTACGACTGCTCCGGCCTGACCTCACAGGCCTGGGCGAGCGCCGGCAGCGCCATCCCGCGCACCTCGCAGCAGCAGTGGCAGCAGCTCACGCGGGTCGACGTCGCGGACATGCGGCCCGGCGACCTGATCATCTACTTCGACGACGCCAGCCATGTCGCGATGTACGTGGGCGACGGCGCGATCATCCATGCCCCACGGCCGGGACGGACGGTGACGCTGGCGGGTGCGGGGTCGATGCCGATACTCGGGGTGGTGCGGCCGGGCGCGTGAGGCTGCGCACGGCCGGGCGCGTGAAGGTCTGCGCGACCGGACGCGTGAGGCTGCGCACGGCCGGGCGCGTGAGAGTCGGCGCGACCGCACGCATGGGAAAGTCGGCCCGACCGGACGCATGTAAGTCGCTGCGGGTCGGCATCCCGGCACCGGTGACGTACGCCACGTGACCTGGCCCACGCCCAACGGCCCGCCAAACGGCCCGCGGACGTGACGTTCGTCATCCCCGGCTCACGACCGGCCTGTCCAACTGCGGCACATATCGCGGCATATGACAGCGGCGAGCGTACACGCGGCGTGCCTCACACCATTCCGTTGCGGTGCCGACAACCGCTATGGTCCCCGTCGGTAGGTCGAGGTCCCTCGCCCTGTCGTGCCCTCAGGGGGAGGGAAGGAACCCAAAACGATGCCCGTACCCGTACCGCGGCAGAGAGCGATCCCGGCCGTGGAGAGTGGTCAGGCGCAGGCCGCGTCCCCAGGCGGCGGCCCCTCCAAGGAAGAGCCCCCGCGCCAGGCGGACCCGACCGGGAACACGACGGCCGGGAACGCCACGGCCGGTGGCCCCGGCCGCACCACCGCCACCCGGACGAACAGCGCCGCAAGAGCCGCCGTGACCGCCACGACCGGCGCCGCGGCCAAGGCCGGCTCCCCGGAGACCCCCCTCACCCTCCTGGTGATCGAGGACGACCCCGGCGGCTCCGCCGTCGTGCCCGAGCTGCTGGACGCCGCCGGCAAGCCCATCCGCGTCCGCACGGCCCGCAACCTCACCGAGGCCGGGCGACTGCTGACCGATGACGTCCACTGCATCCTGCTCGACCTCGCGCTGCCCGTCACCGGCCGCCCCGATGACGACGACGAGCTCGCCGTGCTCAAGCACGTGCTCGAGCTCGCCCCCCGGCACGCCGTCCTCGCCCTCACCGCGTCCGGCGAGACCGAGCGCGGCGCCCAGGCGGTGCGCGTGGGCGCCCAGGACTACCTCTTCCGCGACGAGCTGGACAGCCGGCTGCTGAGCCGGGCGATCCGGTACGCCGTGGAGAGAAAGCGTTCCGACACGGCCGAACGGCGGCTCGCCGAGGGCAGGGTGCGCGCGCAGGAGAACCGCCGTCTGGAACGCGGGCTGCTGCCCACGCCCCTCCTGGACGGCTCCTCGCTCCGCTTCGCCGCCCGCTACCGCCCCGGCCGCTCGCGCGCGCTGCTCGGCGGCGACTTCTACGACACCGTCCGCACCCCGGACGGCACCGTCCACGCCATGATCGGCGACGTCTGCGGCCACGGCCCGGACGAGGCGGCGCTCGGCGTGGAGCTGCGTATCGCCTGGCGCGCGCTGACGCTGGCGGGCCTGTGCGGCGACGAGCTGCTCGGCACGCTCCAGCAGGTACTGGAGCACGAGCGCTCCGACGAGGAGATCTTCGCGACCCTGTGCACGGTCGACATAGCGCCTGACGGCCGCCGCGCGGGCCTGTGCCTCGCCGGCCACCCGTCGCCGCTGGTCGCCGGCCCGGGCCGGCCGGCCCAGCTGCTGCCGTACGACAACAACGGCCCCGCGCTGGGTCTGCTGCCGGGTGCCCGCTGGCCGCGGACGCAGGTGGAGCTGGGTGCCGAGTGGAGCCTGATGCTCTACACCGACGGCCTGATCGAGGGCCGCGTCGGCGACAGCGGCGAGCGGCTCGGCCAGGACGGCATGGTGAGGATGGTCCGCCGCCAGCTGTCCGAAGGCCTGCGCGGCGAGCAGCTGCTGCGGGCGGCGGTCAACGAGGTCCGCGACCTCAACGGGGGCGAGCTGACGGACGACGTGGCGGTCGTTCTGCTGGACCGGGTCGGCTGACCACCGGGCCTCGGCCCTGGGTCAGCGCAAGTCGTCGGTCCGGTCGGCCCGCCGGATCGGTCAGCGTCCGCCGTTGTACGGACCGTAGGGGCCGTCGCTGCTGGAGCCGCCCCGTCGGCTGCGGCCGCCGCCAGGGAGGCCGCGGAGCGCGGGTCGTACGTCGACCATGTACACGATGGTCGCGACGAGGCCGATGATCGGCAGGAACGACAGGATCGGGAACAGCAGGTTCACCACGAAGGCGATGCCCAGGATGATCAGCCAGAACGGCTTGGTCTTCTTGTCCGCCGCTCGATAGCCGTCCTCCCGGCGGGTGGCGGCGTCGATCAGCGCGAAGCCGCTGAACACGATCAGGGCCATGCTCAACAGCCACATGAAGCCCGCGAACCCCTGCATCAGCACTGCGTCCACCACCAGACTCGGCTCGTCCCTACGCGGTCACCGTACCCGTTCCCGCAAGTCCGCTACCCGGTGAACGGGCCGGGCACTCCGAGAGTGCCCGGCCCGTTCACCTACGCATACGCGCCGCCGCCGTTCACTTCGCGGGCGGCGTGGTCTTCTTGGCGGTGGTCTTGCGGGCGGCCGGGGCCTTCTTGGCCGCGGGCTTCTTCGCCGGCGCGGGCTCGGTCTTGGCCTCGGCGGGCTTCGGCTGCTCCTTGACCTCGACCGGCTGCGCCACCGGCTCGGCCTTCGGCTCGACGGCGACGGCCAGTTCCTCGATCTCCTCGGCGGCCTCGCCGCGCCAGGTCTTCACGGTCTGCTCGCCGCGCTCGGCGACCTTCTCGTAGGTCTCACGGGCCTTGACGGCGTACTCGGCGGCGACGCCCACGCTGCGCAGGGCGAAGTCCTGGGCGCTCTCGCCGAACTTCTTCAGGTCCGCGTCGATGGTGCTGCCGAGCTTCTTGATGTCACCGTCGAGGGTGCCGAGGAACTCGCCGACCTTGGCCTGGAGGCTCTCCTGAGCCTCCTTGGCCTTGTCGGCGGCCTCCTTGGCGCGCGCCTGGGCCTTCTCCTGGACGGTCTTCGGGTCGGTGTTGCGAACGGCGTCGATCCGCGCCGGCGCCTCGGCGCGCAGCTGCTCCACCAGGCCAGGCACCTTCTTGGCCTGCTGGAGGGCCAGGTCGGCGGTGCCGGCGGCGAAGTAGAGCGGAGTCGGGTCGCTGAGGGTCTTGCGCAGGTCGTCGGTGATGGCCATGGTGATGGTCCTCCCGGATTCACGTTCGGCTGAGGGTTTTGTGGTCCGCAGTCGGGCGGCCGGTGCCCTGGTCCGGCTCAACTGGCCGTCTGCTGCGGGTCGGCGTCAGTGCCGCCGGTCGTGCGGGTACGGCGTGCGGCGGACTTGCGCCCACCTGCCGTGCGGGTCTCTCGTACGGCGATCTCGCCATCCTGGGCGTCCATGGCATCGTCATTGCGAGCACCGGTGTCGGCCTCGGCCATGTCGTCCGTCGCCTCCGCCTCCCCTTCGTCCGCTGTCTCGATCCCGAAGCCGTTCTCCTTGCGGAAGGACTCGTAGATCTGGAGCAGCACCTGCTTCTGCCGCTCGTTCAGCGTGGGATCGGCGAGTATGACCGCGATGGTCTCCACCTCGTCCCGGTCCCGCTCGGCGTCGAGGATCCCGGCCCGCACGTACAGCGTCTCGGCGGAGATCCGCAGCGCCTTGGCGACCTGCTGCAGCACCTCCGCGCTCGGCTTGCGCAGCCCGCGCTCGATCTGGCTCAGATACGGATTGGACACCCCGGCGGCATCGGCGAGCTGCCTGAGCGACAGCTGCGCGGTGCGCCGCTGTTCGCGCAGGTACTCACCAAGATTGCCGACGTTGAGCGATGCCATGCCTCCACCTTGCCCCACGCCCGCTAACTATTGCAAGCACCCGCTTGCAAAAGTGTGTCACGCCACGCTCGTGAGGGTGTCCGCCTGTCCGGCCAAACGTGTCCGTTCCCTGTCTGTCTGCGGTTTCCCGCCGGGTCTGCAGTGTGAAGTGAACGGGTCCCGGACGACCTGCGCAGCGAGCTGCCCCACCGGCCCGCGAGGAGGATCGGACCGGATCTGGTGGGTTGGCGCTGGTGCTCTCGCGCTTGGCAGTCAGGATGGCTGGACCTGGTCGAAGAGGGCGAGGGCTTCGGCGGGGTCCGGGCTCACCAGGCGTTCCAGACCGGCCGTCGTGATCTTCGCCCACCTGCCGGCCCGTGCCCACATCCGTTCCTCGGAGGCGCGGACGGCGTCGTCCAGGTCTCCGGGGCCGGTGGCGATGGACTCGGCGAGTTCGGCGCCATCCAGCATCGCGAGGTTCGCGCCCGCCCCCAAGGGGGGCATCAGATGGGCGGCGTCGCCCAGGAGCGTCACCCCGAAGACGTGAGTCCAGGTGTGGGACACGGGCAGGACGTAGAGGGGGCGGTGGACGAAAGCGGTGCCGTGGCGGAGGAGATCCAGGACGGGAGCGGCCCAGCCGTCGAACAGAGCCAGCAGGCTCGATCGCACGGCCTCGACGTCGGCCGGGTCCAGGTTCGTGTGCCAGTCCAGCGGCGCGCGGAACTGGGCGTACACCTTGACGTGGCCGCCGCTGTTGCGCTGGGCGACGAGCTTTCGGTTCACGCCGTACACCGCCACGGAGCCGTCGCCGATCAACCGGGCGAGGTCGGGGTGGCGGGTGTCGACGTCGTCCAGGGAGGTCTCGACCGAGGTGACGCCGGTGTACTGCGGCGTCACCGGCGAGACTGCCGGGCGGGTCCGGGACCAGGCGCCGTCCGCGCCGACCACGAGGTCGAACGTCTCCTGCCGCCCGTCCGCGAAATGGACGAGTGCGCCGTCCCGGGTCCCCGGCACCACCTGCGTCACGCCCCGACCCCACTGGATGTCGAGAGGGCCGATCAGCAGGTCACGGAGTTGCCCGCGGTCGATCTCGGGATTGGCCCGGTCGTCCGGGCGGGGTCGCCAGTCGCGCAGGACGGTCCCGTCCGTTTCCAGGATGCGCATGGCCTGTCCCTCGGGGCGAGACAGCGCCTGGAACTCCGCCAGCAGCCCCGCCTTGTCCAGCGCGAGCTGGCCCAGCCCTTCGTGCAGGTCCAGCGTGCCGCCCGGGGGGCGGGCGTCGAGGGCGGGATCGCGTTCGAGGACGGTGACGGGGTGGTCATGGCGGTGCAGGACGCGGGCGAAGGCAAGGCCGGCAGGACCGCTCCCGACTACTGCGATGCGATGTCTCATGTCGATACACTGTATTGCTCATATACGGTGCATCGCAACGGTACGGTGAGAGCATGACTGTCTGGGACCGGCCGGAGCCGCCGACTCGCCCCGTGCCGCTCGACCGGGAGCGGATTGTCGCCGCCGCCATCGCACTGGCCGACGAGGGCGGGCTGGAGGCGGTGTCGGTGCGCAAGGTCGCGGCCCGCCTGGACGCCGGTCCGATGCGGCTGTACAGATACATCTCCACCAAGGAGGAGCTGTTCGACCTCATGGTGGACGAGGTCCAGGCCGAGACCCTCCCCGAGGAGCAGCCCGGTGACTGGCGGGAGGCCCTGGACGGCCTCGCCCAGCGCACCAGGCAGGCCGCCCTCCGCCACGAATGGCTGGCCGACCTGCTCGGCGGTCGCCCGACCCTGGGTCCGAACGGCCTCGCCGTGACCGAGGCCACGCTGGCCGCCTTCGACGGCCTCACCGATGTCGACACCGTCATGCGCGCCGTGGAGACTGTCAGCGCCTACTTCATTGGCGCGATCAGGCGCGAGATCGCGAACCTGCGGGCCGAGCGCGCCACTGGCCTGTCCAAGCACGACTGGCAGCGCGCCCACGGCCCGCATGTGACGAGAATGCTGGCCACCGGCCGCTTCCCGGCGCTGGCCAAGGCCGTGTACGACGGCACGGACGTGGACGCCGAGACATCCTTCGCAACCGGCCTGGACTGGGTCCTCGACGCCGTGGCCGCCAAACTGACCCGGCCGCCGGCGTGACGCTCAGCTCTTGCCGAAAGCCCCTCGCCTCAGCAGTCAAGAGACACGGCCGAAAGACACCAGGCCACAGCCATGCCATCAGACAGAACGCGTGGGACAGCCCCAGCTCGCGCACGAGCAAGCTCGGCACCGTTCAGATCCGGTGGGCCACCCATCCTCCGAGCCGTCCCAGCAGAACTGACAAAGCGCAGCGCAGAGATACCTCACCGATTCAGATCTCCTGGCAACGGACACCGGCAAACGCCTGCAGGCGAGGGCGCCTTGGCTAATCTGCACGGGTGACCACCGACCTGACCCTGCTGCCGCGTGTCGCCTGTCGCGGACAGGAGGTCACCGCGCCCCGGCTCCGCGGTCTCCTGGCGCTGCTCGCGGGCGACTTGCGCACGGGCTGCAGCACCGAGCGGCTCGTCGAAGGGCTGTGGCCGGACGAGTTGCCGGAGCGGCCGGGAAAGGCGCTGCAGGTCCTCGTGTCGAGGGCGCGGGCGCAGCTGGGCGCCGATGTCATCGCCAGCACACCGACCGGATACCGGCTCGCCCTCGCCGAGGACCAGGTCGACAGCTCCGCCCTGCTGCTGCACGCCGCCGCGAGCGCGGACCGGGCCAGGGCCGGGGACCACGCGGGATCGCTGGCCGCGGCCGAGGCCGGGCTCGCACTGTGGGAGGGCACCCCTGACGGGTCCGGCGACAGCGAGGACCCCGTGGCCGCGTTACGTGCCGAGCGCGCCCCCGTCCACGGCACGCTCATCCGCGCGCGGGCGCTCGCACTCGCCCGGCTGGGGCGGCACGCGGAGGCGGCCGGGCCGCTGGCCGTGGCCGCAGCGGAGCATCCGCGCGACGAGGAGGTGCTCGCCGAGCTGCTGCGCGGCGAGGCGGCGACGGCGGGCCCGTCCGCCGCGCTGACGCGGTACGAGGCCTACCGCCGTGAGCTGCGCGAGACGCTCGGCACGGATCCGGGCGCCGGGCTCAAGGCCGTACAGCGGGAGCTGCTGCGCGGCGAGGCACCCGTGGCCAGGCACGGCGTGCCGCACGAGCCGAACCCGCTGCTCGGCCGGGACGAGGACATCGCGGCAGTGCAGCGGCTGCTGCGCGCCTCGCGTGCCGTCACCGTCGTCGGCCCCGGCGGCCTGGGCAAGACCCGGCTCGCGCACGCCGTCAGCCGCCGGGCCGAGCAGCGCGTGGTGTACTTCGTGCCGCTCGCCGGCGTCAGCGCGGACGCCGACGTGGCCGCGGAGGTGGCCACCGCGCTCGGCGCGGGCGAGGGGCGGCCCGGCGCGCTGAGCGGCCACGCCCCGGCCGACCCGGTGCCCGGCATCCTCGGCGTGCTCGGCTCCGGGCCCGCTCTGCTGGTCCTTGACAACTGCGAGCAGGTCATCCGGGGCGCCGCCGGCCTCGTACGGGCTCTGGTGTCGTCCTCGAAGGACCTGCGGGTGCTCGCCACCAGCCGGGCCCCCCTCGGCCTCACCTCGGAGGCGGTGTACGCGCTGCCGGAGCTCGGCCTCGACACCTCGGTCGAGCTGTTCACGCAGCGGGCCCGGGCCGCCCGGCCCGGCGTGGAGCTGCCGCCGGACTCGGTGGCCGAGCTGTGCCGCCACCTCGACGGGCTGCCGCTCGCCGTGGAGTTGGCCGCGGCACGGGTGCGGGTGCTGTCCGTGCAGGAGATCGCCCGCCGCCTCGGCGACCGGTTCGCGCTGCTGCGCGGCGGGGCGCGGGACGCACCGGAGCGGCACCGCACGCTGCACGCCGTCGTGGACTGGAGCTGGAACCTGCTCGACGAGGAGGCCAGGGCGGCGCTGCGCCTGCTGTCCGTCTTCCCCGGCGGCTTCTCCGGCGAGGCGGCGGAGCAGGTGCTGGGCGAGGACGCGCTGTTCCTGCTGGAGCAGTTGGCCGACCAGTCGCTGCTCACCGTCGCCGACACCCCGGCCGGCGTGCGGTTCCGGATGCTGGAGACCGTACGGGAGTTCAGCGCGGCCCGGCGTGCGGAGGCGGGTGAGGACGAGGAGGCCGTCGGCCGGTTCCTCACCTGGGCGCGGGACTTCGGGGTCGCGTACCACGACTGGTACTTCGCCTCGGAACCGCTGGCCGCCGGGGAGCGGATCAGGGCCGAGCAGGACAACCTCGTGCAGGCCCTGCGACACGCCCTGGCCCGTACGGACGGCCCCACCACCGCCGCCCTCACCGCCGTCCTCACCGCCCTGTGGTCCACCGGCTCCAGCTATCCCCGCCTCGCCGCCCTCGCCGCGGACACCGGCCCGCCGCTGTCGCACTACCACCCCGAGCCCGAATACGTCGAAGTGGCCCGCGCCGCCGCGGTGTTGTGCACGGCGAGCCTGTTCATGGGCTACGGCCCGGTCGCCGTACGCCAGCTCGTCACCCTGCGGCGGCTGCCCCCGGCCCCGCCGGACACGCTGCTGCGCGCCATCGCGGCAGTGCTGAGCGCGATCCCCGAGATGCTGCCTCCCGACTACGACGTGCTGCGGGGGCTCTGCGACAGCGAGCAGCCGCTGCTCGCCGGCGTCGCCGAGTGCGTCGCCACCTACGTCTGGGAGTCGGAGCACGACATCGACCGGGCGCTCGCCTCGGCTCGCCGGACCATCGCCGCACTGGCGCCGGTCGACAACCCGTTCCTGAAGGTCATGGGCCACGCCCGGCTGAGCGAGCTGTGCCTGCAGACGGAGCAGGGCGAGGCCGCGTACGGGCACCTCAAGGCGGCGCTCGAGGCGCTGCCGCGGCTCGGCGACGAGCACGACTCCATCGGCGTCCGCGGGGGCCTGGTCCTCGCCTGCCTGCAGCGCGGCGACCCCGACGAGGCCGAGTACTGGCTGCGGCAGGCGGAGGACGTCAGCATCCCGCAGAAGGACGACTCCGACACCGCCGACCTCGGCGCCCGCGCCGAGATCGCGCTCGCCCGCGGACTGACGGAGGTCGGGCTCGGCCTGTGGCGCAGCGCTGCGGAGGGGGTGGCCGAGGCCGGCTCGATGTACCGCGGTGATCCCTTCCTCGACCGGTGGGCGCTGGAGATCCAGTCGGCGGCGGTGACGGCGCACGCGCATGCCGGCCGGCTCGAGCGGGTAGCGCAGCCGGTCGACCGGCTGCGGCAGGGGCTGCGAACCCTGCTCTCCGGTCCGCCGCGGCCCATGGAACTGACCCTGTTCGGGACGGTGCTGCACGCCCTTGGCATGGCGGGGCTCGCCTGCGGCGACACCGCCGCCGCACGGATGATCGCGCTGGCCGAACGGCTGCGGGTACTGCGCTCGTACCAGCCGACGATGTCGGCGGACCGCGCCCGGAAGGCGGTCGAGGCCGCCGGGAACGCAGCCAGGGCGGCGTACGCCGACGCGGTGTCGGAGTACGCCGCCCTGGGGCGGGACGAGTTGCGGGAGGCAGCCCGCGCTGTCATGGCGGTTACTTCGGGTCGCGGTTGAACAGCGCCGTCGACCAGCGGTAGCCGAGCGCGGTCAGGCCGACGCACCAGAGGAGCGCGATCCACCAGTTGTTGCCGATCTCGGTGCCGAGGAGCAGGCCGCGCAGGGTCTCGATGGCCGGCGTGAACGGCTGGTACTCGGCGATCGGCTGGAACCAGCCCGGGATGGCGTCGATGGGGACGAAGGCGCTCGAGATGAGCGGGAGGAGGATCAGCGGCGTCGCCATGTTGCTGGCCGCCTCGGGGTTCGGGCTGGCCATGCCCATCCCGACCGCGATCCAGGTGAGCGCCAGGGTGAACAGCGTGAGCAGTCCGAACGCCGCCAGCCACTCCACGGCCGTCGCGTCCGTGGACCGGAAGCCGATCGCCACAGCGACGGCACCGACCAGGACCAGGCTGGCGAGCACTTGCAGCACGCTGCCGACCACGTGCCCGACGAGCACGGACCCGCGGTAGACCGCCATCGTACGGAAGCGGGCGATGAGGCCCTCGGTCATGTCCATGGAGACGGAGACCGCGGCCCCGATCACGGTGCTGCCGATGGTCATGATCAACAGGCCCGGGACGAGATAGGCGATGTAGTCGGAGCGGTCCGCGCCGCCGCCACCGATGCCCGCGCTCATCACGCCTCCGAAGACGTAGACGAAGAGCAGCAGCAGCATGATCGGCGTGAGCAGCAGGTTCAGGGTCATGGACGGGTAGCGCCGTACGTGCAGCAGGTTGCGGCGCAGCATCGTGTTCGAGTCGCGGACGGCGAGGGAGATCCGGGTCGGGCGGGCGGGAGCCAGGGGGGCGCTCATCGGACGGACTCCTTGGGCTGGTGGGGAACGTCGGTGCCGCCGGTCAGGGCGAAGAACACGTCGTCGAGGTCGGGGGTGTGCACGGTCAGCTCGTCCGCCTCGATGCCGGCCGAGTCCAGCCAGTCGAGGATGGAGCGCAGTTCGCGCTGGCTGCCGTCGCTGGGGATCCGCAGCGACAGCGCCTCGTCGTCCCTGGTGGCCTCGCGCAGGGCGACGGCGGCGGCCTGGTACGTGGCCGGGTCGGTGAAGCGGAGCCGGACGTGCCCGCCCGGGATGAGCCGCTTCAGCTGGTCGGCGCTGCCCTCGGCGGCGATCCTGCCGTCGTTCAGCACCGCGATGCGGTCGGCGAGTTCGTCTGCCTCCTCCAGGTACTGGGTGGTGAGGAAGACGGTGACACCGCCGGAGACCAGCGCGCGGATGATCCCCCACATGGTGTGACGGCTGCGCGGGTCGAGGCCGGTGGTCGGCTCGTCGAGGAAGATGATCCGCGGATCGCCGACCAGCGTCATGGCTATGTCGAGGCGGCGCTTCATGCCGCCGGAGTAGGTGGAGACGGGCTTCTTCGCGGCCTCCACCAGGTCGAAGCGCTCAAGGAGTTCGGCGGCGGTCCGGCGGCCCTCGCCGCGGGAGAGGTGGTGCAGGTCTGCCATGAGGAGCATGTTCTCCTCGCCCGTGATCAGGCCGTCGACGGCGGAGAACTGCCCGGTGACGCCGATCGCGGCGCGTACGGCCTGCGGGTCGGCGGCCAGGTCGTGGCCGCCGACGTGCAGCTCGCCGGCGTCGGCGGTGATGAGGGTGGAGAGGATCTTGACTGCGGTGGTCTTGCCGGCGCCGTTCGGGCCGAGCAGGGAGAAGACCGTGCCGGCCGGCACCGCCAGGTCGATGCCGTCCAGGACCGTCTTGTCCCCGTAGGCCTTGCGCAGCCCCTTGGCCGCGATGGCGGGAGAGTGCGAAGTCGTTGTCGTCATGCCGAGGAGGTTGCGGCAGGGCGCATTCAGCGCGGTTTCACGATGGTTTCAGCGCCCTGGAACCGGGGTTGCCGGGTTGCCTCGACGGCGTCGGTCAGCGGCGCCGCAGTGACGGGTCGAGCAGCGCGGGCGGGGTGTCGAACTTCTCGTGCGCGGCCAGGTCGGTGCCGGGGGCGACGACGGCGTCGACCGCGTCGAGCACGTCGGCGGAGAGCACGGTGTCGGCGGCGGCGAGCTGCGAGCGCAGGTGGTCCAGGGTGCGGGGGCCGATGAGCGCGCTGGTCACGGCCGGATGCGCGGTCACGAAGCCGAGCGCGAGCTGGATCACCGTCAGGCCGGCCTCGTCGGCGACCTTGGCCAGCTGCTCGACGGCGTCGAGCCTGGCCCGGTTGGCGGGGATGGCGGTGTCGAAGCGTTGCGGCATGAACGTCGAGCGGTTTGTGGTGATGGACCGGCCCTCGCGGATCGCGCCCGACAGCCAGCCCGAGGCCAGCGGGCTCCACGCCAGCACGCCGAGCCCGTATTCCTCGGTCACGGGCAGTACGTGGGTCTCGATCCCGCGCTGCAGGATCGAGTAGCTGGGCTGTTCGGTGACGTAACGGCTCAGGTGATGCTCGCGGGCGGCCCACTGGGCCTGCACGATGCGGTACGCGGGGAAGGTCGAGGAGCCGAAGTAGCGGATCTTTCCCGCGCGTTGCAGGTCGGTCAGGGCCGACAGGGTCTCCTCGTCGCCGGTGCGCGGGTCCCAGCGGTGGATCTGGTAGAGGTCGACGTGGTCGACGCCGAGACGACGCAAACTGTTGTCCAGCTCGGTGACCAGCCAGCGGCGCGAACTGCCCTGGTGGTTGCGCTCGTCGCCCATGGGCATGCCCGCCTTCGTGGCGAGCACGATGTCGTCGCGGCGGCCGGCGATGGCTTTGCCGACCATCTCTTCCGACTCGCCGTTGCCGTACATGTCGGCGGTGTCGATGAGGTTGATCCCGCCCTCGAGAGCGGCGTCGACGATGGCGGTGGCCTCGTCCTGGGTGGTGCGTCCGATCGCGCCGAAGTTCATCGCGCCGAGCGCGAGGGAGCTGACCTGCACGCCGGTGCGGCCCAAAGTGCGGTACTGCATGACCGTGTTCCTCCATTGCGGGTTCAAGCGTGGCGCAGATGCGTGGCGGTGGCGGTAGTAGCGCGTGGTGGTGGCAACCGTGAGGGTGGGGTGTCGACGCAGGTGCCGGCGCATGGCTTGGTTGCGGGTGCTTCGCTCTGACATCATGAGCAAACGGAACCTCGTTCCGGAAACGATACGGAACACTGTTCCGCTTTGGCAAGCCTGGTAGTGGAGGGAGTGGCGCGGTGAGCGACAGCGACGAGGGCGCGGGGCGCGCGGCCCAGTCCAAGCGGGCGGACGCCCGACGGAACAAGGAGACTCTGCTCGACGCGGCCGCCGCGGTCTTCGTCACGTCGGGCGTGGAAGCGCCGGTACGCGACATCGCGGCCAAGGCCGGCGTCGGGCTGGGCACGATCTACCGCCACTTCCCGACGCGGGCGGATCTCATCATCGCCGTCTACCGGCACCAGGTGGACGCCTGCGCCGAGGCCGGGCCGGCCCTGCTGGCGAGCAGCCCGACTCCCCACGCCGCACTGGGGCAATGGATCAACCTCTTCGTCGACTTCCTGGTCACCAAGCACGGACTCGCCGCCGTACTGCGGTCCGACGACGCCGGCTACGACACGCTGCACGCCTACTTCCTCGACCGCCTCGTGCCCGTGTGCGCCGAGCTGCTCGAAGCGGCGGCCGCCGCCGGCGAGATCCGCTCCGACCTGCCCGCCTACGAGCTCATGCGCGGGGTCGGCAACCTCTGCATCGGCGCGGACAGCGATCCCCACTACGACGCACGCCGGCTGGTCGAACTCCTCGTCGCGGGACTACGCCGACCGCACTGACAGAGCGCTCCGAGGGGGCACCCCCCGTGGCACTCCCCGGAGCGCCGTCGTCGTGAACGCGCCGTTTAGGGTGCGGGCATGACCTCGCAGACCTACCTCTCCGAACTCTTCTCGCTGGACGGCCGGGTGGCCTTGGTGACGGGCGGCAGCTCGGGCATCGGCCGGGCCATCGCCGGGGCTCTCGCGCGAGCGGGGGCGAGCGTGGTGATCGTGGCGCGCAAGGAGCCGGAACTGGCCGCCACGGTCGACGAGTTGACGGCGGACGGCTGCCGGGCGGCCTGGGTGAGCGCCGACCTCAGCACCCGCGACGGGGTGCACGCGGCGGCGGAGCGGGCAGCCAGGGTGTTCGCAGAGCCCGACATTCTCGTCAACTGCGCCGGCATCAACCTGCGGCCGCCGATGAGTGAGCTGGACGAGGACGTGTGGGACGCCACGATGGCGGTGAACCTGGAGGCGCCCTACCTGTTGGGCCGGCGGTTCGGGCCCGGCATGGCCGAGCGGGGCTTCGGGCGGATCATCCACATCAGCTCCCAGCAGGCGCACCGGGCGTTCGTCGACAGCGGCGCCTACGGCGTCTCCAAGGGGGCCCTGGAGTCGCTGGCCCGCTCTCAGGCCGAGGCGTGGTCACCGCACGGCGTCACCTGCAACACCCTGGTTCCCGGCTTCGTCCTGACCCCGCTCAATGCCCGGTTGCAGTCCGACCCGCAGAAGGTGGCGGCGCTGGCCGCGCGCACGATGGTCGGGCGCAACGGCCTGGCCGAGGACTTCGCCGGAGCGGCGGTGTTCCTGGCCGGCCGTGCCTCCGCCTACGTCACCGGGCAGGCGATCTTCGTCGACGGCGGGTTCTCCGTCCACTGAGCCCCCGGGACCGCTCACCGACGAGGGGGTGACGGCTCTGAACCCCGAGATCTGAGATCTCCCTGGGCTCCCTGGTCCTCGACATCGCCCGGATCGGATACCCGGCGATCGGCGGCACCGGCAACTGACACCGCCATGGCCGCCGTACCCACTTTTTTGTGCGTACTTGGCAGCACCCGCCAGACACCGGAGGCTGGTGTCCGCATCAAGGGGCCGCCAGCTTCTCCAGGCGGCGGTGGCCCCAGTCGGAGAGGGGGGCCAGAGCCTCGGAGAGTTCGCGGCCGAAGTCGGTCAGGGAGTACACGGTCTTCAGTGGGAGCACGTCGTGCACCTCCCGGTGCACCAGTGCGTCCGTCTCCATCTCGCGCAGCGCCTGAGTCAGCACCTTCTCGCTGAGCCCGGGCAGCCGGCGGCGCAGCTCGGCCGGGCGGTGCGGGCCGGACTCCAGCAGCCACAGCAGTGCGGTCTTCCACTTGCCGTCGATCACGCTGATCGCGGCGGTCACTCCACAGACGTTCAGGTCCTGAGCACGTCCGCGTGTCATCTTCGCCCCTCATTCGTCTTGTCATCCGTTGCCGACGCCAGTTCGGCGAATTCCCGTCACTTTCACAGGAGTTGAAGCATGCCCACGTCCACCGGTTCCGACCAGTCCGCCGTCACCGTCCTCGGCCTGGGCCCGATGGGCCGTGCCCTCGCCGGCGCCCTCCTGAACGCCGGTCTGCGGACCACCGTATGGAACCGCACACCCGGCAGGGACCGGGAGCTGCTCGCCCGCGGAGCTGCCGGCGCCGGCTCCGCCGCCGAGGCGGTCGCCGCGAGCCCGCTGACCGTCGTCTGCGTGGTGAACTACGACGCGGCCGACGCCGTCCTGCGGGACGCCGCCGTCACCGACGCCCTCAAGGGCCGTACGGTCGTGAACCTGACCGCCGACACCCCCGAGCGTGCCCGGCACACCGCGGACTGGGCGGCCGCCCACGGCATCCGCTACCTGGACGGCGCGATCATGACGCCGACCACCACCATCGGAACGCCCGACGCGGTGTTCCTGCACAGCGGCCCCGCCGAGCTCTACCAGGAGCACCGCCCCGTACTGGACGCGCTGGGCGGCACCCACACCCACCTCGGTGAGGAGATCGGCCGGGCCGCCTCCTACGACATCGCCCTGCTCGACATCTTCTGGTCGGCGATGGCGGGTTACGCGCACGCCCTGGCGGTGGCACGGGCGGAGGGCATCACCGCCCTGGAACTCGCCCCCTTCGCCCAGGGCATCGGCGCGATCCTCCCGCCACTCTTCGAGGAGTTCGCGCGGGACGTCGACAGCGGCACCTTCTCCGGCGAACTCAACCCGATCACCTCGGCGGTGTCGACGATGACGCACATCGTCCACGCTTCCGAGTCCCACGGCATCGACGCGAGCGTGATGCGCGCGACCGAGGACCTCGCCCGCCGCGTGGTCGCCCTCGGCCACGGCGAGGACGGGTTCATGCGGGTCACGGAGCTGCTGGGGCGAACTGCCGCGAGGTCCTGAAACCCGGTGGCGTCGGCCGTGGGCCCGCCGTTAGCGTGCTCCCATGACTGCCGGGTCGGCCTCGTGCCGTGAGCGAGTTGGGTGCCCGGCCTCTGAGTGAGGTCGGGGTGGGCCAGGGGCCCGCCTTCTTCTCTGCGCATTTCCCCAGGAATTCCCAGGACGGAAACCAGCGACAGAGAAGGTACCGAAAAGAATGCCCAACGAGTTCAATCAGCAGGTCATCGACGAGTTCCGTGCCAACAAGGGCCGTATGAGCGGCTACTTCGAAGGCGCCCGCATGATCCTGCTCACCACCACCGGCGCCCGCTCCGGCGCCCCGCACACCACCCCCGTCGGCTACCTCCCCGACGGCGGTGAGCGCATCCTCGTCATCGCGTCGGCCGGCGGTGCGCCCACGCATCCGCACTGGTATCGCAACCTCATCGCGCATCCCCAAGTGGCCGTGGAGAGCGGCGTGTTCACGTACGAGGCGAGGGCGGTCGTACTGGAGGGCGAGGAGCGGGAGCAGGCCTTCGCGCGGGCCGTCGAGGCGGAACCGGGGTGGGCGGCGTATCAGGAGAAGACGGAGCGGGTGATCCCCGTGGTCGCCCTGTACGAGATCGTGCAGGGCGGCCCGCCGAACATCAACGCCGATTCCTTCGGCGAGGCGATCAAGGTCGTCCATGACGCCTTCCGGCGTGAACTCGCCCAGATCCGCAAGGAGATGAGCTCGGGCACGTCGACTCTCGGTGCTCAACTCCGCGTCAACTGCCTGACCTTCTGCCAGGGCCTGCACAATCACCACACCGGCGAGGACCTCGGCATGTTCCCGGTCGTCGCCGACCGTCACCCGCAGGCCGCCCCGGCGCTGGCGCGGCTGCGCGCGGAGCACGAGCGGATCGCCGCGCCCCGGCGCTGGCGCGGCTGCGCGCGGAGCACGAGCGGATCGCCGCCCTCGTCGAGGACCTGCGCCGGGTCGTGACCGCCCCGGACGCGGACCCGGCCGCTGCCCGGGCCGAGGTCGAACGCCTCACCGCGGAACTCGAGGCCCATCTGACGTACGAGGAGGAGCAGTTGATCCCGCTCCTCGACGCGTGAGGTGCGTGCGGTCGTAACCGGCGAGCGCTTCAGAACGGCAGCGGTCGCCCGTGCACCACCTCCAGCCGGGACACCGCCCGCGTGACCACCACGTACAGCCGGTGCAGCCCCCGCTCCTCCGCCTCCGCGATCGCGGCGGGCTCGACGGCGACGACATGGTCGTACTCGAGGCCCTTGACGAGGGTCGCGGGTACGACGCTCACCCGGGCGGCCGGTTCCGACGGGTCCGCCGCCGTGATCCCGGCCGCGTCGAGGGCCCGCCGCACCCGCTCGACGTCCGCGTCAGCCGCGACGACCCCGACGGACCCTTCGTGCGCCACGGCGTCCCGTACGGCGTCCACGACCGCCCCCAGCAGGTCACCCTCCGCGACCGGCCGCATCCGCAACTCCCCGTCCCCGCGCAGCGACCGCCCCGCCGGGACGTCCACGTCCAGCCTCGCCAGCAGCCGGTTGGCGAGGGCCACGACGGCCTTCGGCACCCGGAAACCGGTCGTCAGCGCTGCGACCGCCGCGTCCGGCTTCCCCAGATGACGCAGGGTCGTGTCCCAGGACCGGGCCGCCCAGGGCGTGGTCCCCTGCGCGAGGTCGCCGAGGACCGTGAGCGAGCCGAAGGGGGCCCGGCGGGCGATCGCCCGGCACTCCATCGGGGAGAGGTCCTGCGCCTCGTCGACGACGAGATGGCCGTACGCCTGCGGATGCTCCACGAGCCCGGCGACCTCGTCGAGCAGGACGAGGTCGGCGGCCGACCAGCGCGCCGACTTCCACGACCGCGGCGGCCTCGCCCACAGCAGCGCCTTCCGCTCGTCGGCGTCGAGGATCCCGTCGGCCGCCGCCTCCAGCACCTCCCGCTCGGTGAGCAGCTCGGCCAGGACCTCCTCGGGACGCACCCGCGGCCATACGGCGTCCACGTACGCGCCGACCGCCCTGGACCTCGAGATCTTCTGCACCCAGGCACCGTTCTGCGGCCCGGCCCGCCGCTCGGCCCGCGTCTGTACACACCGCACGACCCGGCTGCGCACCCGCTCCCGCCCGACCCCGTACGGCGGCTCCTCCTCCCGTACGGCCCGCAGGATCCGCGCGAGTTCGTCGGCGGACACCCGCCAGCGGTACGACCCGTCGGGCACCGCGAGAGCCTCGGTACCGCCCGCCGACACCCGCGCGTACAGCGCCCGCCGCAGCACCTGAGCCATCCGGACGTCGTGCTTGACGACGGCCGTCCGCTCGTCGTCGGCGCCGGTGACCGGGTGCCGGGCGATCTCCTCCAGGAGCGTCGACTGCCGCACGCCCGTCTCACCCAGGGCCGGCAGGACCGCCGCGATGTACGACAGGAAGGTCCGGTTGGGTCCGAGGACCAGCAGTCCGCCGCGCCGGACGCGCTGCGGGTGGGTGTAGAGCAGGTAGGCCGCCCGGTGCAGGCCGACCGCGGTCTTGCCGGTGCCCGGGGCGCCCTGCACACACACCGAGGCGGCCAGGTCCCCGCGTACGAGATCGTCCTGCTCGGGCTGGATGGTCGCGGCGATGTCCCGCATGGGACCGACCCGAGGCCGCTCGATCTCGCGGGCAACAATGTCGCTGACCTGCGACTCCCCCCGGCCGAGATGCTCGTCCTCCAGCCCCGTCAGGTCGGCGGACTCGCCGCGGCTGCCGGGCGCCCAGCCGAACCGGCGGCGGACGGCGACGCCCTGCGGATCGCCGGCGCTCGCCTGGTAGAAGGCCCGGGACACGGGAGCGCGCCAGTCGACGACGAGGGGCGGGGCGGCCGGGTCCTCGCTGATCCGCAGCCGGCCGAGGTGATACCGCTGCCCGGCATGCTCACCGCCCGCGAAGTCCAGCCGCCCGAAGAACAACGGCCCTTCGGGCAGTTCCCGCATCTCCTTGGCCCGGCTGCGCAGCCGGTACCCGAGCACTTCCGCGTCGGCACCGGAGGCGGAGACGTCCTCGCCGGTGACGACGTGCTCCCCGGCCCCGTCGACCATGGCGGTGAGGGCGGCGCGGCAGCGGTCGTGGTGGGCACGTTCGTGACGGAGGGCGTCCTGGAGGGAGGGATCGGGTGACGTCATTCCAGCGAGCGTACCGGAATAACGTAACCGAGTTAAATTTCTTACTCAGACTCATCCAGCTTGGTCCGGGCCAGATGCGGCAACCCGGCCGCCAACACCCCGAACGCCCGCTCCGCCGCCGCCACCGCGTCCCCCCGTACGTCCGCCACCCGCTCCCCGCCCGCGATCCGCCGCCAGTTCTCCAGCGCCAGGATCCGCTGTACGGCCACGATCTGCCCGGCCGCCAGCCGCGCCTCCAGCCCACCGCCGAGCGCCTCCGCCAGCGCGGCCTCCGACCGCTCCTGGAACCCGTACAGCCGGGCCACCAGCGCGGGCGTCCCGTACAGCAGGGCGTGAAAGGCGAGCACCTGCGGATGGTCATTGAGCCCGGTGACGGGATCGCACCGCTCCAGCCCGTCGAGAAAGTGCCGCCGCAACGCCACGAGCGGCGCCGCCTCCCCCCGCTCCACCACCCGCGCGGCCTCCCCCTCGTGATCGGCGAACCGATACAGGACGAGGTCCTCCTTCGCCGGGAAGTACCGGAAGAGCGTCGGCTTCGAGATCTCGGCCGCGGCGGCCACCTCGGCGACGGACACCGCGTCGAACCCCTTCTCCAGGAACAACCGGATCGCGATCTCGGAGACGGTCTCGTACATCCGCCGCTTCTTGCGCTCACGCAGCCCGATCTCAGCCATGTGGTGAGGGTACGCACCGCCCCGCGCTCGGCCGGGCCATGGCCTCCCTAGGCCAGGGCCCGGGCGAGATAGGGGTTCGCCGTCGGGCGGACCGGCAGGCCGAGGGAACCCGTGGCGACCGCCAGTGTCACGGCGTAGGAGTCGACCGCCCGCTTGACGTTGGGGGCGTCCAGGCTCGCGCCCGTCACGATGCGGTCGAGGTCGATGTACGCGGACCGGACGATCTCGATCCAGCGGTACACACGCCAGTCCTTGCGCCAGTCGCAGGTGTACTGGGGCGGCAGCTTCTTCTCCCAGCGACGGAACATCCGGTCCCGGATCTCGGGCCGGGTCGGAGTGAGGTGCATGTGCCGCACCAGGTCGTACAGCGGATCGCCGACCACGGCCATCTCCCAGTCGATGATGGTCAGCGCCAGGCGGTCGTCGCGACGTACGAGGTTCCACGGGTTCAGGTCACCGTGCAGCAGGGCCGGCTCCCGGTCGCTCACCTCGTGCCGGGACAGGATCTCCTTCAGACGGTCCGCTTCGGGCAGCCCGAGCAGCCGGGCGAGCTGCTGCGACTCCTTCGGCAACTCCCGTACGAGGGCGACGAGTTGGTCTCTCAGCCAGCGATGGAAGTGGCCTTCCCCGGAGGTGGGGTCGACCTGCTTGTAGTCCACGCGCGTCAGCGCGCTCAGCTGATCGACGAGCGCGTCCGCCTCGTGCGGCAGCAGCCCGTGCTCCGGATGGCGGAGGGGCTTGTCGATGTCCAGCGGTCCGACGTACGTGTGGATCGCGAAGCGGTCGTTCGGATAACTCTCCCCCAGCGCCAGTGCCCTCGGCGCCGCCACGTCGATGTCGGCCTGCTCGATGGCCCTCAGCACGGCGTGTTCACTGAGAAAGCTGCGCTCCCGGCGGCAGACGTCGGGCAGCTTGCGCCGCACGACCACGGGAAAGTCGATGCTCGGCACCCGGACCACCGTGTTGAGGTGCGCGGTCCCCTTGAACACCCGGCCCGCGGAGGCGGCCCCCTCCGCCACCAGGGCCTCCCGCACGGCGGAGGCGGGAAAGTCCGGATGCTCGGGAAGACGCCGGTCCGGCTCCCAGCGGAACGTCTGTACGAGCCGCCCCTGGCCGTCGTAGGAACCGCCGCTGCGGGACGTCAGCCACCGGAACAGAGCCCGCTCGATCTCCAGCTCGCCCGGCAGATTGGTGAGCCGCAACGGCTCCGCAGCCGCCGCGAGGGCACGGTGGACCTCCGCCGTCGCCTCGTTCAGGCTCTTCGGGGTGCGGGTCTCCTCCAGGAACCGTGCGGCCCGCATCACGTCCGGGTAGACGGACTGCGCCCGCTCGAAGGCGACGTAGTGGCGCAGGTCCCTGGTCAGGCCGTTCACGGCAGCCGGACGAGTACGCTGCATCGCCTCCGCCCACGCCTCGACCACCTCGTCCCACTGGTGCGGCGGGTACTGCATGCGCACGAGATGGGTCGCGAGGTCGTGCAGGGGGTCGCCGTAGGTCGCCAGCTCCCAGTCGACGCAGATGAGCGGCGGAGCACCGCCGTACGACACGATCAGATTGTCGCGGTGCAGGTCGGCGTGGAGCATGCTGTACGGCCGCCGGGCCATGGCGGGGACCCGCTCGGCCAGCCGGAGCAGGGCGTCCTCGGGGATGCCGAGCGAGGCGAACAGCCCGCCGAAGACCGCCCGGTTGGGCCGCCTGATCTGCCGGTCCGCGAGGTGCGCCAGAGTCCGTAGGAATCCCTGGCTGTCGGTGTCGTTGCGCGGCCAGGCGGACGGCAGCGCCGGCAGCGCCCCGCGCCGCACCTGCGTCATCTGGGCAAGCAGGCCGGCCAGCGCCTTGATGAGCAGCGTGTCGACCGGTTTGCCGTTCGCACAGACGGCGGAGAGCGGTACGCCTTCCACGTGGCTGTGGATAGCGAAGTGTTCCCGCTGGACGAGGCACTCCGGCACATGTGGCAGGACCCCCTTGACCGCGGCGAGGATCTCCGCCTCGTCCTGCCAGGTCCTGATCACCACGGGCAGCACGTCGCTGCGCCGGATCCGGACGGTGACGGACGTGCCCACCGGACGCTTGAGCGCCCGCGCCACGGGTTCCGTCAGCGGCAGCACGTAGTTCTGGTTGTGGTACCCGCTGGCCGACTGGCCCTTCGCGGCGGCCCATCCCACGAACGCACGATAGGTGTCGTCGAGCGTGGCGCGCTCCCCGACGGAACGGGGATCAGGAAGTGCGCCCACTGGCTGCTCCGGGTAAGAGAAGGGGGAAGCTATGGCAAACGGTAAGCACGCGTCGAGAATTACGCATGACGAACGACGCCGGCGTGGCCACAATGGGTGATCGCCACTCTTCTGCGCGAGGTCCGTTCGAAGCCGTTCGACGTCGTTCGCGTTGACCTGTTGGCCATTTCATACGGACGAAGGCGAGCGTTTGCTCAGTGTGTGCGGGCATGCTAGCAAGCCGCCGGACCCACCCTCGACCCGCCCCGGTTATTCGGAGAGATGAGTCCAGACCGATTCGAACCACTTCTGCATGCTCTCCACGAAGACGGTGCCCGGCGAGTTCGCGTCCCCGTCCTTCATGTGGTGGGTGAGGGTGGCGCCGAAGCCGAGGACGTCGAGCGCGGTGACCTCCTCGCTGGAGTCCAACACGATTTTGCGCTCGATCACTTCGTACAGGCCGTGCAGTGCCTCGATGCCGTTGAACAGGTAGAGCTTGAAGGCCGGGGTCAACGGCGCGTGGCGGATCTGTACGTCGACGAAGGGCACCAGCCCTTCGGTCTGCAGATCTCCCAGCAGTCCCTCGAGTGACTTCGTGTGCAGCTCGGTGATGGTACGCAGGCGTTCCCGCAGGCGCGGGTCGTTCTTGTCGTCCTTGACGCGCGGGTAGGGCAGGGCCAGCGTCACGTCCGGCAGGAGCATGCGCAGGGTGATGTGCTGTGGTGTGATGGCGCCGCCACGGATGCGCTCCACCTGGAGCCGGATGTGCGCGTCCAGGGATTCGGACGTCAACGTGTAGACGTCCAGCGTGACTTCTGGCTGCTCGAAGGCCTCACTGATGAGCGGGCCCAGCGTCATGCCGTGTCGCGATCTGGTGGCCTTGGCCGCCGAGGACTGTATGCGCTGGGTCTTCACCACCCGGGACCCGCTGCCCTGCCGTGACTCGATCCAGCCCTCGTCGGCCAACTCCCGCAGCGCCCGCTGCACGGTGTCCCGGGAGACTCCGAGTTCCTCGGCCAGGTCGCGTTGCGACGGCAGGAAGGAACGCAGCGGATACGTCCCATCCGTCATGCGCCCGCGCAACTCGTCGGCGACCCGCTGGAACTCCCTGCCGCCGCCGCTCTCGCCGGTCTCCTGTGCGTCCACCTCTGGACCGTACCGCCTTCGGTCCACCACCAAACCATCATCCAGCCAACTGGGCTGCCGTATTGGCCTGTTGGTTAAGGGATCAATCGGACCGGGCAGACCAGTCTCAAGCAATGCAGTCCAATTGGACGGATGGTTGGGGCACTTCACCGAAAGCGGAAGGGAGGTGGATGGACATGCTCCTGTTCCACGTACTCACAGGACTCTGCGAGCTCTCCCTGGGCCTGTTGGCGCAGGCGAAGCTCGGCGCGCTCGGTGTGGTGCTCCTGTTCCTGATCGGCGTGGGCATCAGGGCGCGCCGCGGCGGTCTCGCCGTCGGGGCCGTCGTGGTGTTCACGCTGCTGATGACTCAGGCCTGACGGATCAGCTTGAGCACGGGTTCCAGCGAGGCCACGACCGTCGTCGCGCCCGCGTCCCTCAGGAGCTTTTCCTTGCGCTCATTACGCGCGTAGCCCAGAAACGGAACGTCGGCCTCATTGGCGGCCAGCAGGTCCGAGGGGGTGTCGCCGATCATCAGTGCGGCCGACGGTGCCGAACCCATCGCGCTGAGGGCCCGGTTGAGGCAGTGCGGGTCGGGCTTGAGGCGGTTGAGTTCCTGGGTACGGCCGTAGATGTGCGGGGCGAAACACGAGGTGAGACCGCGGTCGGCCAGGTAGGTGTGGACCACCCGGGGGGAGTTGTTGGTGGCGATCGCCAGCCGGGAACCCACCGCCTTCCAGGTGCGTATCAGCGGATCCGCGTACGGCGTCGGCATCGCCGACGGGGTGGCCCGCAGTTCTTCCTGGGTGAGACGTTCCTCCAGCTCGTCCACCAGATCACTGCCGGGGTGTCTGCGATCGACGGCCCGCAGGACGATATGCGGATCCAGCGACTTGCGTTCGGTCTCGCTCAACAGTCCGTGCAGGCCGCGCCCTTCGAGCCACCCCACCAGGTCCACTGCCACCCGCTCCGCCGAATGCCCTGCGAACAGACGGCAGATCGGGCCGTCGAAGTCCCACAGGACGACCTGGGCACGCGTGATCAGTTCACGCAGGCTTTCGATCTCGTCGCCCGTCTCCGCTGTCACTTGATCGGTCTGCGTCGTATCAGGAGTCACTAGGAGAGTGTCAGGTCCGTCGTGATGGTTTCCCAGAGGGCGTCGAACCACTTCTGGGATTCCTCCACAAATGCGGCGTCGCGCTGGCCGGCCGCGCTGTCGAAGGAGAAGAGGAGGGATTCGGTGCCGAGGACGTCGTACATGTCGAGGGTTCCGGTGTCCGAGAGCTCCTCTCGGCGGGTGACCATGTAGTACGCCATCAGCGCCTCGGTGCCGTTGAGGAGGTACAGCTTCACCGGTGGGGTGAAGGGAAGGGCGCGGAAGGTGACCGAGACGTCGATGCCGTGGGAGGAGCGCAGGGAGCGAAGGTTGTGGCGCAGGACGTGGACCTGGGCGTTGCGCTGGGCCAGCCAGCGTTCGTGGACGGTGTTGTCGTCGCCGTCCACCTGGACCGGGAAGGCCAGGTTGATCTCACGGGAGGGCAAAAGGATGCGGACCTCGATCGCGTCGGGGCCCACCCGGCCCTCGTGGACCAGCCGGAGAGGTTCGCTGAGTGCCATCATCAGCGACTCGGCCGTGAGGCAGACCGCGTCGATGCGTACGTGCGGTACGGCGAACGCCGCCGACAGGCGCGGCGCCAGTGCGACCATCGTCGGCTGGGGCTCCCCCATGGCCCGGACCGGCTCTGCGATCCGCGGCGGGCTGCCCTTGCTCACGTTGCTGAGCAGTCCGTCCTCCTGGAGCACGCGCAGGGCCTGGCGCACCGTGCCCCGCTCCACGTTGAACTCCTCGGCGAGTTCCGCCTGGGTGGGGAGGCGTTGACCCGCCTTGAGGTCGCCGACGCGGATGCGTTCGCGCAGGATGTCGGCGATTTCCTGAGGGGAGAGCCTTCTGCTGCCGTTCACTGCCACGTTCTCCTGGGTCACGACCAAACGCTACAACTCGGATCCATCTATGGGGAGTTGTTTGGAAGTTGTTTATAGATAGCTGCCAAGTGGGGACAACCTAAGCAGGGTTGGTTGCCAACTTGGTTAAGTTGGCGGAAGTTTTGCCTCCTGTTCCGTCCCGCCCCGGAAGCCCGAAGGGGGAACCACCGTGCCTGTCCTCGCCCTCATCGCCGCAGTGTTCGTCGTCGGCATCGAGCAGACCGTCCAGTGGAAGTACGGTTTCGCCGGCATCGCCGGACTGCTCCTGCTCACCATAGGCATCAAGGCCAAGAGCCCGGCCGTCAGCTCCGTCGGGGCGGTCGTGCTCGCGTTGCTGGTCACCAGGCCCGCCCTATGACCGAACGGCGCCCCGATCCACCCCCGTGGGAGACGTCAGCTCGTGAGCACCAGCTCCGAACTGATCGTCTCCCACAGTGCGTTGAACCACAGGTGGGACTGTTCCACGAAGGTCGTGTCGCGCAGGCCGGCGCCCTGCGCGAAGGCGAACAGCATCGACTGGGTGCCCTCGGTGTCGTACATCTCCAACTGCTCGTGGTCGATCTCCTCCGCGCGCCGCGTCAGCAGGTAGTACGCGAACAGGGCCTCCGCGCCGTTGAGCAGGTACAGCTTCACGGGCGGGGTGAAGGGCAGCGCACGGAAGGTGACGTTCACGTCGATACCGTGGGTGGTGCGCAGGGCGAGCAGGTTGTGCCTCAGCACCTGGCCCTGGGCGTTGCGATGGGCCAGCCAGCGCTGATGGACCGGGGCGCCCTCGCCGTGCCCCTCCACCGGCACCGGGAAGGCGAGGTCGATGTCCCGGCTCGGCAGCAGCACGCGGACCTCGATCTTGGCCGGTTTCAGCTGTCCGGCGTGGATCTGCCGCAGCGGTTCACCGATCGCGAGCGTGAGGGACACGGAGGTCAGACACAGGGCGTCGATCTCGACGTGCGGGGCCGCGAAGGCGGCGGCGATGCGGGGGGCGAGGGCCACCATCGTGGGCTGCGGCGGGACCCCGGGACCGGCCGGCGCCCCGCCGAGGCCCAGGTCGGGGGCCACGGTGGCCGGACTTCCCTTGGAAACATTGGTCAGCAGGTGCTCCGACTGCAGGATGTACAGCGCCTGCCGTACGACCCCCCGCTCGACCCCGAACTCGTCGGCCAGCCTGGCCTGGGTGGGCATGCGCTGGCCCGGCCGCAGGGCCCCGGACCTGATCCGGGCCCGCAGCTCGTCGGCCACCTCGCGATGTGTCCTGTGGGGCCGTCGTGACCTCTTCCGCCCACTGACGGCGGCGTGTTTGGGGTCCACGACCAAACACTACAACTTCCCGCCATCTTTGGGCAGTTCTAGTGAAGGTGGTTATGAGTCGCTTCCAAGTGGAGAGAAGTAAAGTGAAGTTGGTAGCCAACTTGAGCAACATGGTCAAACTTTCACAAGGTTGGCCACCGTCCATATCAGGGGGACCGCCATGCCGCTCATCGCCCTCGCCATCGCCGCCCTCGCGGTCGGATTCGAAGCATTCGTCCAGTGGAAGCTGGGCGCGATGGGCATCATCGCCTTCGTCGCGCTGACCGTCGGCGTCAAGACGAAGAGCGCCGCGATCGGCGGCATCGGAGCGGTCATCCTCGTGATGCTGCTCGCCCAGTCCGGCTGATCGGGCTCCCTTCCGGAGGGGAGCCGGGAGCCCGGTCGGTCCGCACAGACACAACTGAACATCGTCGGCATCCAGCACAGTCACAACTCAACAAGGTCAGCACAGCCACAACTTCACAGCTCGCTACGGATGCAGAGCAACAAGCAGCAAGAGCAGCGATCAGCACTGTCGTCGGCAGAGGGGAGGCCTCAGAACATGTCCGGGCACCAAGGTCGCCTGGACGTACGCAGCAGGGCGTCGGCCAACCGGGCGGCGCCCGCTCGTTCTTCCCGGACCCGGCCCAGCGCCGCCAGCCGCACCGCGGACTCGTCGCCCAGCCACAGGGTCGCCAAGTCGCCGACGTCCAGCGCGAGGTCGGCGTTGTCCTTCGTCGGCGTACAGGTTCCGCCCGTCGGCGACGCCTCCAGCCGGTAGCGCCCGCCGGTCAGGCCGTCCCGGTCGGCCACCGCCAGGACCAGCGACCCCTCACCCTCGTACGTCCGCGCCTCGAGCGCTCGTACGACGTCCAGGATCCGCACCCACAGCCAGTCGCCCTGCGTGGTGGCCGTGGCCGCCCTCGGGTTCGGGAGGAGGAACGGCAGCAGGTCGTCGGGGGCCCGCCAGCCGCTCTTCACCTTCGTGACCCAGTCGACCGAGCAGAGGTAGCGCCACAGGGCGCGCTCTGCGTTCGGGGTCGCCGCGAGCAGCCACCTCACGGACAGCGTGTCGTGCGGCTGCTTGCCGTGCCAGTTGTCGTCGGCCGCGTACGCGACCAGGCCCTCGACCTCGCCGCCCGCCGAGCGGTACACCGCGTAGTGCGGCTCGGTCCACGACGGGTCGAACCGTACGGCACCGGTGTTGATCCGCCACCACAGCTCGTCGCGGCTGACCGCGCCCGGCTGGGCGTGGCGCACCCTCTCGTGGAGTTCGGGGCCGAGCTTGCGGACGTCCTCGCCGTCCACGAGGTCGATACGGCCGCCGTCCTCGGGGCTGCCGGAGCGGCGCGGGTCGAGGCCGGTGCGCGGGACGTCGACCGTCCACTCGGTCATCCAGGTGGCGGGGCCGAAGCCGTAGCGGCCGTAGATCTGGTACTCGGCGGCGATCAGGGTGGCGACGACGTCACCGCGGTCCTTCGCGGCCGCCAGGTCCTGGGCCATCATGCGGGTGAGCAGGCCGCGGCGACGGTGGGTGGCGGTGACGGTGACGCCGGTGACCGCGTCGGCGGGGACGGGGGTGCCGCCGACGGCCGTCAGTTCCTGGGAGAAGGACTTGAAAGTGGCTACGCAGCGGCCGTTGTCGAAGGCGCCGAGGTAGCGGCCCGGTTCGCCGGTCTCGAACTGGGCGCGGCGGGCTTCGAGTTCGGTGTCGGTGGGGACGGGTTCGCGCAGGAAGCCGGTGTTCACCGCGCGGAGCCAGTCGGAGAACTCGGACTCGGTGATGGGGCGGACGTCCAGGTCGGGGCGGCGGCTCAGGTGGGTCATGGGATCACGGTAGGCGGGTGGTGGGGTGGTGTGCGGGGGTTTTCTCGCCCCCGCCGCCCCTTCCCGTCCCGTCCCCCGGGGGGGGGGGCCCCCGCGCCCCCCCCCCCCCGCGCCCCCCCCCCCCCCCCCCCGGGGGGGGGGGGGTGGGTTTAAAGTAAAAT
>NZ_JBIAHG010000028.1:0-83527 GCF_042870385.1 Streptomyces sp. NPDC006602 | reverse complement strand
CATCCCGGAACACCCCGCCTACCAGCAGATCCTCACCGCCCTGGCCGATGCGGGCCGACCGATGCGCGCCCGCGACCTCTGCCAGGCCCTCGACCCGCCGATCCCCCCGAAGAACACCGAAGGCATCCGCTCCAAACTGAAACGCCTGGTCAGCCAGGGCATCCTCATCGAACCCGAACCCGGCTTGTTCGCCCGCCCCGACGCCTGAGAGACACCCCCCACCCGCGACCAGCGATCCTTCCCCAACCTCAACCACGAAACGGACAAGAGCTCACGTTCCGCACTCTCAGGCCGTAGGCGGCCGTCCCGGGGTGGATTCAGAAGGGCGGCTCGATGCTGGAGTGCGTGGGGTCGGCGTAGCTGCTGGCGCGGATCCGCAAGCGGTAGTCGCAGTCGACGGGTGCGCCGGGGGGGTGTCGAGTTCGTCCAGCAGGACGATCAGGTGGTCTTCGTCGGCCAGTTCCACGGCCAGGTAGGTGCCGCAGGAGCAGGGGGGCGATGAGGGTGAGGACGTGCGCCAGGTCGCCGTCCTCGCCGACGCCCTCCTCGCGGCGGGTGTAGTGGAGCCACCAGCCGCGCTGCCCATCGGCGGAGCCGAGGTAGGTGACGGCGGAGGCCATCAGCTGCCGGTCCGGCACGGGCGGGTTCCCGGTCCAGGACATGGCCTGCACCACGGTGTCGAGGGTGTCGGGGAAGGCGCCGGTGAGCACGGCGTCGGCGTGGAGCACGGCCTGGAAGGCGTGTTCCTCGTCGCGCTCACGCTCTCGCTGGGACAGGTCGAAGGCCTGCACCCGCTGTTGCAGGGCGACGATCGGCTCCGGACTGCCTTGGTCGTGGTGGGGGTGGTCGTCCCGGTCCTGGCGGGCGGGGGCGAGTTGAAGAACGGTCACGGGGGTGGTTCTCCTCTCGTGGTTTCGCGAAGGGCCGGGGGTCTGTCCGGTCCTCCGCACCGCCCCAGCCCGGCACGCGGGTTGGGGCGGCACGGGCGGCCGTCAGCTCAGGCGGCGCTGTCCATGCGGAGTTCGGCGAGCGCGATGCCGTATGTCGCGCAGGAGCCGGAGCAGTAGTCGAGGGCGGGATCGGTCGATCCGGTGACGTGGATGCGGACCCAGCCGCGCTGCTGGGGGAAGCGGCCGGCGGCCTCCTGGCCGCAGCCGTCGGTGGGGCAGGCGGCCCGTACGGCGGTGTTGGCCTCCGGGCGGGAGGTGCCGGCGGCGTACTTCCCGCCGTTCCATTTGTGCTGCCCGGCGGCCCGGGGTGCGAGACCGGCCTGCCGCGCCTCGGACTTGGCGGCTTCGTGCTCTCGCTTGGCCTGCAGGCAGCCGCACGCTTCGGTCGCGGGGACCTTGCGTCGGGTGTGCTGGCGGAAGCCGCGCATGCTGCCGTGTTCGATGCCTTCGTCCTTGCCGATGAGGCTCACGCGGCGCCTCCTTCCGGTGAGTTGTCGTGCGGGTCGGCGGGGCGGGCGGGGTGAGCGACGAGCTGGTCGACCAGGGCCAGGAACTCGGCGCCGAGTTCCGGCGCGCTGAGGATCACGCGCAGGATCGAGGCGAAGCCGTCGCGTTCGATGGGGTTGAGGCGCGCCATCAGCTCGTGCGCGTCGCGGTGGACGCCGACGGCCTGGTGGTAGGCGTCCTCGGTGGTGACCGTGCGTACGGCGCCGCACTGGCCGCAGCGGAAGGTGGCCTGGTCCCAGCCGCTCGCCGGCTTCTTCCGGCCGGGGGACGTGTGGGGGGCGGTGGTCACGAGGCGATCGCCTCCGGGTACTGCTCCGTCAGGTCGGCGTGCCCGTCGGCGTCGTCGGCCCCGGCCTCCCAGTCGGCGGCCTCGTGGTCGAGCTCGCCCTCGTAGCCGCAGCCGGCGCACACCAGAGCTTCGTCGTGGTCGAGGTCGCCCTTGTACGCCTTGAGAAGGTCGGTGGCGCTGTAGACCGGCACCCAGGCCGGGCCGGGGCAGCGCTTGGTGTCGTCGAATTCGTCGTCGGTGTTGGTGGGGAGGGCACCAGGACGTCGAAGCCGAAGTCGCCCTCGCCGTCGACGTCCTTGCGGAAGGCGAGGGTGAGGTAGTCGCCGGCCACGGCGAGGACGACGACCCGGTCGCCGCCGGCGAGGTCGGAGCCGTCCTTCCAGGTGGCCAGCCGGGCCAGTTCGGGGCCGAAGCACTGGCGCGGGAGGAGTTCGTTGCCCAGGCCGTCGCTTCCGTCCTGGCCGAGCTCACGCAACCGGGTGTCGCTGACCCGCTGCAGCAGTGCACCGAGGCGGCCCAGGCGCTGGATGCTCGGGGCGAACTCGACATAGTCGAAGCCCTCGTGCCGCAGGTGGGCGGGGGATGCGGTGGCGACCATCGCCTGGTGCTGGGCGCGGACGGTGTCCTCGGGAACGCGGCGGTCGCCGGTGCGGGCGGCGTTGCGTTCCAGGCACACCGGCAGCGGTGTGGGGAAGATCAGCGCGACGGTGGGGATGCCGTAGCGGCTAGCCGTCGCCAGGATCGCCGCGCGGTCCTTGGGGTCGGTGGAGGTGGCGTCGATGACGGAGGTCAGCCCGCGGCGCAGCCGGGCCTCTAGGACGCGGTGGAGCGCGAAGGCGGCGTCGCCGGTGGCGGACTGGTCCCCGACGGAATCCGAGACCAGGGCCCGGTACTGATCGAGGCACAGGACCTGGGTGGGCTCCCAGGTGCTGGCCAGGGCGGACTTGCCGGATCCGGCCGGGCCGATGAGAACGACGACGCACGGGTCGGGAAGGGTGGTGTCCAGGAATGTCACGGTGCAGCTCCCTGGAGAGCAGTGATCGGACGGACGGCGGCACGCTCACTTGGAGGCCGTGATGAGCGCGGCGGCGGTCTCCATGGCGTGGTGGAATGCCTGGTCCAGGGCGTAGTTACCGCCCAGCGGGCCACCCAGGGTGTAGAAGTTGCCCTTGCCGGTGGCGTCCGCGACTGTCGGTAGGTTCGGATATTCGGACGTGCGGAATAGGGTCTGAGCCGTGACGTATCCGCTCCCCTCGAAGGCCCTGAGAGATTTCCTCGAGTCGCTCCGCCCAGGCAACGTCGTAACCGGGGTCGTGACCGGTATCGAGAACTTTGGTGTGTTCGTCGATCTCGACTGGGCGCCGGAGGCTTCGGTCGGGTTCATCCCCTCCGCCCGAGCTCTCCTGGAGATGGATCTCCTCCTGTCACGAAGCTGTGTCTCTGGGGCAGCGCGTGTGCGCCGAGGTCTTGGCTCTGGACACAGAGCGACGTGGGCAGGCTGTCCTGTCCTTGGTGGCCCTTCAGGAGAATCCATGGCTCGTCTGGGCAGGGCGCGTGGGCAGCATCGTCAGCGGCCGCGTCACGAAGCTCGTCCCGTTCGGTGCCTTCGTGGGTCTCGATGACGGGATTGCAGGGCTGATTCACAGCTCCGAACTGCTAGCAGCGGAACCAGGCCGGGAAGTCCGCATCGGTGATGTGATGACCGCGCGGATCGCAGAGGTCGACCCACCCATGCGACGTATCCGTCTGTCCCTCACATGACCGACGCTGCCGAACGGTGTCAGTGGGCAAGGGCAGACTGATCACATGACCGCGTCTCGCCACGTCTCTCGTCACGTCCATGCCGAACTCGCTTGGGTGCAGTCGATGGGCGGCCCATTGATCGTTATCCCGGTCTCTGCGCTGGACCAGTGGGGCGGGTGCACAGAAGACGGGATCATCGTCGGCGGGACTGACGTTCCCGACGACTACGACCGCGCATGCGATGTGGAGAACTGGGCCTGGGTTACTGACGTCGGCGCTTCAGGGTGATGGTGGTGGAAGGTCGAGGGAGAGGCCGGTTCCCGCGAGGAATCCGTCGAGGACGTCGCGGCCCACGCGGGCTTCGGCGCGGCCGTCTCCCTGCGCCAGCACCTCTCGGCGGCGATCGGCGTCTCCCCGACGGCCTACCGGCGGGCCTTGACGGGCGCCCTGCCGCTGGTCTGACCGCCGCGGGTCTCAGGCGTCGATGCGCACCCAGGTACGGCCGGTGCGGAGCCACAGGGTGCCGTCGCGGCCCTGGCCGCAGTGCATGACCACCCGCCCGGGCACCCGCACCCGCTCCTGGCCGATGGCGACGCATACGTCGCCGACCAGCTCCGCGCGGGTCACGGTGGTCCTGCGCTTGTAGTGGTCGCGGCTGGTCAGGACCACCCGCGTGCCGCGCACGGCGAAGCCGTCCGGGACCTTCACCGGGCTGCGGTAGCTCGCGACTTCGCCGGTGGAGGGTGTGATCCGGGTCAGGAAGGTGCCTATGGGGCTGTACCAGACCAGCCACACCGACTCGCCTTCCGTGGCGGCCGTGCAACCCTCCAGCGGCCAGTCGGGAAGTCTCCCCTTCGGCGCCCACGTCGCGACACCCTGGGTGTTCCAGCCCGCCAGGCCAGCGATGGACTCCGGGTGGTCTCCGTAGATGCCCTCGTCGCCGTAGGCGGTCCAGATGCCCCCGCTGCGGTCGGTGACCAGGGCCGGGATGTCGTCACCAAGGCAGAAGGCACCCTCCGGCCGGCCCTCGGTGGAGTACACGACGGCGTTCTTCCGCCAGGCTCCCTCCGCGTCCTGGTGGGTACGGCCTGACGCCAGCAGGAACCGGGACCCGGGGAGCAGGGCCAGATGGCTGGGCCGCATGTCGATCCCTTCGACCGGGATGCGCCGCTGCTCCTGCCCTGAGGTGATGACCAGCTCTCCGTCGAACGGCGTCTCGGCACGCCATCCGATCCACCCGCGGGGATACTTGTCGCGGCTCAGGTACCGGCGCTGGACCAGCATCACGGCGAGTTCGCCGTCCGGTCCCACGGTCCACCACAGCGCACGCCACCCCGCCTGGACGTCCTTGGGGGACAGCCTCCACGCGACGGGCAGCTCGTCGATCGTCATGGGGATTCACCTTTGGGACTCCGGGGGCCTACGCCGCCCGAAGATCGCCACGTTACAGGTCGGGGCGGTCTCCACTCCCGCCGGGGGAGCGAAGACCGGCCCTTCACGCCGTCCTATGCGATGACTGACTTCAGCTCGTCAGGGTCGTGGAGGGTCAGGCCGGTGCCGGCTATGAAGCCGTCGAGGGTGTGGGGCCGGTACTGGAGGCGTTTGAGCCGGTTGCGGACGAGGGCTTCGAGCCGGTCGAGGGCCATGACGGCGAGGTTGGCGAGGCTATGCTTGACGTGGGCCCATACCCATTCGACGGGGTTGAGGTCGGGTGAGTAGGCGGGCAGCAGGAACACCGTCAGCCACTCACGCTCGGCCACAAGGTCACGCATCCTGCGGGAGACGTGAGTGTTCAGCCGGTCCCAGACCAGCACGATCGGGGCCCTGACCAACTGATGGACGCCGTCGACCAGCGCGATGAAGTCCCGCTCGTCCATGCGAGCGTGACGAGCAGTCCGTCGCCGTGTGGAAGGAGGCGACCTGGGCGGAGGTAAAAGGGCGAGGGCGGCCTGCGGGGGCTACGTCTGCTTCGAAGACGAAGCAGGTGCGGCGCTTGCCCTTGCCCGCGGGGTGGGTCCGCAGACGCCTGCTCCCACGAAGTCACCACCCAGGCCGGGAAGTTCCGCGCGGACGCCCTGGCCCGGAAGCTGCCCAAGCAGGCCTGGCTCAAAGGTCGCCCGGCATCTGAGGGTGAGCCTGAAGTCGGCCTACCAATGGCACCAACTGTGGCGCGACGGCGGGGCTGCGGCTCTGGTCTCGCGTGGTCCGAGTGGTTCGCGGTGTCGGCTGTCGCCGTACTGTCTGGAGAAGCTGGCGAGGTTCCTGGAGGAGAGTCCGGCGGCGCAGGAGACGTGGAATTTCCGACCGATCAGAGTGGCGACCCGCGATGCGGTCCACACCTGGTCCTCCACCCAGCCGCTACAGCGTCTCGGGTGCCACGCGGTTGATGCACCGGCTCGGCTTCAGTCCGCAGGTGCCCGCGCGGCGGGTCGCCGGCGGCAACCCACGGCTGCGGGCCGCACTGGAGGAGTGCGGCACCGGCTACGTGCTGGCCGTTGGTGGTCGACGAGACCGGGGTCGTGAAGAAGGACACCGGCACGGTCGGCGTCCAGCGCCAGTACACCGGCACCGCGGGCAGGATCGAAAATGCCCAGGTCGCCGTCTACCTGGTTTACGCCGGCCGCCGCGGGCACGCGGCAGTGGACCGGGAACTGTACGTCCCGCGCTCCTGGACGTCCGACCCCGACCGCTGCCGGGATGCCGGACTCGACCAGGACACCGCCTTCGCGACCAAGCCGGAACTGGCCATCCGCATGATCACCCGGTTCCTGGACGCCGGCCACCACACCTCGTGGGTCGCGGGCGACGAGGTCTAAGTACTGCCTGGTCGTCGTGCAGGTGCTCCACCACGTAGTCGCGCAGGTCGTCGCGTACCTGGTCGGCGTCCCACTTGGCCCGCCCCAGCAGATGCTGCATGCCGTCCGGGGTGGACTCCCCGGCCCACTCGGCGATGGTGTGAGGTCGGACCGGGGCGCCGTGCCGACGTTGCCGTCGGTGGGTTTCCCCGGCCCGCCTCCCGAACCGGACGTGCCCGATCTCCAGGCATCCGGCTCTCCACAAGCCCTCTCAGGCGGCCGCTGTCATCGTGGTCCCGCTGGGCCAGGGCGAGGGGATCTTGTTCCCGCGATACAGGTAGCGGTTTGTGCGCACTTTCGCGCACCTGAACAAGACGACCTCGTCGTCGGCTGGCCACCATTGGCCTGCACAGTAACGATGGCGCAGGTTCTTCCAGTTGGACCGGCGGTGTTTGCGCCGCAGCCATCCGAAGACCTGGCGCCAGGTGAAGGCCGACAGGTACTGGAAGGTCGCGGACGACACCCCGTGCCGGAAGTACGCCGTCCAGCCCCGTAGCACCGGGTTGAGCTGGTGCAGCACGACTGCCAGCGGCAGGTTCGTGTCCTGTCGGCACAGTGTCTTGACCTTCTCCTTGACGGCCTGGAGGGCCTTCTTGGAGGGGTAGAGGTAGACGTAGTGCTTCTGGGTCCCGCGTTTGCGGTGACGCTGGAGGCGCCACCCGAGGAAGTCCAGCCCCTCGTCGATATGGGTGATGGCCGTCTTCTCCACCGACAGACGCAGTCCCATCGGGGCGAGTACTTCCGCCGCCTGGGTGCGTATGTCCTCAGCCTGCTCACGGGTCCCGGTCACGGCGATCAGAAAATCGTCTGCATACCGGAAGAGCCGGTAGTTGGCGAGGTTCTGGCGACGTCGCCGGGATCCCCGCCGCCCCGGCGCCCCGCCGGGGCGGCGGGGCGCCGGGGCGGCGGGGACCGGAGCCGCTACGCGAGGTAGAAGTGCCACCCCTGCCGCGCCGAGGGGCTGCCGCCCCACATCTTCTTCAGGTCCACGTAGTTGTCGCCTTCACTACGCGCGGTCAGAGCCAGATCCTCGTGCACGTAGGACACGATCCCGTAATCGGGGTTCTCGGGATCGGTGCCGGGAACCGGCTTGAGCAGCCACCACTGGCCCTTGTTTCCCCGGCTGCAGACCCGCAGATACGAAATGCTGTCGGCGCCGTTCTCGTCCGTGGCGCAGGCACCCCCGGGAGAACTCTTGAGCTGGTATACGGGCCGATTGTCCGAGTAGGCGACCACCTCGAACTGCCACTGGTTGTTCCAGGTCGGCTGGTCGCTCGGATAAACCTGAAGATATGTTCCCGCATTCCCCTTCGTGTCGTCCGGAAGCAAGTAGTTGCCGGTGACCTGACTGACGGCCACCACGGGCTGCCCGATGGGCACCGCCTTGATGGTCGGGGCGGCTGCCTGCGCGGGCGCGGTGAGCGCGACCGTGGTCAGGGAGATGGCGGCGGCTGCGGTGGCGATGAACTTTCGGATCGTACGGACGTGCAAGGGATGCCTCCTTAGGCCAATGCAACGATGGCCGCTCGGAGAGCAAAGTCTCCGAGCCGGAGAAAATGCTATGGCCGGGAAAGCCCCCGCAGGGAGAGTGAGAAGCCGCCGCCCCGAGCGGCGGATGGAAATGCGCACCACCGGCCCATTAATATGCCCGGAGCAGGTGACGTATTCTCGCGCAAAGCGCGGCGGGGAACCTCACTCAGGGTGCCGACTTATTCCCGTTCCCGGGCGCGTCGCTCCGCCAACCCACCCCGCCCGATGGCCAGTTCAGATGCACCCTGCGTGCCGGGCCGGCGAAACCGCTGGACGCCCCGCCCGGGAACCGCTCCTTGAAGTCGGCATCGGCGAAGACAGGCCCGAGAGCGTCCCGCACCCGCATTGCCGGACAGCCCTTCGGGAACACCGCACGCGCCACCCGCGCAGTCTCCTCCGGGATCTCCGCCAGCTCCACCCCGCGCGACGACACGAACCCACCCCCGAACACAACGACGGCCCCGGATTTACCAACAGCATCCCCTGGGGTGCGGCGCCGTGTCGTCTGTCAGGCGACGCGCAGCTTCTTGCGGCGTTCGCGGGCGAGCTGCTCGCGGTAATCCTCGACGGCCTGGTGGTAGCGGGCGACGAAGTGGGGGTCGTCCAGCCGGTCGGCTGGGTCCATGGCGTCGATGGCGATGGCGGCCCGGGCATCGGCCGGTGTCTCGTACGCGGCGAGCATGGCGTTGATTCGGTAGACGCCTTTGCGCTGCTTCGTCACCAGGCGGGCCAGTATCAGTTCACGCAGGCCGGAGGTGACGCTGGGGCGGCTCAGCCCGAGCAGGACGGCGATCTGGTTCTGGCCCATCTCCACTCGGCCGCCGGGCTCGCTGCGTGACAAATCTGCCAGCGATCACTAGATGGATGATGCGCTGACCTGTAGATATAGTGATCGTTCCAGGATTCGCGGCTTGTGCGCAGTGCAGTTCTGAGCGGGGGTCTTCCGGACAGCTCTGGGACCTGAAGAGGCTCCGAAGTGCAGGTCTAGTGATCGTCTCGGAATGTAGTGATCGGCGCAGGATTTCTATATAGCTGCGTGGGGCGGAGAGCCAGGTTTGTGCTGGTCAGGGGTGTATCTGGCAGCTCGCGTCTGTGGTCGACTACTGAAGAGAAGCATGGCCACAGGCCAGGGGAGTGGGCCGTCTACGCGCTGGACAGGCAGGCCTGCAGAGGCGCCCCGCCTGCCGATCGAAGGGGATCTGCCCAGCCGCTTGGCCAAACTGCCGGGCCGATTCCCCGGCGGCGATGCCGCGGGATATCTCTTCGCGCTCGCTGCCGCTCAGATGCTGCTCTGATCGCTGCTGCGGGGTGAGGCGTACGCCGCCGCTCTGGTGCAGGAACCGACGGGCGTTCTGCATCGGTGCCCCGAGCGCCCGCCCGATCAAGCTGAACGATTGCCCCTCGCGCCAGCGTCTCCAGATCTCATCCTGCTGAGCCGGCGAAAACCCGTAGTCACGCACCTGTGCCTCCACGATCACATGATCATCCGTGGGTGGTGCGTTGATCACTTGAGGGTGCCATCGTTTGCCGACACTTCAGGCAGTGGTTCCGGCGACCACGTCGACGGCGTGGCGCCGGTGTGCTGCGAAGAGGTCGAGGGCGGTGTTGGTGTCCCGGGCGCGCAGTGCGGTGACGAGTCCGTGGTGCTCGCGCGGGATGCAGTCGAGGTAGCCGGCGGTGCTGCGGCTGATCCGGGTCAGCAGGAACAGGTGGACCTGGCACCGTATGCCGTCCCAGGCGTCGGCGAGGCGCTGGTGCCCTGCGGCGGCGAACACCGCGTCGTGGAAGGCGATGTCCAGGCGCACCATCTCGTGCGCATCGCCGGCCCGCTCCATCATGTCGGCCGTCTTGGCGGTGGACGCGAGGTCCTCGTCCGAGGCGTAGGCGATCACTTGGCGGACGGCGAGGTCCTCCAGTGCGCCGCGCAGGCTGTCGAGCTCAGCCACGTCCTCGGCGGACAGCGTCGTCACCGTCGTGCCCCGGTGCCACGCACAGTGCACCAGGCCCTCGCGCTCCAGCAGCCGCAGCGCCTCGCGCACCGGGCCGCGGCTGACGTCCATCTCGCCGGACAGCTCCACCTCGCGCAGCTGCTCGCCCGGGGCGTAGGCCCCGTTGAAGATGGCCTCGCGGATACGGTCCGCAACCTCGTCGGCCAGACCCCGACGGCGAGCCGGGGCCACCTTGCCCTGATCACTCATGCCCGAATTACACCTCCTCCACCAATGACCTAATGTTAACATTCAGGCGTTGTCGTGATGTCAACATTAGGACAAGCCGAGCAGGATCGCCCACGGGCCGCTCCGCTCCCCGACAGGAAGGCAGTGCCTTGACTGTTCTCGACTCCCCGATCCCCCGCTTCCACCTGGCCGTGCCGGTCGACGACCTGGCTGCCGCGCGCCGCTTCTACGGCGACGTCCTGGGCCTGGAGCAGGGCCGCAGTGCGGACACGTGGGTGGACTGGAATCTGCACGGCCACCAGTTCGTCACGCACCTCGCGCCGGAGCGCGCGCAGCGCATACACAACCCGGTCGACGGCCACGACGTACCCGTGCCGCACTTCGGTCTGGTTCTGACGGTCGAGGCCTTCCAGGAGTTTGCCGAGCGGCTGCGGGCGGCGGGCACCGAGTTCGTCATCGAGCCGTACGTGCGTTTCGCGGGCCAGAAGGGCGAGCAGTGGACGATGTTCCTCCTCGACCCGGCCGGCAACGCGCTGGAGTTCAAGGCGTTCGCCGACGACTCGCAGGTGTTCGCCGCCTGACCGGCGGCCGGCACCACCCACCCCCACACGCGAAAGACGGGACGAGCTCATGAAGGTGTTCCAGATCGGCGCCGCCGGAGGAGTCGGCCGCCGCCTTACTCAACTCCTCACCGCACGCGGTGACTTTGTGACCGGCATGCACCGCGGGCCCGCTCAGGGTGAGACGGTGCGGGCGGCCGGCGGGACTCCGGTGGTCGGTGATCTCATCGCCGACTCGGTCGAGGATCTGGTCGGCAGAATGCGCGGCCATGACGCCGTGGTCTTCTCGGCCGGCGCACATGGCACCGGTCAGGACAAGACGACCCTGATCGACGGCCGTGGCCTTCAAAAGGCCGCCGACGCGGCCGCGCTGGCCGGGGCGGCGCGGTTCGTCCTCGTCTCGGTGTTCCCCGACGCGCTGCGCGACGGGACACGTAGTGAGGGCTTCGAGCACTACATCAAGGTCAAGAAAACCGCCGACGTCTATCTGACGCGCACCGATCTGGACTGGCTGATCGTCCGTCCCGGAACCCTTCTGGACACCCCCGGCACCGGCCGGGTCACCGCCGGTCCCGCCGTCGAGTACGGCGACGTGCACCGCGACGACGTCGCCGCGTTCCTCGACGCCGCCCTGCACGCGCCTGCCCTCAGCCGCGTGATCGTCGAACTCACCTCCGGTGACACACCCGTCGCGGGCGCCGTCACCCGCCTCGCGGCCGCCTGAGCTCACACCCGCACCTCAACCACAGCACCATCAGCAAGGAGAAGCACCATGACCGCCATCGATTCCTACAGCCACGACGTCTCCGGTGAGAAGGAGTTCGGTTTCGTCCAGGCCATCAAGGTCGGCGACACGATCTACGTCTCCGGGCAGCTCTCGCACGACGAGCAGGGCAACTTCCTCTACCCGGGCGACTTCGACGCCCAGCTGAAGCAGTCCTACGCCAACTTCGAGAAGGTGCTCGCCCACTACGGCGCCACCCGCAACCAGGTCGTCTCCGAGACCCAGTTCATCGTGGACCTGCCGCGGTACAACATGGCGATGGCCGCGGCGAACCTGGCCTACCAGCTCCACCATCGGCGTCGCGTCGCTGTTCTTCCCGGGCCAGCTCATTGAGGTCAACTTCGTCCTCGACACCCGCCTGCCGGCCTGATCATGAAGGTCGTGATCGCCGGAGGGCACGGCAAGATCGCCCTTCTCCTAGAGCAGCTGCTGTCCCGGCGCGGCGATGCGGTCACCGGCCTCATCCGCAACCCGGCCCAGGCCGAGGCGTTGGAGGAGGCCGGGGCCCAGGTCCGGCTCGTGGATCTCGAGAAGGCCACCGGCGACGAGGTCGCCCGGCATCTGACGGGTGCCGACGCGATGGTTTTCGCCGCCGGGGCGGGTCCCGGGAGTTCGGTGGGCCGTAAGGACAGCGTGGACCGCGGCGCGGCGATCCTGCTGGCGGACGCCGCCGAGAGCGCCAGAGTCGGACGATACCTGCTGCTCTCCGCCATGGGCGCCGATCTGCGGGCCATCGACGACGAGAGCCTCGACCCGGTCTTCCGTACCTATCTGCGGGCCAAGCTCGCGGTCGAGAACGCGATGCGGTCCCGGTCCGCGCTCCGGGCGACGAACGTCCGCCCCGGTCTGCTCAACGACACCCCCGGCACCGGCCGGGTCACGCTCGCCGAGCGGGTCCGGGCCCCATCTCCCGGGCCGATGCCACCGCCGTCCTGCTGGCGCTGCTCGACGAACCGCGGCTGACCGGCCGGACCGTCGAGGTCATCGGCGGCGACACCCCTATCGCGGATGCCGTGGCGGCCCACGCCGCCCACCGAACTGCCCGTTCCGCCTCTCGACTCTGACTCACTCCCGCGGCGCACAACGATCTCGCCGAGGTCCACTGCATCGTCCATGAGCCCAGGCTGTCAGTTCGCACCAGAAACCCGTCCTGCCCCCGGTCCTCTATCGCGGACCAGGTCGTAAGGATCTGCGGGTGAGTGTGCGGTCGGTGGAACGCTGGCGGCGGGCCGGGCGTGAGGGCGGGGTGGAGGCCCTGCGCTCGGCAGGGCCTGCGAACTTCTCCGACCGTCACCGATGCCCAGTTCGTGGTGATCGAGGAGGAACTCGGCAAGTGGCTCACCACCATCCGCCTCCCGCCGTATGCACCCGACCTCAACCCCGTCGAGGTCATCTGGTCACTCGTGCGCAGAACAATGGCCAACTCAGGCGTCCTGGGCCGCGTGGACTCGCTGCCCTTCGACGAAGGTCTGGAGGACGCGGGTGGCGGCGATCTCCTCGGGCGGACCCGCGAACGGGTCACGGTCGAGGACGACGAGATCGGCCGACTTGCCGATGGTGATGCTGCCGGTGATGTCGTCGAGGTGGTTCACGTAGGCGCTGCCCGCCGTGTACGCGGCGAGGGCAGTGCCCAGGTCGAGGCGCTGTTCCGGGAGGAAGGCCGGGGTGTCCTCGGGCGCGCTGGGGGCGATCCGGTTGACGGCGACATGGATGGCCTGGAGCGGGTCGGGGCTGCTGACCGGCCAGTCGCTACCGGCGGCCAGGGTCGCGCCGGCGCGCAGCAGATCACCGAAGGGGTACTGCCGTGCGCCGCGTTCCGTACCTAGGAAGGGCAGGGTCAGTTCGTCCATCTGCGGTTCGTGGGCGGCCCACAGCATCTGCAGGTTGGTGCTCGCGCCGAGTGCGCGGAAGCGCGGAATGTCGTGCGGGTGCACGACCTGGAGATGCGCCAGATGGTGCCGTGTGTCGCGCCACCCGTTGGCCGTACGGGCGGCCTCCACGGCATCGAGCGCCTCGCGCACCGCGCGGTCGCCGAGCGCGTGGAAGTGGACCTGGAAGCCGGACGCGTCGAGTTCGGTGACGTACTTCCTCAGCTCTCCCGGCTCGACGAAGCTGATGCCGCTGTTGTCCGAGGCGCAGCCGCAGCCGGTCAGATAGGGGTCGAGCAGGGCGGCGGTGTGGTTCTCGGCGATGCCGTCCTGCATGATCTTCACGGTCGCTGCCTGGAACCGGTCTCGGCTCAACTCCTCACGGCGACAGGCGAGTTCGGGGATCTGCTCGGCGCCGCGCTCGCGGTCCCACCACAGAGCGCCGACGACACGGGCGGTGAGCAGGCCCCGGTCGACAGCGGTCACATAGGCGGGCGCCGGGTCGGTCATGTTGGCGTACGCGCCGATGATGGCGTCCTGCCAGGCGGTGACGCCATAGGAGTGCAGGACGGTCTGGGCACGGAGCAGTGCGGCGAGTTGCTCCTCCGGCGTGGGATCCGGAACGAGCCTTCCCACGAGGTGGACGGCTCCCTCCTGGAGCATGCCGGTCGGGTTGCCGTCGGCGTCGCGCTCGATACGGCCGTCGGTGGGGTCGGGCGTACGGGCGTCGATGCCCGCGCGCTCCAGGGCCCGGGTGTTGACCCAGGCGCCGTGGTGGTCGCGGTTGGGCAGGAAGACGGGCCGGTCCGGGACGATCGCGTCGAGAGCCGCGGCGGTGGGAGCGCCGCCGGGGAACGCCTCCAGGGACCAGCCGCCGCCTGTGATCCACTCGACGTGCGGGTGCCGGCCGGCGTATGCCTTGATCCTGCGCAGGTATTCGTCCGGGTCGACCGTGTCGGCGAGGTGGCACAGGCCGAGTTCGAGGCCCGCGCCCTGCGGGTGAACGTGGGCGTCCTGGAAGCCGGGCAGCAGCAGTTTGCCGGCGAGGTCGACGACCTCGGTTCGCGGGCCGATCAGCTCGTGCACCTCGTCGTGGCCGACGGCGGCGATCCGCCCGCCGCGCACGGCCACGGCGGTGGCGCGGCTGCGGGCGGGATCGACGGTGTGCACGGGGCCGCCCGTGAGGACGAGATCGGCCGGCCCCGTGACCTGGGGATGCGACATGGGAAGGAACTCCATGGGGGGTCAGACCGTCGTACGGTCCATCGGAAGGGCGAGGGACTCGGCGTCGGTGCCGCGCCCCGTCATGAAGTACGGCGAGTGCCGGACGTACTTGGCCACGGCGGCCATGCCCAGGCCGGCGAGCACGATCGCGGCCGGCAGCGAGAACATGAACCAGCCATTGTCCGGGCTGAGTTCGAAGTGGTCGCTCATGGTCAGGTACGAGTATCCGAGGTAGCCGCCGAGGCCGAGCAGGATCAGGCCGGACACGGCGGGCACGCCGATGGCGAGCAGCGCCTCCCGTGCACCTTCGTGACGGGCGGAGCGGAAGCGTACGGCGCAGGCGAGCGCGGTGAGGCCGTAGTAGAGGGCGACGATCAGGCCGATGGCGTTGACGGCGGCCAGCAGCATCTCGCTCAGCTTGGGAAGCGCGACGGCGAGCAGGGCGATCACGCCGGCGATGGACATCACGACGACGGTGCCGGCGGCGGGGGTGCCGTAGCGGGGGTGGATCCGGGTCCACACCGGTCCCATCGTGCGGTCGCGGCTCATGGCGAACAGGCCGCGTGCCGTGGGGATCAGGGTGGCCTGGACGGAGGCGACGGCGGAGAACATCAGCGCGACCAAGGGGAGGGTGGCCCAGGGTTCGGCGGCCAGTTTCCCGCCGAGGTACGGGAGAGCCTGGGGGCCGTTGCGGACGAGTTCGGCCAGGCTCATCTCCCGCTGGAAGGCGACCGAGGCGAAGAGGAACAGACCGAGCACCGCGAAGAGGGCGATGAGGCCTCCGCGGGCCGCGTCGCCCGGGCTCTTCGTCTCCTCGTTGACGCTGAAGGCCGCGTCCCAGCCCCAGAAGAAGAAGACCGCGAGGACCATGCCCTGGGCGAAGGTGGTGCCGCTGGAGATCTCGAAGGGGTTGAACCAGGACAGGGATATGGCGTGGTCACCGGTGATCAGGGCCCAGCCGCAGAAGGCCAGCAGCACGGCGTACTCGAAGATCAGGAGGGCGAACTGGAAGCGGGTGGCGGCCCGCACCCCGGTGACGGCCAGGGCGGTGAGGGCGAGGAGGATCACCAGTCCGACCGCCGTGGTGACACCGGTGGACGTCGGATCGAGGGCGATGCCGGCGAGGCTGTGCAGGCCCGCCTTGTTGGCGAAGATCAGCACGACCGAGCCCATGATCGCGCTGGTGTAGGCGCAGAAGATGACCGACCCGACCAGGGTGACCCAGCCGGTCAGGAAGCCGGGCCAGGGGCCGAGGGCCTTGCCGACCCAGACGTAGCCGTTGCCGCAGTTCGGTTCCGAGCGGTTCAGGCGGGCGTAGGCGGTGGCGATGCCCAGGACCGGCAGGAAAGCCAGGAGCAGAAGTGCCGGGGCTTGGAGGCCCACGATGGTCGCGATCGTGCCCATGCCGATGGCGATGCTGGTGGTGGCCGCGGTGCTGGACGCGGCGATGGCTACGCCGTCGACGACGCCGAGGGAACGGCGCAGAGCCGAGCCCGGCGCGGAGGACAGGGGCGGTGCGGACGACATGGAGGGCTCCTCGGGGACGGGAGACGGGGAAGAGCCGCGCGGTGAGGTGATGGAACCGCTGACGTCCACATTGGGTCAACCCTGTTGACGTAAGGCGCCGGGGGTCGTTCACTGTGCGTGCCTGGTTGACCTGGAGAGAGGAACCCCGTCATGTCCACCCGTGTCCCGCAGGAGCGCCGACGTCGGCGGCCCACTCGCTCCGGGGTCCTGCTGTCCGAGGACCTGATCGTGGAGACCGCCCTGCGGCTGATCGGCGAGCACGGTCCCGAAGCGCTGAGTGTGCGCCGGCTCGGCGCGGCGCTGGGCTGCGATCCGACCGCTCTCTACCGCTATTTCCACGGCACCGACGACCTGGTGCTCGCCATCGCGGATCGGATCATCGGCGACGCGATGGCGGGATTCGTCCCCGGGGCCGACTGGGTGGCCTCGTTGCGCGAGATGGCCCTGCGGGTCCGCGCCGGGTACCTCGCCCATCCGCGGGCGGCGGCCATGGCGGCCCACCGGGTGACCGGGCGCAAGAGCGAGATCCAGGCGGTGGAGACGGGGATCGGCCTGCTGCTGTCCGCGGGCTTCGAGCCGGCCGCCGCCGCACGGCTCTACCTGGCCTTCATCGACACCGTCCTCAGCCACGCGGCCACCGACGCGGCGTTTCAGGCGCTCCCGCTACAGCAGCGCCAGGCCGACCACCGGGCGTGGCGGAACGTCTACCAGGACCTGGACCCGGTGGCGTATCCGGCGCTCACCGCAGTCCGCCCCGCGTTGCCCAGCATGGCGGACAGTTCCTTCGAGGAGGCGGTGGACCTCCTGCTGGAGGCACTGGCGGCCCGAGCCCCGACACGCTGAGCGTCCACAATGTGTCGCCGCCGACCGCTGACGCGTCTGCGCCTGCGACAGGAACAACAGTTCGTCGCCCGGATGAGTTTTCCGTACCTTCAGTGGGTCGGCGGTTGGCTGGAGAGGCTGGACGGTAGCAACGACAAGATCTTGGCGCAACGAGCGTCGGGTCACCGTCCTCCACCGGCGCCAGGCCAACGGCCTTCGCCTTGTTGGTGGGTCAATGCCGACTGATTCGCTGTAATGGGGCTGTGTGGGGGTGGGTAGGCCACTCGTGCACGGCTGCCGACGGTTGAGCGGGAAACCGACGCCCGACCTGTCCCACTCAACCGTGGGCACCGCAGGTCAGAAGCGCGCCCTGCCCATAGTTATCTGGGACAGGACAACGTAGGGAAACTTGACTGAGTCGGTGACACCGAAGTGTGAGCGGTAGACGACATCGAGGGGCGTCAGGGGGAGCGTGCTGACAGCCCACGACCACGCGCTCCGCGGGATAGGTAGGTTTGGGGCACCGTCTACGGAGATGCACGATGCCCGAGCGCCGCAGAGTTCTATTCGTGACCGACCTCGCCTACCAAGCCAGGGGGCGGCGCTACTGCGACGAGGACATCTTCCTGACCTCCCGACTGCGTGACGGCTTCGACATCGGCCTGTGCCACCCGCTGGAGGCCGCCGCGCTGATGGACGCCTTCGACGTGGTCGTGGTCCGCAACAGCGGGCCCGTGCTGCACTACCAGAAGGAGTACGACGCCTTCCGGGAGCAGGCCGTGGCCCGTGGCATCCGGGTCTACAACCCGCTGTCCGGCCGGGGCGACATGGCCGGCAAGCAGTACCTGCTGGACCTGACCGCCGCCGGATACCCGGTCATCCCCACCATCGACCGGCCCGAGGACCTGCACCTGCTGCCTGAGGTCGGTCAGTACGCGGTCAAGCCGAAAACGGGCGCGGACTCCATCGGCCTGACCTTCGTACCCCGAGAGCAGCTGAGTGACCTGGTCTACGACATCCTGGTCCAGCCGCGTATCGACTTCCGCTACGAGGTGTCCTTCTACTACGTCGACGACGCCTTCCAGTACGCCCTTCACGCCCCCGATCCCGAGCGGCGCTGGGTCCTTGAGCCCTACGAGTCCACCGACGCCGACCTGGCCTTCGCCCGGCGCTTCATCGACTGGAACACCCTCGACCACGGCATCCAGCGCGTGGACGCCTGCCGCACCCGGGAAGGCGAGCTGCTCCTCGTAGAGCTGGAGGACCTCAACCCGTACCTGTCCCTGGACCTGGTCTCCGACCGGACGCGTGACGCGTTCGTGGCGAGCATGGCGGCATCCCTCCACCGGTTCCTGGAAGCTCAGCGCCGCGTCTGAGGTGGCATACGAGCCCTCAAGAGCGATCGCTCAGACTTCGATGGCACGCGCTCAAGATTCGTTGTCACAGGACACCCTGACCGCCACGGCCGACTCGCTCCGCAAACGGGGGCCAGGCTGGAAGGCGTGACCAGCGCGCCGATCGTCGTGCACCGGCCGTCCATCTCGGGCGGCCGGAGGGTCACCGTGGGCCGGGACGAGATCCTCGGCACCGCATACAGCGACCACGACCTGGGCGTGTTCCTCGAAGGCGCCGACGTCGCCGACCCCGAGGCCATCCTCGACGACCCGCAGTGGGTGGAATGGCGCGGCGGCTCCGCCCACGAGTTCAGCGCCGCATGACGTCCGGCGGCAGCAGCCGGGCAGGGCGGACCTGACCGGCTGCGGTGGGCTACTCCCAGGGCCGCGGCCGGAAGCTCGGGCTCGACCCGGCGGGTGGGTCTGCCACCCGCGGGAATACGGTGGTCGGTCGCGCCTCTCCGCGTGGCCTGGACGTTCGCGGCGCGTCCGTGCCACTGCACACCGGACGATGGGTGATGGGTGATGGGTGATGGGTGATAGGTGGGGCGTGTGACCGGGGGTCATCGGTGGGACGAATGACATGAGACCGGTCCGGGTGTGAACCAGATCGGAAATAATCGGCTAATGATCCGGACGTTTCAGGCCGGTGATCTTCCTACCCGGCCCGGTGCTACCGGAACCCGCACGGCAGTGCGGTCGGGGGGGGGGGGGGGGGGGGGGGGGGGGGGGGGGGGGGGGGGGGGGGGGGGGGGCGGGGGGGGGGCGGGGGGGGGGGGGGGGGGGTGGCGGGGGGTTTATTCTCAACCCGGCCCGTCTCCACCGCACCCCCCGCGGGCTTTGCGGCGGGGCGTACCCGGTTGAACGAGTGGTCCGCGGTGACGCCCCGGGTGTCAGCGCACGGCGTGACTGCCGGGTGCGTGCCCGACGGCGGTCACGACGCGCGCGGCCGCGGTGCCGGATACGACTCCGCAGGTTTTCCCGTTGAGGGTGAAGCTCTTCGGTGCGGGGTTGGCGCCGCTGTAGGCGGCGTTGAAACCGATCGTGGTGGAGGCGCCGGTGGGCAGGGCCGCGTTCCAGCCGGTGTCTTTGACGGTGACCGCCGCGGCGTTCTGCGACCAGGTGCCGTTCCAGCCCTGGGTGATCTGCTGGTTGCCGGTAAAGGAGAAGCCGAGCTGCCAGCCGTTGATCGGGGCGCCCTGGTTGGTGATCTTGATGTTTCCGGTGAAGCCGCTGTCCCAGTCGGTGCTCACGCTGTAGCCGACGGTGCAGCCGGTGGAGGGCGCGCTCGCGGTGGTCAGCGTCACCGGGGCCGACGCCGGCGAGCTGCGGCCGGCGGTGTCCTTGGCTACGACCCGGAAGGCGTAGGCGGTGCCCGGGCTCAGTCCGGTGATCGTGGCGGTGGTGGCCGGGGCGTTCACCGTGGCGATCGGGGCGGACCCGGCGGGGTCGCCGGAGAACACCTCGTAGGACGCTACCGGGGCGGACCCGGCGGTCGAGGCGGCCCAGGTCAGGGTGGCCCGGTCGGCGCCGACCGCGGAGGCCGCCGGGGTGCCGGGGGCGGAAGGCGGCGTGGTGCCGGTCGAACCGGCCGGGATGACGTACTCGGTGATCGAGTACGCCGGGAAGTTCCCGGTGAAGGCACCGCCCGACAGCGGCTGGTCGGCGGCGTGCTGAACCTTGGTCAGGTCGGTCTGGCCGTAGCGGTAGACCTGCGCGTTGGCGGGGAGGGCTGTGCGGCCGGTGACGGAGACGGGTGCGGTCAGGTCGCCGGTGGTCTTGTTGATCACCATGACCGTCGTCGCGTGGTCGGAGCTGCGCTCGGCCGCGTAGACCGAGAGCGTGTCCTGGTCGGCGCTGGCGGCCTTGACGGCGGTGTCGCCGAAGGTGCCGCCGCTGCCGTCGTAGTTGAGGAACATCCGGAAGGCGTAGGCACCGGGGTCGGTCGCCTTCGGCGGTGACCACAAGGTGGCCAGGTCCAGGCCCTCGCGTCCGAAGATGCCCAGGACGTCGGCCTGCGCCAGGGCGCCGTTGATGTGGTCCAGCGCACCCCAGTTGTACTCGGTGACGGCCAGCTTGGTACCCGGGTAGTTCTGGTCGACCAGCGAGCGCAATCGGGGGATGAACTGGATGGGCTGGTTGATCCAGCTCTCGTCGACGTAGGACGGGTCCCACAGCTGCCTGGTGGAGCGCAGCCGCAGCGCCTGGGTCGCGGCGTCACCGGCGCCGGCCAGCGCCACCCCCGTCTGCTGCGGGTAGATGTGCTCGTCGAAGTAGTCCAGGATCCGGCGGCCGTGGGCCTGGTCGTACGCCTTCATCTGCTGCAGGTACCAGGGGGCGAACTGCACACCGCCGTGCGCCGCCCGGTCCGGCGGGTCCGACCAGCAGCTGCCGCCCTGCTTGCTGCAGACGTCCTGGTCGAGGCCCGAGTAGATCAGGGAGTTGAAGCCCCAGCCGACCGGGCCGAGGGTCTGCGCGCCGGCGTCGGCGTCCTTGATGGCGGCGCCGGTGGCGTAGGTGCTGTCCCGTATCTCGTCGTAGCTCGCGCCGGTCGGGTGCACGTCCCGGTGGGTGGCATGCCATAGGTCGGGTTCGTTGTCGAGGTTGTAGAAGCGCACGCCGCCGTTGCCGGCCTTGCCGTGGGCGCCGTCGAGGTACTGCACCCAGCCCTTGGTGAAGTCCGCGCCGATGGGGATGCTGGTATCTGCCGGGTTGTTCCCGGTGATGTCGGTGCCGTCGGGCTTCTTGCCGTTGCCGCAGTCGGGCCGCCACTGGGCGTCGCTGCCCTGCTGGGGACCGTACTTGGCGATGCTGAAGCCGCAGGCGTCGTTGCGGGCCGCCGCCGTCCGGCCGATCAGCGGCACGGTGAGCACCGAGTCGCTGCCGGTCCTGCGGTTCTGTTCGACGAACTTGTCGGCCTCGGACCCGGCGGGCAGAGCCGCCGGGTCGTTGTTGTAGTGCAGGTTCTCGAAGTACCAGTCGGAACCCGCGTTGTAGGCGTCGAGTTTGTAGTTGTACCGCGTCGTGGCGTTGCCGCCCCAGCGGCTGAGCGGCAGGCGCAGTTCCTGGGCCAGCGCCTCGTCGGCGAAGTTCATGCCGTAGATGTGTGGATCGATGGCATGCCGTCCGGTGGTGGCGTCCACGCTGATCGCCGGACCCGCGGCGTCGGTGGCGGCGACCACGCGGGCGCGGGCGGCCTGGTCGGCTTCCGGCCGGGCCACGCCCGCTTGCGCGGGACCGGCCAGGCCGGCGCTGGTCACCAGCAGGGACAGCGTCGCGAGAGCGGCTCTCGGTGCTGTACGCATGGTCTCCTTCTCAACGGCCATGCGGTGCTCGCCCGTTGGCCGCACGGCGCACGTGGACGTGCGACGACGTACCCGGTGATGGCACCGAGCGGGAGCGAACACCGAACGGTCTGACGTGGGGGATGGCTCGCGGTGGTGCGGCGGTGCGGTCGTGCTTGGTCGTCGTGGCCCGGCGCGACAGCGAGGTGCGATGTGCACGCGCGGGCGCGCGGCTGTGTGATCACGGGCACCGGCAGTGGGAGCGCTCCCACTTCTCACCGGACGGGTCCGCCGATCCTCTTTTTTGCCGGACGGGAGCGGTACGAAGATCGATCGGCATGGATCCCGCGCGGCCCGCGGTCGAGCCGGGCCAGGTATGAACCACACCGATCCGAAACGTTTCTCATCACTGGGTGATGATTTCTGCTCCGGGACTCTAGGGTCGACTTATGAGGGGCGTCAAGAAGCCGTGCAGCCCGGGATGAGACGAGGTCGCGGACGAGGCTCTGTGCGGCGGGCGGCGGGAGGACGGCTCCGAAAAGTTCGGACCGGCGGCCGCAGACTTTGTCCATGAACACGACCGGCGAGGCTCGCTGTCCGGTGCCCCGGCCGCCGGACCGCTGATGCTCGCACAGATCGCCGAGCCGGCCGGGACCTCGATGGCCATGGTCTCCAAAGTCGTCAACGGGCGGACCGATGTCGCCACGCAGAGGGACGTCCAGGCGCCGGCGGGCGTCATGCCCTCGGCCAGCCCGGCGCCGTGGCCGCCGGTGGGGAAGACGTGGAGCTCCACCGGGATGTCCATGGAGGCCAGGCGCTGGGTCAGGGACAGGGCATGGTCAACCCCGACTATGTCGTCGTCCGCGCAGTGCCAGATGAAGGTCGGCGGCGTCTGCGGGACGGCGATCAACTCGATGGGGACCGCGCGGCGCTTCCTGGGGGTCGAGCCGGGGCCGATGAGCGGGTCTGTGCCCGATTCGCCGGCCGCGGGCCCGAAGCTGTGCCACGACGTCGCCGGGTAGCACAGCACCGCGAACGCGGGCCGCTCGTCGTCGGCCGTGTCCGGGCCGGCGGCGAGGTGGGCGGCGAGGTGGCCGCCCGCAGAGAAGCCGAGGACGCCGATGCGCGCCGGGTCGACCCCGAGCCCCGGCGCCTCCGCGCGCGCCCGCCGCATCGCCGCCCGCGCGGAGTTGAGCGGCGCGGGGTGCACGTCCTGCGGCCCCACCGGGTACTCCAGCACCCAGGCGGCGAACCCGAGTCGCCCCAGCCACTGCGCGGCGGGCTTCCCCTCGTGCGGAGCGAGGTAGGTGTAGCCGCCGCCCGGCATGACGATCACCGCCGGGGCGCCCGCAGCCGGGCGCGGCACGTCGCCCGGGAGCGGGTGAAACGTCAGTGCTGTCGAATCGTCACTCATCACCTGTCACCCGCCGCCCTACCTGCCAGGGCCCGCCGGCGGTCGAGCGGCTCCGCGAACGCCAGTGGTAAGAGGAGGAGTACGCGTGGGTCATTGCTTGACGCTTCCGGTGGCCAGGCCGCTCTGCCAGTACCGCTGGAGCAGGAGGAAGGCGACGACGAGCGGCACGATGGAGATCAGGGAGCCGGTGACGACGAGTGGGAGCATGTCGCTGCTGGCGCCCGCTCCGCCGTTCTGGGCCTGGGCTGCCCAGGACGCGAGGCCGACCGTGATGGGGTACAGGCGCGGGTCGTTGAGCATGATCAGCGGCAGGAAGTAGTTGTTCCAGGTGGCGACGAGGGTGAACAGCAGGACCGTCACCAGGCCCGGTGCCAGCAGCCGCAGGACGATCCGGAAGAAGATCCGCGCCTCGCCGGCCCCGTCGATGCGGGCGGCCTCCAGGAGGCTGTCCGAGACGGCGTCGGCCGCGTAGACGCGCATGAGGTAGAGGCCGAAGGGGTTGACGAGGGAGGGCAGGATGATGGCCCAGGGGGTGTTGACCAGGCCTGCCTTGGCGAACAGCAGATAGGTCGGGATCGCCAGTGCGGTAGCCGGGACCATGATGGCGCCGAGTACGAGATTGAAGGCGGCGCGGTCGCCGCGGAAGCGGAACTTGGCGAAGCCGTACCCGGCGGCCGCCGCGAGCATCGCCGCCCCGAGCGCGCTGACGGCGGCGTACACGATGGTGTTGAGCAGCCAGTGCACGAAGACACCGTCGTCCTGGGTGAAGGTCGCCCGGATGTTCGTCAGTAGCTGCGGGGCATGGGAAACCCACAGGCCGAAGGTGTTGAACAGGTCCTGGGTGTTCTTGGTTGAGGCGACCAGCAGCCAGAAGAGCGGCAGCAGGAAGTAGGCCAGGGCGGCCAGCATGGCGATCGTCAGCGGGGTGCTGCGGCGGCGCCGGGCCGAAGGCCTGCGCCGCTCCCGGTGTGCGGTGGGAGCACGGTCCGCCGGTGGGGCGATCGTGGCCGCAGGTGTTGTGGTCGTCATGCGGCCCTCCTTCGGTTCGAGATGAGCAGGATGGCGTACGAGGCGATCACGATGACCAGGCCCAGGAGGAAGGACACCGTGGCCGCGTAGTTGAGCTGCTGCCCGGTGAAGGCGAGGGAGTAGGCGTAAAGGTTCGCGGTGTAGGAACTGCTGATGACGTCCGGCGCGATACGCATCATCAGGCTCGGTTCGTTGAACAGCTGGAAGCTGCCGATCACGGAGAACAGCAGGACCAGCAGGAGCGTGGGCCGCAGCGCGGGCAACTTGATGGACCAGGCGGTCCGCCAGGCGCCTGCTCCGTCGACCGCGGCCGCCTCGTACAACTCCTGGGGAATGGTCCGCAGGGCCGCGTACAGGATGATCATGTTGTAGCCCACGAACTCCCAGGTCACGATGTTCGCGAGGCTGCCGAGCATCCAGCCGTCACTGAGGAAGTGCGGGGCCGGCAGGTCCAGCCTCCGGCTCAGCTGGGCGAAGGGACCGAAGTCGGGCCCGTACAGGTACCCCCACATGAGCGTGGCGACCACACCGGGCACGGCGTACGGCATGAAGATGCCGATCCGGATCGCGCGTGCCAGCCGCAGCAGGCCGCTGTCGAGCGCGAGGGCGAACAGCAGGGCCAGCAGCAGCATCAGCGGCACCTGGATCACGAAGAACTCCGCGACGCGCCCGACCCCGTGCAGAAGGAGCGGATCCTTCAGGGCGGTGACGTAGTTGCCGAGCCCGACGAAGGTCGTTCCGCCGACGAGACGTTGCTGGAAGAGGCTGAGGTAGGCGGCGTAGCCGAGCGGGGCGAGGAAGAGCGACAGGAACAGCACCAGGAACGGTGCGACGAACAGCGGTCCCGCGGCCCGGTGGCCGCGTCCGCCACCGGGCCGGCGCCGCGCCGGTCTTGCCCGCAGTGACTCGCGGGCGGGAGACACGGTCGATGGGGGTACCCCCTGTTCGAGCGCGGTCGAGAGCTTGGGGGAGGCCATCTCACGCTCCCTTGACGGTGAAGCCCTGGCTCTTGGCGTACTTCGTGATGCGCTGCTGCCAGCTGCCGAGGGCGGCGACGGTGTCGGACTTGCGGGCGAAGGACTTGCCGACGGTCTCGGTCCAGTCCGTGGCCACCTGGTCGAGGAACGGCGGCCACTGGAACGAGGGGGAGACCGTGTCGCTGACGTCGACGAACACCTGGGTGGCCTTCTGGCCTCCGTAGAAGGCGCTCGTGTCGCCAGTGACACTCGGGTCCGCGAGCAGGGCTTTGGCGGACGGGAAGAGGAACTGCTTGGTGGCGAACATCTTCGTGCTCGCCGGGTCGCTGTTGAGGAACTGGGCGAACAGCGCCGCGGCGATCGCGTTCTTGGTCGTCTTGATGACCGCGATACTCGAGCCGCCCCAGTTCCCCGCGCTCGGCTTGGAGGCGTCCCACTGCGGCAGTGGCGCCGCCCGCCACTTGCCCGCGGTGGCCTTGGCCGAACCCGCCAGGAAGCCCGCGCCCCAGGCGGCGGTGAGCCAGGTGGCGTACTTGCCCTTGTTGAACCCGGTGTACCAGGCGTCGGCGAAGTCCGGGTCGGTGCTGATGACCCCCTCCTGTGCAAGCCCGCCCCAGTAACCGGCGAGCTTCTTGGAGATCGCGTCGTCGACGCTGATCGAGACGGTGCTCTTGCCGGTGATCTCATACGGTTTGGCGCCTGCCTGCCACATCAGGCCGTGCCAGGCGGCGGGCTCGTTCGGCGCGAGGTTGGTCAGGTAGACGCTCGGGTCGGCCTTGTGGAGCTTGCGCGCCGCTGCCGCGAACTCGTCCCAGGTGCCCGGCACTTGGATGCCGTGCTTGTCGAAGATGTCCTTGCGGTACAGCATGCCCATCGGCCCGGTGTCCTGCGGCATCGCCCAGACCTGGCCGGCGGGTCCGCTGACCTGTGCCCAGGTCCAGTCGACGAACTTGTCCTTCAGCGCCGACGCGCCGTACGGACTCAGGTCCATCAGGCTGTTGGTGAGGGTGAACGTCGGGATCTCCTGGTACTCGATGTGCGCCACGTCCGGGGCGCCGGTGCCGGCATTGAGCGCGGTGCGCAGTTTCGTGTACTGGGCGACGCCCTGGCCGGCGTTGACGACCTTGACCTTGATGGCCGGGTACTTCTTCTCGAAGAGCGCGATTTCCTGGTCGATGTTCTGGGCCCAGGTCCAGAACGTCAGCTGGGTGGGCGTCTTCATCGCCTTGTCGATGTCGGCCTGGCTGACCGGCTTGGCGGAGGACGATCCGCCGGAGCTGCTGCCGCCGCAGGCGGACAGGGCGGCGCCGAGCGACACCGCGCCCGTCGCGGTGAGGAAGAGCCGACGGTTCATGGCGGACGCGGGAACGAATGATCCGGGCATGGTGAACTCCATTGATGGGCTGTGGGGCGGCACGTCTGATGAGGACGCGTCGCACGGCAGGGAAAGGCAGGGGAAGGCAGGAGAAGAACCGGCGAAGGGAAGGCGGGGCGCAAGGGTCGCTACCGCTGCATCGCGGTCGCCATGTTCTGGTGCACGTCGCGCGTGCTGTTGCCGGCGTGCGTCAAGAGCGCGCCGCACAGCGGGTGGTCCACGGTGGTGGAGGTTCAGAGGTGGTGGTGAGCCGAGGTGGTCTCATCCGCTCGGCCGCGAGCGTTGTGCCGCCCGGGCCGGTCAAAGGTGATCAGTTGGTGGTTGGTGGTCCGTCCGCTGACGGGGGGTGCGTGCGTCCCGTCGGGAAAGCGGAAGACCGCGCGCCGCCCGCGCCCGGGGGTCCTCCAGGACGCGGGGGTGCAGTCGAGCCTCGGACGACGAGTTCGACCGGTAGGTCGCTCGCCGGTGGCATCTGGGTGTCGGGCTTTTCGATGGCGTGAACGAGAAGCCTGAGTCCGTCTCTGGCTGCGGCGTCTAAAGGCTGGCGCACGGTGGTCAGGGGTGGGGTGACGTGGGCGAAAACGGGGTTGCCGTCGAAGCCGATGACGCTGACGTCGTGGGGCACGCGCCGACCGGCTTCCGTCAGGGCGTGGATCAACCCGATCGCCATGTCGTCGCCCGAGACGAAGACCGCGCTCACCTCGGGGTCGGCGGCCAGTTCGCGGCCCGCTCGGTAACCGGAGTCGGCCGACCAGTCGCCTTCGACGAGGGGCGGTTGATGCCTGCCCCGTGCCACCAGTGCTGCTCGCCATCCCTCGACACGGTCCATGGCGGCGTACCAGCGCAGCGGTCCGGCGAGGTGATGGACAGTCTGGTGTCCCAGATCGAGCAGGTGGTCCGTTGCGGCCCGCGCCAGCAGACCGGCGCCGACCCCTGCGATCACCGCTCGAGGGCCGCCGAAGGCCGGTGGTGCGCCGAGGAAGAGGACCGGCACGTCGACGCGGACGGACACCTCTCCTTCGACGACGGGCTCGGAGACGATGATGCCGTCCACGCCCTGCTCCAGGAGGGAATCCACGGCGCCGGCGATGTCGTCCGGTTCGCCGTCCAGTGTGTTGACCACTCGCAGTGCGTAACCGGAGTCCCGCACGGCTTTCTCAATGGCCACGAGCAGTGAGGCGGTTCCATACCCGGCCGTCCCGAGAGCGACCACACCGATGGAACGTGTTCGTCCGGAAGCCAGTGCGCGGGCCGCGTTGTTCAGCCGGTAGCCGAGTTCCTCGGCGGCTTCGATGACGCGTCGCCGTACGTCGTCGGAGACGTAGGGCTCGTTGTTGAGGACTCTCGACACGGTCTTGCGTGAGACGCCGGCCAGTTGGGCGACATCGGCACTGCGCGGCGCGGAGGGGCTCCCGCCCTGTCCTACCACTGGTGTCATGGTGTCTCCTCTGGCCGAACGCCGGAATTTCTCGAGGTCATCTGTATGACCGCGCGGTCATTGTTTACGCAGTCAGAGTTCGCGCGTCAAGGGTGTACACACAGTTTCTTTCAGCCTCGTGCCCTCAGGGAGAAGCCGGGGACTCAGACGTCAGGCGAAGCCCTACCGCCGACGCAAAACTGCCTCTGACCAGCACGTTCGCGCCTCCCAAGCGTCACTTGTGCGGTGCGCCCGGGCGGGCACGGGATCCGGCCATGGACCAATGGCGAAGTACGTACCTGAGATGCCATACCGCCGGGCCTGCGACGTCGTCGGCTCACACTGACCCCGAGAACATCCGAGCGCGAGACAGTGTCTTCTCCGCGCTCACCAACACCTGTGGGCTCGCCCGCCGAGCTGCCGCACAACCGCCCAGCCGACCTGGACGCCAGGCTCGCGGCTCTGCGCGACCGCCGAGTTGGCAGGCAGCGCACTGCGGCATCAGGCGCGCCGAAGCCGGCGGGAGTAACGAGTGGCGGGACAGTGTCTGGGAGCTTTGACGTGCCCTCGCGACAACCTCAGCGGCAGACAGTGGAATGCGTGAGCGCCCCCCAGGAAGAACCGGTCAGTGCGGCTCGCGGACGACCGCGATGCCTCCAGGGGAGACGGTGACCGTTCCGGAGACCGGCTTGCCGGTGAGTAGTTCTGTGCCTTCGGCGGGGATCTGGGCGCCGTTTCCGGTGTGGTCGATCAGGAACAGGTAGTCGGCGTCGGTGCCGCGGCGCCGGACTACCTCGACCCCGGCCGGTGCGTCGCGTTCCGGTTGGATTCCCGCGTCGTGGCGGATGCGGTCGATGAGAGCGGTCAGGGTGGTGGGGTCGGGCCTGGTGGCCAGGTACCAGGCGGTTCCGTTGGCGTGGTGGTGGCGGGTGACGGCCGGGACTCCGGCCAGGGGCCCTTCGGCGTACGAGGCGACGGCCTTTGCGCCGGCGAGCCGCAGACGTTCCGACCACAGGTCGGCCGTGGCGCCGGGCGGTACTTCGCCGGTGAGGCCGACCCTCTCGCCAGGCAGCAGCGGGAACAGTTCGTCGGTGCGCACACCGAGGACGTCTCGGAAGGCCCCGGGGTAGCCGCCGAGGCGGACGTGGCAGTTCTCGTCGACCGCGCCGCTGTGGAAGCCGACGGCCAGAGTGCCGCCGCGCTCGGTGAACGCCGCGAGGTTGGCCGCGCCCGCATCGTCCACCAGGTAGAGGGACGGGGCGAGGAGGAGCCGGTAGCGGTCCAGATCGGGGGCGTCCGGGCGTACGAAGTCAACTGCGACGCCTGCCCGCCACAGTGGCGCGTACCAGTCCCGTACGAGGTCCTGGAAGCGCGGTGCGCCGCTGGGCTGGGAGGGCTGTTCGAGGGCCCAGCGGGCGTCCCAGTCCCAGACGATGGCGGTGCGGGCGGGGCTGGTGCTGCCCCGTACTTCGGCAAGTGCCTTGAGATCGGTCCCCAGTTGTACGACGTCTTGCCAGATTTGGCTGTCGGTGCCGGCGTGCGGCAGCATCGCGGAGTGCCATTGCTCGGCGCCGGCTCTGGCGGCCCGCCACTGGAAGTAGGCGATGCCGTCGGCGCCGTGAGCGACGTGGGCGAGGGCGTTGCGGCGCATCTCGCCGGACTTCTTGGCGCGGTTGACGGGCTGCCAGTTGACGGCTCCGGTGGAGTGCTCCATCAGCAGCCAGGGGCGGCCGCCGGCCAGCGAGCGCACCAAGTCGCCGCTGAGCGCGATGTCGATCTCGGATTCCGGGTCGGTGGACATCAGGTAGTGGTCGTTGGAGACGATGTCCAGCTCGGGTGCCCAGCGCCAGTAGTCCAGAGCGTCGAAGTTGCGCATCACCATGAAGTTGGTGGTGGCGGGAATGTCCGGGGCGGCGCGGCGAAGGACCTCGCGCTCGGCGGTGCACAGCGACAGCAGTTCGTCGGAGCAGAAGCGCCGCCAGTCGAGGCCGTGGGCGGGGTTGGGGTCGGCGCCGGTGGCGCGGGGCGGCAGGACCTCCTCCCAGGAGTAGTACCACTGGCTCCAGAAGGTGGTGCCCCAGGCGTGGTTGAGAGCGTCGATGTCGTCGGCGTAGCGGGCGCGCAGCCAGGTACGGAAGGCCGCGGCGCTGATGTCGCAGTAGCAGGCGGCGTTGTGGCAGCCGTACTCGTTGTGCACGTGCCACATGGCAAGGGCCGGGTGGTCGGCATACCGCTCGGCCAGGGCGCCCGCGATCCGCAGGGCGGCCTTGCGGTAGGCGGGGCTGGACGGGCAGAAGGTCTGGCGGCTGCCGTACGAGAGCGTGCGGCCGTCCCGGTCCACCGGCAGCGCCTCCGGGTACGCCTGGAAGAACCAGGCGGGCGGAGCGGCGGTGGGAGTGGCGAGATCGGCGGCGATGCCGTTCTCCTGGAGCATGGCGAGGATCTTGTCCATGCGGGTGAAGTCGTAGACACCCTCCGCGGGTTCGAGCAGTGCCCAGGAGAAGATCCCGACGCTGACCATGGTCACGCCCGCCTCGCGCATCAGGCGCATGTCCTCGGCCCAGACCTCCTCGGGCCACTGCTCCGGGTTGTAGTCCCCGCCATAGGCGATGCCTGGCAGGCGGAGGTGGTGCTTGCTGCTCACTGGTCGTGCTCCGAAGGGTGTGGGTGTACGGGGGTGGAGTTGGCGGTACGGGGGCTCAGCCCTTGTTGGCGCCGAGCGTGAGGCCCCTCACGAACTGGCGCTGGACGAAGTACTCGATCACGTGGGGATCGCGGTGAGCAGGGCGCCGGCGGGCGCATTTTGACTCCTGTCAGGGCAGTCGTCCTCGGGCAATGGCGGTCGGCCCTGAGGGTGATGAGGGGAAGCGGCCGTCGAGGCGACCGCAATCAAACGCGATCAAACAATTGTGATCGGCGGATGCCAGGAAGAGTGAACGCGCCGGGGAGCCGCTGTCAAGCCCTCCCGTCGGCCCACATGGAATGGGAAGAAGTGCTGTGACATCTCTTGACGTGCGTCCTGCGGATGCGTAGACATGACCGCGCGGTCAGACCGCGTGGTCACAAAGCTTCCTTGTTCGACGCAGGCATACGGCCATCAGGAGACGTGATGACACCAGAGGTGGGGCGGAATGTGGACTCGCCTGCGCCGCGCAGTGCGGACGTGGCCCGCCTGGCCGGAGTCTCGCGCAAGACGGTGTCACGGGTCCTCAACAACGAGCCGTATGTCTCCGAAGAGGCCCGCACAAGAGTCCTCGCGGCCGCTGAGGAACTCGGCTACCGGCTGAACCAGGCGGCCAGGACACTGGCCTCCGGGCGTACCGGCTCCATCGGTGTGGTCGCCCTGGGCACCGCCGGGTACGGAACCGCTTCCCTGCTCGTGCACATCGAGCGGGCCGTGCGCGACGCGGGCTACGCGCTCCGCGTGGTCAACACACCGGACGGCGACCCGAAGGGTATCGCCGGCGCCGTGGAGTCGCTGCTCGAGCAGGGGGTGGACGGCGTCGTCGTCTCGGAACCCATCGTGGAAGGGGACGTCGGCGTCCGCGTCGACGTCCCGGTCCTCTTCCTGGGGGCACCGCCGGCCTTCACCGCCACCCGCACAGTGACCATGGATGTGGGCGCCCACGCACTGGCTCGGGCTGCCACCGAGCATCTGCTGGATCTGGGACACCCGACCGTTCATCACCTCGCCGGACCGCGGCGCTGGTACGCCACCAAGGACCGCATCGAAGGATGGCGGGCGGCACTCGCGGCGCGGGGCGCGCACGAGCCGCCGGTGCTCAACGGCGACTGGTCGGCCGCCTCCGGCCATGCCGTGGGCCGATCGCTGGCCTCGGACAGGTCGGTTACCGCCATCTTCGCGGCGGGCGACGAGATGGCCATCGGCCTCATCCACGCCCTGCGGGAAGCCGGACGTCGCGTGCCGGAGGACATCAGCGTCGTCGGCTTCGACGGCAACCCCGTCTTCGCCTACGTCTCTCCTCCCCTGACCACTGTGCGCCAGCCCTTCGAGGCCGCGGCCCGGGAAGGCATCCGCCTTCTCGTGCACGCCATCGAGAGGCCGGGCACGGACCTGCCGCCTGCGAGCGCGCCGCCGGTAGAACTCGTCGTGCGCTCGTCGACCGCGCCCCCGCCGGCCATCCGCCACTGAGGGACGCACCGCATCATCGGAGCACCACCACGGCTCCGGGTCATCCACCTCGGTGAGGTGCGCAGAGGCCTTCTGTGAGGAAGCCGGGCACCAACCGGCGCAACCGCAGGCCATCCGCTCGTGCGCCGGCACCGATCCCTGCCACCAACACGGCCGTCAGCAAGCCTGCCGGCCCCTCTCCCGGACCGTCCACCGGCTACGCCCCAACCGGTCGACGCTGCTCCCCCTGCCACCCGCCGCTTCACGCTGAGCCGATCCCCTGAGCGGCGGGCAATTCACAGCACCTCGTTCCCTCAGCTTGGAGCCGCACATGTCCCCCACGCAGACAGGCGCCAGACACCGCGCCGCTCCGCGTTCCCACCCCGTCCCCCTCATGCTTCTGCTGCTGGCCCTGGTCGCAGCCGTCGGCGGGATCGTCCTTCCCGCCGCGGGCGAGGCGCACGCCATCTCGCGCCCGTCGCAGACCCTGTACACCCCGCCGTCCGGCGCGCCCTCGCCCGGGTCGCTCTACCCCAGGGGCCTGCGTCTGCAGCACAGCGGCTCGTCCAACGGCACGATCCTCGCCACGTTCGAGCAGTACACGTCGGGCACCCCCGTCTTCCCGATCTACCGCAGCACCGACAACGGCAACAGCTGGACCAAGGTCTCCGACGTCGTCGACACCCAGAACGGCTGGGGCATGCGCTGGGAACCGGAGCTGTACGAACTGCCCACCGCGATCGGCAACTACCCGGCCGGGACCATCATGGCCGCGGGTGCCTCCGTCCCCAGCGACCGATCCGCGATCAGGATCGACATGTACGCCAGCACCGACCACGGTGTGACCTGGAGCTTCGTCAGCAACATCGCCACCGGCGGCGAGGCGCAGAGCAGTAACGGCCACACTCCCGTATGGGAACCGTTCCTGCTGGTCTCCGGCAACAAGCTGATCGCCTACTACTCCGACCAGCGCGACCCCGCCCACGGCCAGAAGGTCGTACACCAGGTCACCACGGACGGCGTCAACTGGGGCCCGGTCGTCGACGACGCCGCGGTGCCCGAGTACAGCAGCCGCCCCGGCATGCCGACCGTCGCGAAACTCCCCAACGGCAAGTACGTCATGACGTACGAGTACGGCGGTGCGCCCGAGGGCGACTTCGCGGTGTACTACAAGATCTCCTCCGACCCGGAGGCGTTCGGGTCCGCCGCCGCCATCCCGCTGAAGGCGACCGACGGGACCGTCCCCACCAGCTCGCCCTACATCACCTGGCTGCCCACCGGCGGCGCCAACGGCACCCTGGTGGTCAGCGCCCACAGCAGCGACGACCTTTTCCTGAACACGCAGAACGGAGCTGCCAACACCTGGACGCACATCGGCTCCCAGGTCCCCGGCGGATACAGCCGCGGGATGGTCCCGCTGCCGGACGGCCACAGCCTGCTGGTGCTCAGCGGCGGCCGGCTCACCAGCACCGGCCTCAACCCCGTCACCTACGGCACCATCGACCTGGGCGGCGGCATCTCCGACGGCGCCACCTACACCGCGTCCAACGCGGGCAGCAACCTCAAGCTCACCATCGTGGGCGGCACCACCACCAACGGCACCAACGCCACCCAGCAGAACGCCGACAACGCGAGCGACCAGAAGTGGCGGTTCGTCCAGCAGACGTCCGGCTACTTCAAAATCTTCAACGTGGCCAGCGGCAAGGTCCTGGGCGTCGCCAACCAGTCCACCGCCAACGGCGCCAACGTCCTGCAGTGGGACGACAACGGCACCCTCGACCACGAGTGGGCCGTCGCCCCCAGCCCGGCAGGTGGCTTCACCTTCCTCAACCGGCTCACCGGCAAGTACCTCGAGATCCCCAACGCCTCCACCACCGTGGGCACCGCCGCCGGGCAATGGGTCAACACCAGCTGCGCCTGCCAGCGATGGAACCTCACCCAGACCGCCCTGCCGAACCTGTCCAGCGGCCAGTACTTCCTGGTCAACAAGAACAGCGGCAAGTACCTGGAGATCCCGGGCGCCTCCACCACCGTGGGCACGGCCACCGACCAGTGGCAGGTCTCCGCCTCCGCCTGCCAACTGTGGACCTTCCAGTCCCAGAGTGGCGGGGCGTGGACCGTGAAGAACGTCAACAGCGGCCTGAACCTGGACATCAGCAACGCTTCGACTTCGCCGGGCGCGGCCGTCGTCCAGAACACGTCCTCCACCGCCAGCTCCCAGAAGTGGACCCTGACGGACGCGGGCGGCGGCTACTACAAACTCGTCAACGCGGGCAGCGGCCTGGTGGCCGGCGTCGCCCAGTCCTCCACCACGAACGGCGCATCCGTCATCCAGTGGAACAACGTCACCGTCGACGACCAACTCTGGAACATCGTCCGGGTCAACTGACACGCTAAGAATCCTCCGCCCATCCCAGTGCGCCCACCCCTTGCTGCGAGGGGCGGGCGCCCGTTGCTGAACCGATGGAGGTCCGGACACGCGGGAGTGTGACTGCTTCGCCCACAAGTACGGCAATGCCGTGGACAATCCGAGCGGCGGGCACTGCTATCCGACCGACATGAGGGACGCGGAGTGGGCCGCGGTCCGCGAAATGATCCCGGTACCGGCGTGGGCCGAGGGTCGGGGCGGCCGGCCGGAGGAGTACTGCCACCGGGACATACTCGATGCGATCCGGTACGTGGTGGACAACGGCGTGAAGTGGCCCGCGCTGCCTGCCGATTACCCGCCGTGGAAGGCGGTGCACCGGTTCTTCACCCGCTGGCGGAAGCAGGGGCTGACCGGCGAGTTCCACGACCGGCTCCGCGCCGCGACCCGCGAAGCCGAGGGCCGGGATGCGGAGGCGACGGCAGGGGTGATCGACTCGCAGTCCGCGAAAGGCACGTCCACCGTCGAGGCCGCGACCAGCGGCTACGACGGCGGGAAGAAGATCAAGGGCCGTAAGCGGCACATCGTGGTGGACACCCTCGGCCTGATCCTGGCGGTCATGGTCACCCCCGCCTCGACGGGGGACCGGGACGCCGCCCAGGACCTCCTGGCCCAGGCCGCCACACGGCATCACCGGCTCAGGCGCGTGTGGGCGGACAGCGGATACACCGGCATGCTGGTGGGCTGGTGCGCGACCGCCTTGAACCTGATATTGACCGTCATCCGCCGCAGCGACGGCCACAAAGGCTTCGTCGTGCTGCCCAAGCGTTGGATCGTCGAGCGGACCTTCGCCTGGCTCACCCGCTCCCGGCGCCTCGCGCGCGACTACGCGCGGCTGCCCGCGTCGTCGGAGGCAACCGCTTGATGATCGCGTCGTACACCTCCAGGCGCCGCTCCGACTCCACATCGAGGTCGATGTCCGGCAGCGACGTACGGCGCTCGCTCAGGAACCGCTCGAACAGCGCCTTCGTAGCGGATGCGGCCGTGGAGGAGGCCGCGCTCGATCAGGGTGTGCCAGCCGTGCCCGGGCCGGGGTCAGGTGATGGCCCCGGCCTTCGTCTTGTCGTGGCGTCTGCCCGTCGGTTCCGGCCGTGACTGTCTCAAGCCGTCAACGCGTACCGAACAGCCTCACGAGTGAGTGAATATCGCTAGATAAGGTGTTACTAGAGTCAAGTGAATGGGTGAATTCTGGTATCGTGATGGTTAGTTGAGTGCCGTAGGAGGGTGAGTGAGTCAGCCGCACGAAGAGGTCGTGGTGAACGCGACCGAGGCACGGAATGATCTCTTCGCCCTGGTGAAGCGCGCCGAGCGGGAAGGGCGTACCGCGCTGATCCACAAGCATCGGGAGCGTGTGCTGCTGGCGCCGCTGGACCGGCTTCCGGCAGCCCGGAAGGCCGATGCGTTCCCGTCCCACGCGCTGAGTGCGGCGCAGAAGGACTTCGGTGACCTCATCACGCTGGCCGCCCAGGGGCAGCCGCAGGTGCTCCGGCGGGGCCGTACCCCGGTCGCGGTGCTGCTTCCCGTCGACGCCACGTCAGGCGCTCCCTCGTCCGACACGGCCGCGCACCCTGGCGCGGTGACCGCAGGAGGTGCGGTGAACAGCCCAACCGATCAGGACAGCGGCAGCGCACCGCGCAGGCTCGCCACGCTGGGCGACGCCATCGGTGCCGTGCTCGCCTCCGGTCCCATCGCCGGCCCCACCTTCGGGCTGCCCGGCCTGGACGCCGCGACCGGCGGACTGCAGTCCGGGCGGCTCACGCTGGTGGCGGCCGCCCCGAACGTCGGCGGAAGCCTGCTGGGTCTGGCTGCCGCGCGGCAGACCGCCCTCGTTGACAATCACCGGGTCCTGTACGCGGCGTCGGGGCCGAACCAGGCCGACATCATGCGCCGGATCATCTCCGCGCAGACCGGGGGCGACTACCCGCGCCTGAAGCAGGGCCGCCTCACCGAGCACGAGCAGCAAGTGGCCCGGGAGTTGGTCCAGGCGCCGCTACTGATCGACGACGGCAGCGAACTGACCGCCGAGGCGATCGCAGAGACCGCCCCGTACGTCCAGGACTTGGCCCTGGTGGTCGTGGACCGGCTCCAGGCCGCCCACAACCCCCGCCTCCCCCTCTCCGGCGACCGTCTCCCGGGCGCCTCCCAAATCCTGGCCTCCCTCGCGCGCACCCTGCACGTGCCGGTCCTCGCCATCGTGGACAGCACCGACCCCACGCTCCTGGGCCTGCTGGACGCCGACGTCCTGCTGACGCTCACGCCGACCGAGGATCCCTCCACGGTCCAGGTGACGGTCGCGGAGCGGGACTTCGGCGCGATCGGCTCGGCATACCTGCGTCCCGATCTGCTGCACGCCCGCTTCCTTGACGCCACAACTGCCCCCGCTGCCCGTGCAGACGGCGAAGGACCCGCGCAGGGGAGTGTGGGCAGTGCCGTGGAGCGGGAGTTGGCCGAGGCCGCGCTGCCCTACACCTCGGGCGCCCGGCAGGGGCTGCCGGCCTCCGTCACGCATGTGCTGGCCGCCCTGCGCACCGTGCTGGCAGGCGGCGACCAGGAAGCCCTTGCCGACCTCGGACCGTCCCTGGCCCAGGCGGCTGCGGCCCCGCAGCAACTGCCGGATACCGCCGAGGGGCGCTGCCTCGCCGCCGCGCTGAACGCCTAAAACACCGCCGTTTCCGCCAACACCCCCGGACAGCCCGCCGCTGTCCAGTCCGCCGCGGACAGCGGACACGTCCCGGGCGACGAAGACGATGCAGAAGCAGAAGAGGAACTTCAGCCGGGGGACGAGGAGGACGAGCCGGAAGGCGCGCCCTTCCCCGCGCTGAAACTCCTCAAGGACGCGGTCGGCCGCTCAAAGATGCACCCGATCAAGGTCATCCGCCTCGAGGAGCGGGAGAGCGGACCATGGCCGCTGATCACCGAGCACATGGACGGCGAACCGCGCTGGGTCCACCCCGACGTCACCAGCACCCGCGTGCCCTTCATCCGGGACAACGGCAAGCGGGTCCGGCGCGACCAGCTCGATGTGCCCGACTCGTTCGGCGAGGGCGTGCTGTGCCTGATCGACCGCAACGGCAGCTACCCCTCCGCGTGTTCGGCCGTTCCTCTCGCGCCGAACACGCTGCTGCACACCGGACCCCTTGAGGCATTCGACAAGGCCAGCGCCGGTATCTACCTCATCGACATCCCCCACTGGACCCGCACGGACATGCCACACCCGCTCGGGCAGATCATCGACCGGCCCGACGAGCAGGGCCGAGTGTGGGTCACCACCCCGCACATCAAGCAGCTGGAAAAGCTCGTCCGCGAACGCCACCTCGCCGCGATGCCGGCCATCCACGACTCCTGGACCGGGAAGGCCAACGAGTCCCTGTTCAAGCCCTTCTACACCGCGGCCCGCCAGGCGCGCATCGAACTCGTCCAGGCCGGCGGCGACCCGTACAAGGCGTACAAGACCCGGCTGTCGATCGCGCTGCGTCTGCTGTGGCCCAAGCGCAAGGAACAGAAGTCCCCGTTCTGGCGGCCGGACTGGCGCATGAGCATGGTCGCCGAGGCCTCCGTCCGCCACTGGACCGTCGCCTTCAAGGCCGTCCAGGAAGGCCACACGCTCATCGCCCTGCGCAACGTCGACGCGGCCCTCTTCTGGACGCCGCCCGGCACGCCCCCGGACACGTACCGGATCGGGACCGGATTCGGCGAGGTCAAGGCCAAGTTCATCCAGCCCGGCGAGGTCATCCCCGAGGGTGACGACTGATGGCCGGTCCCACCGGCCACGGAGGATCCCTGGGCGCCGCCCTCAACGACCTCCTGCGCTCCCAGGTCACTCCCCGACACCGGCTGTCGTCCTACAACGCCAAGCACTGGCACGCCCAGCTCAGTCAGCTCACCGGAACCCACCGCGGCTACAGGCCCTGGAAGAGGCCGGACTCGACGTGACTGCCAAGACCCTTCTCAACTGGCTGTCCGACCCCGAGTACAACGTCCGCCGCAGCTACCGCGACCTCATCCACACCGCCTACGAGAACGTCGCCATCGTCCCCGCCGACCGGATCCCCGACCACGTCAAGAACGGCCAGTACGAGATCAGCGGCTACGTCACCACCGGCCGCGACCGGCGCGAGCGCGGAACACGCGCCGCCGCGCCCCTGCGGATCGACGGCCGCCAAGGTGACTGGGACGCCATCGAGGAACTCTGGATGGCCGGCGAGCTCACCGACGACGACTTCGAGGACCACTTCATCGACGACGTCATCGTGCAGGACATCGGCGAAGGCACCGACGGATGGACGTTCGACGGAAGCAACTACTCCGTTGAACTCAGGTAGCCGCACACACGAAGCAGCCGAACGTCCGGCGGGAGCCGCAGGCTGTTCGGTGCCTGCCCAACCACGGGCGCCCACGCTGCCCTCGCCTTTCACCACGAGCGCGGGTACCGGGTCGTGTTCGGCGCGGACGTCACGGCCACCGACGACGAATCCCGCCAGGAACCCGAACTCGCGGTACTCCGCAAGGGCTTCGCGCTGGTGCTGACGGCTGAGGAGATCACGGATCGGCTGGCCGGACCGGATCGAGCGCCAGTGGACAGCTATACAGCCCAGGCCGGCGGACCCAGCCGGGGCTGGGCCAGTGAAGGCAGCGGCCGATGAAGTCCAGCGCTCGGCGCCTTCTTCGTGTCGCACCGGTGTCCGCGGTCGCAGCCGGTCTGATCGCGGTGCTGGTCGGGCTCACCAGTTCCGCGGCGATCGTGTTCGCCGCGGCGCGGGCGGCAGGAGCCGGCGACGCGGAACTCGCCCAGTTCTTCGGCAAGCACCTGGGGCTGTAGCACCCCCCGGCGGCTGGCCTGCTCATGGCGCGGGTCGGCCGCACCCGGGCTGCCCGCGACAACCACACTTCGACGGGCGGCCACGAAACGAAGACCCGACACGCGACATCACACAGCAGAGGGCAGCACTCCGACCACACTGAACGTCGGAAGCACCGCGATCCCCGCCGCCCTGAACAACACGCTCACCGCCCAGCGTTTCCAAGGACAGACTGTCCTTCACCGCTTGCTGCGAGAGAAGGCGGGCAAGCCGCCGTACCGGGAGATGGCCGCGAAGGCGTGCTACTCGGCGCCGGCCCGGCGAGTGGGAGTGCCGCTGGCGAGAGGCGGACGCGGAGGTCCTGGTGCCCTCGGCCGAGGAGCGGGCGCCGACCTGGCCGAGAACACTTCCCTGCTGGCCCGGCCGGGCACCGCCAGAAGGGAGCGCGCCGGTGCCCTGATGTCCTTCGTACAGGCCGTCGCCGAGGCGGCCCGCTCCGACCCGGTCTTCGAGAACATCCGGGACGACAACAATGACCATGGAAAATGCTCACAGACTCACCGGTCTGGAGACCGGTCGACTCCAGGCAGCGGCGCGGGCCCTGGGCGTACCTGACATGTCGTCACCCGTTGTCGCCCCTGCTCCCCTCTCCTGCGCTGGATCCGTGCTGGGAATGCGACGGGATCCCGTGCTGACCCGTGGGCCGCAGTTCCTGAAGCGCGCGTCCGGCAGCCCTCTCTACGGGGCCGGTGCCGGGGTGCCGCATCCTCCTCTTTTCCCCGATCAGCGTTGACTCTCGGGTGGTTCCTATTCCGTCCCCGCCATGGCCGGCGATGTCCGTTTCGGTAGCGGCAGCCCGGTCACGGCGTTCGCGAGGTCGGCAACAGGGTCCCCCTGTTTCTCCCGGTCCTGGCGCCAGACGGCCAGGGTCGTCAGTTCCAGGTGGGCACCGTCGATGGGCAGGCAGAGCACCTTCTCGTCCGCGAAAATGCGCTGGACGACGCCGCTTTCGTCGTTCGCCATGACGGTGAAGGCGTGTCCTGTGGAGACGACATGGGGGAGGCCGACGGGGCTCTCGACGGTCAGCCGCTGGTGCACTCCGGCGTCGTGGAGGAGGCCGTCGACGTGTCTCAGCAGCGCCGGGGAGTCCTTCTGCCCGTACATGGCGAAGGTCAGCTGGGCCAGCTCCTCCAGACGGACCGACGCGCGTCCGTCGAACGCGGACCCGGCCGCGACGACGATCCCGAGCGGGCGGCGGCTGACCGGGTGGGTACTCAGGCCCGGCTCCACGACCGGGCCGCAGACCAGGGCCAGGTCCACTTCCCCGGCGTGCACCGAGTTCAGGAGATAGCGGGAGGCCCCTGGACGGATGTCGATCCTCAGGTCAGGGGCCGCGGCGTCCACGGCGTCCAGGACCCTGGTGCGTACGGCGCCGGGTATCTCCCCGCCGATGCCCACCGTGGCGGTGCGGGACGGACCGTGCACCGCGGACGCCAGGGCTGCCGGGAGGGCGTCGAAACGGGCGATGATGTCCCGGGCGAGCGGCAGCAGCGCCTCACCGGCCGGCGTGAGGCACGTGGTGCGGTGGTCACGGAGGAACAGTTGCTGCCCGAGTTCCTTCTCCAGGTCCTGGATCCGCCGGCTCAGCGGTGAACTCGACATGTTCAGGCGCTGTGCCGCGCGAGTGAAGTTGAGTTCCTCGGCCACGGCGATGAAGTAGCGCAGGTGCCACACGTCCACCGCTGCACCGTACCTGGTGCGTCCGTCGCGGTCGCACTCACGTCCGCCGATCGGACGTGGACCGGTACCGGGCCCGACCCTAGCGTGAGCAGTGACGTCGAACGGCTGCGTCGAGCTCCCGGCCCGGCCGTCGGCACGAGACCGGCCGACGCGGCACGCGCCGTGGCACACCACCCACCTGAGAGCCGTGGACACCACCCACCTGAGAAAGGGGCACCCCCATGCCTCCTGCCGGATCGTCTCCTGCCGGATCTGCGACACCCACCCTCACCGAGAAGCTGGAGTCCGCACTGGCGCATCCGGCGACCGGCGGCGTGTTCAACGTGCACGCGGAGCTGGAGGGCCGGTGTCGGCCTGAGCGCCGAGGACTCGGGCGGCGCCGTGACCTTCCGAGGCGCCGACCCCATCCTGCCCAGCCCGGTGCGCTGGGGTGCCGCCTGCGGCATTCCGCTGGCCGCGCGGGCCGTCGTCCTGGCCCAACTGTGGCAGCTGCGCGGTGGGCGGCCGCAGGACATCGAGGTCGACCTGCGGCTCGACCCGCGCCGTATGGCCGCCTTCGCCGAGAACCGCTGGCTGAAGCTCAACGGAGTGGCGAACGCGGGTGGGCTGAACGGCTTCGAGGCGCTGTGTGGCGGCTTCCCCGAGACCGCCGACGGTCGGCACATGCTGCTGTCGAACCCCTACCGGGGTCTCGCGATCGCCACGACCAAACTGCTGAACTGCCCGCTCGACGCGCACGCTGTGTCAGCCGCCGTGTCCAACTGGAAGGGCCGCGATCTGGAGGAGGCCGCGGCGGAGACGGGCGCGGTCATCGCCATGGTGCGCAGCACCGAGGAGATGATGCGCGAGGCGCACTACACCGAGCACCTCGCCGACACCCCGCTGATCGAGATCACCAAGATCGGCGACAGCGCCCCCGAGCCACTGCCGTACGGCGGCACGCAGCCGCTGGACGGCATCCGCGCCCTGGGCATGGCCGGTGCCCTGGCGGGGCCCAGCGCCGGCCGCGCCCTCGCGCTGCACGGCGCCGATGTGCTCAACATCTGGCGCCCGCACCAGACGGAGGTCGAGAACTGGTACATCGACGGCCAGATCGGTGTGCGCTCCACGATCCTGGACCCGAAGCAGACCGAGGACGCGGCGCGGATCCGCACGCTGCTGTCCGGCGCCGACGTCTTCTACGCCAACCGCTGCCCGGGCTACCTGGAGAGCATCGGGCTCTGCGCGCAGGACGCCGCCGAGGTGCGTCCCGGCATCATCCACGCCACTGTCTCCGCCTACGGCCGCACGGGTCCCTGGTCCCAGCGGCCCGGGTTCGACGTCGCCGCCGGTGCCGTGGTCGGCATCTACGACCGGGAGGGCGAGGACGGGCGGCCCGCGTACACCCCGATCAGCATCATCGACGACAACATGACGGCCTGGCTCCTGGCCGTCGGCATCACCGCCGCCCTGGTACGCCGTGCCCGCGAGGGCGGCAGCTACCGGGTCCACGTCTCACTGACCCGCACGGCGCTCTGGATGCAGAGCCTGGGTCTGTTCGACAAGCGGTACGCGCGGCAGAGGGCCGGCAGCAACGCGGACCACACCTTCCTCAACCCCGAACTCTTCACCGCCGACACCCCGCTCGGCCGCTACCAGGGCGTGGCCGACCCGATGCGGATGAGTGAGACCCCCGGGGCGTACCGCCACATCCTGCTCCCGCGCGGCGCCTGCCGCCCCGAGTGGCTGCCGACGCTCGGCTGACCGGTCGTTCCGCCACCCGACTCGCCACCCTCCAGGAGACACATCACCATGTCAGAACAGCTCGTGACGCCCAAAATCCAGCTTCTCCCGGTCGAGCACTGGACCCCCGAGGTCCGCGACGTCTGGGCGGCGGACAGCTTGAAGACCCACGACGGCGGACTGCCTCCTCAGATGGAGGGCCTGCCGGACACGCCCAACCTGACGAAGGTCTTCGCGCACCATCCGGAGCTGGCCGTCGCGTTCTATCCGATCGCCCGCATGGTCAACGAAGGAAGGCTTCCGCACCGGGACCGTGAACTGGCGATACTGCGCACGGCGCTGCGCTGCGAGTCGGTGTACGAGTGGTCCCATCATTACGAGATGGCGCAGACCGTGGGACTCACGGAGGCCGAGGTGCTCCGCACCGCCGAGGACCCGGCCGACGCCGACTGGACCGCTCACGAGGCCGCGCTGCTCACCGCCGTCGACGAGATCTGCGACCGTACCGTCATCAGCGACACCACCTGGCGGCGGCTCCGGCGGACGTACGACACGCCCCAGTTGCTGGAGCTGCCGGCACTGGTGGGTACCTATCGCCTGCTGGCCTCGGTGCTCAACACCTCGGGCGCCCCGCTCGACGAGTGGCGGACCGAACGCGCGCTCCCGGTCGTCTCCGTCTCGGTGAACGGGGGCGTGCCGGCATGAGCGCGCCTTTCAGGACCGCGGCCGTGATCGGCGCGGGCACCATCGGGCTGTCCTGGACGGCGCTGTTCGCCGCACACGGCCTTCAGGTGTGGGTGTCCGACCCCCGGCCCGACCTCGCGGTGGCGGTGCGTGAGGCACTGACCGCCGCCCTTCCCGCCCTGACCGCGCAAGGCCTGGCCACGGAGGGTATCCAGGAAAGGGTGCATCTGGCCGGGGACGTGGCCGAGGCCGTCCGGGAGGCCGACGTCATCCAGGAGAACGGCCCGGAGAGCGTGGAGTTCAAGGCCGGCATCGCCGCCCTGGCGCTGTCCGAGGCGCCGAGCCACGCGATCCTCCTCAGCTCCACGTCGCAGATTCCCGCCGGGGTGTTCGCCAGGAATCTCGAACACGCCGACCGGGTCCTGGTCGCCCACCCGCTCAATCCGCCGTACGGCATGCCACTGGTGGAGGTGGTGCCCGGTGAGCGCACGTCGCGGGAGACGGTGGACCGGGCCGTCGAGTTCTACCGGTTCGTCGGCCGCACTCCGGTGGTCGAGCACAAGGAGGTACGGGGCTTCGTCGCCACCGAACTGCAGAACGTGCTCGCGAATCGCGCTGCCGAACTCGTGCTGGACGGGGTGGTCTCACCGGACGAGCTCGATCTGATCGTCCGTTCCTCGCTCGGCCTGCGCTGGTCCGCTCTCGGTCCGTTCCTCGGCCTTCACCTCGGCGGCGGACCGGCCGGCTACCGCGGCCTCGTCGCACTCGCCGCGCCCGGCGTACCGGACGAGGAGCGCCCGGTCATGCTCCGCGAGAAGGTAGTCCAGCTCGTGGAGGACACCTACGGGCTCTCCCGGTACGGAGACTTCACCACAGCTCGGGACGACAGGCAGCGGGCGGTCCTCGACGCGCTCGCCGAACTGCCGCTGCCCGAACCCTGCAACAGCTGACTGCAACAACCCACTGGCACAACTGAGAGGAAGCGGTCAATGGACCTGCAACTGGACGGCCGCCGAGCCGTCGTCACCGGAGGCAGCCGGGGCATCGGCTTCGCCGTGGCCCGTGCTCTGGCAGCCGAAGGCGCGGACGTGGCTCTCGTCGCGAGGAACGGTGAGGCGCTGGAGAAGGCGGTGGCGCAGCTCGCCGCCGACAGCAGGGGCCGCGTGATCGCCGTGGCCGCGGACACCGGGGACGACACGTCGGTGACGGAGATGGCCCGCAGTGTCGTCGAACAGCTGGGCGGCGTCGACATCCTCGTCAACGCGGCTGCCCGGCCCAATTCCGGCGCCATCGCCGAAGACGACTTCGAAACGGAGATCAACGTCAAGGTCCGGGGATATCTGCGCACCGTCCGCGCCTTCGCCCCGCTGATGCGGGAACAGGGCTGGGGCCGCGTCATCAACATCGGCGGGGTCGCCGCACGCCAGACCGGCTCGGTGGTCGGGTCGGTCCGCAACATCGCGGTGGCGGCCATGAGCAAGAACCTCGCCGACGAACTCGGCCCTCACGGGGTGAACGTGGTCGTCGTACATCCGGGTCCGACCCGCACCGAGGCGTTTGAGCAGCACGTTCAGACGCTGGCCCGGGCCCGGGGCGTCTCCGTCGAGGAAGCCGAGCGGCTGGCGGCGTCGACGGTCTCGATCGGCCGCATGGTGAGCGCCGAGGAGGTCGCGGACGTCGTGGCCTTTCTGGCCAGCCCCCGCAGCGTCGCCCTCAACGGCGACCCGGTCGTCGCCAGCGGAGGAATGCGCGGACCCATCCACTACTGACGGGCCGCGCCCATCGCCTCAGTCCTCCCTGTGGAGGAGGACGGAAGGGAAGCGAGGAGCCGGGATCGGCGCGGTGCACCTGCGCGGGAACCGGCCCCGTAGGTGAGCGGTCCCCTCGCGGGACGGCGAAGAAGTGGTCAGCATGAGCGCCTTCGGGCGGTGGACGAGCCGGGCGGCGGGTCGAGCAGCCGCCGGGCAGCCTCCAGTCCGTCCAGCTCGGCATGCGGACGTCCATGAGAGCACTACGTCGGTATGGGTGGCGCGGCAGACCTCGATGCCGAGACGGCGTGCGGGCCCTCCTACGACGTCGATGTCGCTCTGCGCGGACAGCAGCGCGGCGAAGCCCGAGCGCACCATGTCACGGTCGTCGACGATGGCCACGTGGATCGTCATGTCCACCTGTCCTCTTCAGTACGTCGGTCAGCCGGCGGAGCCGGATTGATCGGAGTGCGCCGCCGACAAGGGACGGTGACCCGGGCGTACCTCCACTTCCTCGGGGGAGAGGGTGGTGGCTGCCCGTACCTTGTCGTCGATCGCGCCGTAGGGATGAGGTTGGTGAGGACCGGGTGGTTCCAGGAGTGGTTGGCGATCTCGTGGCTGGAAAGAGCAGCGTTGTCGTCTCGCCGGTCTGAAGGCGGGCGCCGACGGCTGTCTGCTCCAACCTTTTCACGGTCCCCGAACTGCTCGCTCGCCTGCCTGCGTTGCGGTGCCGGGCCGCGCTTTCGCCGCGGACCCAGGGGGACATACCGGCCGGCGGCCCGCTGGAGACCGCCTCCCTGTGCATCGGCCCGGACGCTCGCCGTGCCTGGTGGGCCGACGAGGAACTGCAGCTGTCGAGGACCGAGTTCGATCTGCTGGAGCTGATGGTGCGACGAGGGGATCGTGCCGGCTCACTCGACGGTCTCCAGCCGGATATGGGGCTACGACTGCGGGCCGCACACCAACAATCTGGCGTGCTGCGCCGGCTGTCTGCGGCGCAAGCTCGCCGACGCCGGCGCGCCCGACCTGATCCACACGGTGCGTCGTGGGCTACCGGGATTCATTCGCAGTGCATCGGGCTTCAGGACTCTGCTGGGAAAGGCGTGATTCGGGCTGTCAGGCCGCGAGCATGAGGGCTTCGAGGTGGGAGGTGCGGGTGCCGCCGAGTGGGGTGCGGGTAAGCCATCGGTCGAGGCGGATGATGTTGATCGCGGTGGCGGCGAAGACGTGGCCGAGCCGGGTTGCGGGCAGATTGCGGTAGCGGGTGCGGCGGATCCCGGTGACGCGCACGGCCTGGGAGATTGTGCCCTCGACGCCGGCCCGGACCTTGTAGCGGTCCTTCCACTCGTCGGTGTCCTGGGTTCGGCGGGCCTCTTCGAGGGCCTCGTATCGCTCGCGGGGCAGGAAGGTCAGGCCTCTGCCCCGGCGGCCGGTCGGGGGTTTGGTGCACTGTTTCTGTTTCGGGCAGGGCCTGCAGTGCTCGGCGGAGAAGAACACCTTGATCACCGGGGTGTTGTTGCGGTGGTGTTTCTGCTCCCACCACTCGAAACTGCGTTGCCCGCCTGGGCAGTTGGCACTCTGGGTGTCCCAGTCGATGCTGAAATCACCGCGGGAGAATCCCTGGTTCTGCCGGGACTGAAGACTGCTGTCGTGCGGGGCAGGACCCAGTAGTTCCATGCCGCGCTCACGTGTGGACACGAACAGGGCAGCAGTGGTGTAGCCGGCGTCGACGACGTGCACCTCGGGCAGCAACTCCCGGTCCGCGAGTGCCTGTTGGACCGGTTCGGTCATCTCGGTGTCGGCCACGACCGCGTCGGTGGTGGCCACCTGCGTGATGACATGAGGGGCGTCCGGCTCGCAGGTCTCGGTCAGATGCACCTTGTAGCCGGTCCAGCCCGAGCCGCGCTTGATGCCGTAGCGGGCATCAACGTCATAGGGCGAGCACAACCGGTGATGAACCGACGGGAGGTCCTTGCCCTCCCGCCAGCGCACCCCCTTCTCATCGCGGTGGTACTGCTGGATCCAGGAATGCCGCAGCACCTGCACCGCCTCGACCTCGCGCAGCCAGCCGGGGGCCTTGGCACCGTAGAGGGCCTGGAGCAGGAAGAATCCGTCCTCGCCCACCTGCCGGGCCCATTTCTCCCGGACCTCTTCACCCTTGGGGAAGCGGTAGTCGTCCACGCGCGGCCCATAGCGCTCGGCCCACTCGGCGGTGACCAGGCCGGACAGCCAGGCAGGGGCCGCGACCGCCAGAGCTTCCAGCGCTGCCCGCAGCGTCTCACCGACGAACTCCATCCGGTTCAGCGTCCGCACCGCCGCCAGGACATGCGTGGCATCGGTCCGCTGCCGCCCTCCCGCCTTCAGCAGACCCAGCGCCCGCAAGTGTTCCAGGACCAGTTCCAGCGTCTTCAGCTCCAGCCCGTGCCCAATCAGCCGGGCACGGAACGTACTCAGCACCGAGTGGTCAAACCCCGGGTCATCGAGCTCCAGGCCAAGCAAGAACTTCCAGTCCATACGGGCCCGCACCTGGTCAGCGGCCTGCCGATCGGTCAGTCCCTCCGCATACTGCAGCACCGACACCAGCGCCAACGCACCCGGCGAAATGGCAGGACGCCCCCGGGCCGGAAACGCTTCAGCGAACGCCTCGTCCTCAAACAGCGGGCCCAGCGCCTCCCGGATCCGCACCGCCATCGTCCCCTTGGGGAACGCGGCCCGCACCACCCGAGCCGTCAGCTCCGGCACTCCCACATCGGCCCGAGACTCCAACGACACTTCCGGCCCTCCCGCCCGCGACCACAACAATTCGGGAAGACCAACGACACAGCACTGCTCGAATCACGCCTTTCCCAGCAGAGTCCTTCAGCCCGGTGGTGAAGCGAATCTGATGGTGGCGACGCGGAGCGTCGCGGATTCCTGGTCGGCGGAGCCGGACGTCGCGTGTTCCCCACCTGTGGCGCGGAGCGCCGCGATGGCCGGTCCCGGCGGAGCCGGGTGATGCTCACACAGGCCGGTTCTGTTGCTCGATGTACTGCCTGACCACGGAGAGAGGGGCGCCGCCGACGGTTCCGGCGAAGTAGGACCCGGACCAGAGCTTGTTGGCCCGCCAGTAGTGGCGTACCAGGTCGGGGAACTCCTGGCGCAGACGGCGGGAGGAGACACCCTTGAGGGAGTTGACCAGCTTGGTGACGGTGACCTTGGGCGGGAAGTTCACCAGGAGGTGGACGTGGTTGTTCTCGCCGTTGAACTCCACCAGTTCGCACTCGAAGTCCGCGCACACCGACCGCATGATCTCCTCCATGCGCGTCAGATGAGCATCCGTGAACACCTTGTGCCGGAACTTGGTCACGAAGACCAAGTGCACATGCATCACGAAAGTGCAGTGTCGGCCAGTTCTGATCTTCTGAATCTCGCCCATAACCCAAGTATGTATCGTGGCCGTCATGCAGCTTCGGTACAGCTTCCGCCTGTACCCGGACACCGCCCAGCGCACCGCGTTGGACCAGGCGTTCGGGTGTGCCCGCGTCGTGTTCAACGACGCGGTGCGCGCCCGTGAGGACGCCCGGAAGGCGGGCGCAGCGTTCCCGACGGCCGGTGAGCTGTCCAAGAAGCTGATCACCCGGGCCAAGCAGACCGTGGAGCGGTGCTGGCTGGGAGAGGTCTCCGTCGTGGTGCTCCAGCAGGCTCTGCGTGACGCCGAGGCGGCCTACCGCAACTTCTTCGCCTCCCTCAAGGGGGTCCGTAAGGGCACGCGGGTGGGTGCGCCGAGGTTCAAGTCCCGCAAGGACAACCGGCAGTCGATCCGGTTCACGGCCAATGCCCGCTGGTCGGTCACCGGTAGCGGGCGGCTGAACCTGCCGAAGATCGGTGCGGTGAAGGTTAAGTGGTCCCGGACCCTGCCCACTGCCCCCTCCTCCGTCACCGTGATCAAAGACGCGGCCGGACGATACTTCGCGTCCTTCGTCATCGACACGGACCCGGCCGCCGACGCCACCGCGATGCCCGACAGTGACCAGATGGTGGGCATCGACCTGGGACTGACGCATTTCGCGGTCCTCTCGGACGGCCGCGTGATCGACTCCCCGCGGTTCCTGCGCCGCGCGGAGAAGAAGCTGAAGAAGGCCCAGCGGGACCTGTCCCGTAAGCAAAAGGGGTCGAAGAACCGGGAGGAAGCCCGCCTGAAGGTCGCCCGCGCCCACGCACAAGTGGCCGACACGCGCCGCGAGTTCCACCACCAGCTCTCCACGAAGCTGATCCGCGAGAACCAAGCGATCGGTGTGGAGGACCTGGCGGTCAAGGGACTGGCGCGCACCAGGCTGGCCAAGAGCGTGCATGACGCGGGCTGGGCACAGTTCGTGGCCATGCTGGAGTACAAGGCGGTCAGATACGGGCGCACCCTGGTGAAGATCGGCAGGTTCGAGCCGACCTCCCAGACCTGTTCGGCCTGCGGCGTCAAGGACGGCCCCAAACCTCTCCACATCAGGGAGTGGACCTGCCCCGCGTGCGGCACGGTCCATGACCGGGACCACAATGCCGCGAAGAACGTGAAAACGGCCGCCGGACTGGCGGTTACAGCCTGTCGAGCGCAGGTAAGACCAGGACTCGTCCTGGCACAGTACGACGAAGCAGGAAGCCACGGATTCTCCCTCGAACCCCGTGCCGCGTAGCGGCACAGCAACGGACGAGAAGGCCAGAATCCTCGGGCTTCAGCCCGAGGAGCAAGTCAAGGGGTGCGGCGGCCATGAACCTCGCTTCCCTGCAGTTCCAGGCCGAGATCCTGGGCCGCGTCACCCGAAGCCGTGTCGCCGTTGTGGTGTTTGGCGCGCTGGATCTGTTCGTAGACGTGGGCGCGCAGTTCGGCGAAGCGGGTGCTGGAGCGGGTGTGCAACTGGTCGCGCTCGTCGGGGAGATCGATGGTCAGGTCCTCCTGCACCACGGTCGGTGAGGTGGACAGGATGATGGTCCGCTGTCCGAGGTAGACGGCTTCGTCGATGTCGTGGGTGACGAACAGGACGGTGACGCCCAGTTCCTGCCACAACCGCCGGATGAGGTCCTCCAGTTCGGCGCGGGTCTGCGCGTCGACGGCGGCGAAGGGCTCGTCCATGAGCAGCACCTTCGGTTCGAAGGCGACGGCGCGGGCGATGGCGACGCGCTGCTGCATTCCGCCGGAGAGCTGCCAGGGGTAGGCCTGATGGGCGTCGGCGAGGCCGACGACCTCCAGGGCGTGGTCCACCAGCTCCTTCTCGCGGGCCTTGCCGAGCTTCTTGCGGCGCAAGGGCAGGGCGACGTTGTCGCGTACGTTCATCCAGGCGAACAGGGAGCGGCCGTACTCCTGGAAGACCACGGCCATGCCGGGCGGGGGCCCGGTGACCGGGTGGCCGTCCAGGGTTACCTCGCCGCCGGTCGGGGTGAGCAGTCCCGCCATGCACTTCAGCAGTGTGGTCTTGCCGCACCCGGACGGGCCGACCAGGCACACGAGTTCACCGGCACCGATGTGGAAAGTCAGGTTCCGCAGTGCTTCGACGTTGCGGTTGCGTCCGGTGTAGATCTTCTGCAGGTTGCGTACGTCGAGCATCGACGTCTCCTTGTCGGGGGTTGCGCCGGGCGCGGCGTCAGGGGTTGCGCTGCGCGCGGCGCAGGCCGTGGTACCAGGCCAGGGCCCGGTTCTCCGTGAAGCGGAAGAGCAGCGACAGGGCGAATCCGAGGAGGCCGAGCAGCAGGACGCCGCTCCACATCTCGGGGATGGCGAAGGAGCGCTGGAACTGGACGATGGTGAAGCCGAGGCCGTTGCTGGCGGCGAACATCTCGCTGATGACCATGAGGATGATCGCGATGGACAGGGCCTGGCGCATGCCGGTGACGATCTGCGGGCTGGCCGAGCGCAGCACCAGGTGCCGCAGGCGCGCGACGCCGGTGATGCCGTAGGAGCGGCAGGTGTCGCTGAGTACCTCGTCGACGGCGCGGACGCCTTCGACGGTGTTGAGCAGGATCGGCCACATACAGCCGCTGACGATGACGATCACCTTCATGGTGTCGCCGATGCCGGCGAACAGCATGATGACGGGCACGAGCACCGGGGGCGGGATGGCCCGGAAGAGTTCCAGGACCGGCTCCAGGACGTCCCGCACGACCCGGCTCACGCCGACCACCAGGCCGAGTCCGACACCGATGACGACGGCGAGGAGATAGCCGGCGACCAGCCGGGCCAGGCTGGGTACGACGTCTGACAGCAGCCGTTCGCCCGTCCACACTTTCCCGAACCTGCCCAGGATGGTGGACAGCGGGGGGACGTAGAAGTCGGTGCTGCCGGCGGTGGCGAACCACCACACGGCGAACAGGACCGTGGGCAGGCCCAGGACCAGTCCGGTCCGCCTGGCCAGTGTGAGGACGCTCGTCACTGTTCCTCCCTGCGCATCGATTGGTGCCAGTGCAGTGCCCGCCGCTCGACCGCCCGCGCCACCAGGTTGACCGCGACCCCGAGGAGTCCGGTGACCAGGACCAGGGCGTAGACCCGCGGTACGGCGCCGGAGGTCTGCGCGACCGCGAGCTGGTTGCCGAGGCCGGGCGAGCCGATGACGAGTTCGGCGGTGATCGCCAGGACCAGTGCCACCGTCGCGGCCAGCCGCACGCCGGTCATCACGTACGGCAGCGCGGTGGGCCATACGACGTACCGCACCCGCCCCCAACTGCCCATGTGATAGCTGCGGGCGGTGTCCTCGGCGACCGGGTCGACGTCCTGTGTGCCTGCCAGCACCTGGACGAGCACCTGCCAGAAGGAGGCGTACACCACCAGCAGCAGCTTCGACTCCAGGTCGGTGCCGTAGAGCAGCACCGCCACCGGGATCAGGGCGACCGACGGGATGGGGCGCAGGAACTCGATGGTGGAGGCGGTCACCGCGCGCAGGACCGGAACGGAGCCGATCACCACGCCGGCGACCACACCACCCACGACCGCGATGGCCAGGCCCAGGCTCCACCCGGTCAGGGTGTCACCGAGCGCCGTCCAGAACGCGTTCTCGGCGAGCAGGTGCCACAGCGCGCGGCCGGTCTCCGACGCGGGCGGAAGGTAGTCGGCCGAGACCGCACCGGTGCGGGGGAGTACCTCCAGGACCGCCACCAGACCTGCCAGGCCGGCGAGTCCGCGCAGTGCGGCGGTGGTGCCCGGGCCGCGCCGGGCGGGGGCCACGCCGGAACCGGTACCGGTCCCGGCGGGCTGCGTCTTCGTGGACGTGATGGCCGACGGGGTCACTGGAACAGCGCCTTCAAGTCGGGCTTCTTGTCGCTGAAGAGACCGTCCTTCTCGCCGAGCGCGGCCAGCTTCTCCAGGGAGGCCATGTCGTACTGCGCGGGCCAGGAGGGCAGCGTCAGGTTCTTCAGCACCGCGCTGTCGATCTTGGTGTACGTGGTGAGGATCTGGCGTGCCTCGTCCGGGTGCGCGGTGGCGTAGGTGAGCGACTCGGTCATCGCCGCGGTGAACTTCTTCACCAGGTCGGGGTTTTTCTTCGTCAGCTGGGTGGAGGCGAAGTAGGTCGCCACCGTGAGCTTGGGGTCGGTCTCGGCGAACGGCGACGCTACGACCCGGGCCCCCTGGGACTTGGCGATCGTCAGCGCGGGCTCGCCCATCCAGGCCGCGTCCACCTGGCCGCCGTCGAGGGCGGCCGGCATCTGGTCGAAGGCCATCTCCACGAACTTGACCTTCGAGGGGTCACCGCCGTCCTTGCGGACTGCCTCGCGCACGGTGGTGTCACCGATGTTCTGCAGGGTGTTCACCGCGACCGTCTTGCCGGCGAGATCCTTGGCGGACTTGACCGGGCTGTCCTTCTTGACGGCGACGCCGGTGACGTCGGCGCCGACCTTGCCGTTGGTGGCCGCTCCGTTGACCACCGACGTGACCGGAACTCCCTTGGTCTGGGCGATCATCAGCGACGTGGTGTTGCTGAACCCGAACTGGAACTGTCCGCTCACCACACCGGGGATGATCGCGGCGCCGCCCTGGGCGCTCACCATTTTCAGATCGATGCCGCGGCTGCTGAAGAAGCCCTTCTTCTGGCCCAGATAGAGCGGCGCGACATCGACGATCGGGATGATGCCGACCTTGACCTGTGTGGTTTTGCCGCCGCCCGAGGACGACGAACCACTCGTCCCAGCGGACGAGGACCCGCATCCGGCCGCACCGGCGACCGTGACCACTGCTATCGCAAGCCCGAGAATGCGCCGTCGCATAGGGCTCCTCCTGACGGAAGTGTGAATGAGAAAATGATTAATTTGCGCAGTTATGCGCCGAGTTGGGCGAGTTGCGCGAACGTTATGACGTTGTCGAACAAGTCGTCAATGGGAGAGTCGCGGAAGTTCCGTGCACGGTGCCTGGCTTCCGCCGGCGTGGGTTGTGGGGTGGGGCCGGGCCTACCGCGATGACTCCGTGTGGAGTGAGGTGGATCGCGGCGGGGCCGAAGCTGTGTATGTTGTGCAGCTTCTTGACGGCCGCAATCTACACGCCTAATTTCGCGGTGTCATGCCCCAGCACAGAGGGATCGCGAAGCCTGTCCCGGCTTCCCGGTCTCCGGCTGCGCCCCTCCCCCGGAGGAGACGGGACTCTCCTGTCGCCCCACGCGCAGTGCTGTTCCCGCCACCTTCACCGAGACAACGGAGTCCGCATCGTGAAGTCCCGCATCCGCAGACGTACGGTCGTCGCCCTGGCGGCACTACTGCTCGCCACACCCCTCGCCCCGTCCGCCCAGGCGGCCGAGACCGACGCCCACGTCGAAGGCACGTTGCCGTCCGGCGCGAGCTATGTGATGGACAAGCCGGAATCCTGGAACGGCACGGTCCTGCTGTTCAGCCACGGCTACACCCCGGCGGGCCTGCCCAATCCCGCGCGGAACGCCCCCGACGACGCCACCAAGTCCATTCTGCTGAAGGAGGGTTACGCGCTCATCGGCTCCTCGTACGCGAGCAACGGGTGGGCCGTGAGCGAGGCGGTCCCTGACCAGCTCGCCACGCTCGATGCCTTCACCTCGCGCTTCGGCAAGGCCCGGCAGACCATCGCCTGGGGCGCCTCCTACGGCGGGCTCGTGACCTCGATGATCGCCGAGCGCCACCCGGACCGCATCAGCGGATCACTGTCCCTGTGCGGTCTGCTCCAGGGCGGCGTGGCCAACTGGAACAGCACCCTCGACCCGGTCTTCGCGTTGAAGACACTGCTCGCCCCGGATGCGGACATCCGCCTGACCGGTCTGGGGAGCCAGGCGGCCGCCGCCGAGGCGGCCGGCACTCTGGCCGGGGCCGTCGGCGAGGCGCAGAACACGGCCTCGGGGCGGGCCCGTATCGCGCTGGCCGCCGCCCTGCACAACATCCCCGGCTGGAACGACACCTCCCAGACCAAACCGGAACCGGCTGACTGGGACGCCCAGCAAGCCAACCAGTTCCAGGCGGTCATGGGCCTGGTGCAGTTCCCTGCCTTCTCCTGGCGTCAGGAAGCCGAAAGCCGGGTCGGGGGCAACATGTCCTGGAACACCGGCGTCGACTACGCCGCGATGCTTCACAACTCCCCCCTCTACAAGGAGGTCAGCGAGCTCTATGCCAAGGCCGGTCTGTCCCTGACCAAGGACCTCACCACACTGAACGGCGCTCCCCGGATCGCCGCCGACACCCAGGCCGTCGACAAGATGGCCCTCACCAGCTCCTTCACCGGCCGGCTGGCCAAGCCGCAACTGACCGTTCACACCACGGGCGACGGCCTCATCCCGGTACAGGCGGAAAGCGCCTACAACCGTGCGGTCACCGCGGCAGGCGCCGCCCCCCTGCTGCGCCAGGCCTTCGTCGAGAACGCGGGCCACTGCACGTTCAGCAGCGCCGAAGGGGTCGCCGCCCTGCACACCCTGGAGACCCGTATCACCACCGGCCACTGGCAGGGCACCGGTCCAGCCGCCCTCAACGCCCGTGCCACGGAGGTCGATCCCTCCGAACCGGCGCGTTACGTGAGCTACCGCCCCGCACAGTACCCGCGCCCCTACGACCTGGCCCACCCCACCGACCGGTACCGCCCCTGACGCCACGGCCGCCCGCCGTGCCCACGGCGGGCGGCCATACCCTTGCCAAGGTGACGCTCTCCCAGGTGAACTCCCTCAACGTGGACGACAGGTACCGCGATGCCGCCCCGGACTCCCCGGTCGGCCCGCAGCTGCGCCCCCAGTCACTGCTGCTCGCCTTCTTCGGCAACCACGTCCTGGAAGAGGGCCCGCTGTGCGTGTACTCGGGCAGCATCATCGACGTCCTCGGACGGGTGGGAGTCGGGGAGCAGGCCGTCCGCTCCACCCTCACCCGTATGGTGGGCCGCGGCCTGCTGCAGCGCCGGCGGCAAGGACGGCGCATGTACTTCGGCCTGACCCCGCACGCGGCGCAGATCCTCCACGACGGCCGGAAACGTATCTGGCACACCAGCGCGGTCAACGACGACTGGGATGGGAACTGGACCCTGTTCGGTTTCTCGCTGCCCGAAGCCTGGCAGCGTCAGCGCCACGACCTGCGCTCACATCTCACCTGGTCCGGCTTCGGTTCCCTCTACAGCGGGCTGTGGATCGCGCCGGGTGATGTCGACGTCTCCGAGATCGTCGCCGAGCTCGGCATCGCAGACCACGTCAAGATCTTCCACGCGCGGGCCGACGCGGCAACCGACATCGACGTGATGATTCGCGACACCTGGGACCTTCAGACCATCGCCGCCCGCCACACCGCCTTCGAGAACCGATGGATCACCCACGTCGGCAATTCGTCCGGCGACCCGCTGGCCACCCACCTGCGCCTGGTCGCCGAGTGGCTGGACACCATCCGCACGGATCCCCGGCTGCCCGCCCGGCACCTGCCACCCGACTGGCCCGCCCGATCGGCGGAGGAGACCTTCCGGCGCATCGCGGCACAGGCGGGGGAGCCTGCCCGCCGGGTGGCCGCCGAGCTGCTGGAGACAGCGCCGCTGCAAACCTCCTGAGCGGTTCCCTGTCGTTGGGCTCCGTGTACCGGGCCCGCGGCGCAGGGTGGCGTCCCGCAGCCGGACCGTCGCAGGCAGTGAACCCACCACGTCCGCACGCCGGTTGAGCGGGCTCACGACCAGCGCCCCGGCTCGTACGCGCCGGGCCCCCGTCGGGCCGCCAACTCGGCCCGGAAGCGGGCGATCTCCTCCGATGTGAACACAGGTGGCTTATCCATGGGCCTCCTTCGGACCGGCCTGCTCGTCGACCGACCTCGACCTGCGACAGGCACGGTCGCGCACCGCGACGGGCTGATGGTGCGCGGCCTTCGCCTTGCCTCTCCCGGTTCTCGGTACTCCGGCGACTGGGCCGTCGGAGAGCGGGCATCGTTCACGCCGCGAGGGTCTCGGGGCGCTCTGTAAGATGGCGTTCCACGAGATGGCGTCCGACGAAAAAGCGTCCGACGAGATGGCCGCGCAGCATGTTCCGGCGCGGGCCAGGGTGACGGAAGACAGGTGACCCGCGCGGCAGAGCCGTACGGGTCACCTGGCGGGCGAGGGAATGCGATCAGGCCCAGGGGCTGACCGCCTTGAAGGAACTGTCGGCGCGGAACGTGGCGTTGTCCTGGAAGGGGTCGACGCGCAGCTCGTAGTTGAAGTGGCGGAGGTAGCGGCCGGGGTAGTTATACGACTCCAGGCCGACCGAGCCGGGGGCCGAACCCGGCCGGGCGCAGTAGGTGGCGTCCTTGTTGAAGAGCGCCGTGCCGTTGCTCGCGTCGAAGCGGATCCGGAAGTCCAGGTGGCGCAGGTAGCGACCGGACGCGTCACGGAACGAGTAACAGCTGCCGTCGGCCAGGCCGGGGACGACGGTGAAGGTGGCGCTCTGCTTGACCGCCGTGGTGCTGGAGGACGTCACCGAGTCGAGGTAGCCCAGGCTGTCCGACCGTACGACGGCGTAGCGGCCGGGGAAGTTGACCGACTGGAGCGAGCGGGTGGTGTTCGTGGGCAGGGTGGTGCCGCCGGAGACCGGGTCGATGCTGCTCAGGGTGGGGACGACCTTCTTGATCAGGCCCGCCGAGTCGAACTCCATCTTGTCGATGGTGGTTTCGCGGTGGGTGCCGTCACCGCCGGGGATGGCGAACCGGTGGTAGGCGATGTACCAGTCGTCGGTGCCCGGCACCTGGACGACCGAGTGGTGGCCGGGTCCCTTGATGCCGAGGGAGAGGTCCTTCTCCAGGATCACGCCGCGCTTGGTCCACGGGCCGGTGGGGGAGGAGCCGGTGGCGTAGGCGACGCGGTAGTTCTCGTCCCGGGTGTCGTTCTCCGACCACATGAGGTAGTAGGTGCCGTTGCGCTTGATGACGAAGGTGCCCTCGTTGTAGCCGCTGGGGGTGATGTCGGTGACCTTCGAGGAGTCGAAGGAGACCATGTCGTCGTTCAGCGGGACGACGTAGGCGTGACCATTGCCCCAGTAGAGGTACGACTGCCCGTCGTCGTCGGTGAAGACCGCCGGGTCGATCATCTGGCCGGTGTAGGCGCCACGGGCGACCAGCGGCTTGCCCAGGGGGTCCTTGAACGGGCCCGTGGGCGAGTCGGAGACCGCTACGCCGATGTTCGTGTCGGCGGAGTAGTAGAAGTAGTACTTCCCGTTCTTCGCGGTCGCCGTCGGGGCCCAGGCGCGGGCGTCGGCCCAGCTGATGTCGGGACCGAGGTCGAGGATGACGCCGTGGTCGGTCCAGTGGACCAGGTCCTTGGAGGAGTAGGCCTTGAACTGCGTGCCGCTCCAGCCCGCGAAGCCGTCGGTGGTCGGGTAGATGTAGTAGGTGTCGCCGAACCGCACGATGTTCGGGTCGGCGTTGAGCCCGGGCAGGACCGGGCTCTTCATGATGAGCGCCGAGACCGTCCAGGTGCGTTTCGCACCGTCGGAGCCGGTCACCTCGTACGTCACGGGCTTGGTGAAGTCGCGCGGGGTGCCGGAGGCCGGGCTGATGGACGCGCCCTGGGCGAGGGTGAACTGCGGGGCGAGCGCGGTGAGGTCTGTGCCCTCCTTCATCGGCAGCGTGATCCTGCTGCCCGCGTCGTCGACGATGGCGGCGATCTTCAGCGAGGGGTGGGTGGCCGTGGCGATGCCCGCGGTGTTCCCGCTGAGTTCGAGGACCTCGCCGGGTGCCAGCGCGCGGTTGTAGACCCGGAAGTCGCGCATCTTGCCCTTGAAGAGCTTGTCACCGCTGTAGAGCGACTTGCCTATGGAGTTGGCCGTGGTGATGCCGGACCCGATGGAGCCGGGGGTGAGGGTGACCGACGTGTTGCGGGCCACCTCCACGCCGTCCTGGTAGAGGACGCCCGTGGTGCCGGTCTGGGTATAGGTGACGTGCTTCCAGACCGAGCGCGGCAGCGCGGCGGAGGTCTGGGTGTTCTGTTCGGTGGAGAAGTTCCCGGAGGCGATGGCGGTCCGGAACGAGTTGCCGGTGGTGAACAGGTACCCGTTGCCGACGCCGTTGGCGGTGTTGCCGAAGCCGTAGAGGAAGTACGGCGTGGCCTGGGCGGCGTCGATCTGCACGTCCATCGAGACGGTGATCGAGTTCATGCCGCTCATGATGTTGTCCGGCACCTTGATGTAGGTGTCGGAGCCGTTGAAGGTGAGCCCTTCGGCACCCGACCAGCCCGCGGTGCCGTTGACGGTTCCGTTCCGGCCGTTGCCGGAGGCGTCCGCCGCCACGGTGCCCGAGGTGGCGTCGAGTTTGTACCAGAGGGCCAGGCCGTCGGTGATCTCCGCCGCCTGGGCGGGGGCCGCCGGGCCGACGACGCCCACCAGGAGCGAGGCGGCGGCCGCGGCGGCCAGAGCGGCGGGCCGGAATCTTCGGCGGCCCTGAGGTCTCACGCTGTGCATGGGTTCACATCCCCTGATGAAGAGAAGAAGACATGCCTGAGGAGGGGGCTGGAGACCTCGGCCGAGGCCCTGACGTTCCGCCCGTATGACATCGCGTTGCGTGAGTGTGAATTGGGGCATGAGTCAGCGTCAATAGTTTTCGAACAACGTCCGACAGGGCGAACCATTTCTTTCCGGCTCGGCGACTCGCAGCCGCTCGCGGACGCTTGGTACGTCCGACCGCCGGACAAACACGAGAGGTCTTCACCGTCGCCGGCATCCGCCGTCGGGGAGGATTCGTCCCTTCTGTGAATACTCTCGCCGTCACCGCACAGACCGGCGCGGTGCTCCGAGCGCCGGCGACTTCGTGGTAGCGGCCCGCAACCGCGCGAGAAAGTGAGGGCAACGGCGGCCTTCGCCGCCCGGCGGACTGCTTCCGCACGGCTGCCGCCGCGCGGCGCGGTGATGCACTGCTTCACCGAGTGGCGCGACGACGGCACCGACCAGACCATCGACGACCTGCGTGCGGGAGCAGCGGCTCGCAGTCAGCGCTTTGCGGTGTAGGTGATGTTCGTACGGCCCTGGTCGCAGCTGAGACGGTGTCCTACCGCATCCGCAGTAGAACACGGCCGTCAGCCTGCTGATGCGGTAGGTGAGAGCCTGCGCATGAGGGACGAGTCCAACCGGTGATCCTTGCGACACTGCCAGGCCCAGCAGTCGATTTCAAGGAGTACAGATGAGGCTCGGAAGAGTCCCGGCCCTGGTGTGCGCGGCGTTGGCGATCACTCTCACAGGCGCGTGTTCGTCCACGTCGTCCGGCATCGCGGCATCCAAGGCCACCGCGTCGCCGTCGGCTGGCGACAGCTGCACGGACACGGGAAGCAACCAGCCGCCCGCAGCGCCGCCCGCCGCTGCTTCGCAGGGGCAGCCGAGTGCCGGGGCCTCCGGCAGCAGCGTCGGCCCGGGCGGCCTGGCACAGATGATGAAAGGCTTCGGCAAGACGGTCAAGCCCATCGACGACAGCACGAGTACGGTGCTCGACACCAAGGGGCAGCGGCTGGTCACGTGTGAGACGTCGTCGGTCAAGGTGACGACGAAGAAGGACGTCACGTTCTCTACGGTCACCACCCGCTACGGCGACAAGCAGCACCTCAAGCTCGACCTGCTGATCCCGCAGGGCAGCGGCGACAAGCCACTGGTCGTGTACATTCCCGGCGGCGGCTTCCACACCCCCATGAAGGGCGGCGGCGCGACCGGCGTGCAGACGTACCTCGCGCAGCAGGGGTACGCGGTGGCGAGCATCGTCTACCGCGGCCTGGAGGACGGCATCTATTCCGACGCGGTCGTCGACGCCAAGTCCGCGATCCGGTTCCTGCGCGCACACGCGAGCGAGTACGGCTACGACGCCGCGAACGTAGCCGTGTGGGGTCAGTCCGCCGGCGGCTGGCTCGCGGCGATGGTCGGCACCACCAACGGGGTGAAGAAGTTCGACGAGGGTGCCAACCTCGACCAGAGCAGTGACGTGCAAGCCGTCGTCGACGAGTACGGCCTGTCCGACCTGACCAAGGTCGCCGCCGACTTCGACGAGGCGGCCCAGAAGGAGCACCAGACCGCCACGATCACCGAGGCACAGTTCGTCAACGGCAAGAACAGCGGTAAGACCATCGCCGACGACCCTGCCGCCGCCAAGGCCGCCAATCCGATCACTTATATTGACAGCAAGGATCCCGCCTTCATGCTGGCGCAAGGCAGCGTCGACAACATCGTGTCACCCAGCCAGACCCTGCTCCTGCACACGGCCCTGCGCAAGGCCGGGGTGAGCAGCAACCGCTATGTGATCGAGGGCGAAGGGCACGGTGCAGCCGGTTTCAACACCGTGCTCTACGTGACGAAGATGGTCGGCTTCCTCAACAAGCACATCGGGAAGTGATGGATGGACGACGGCCGGGGTGACACCGGGCACACGACACCAGCCGGCAGGAGCCGGCCGGGCCCTGTGCTGCACCGAATGATCAACAATGTCACACCGGCCAGCGCCGGCCTCCTCGCCGTCGTCCTGGTCCTTCTTGCACTGCCACCGCACGGCGGTTGGCGCCAGCTGCTGGCGCTGGCCGCGATGGTCATCCTCTCCTTCGCACCGCTGGTCCTGCGCACCCGTGCGCCCCTGGCCACGGTCGCCGCGACCACCGCCATCGAGTCCGCCTACATGGCACTGCTGCCGTTCGTCTTTCCCATTCCGATCACCACCATGTGCGCGCTGCACTCGGCCGCCCTGCACAGCTCGCGACGCAGGACTTGGACGGCGGCCGCAGCGGCCGCGCTCTGCATGACCGCCTGCGCCTCAATCGGACGCCCCGCACCCCTCTTCGGAACCGGATATCTGATCATCGTCGGCTGGATCGGTCTGGCCACCGCCCTCGGCGACTCCGCACGCAATCGCACGGCATACGTGGAAGCACTGCAGGAACGCGCCGCCCACGCCGAAGCCACCCGCGAGGAGGAGGCTCGTCGGCGGGTCCTCGACGAACGGCTGCGCATCGCCCGTGAACTGCACGACTCTGTCGCCCACCAACTCGTCTCGATCACCGCCCAACTCGGCGTTGCCCGCTATCTATTCGCCCGCGGCAGGGCCGTCCCGCCGCAGACCATCGACCAGGCACACCGCAGCAGCCAGGCCGCTATGCGCGAATTGCGTTCTGCGGTGGGGCTTCTCCGGGCCGAATCCGGCGGTGAATCGCCGCGCACGCCCTTGCCGGGGCTCACGATGTTGCCGGAGCTGATCACCTGGGCCGAGGCAATGGGCATCACGGTACGGTCGAAGCACTCCGGAGCGCCCCGCCGGCCACCGGCCGGAGTCGGGCTGGCCGCCTACCGCATCCTGCAGGAGTCCCTCACCAACGTCGCCAAGCACGCCGGACCGCGCGCCGAGGCGCGGATGACGGTCGAGTACCGGGACACCGCCCTGCATCTGACCGTGCGCAACCGCCTCCTCGGGCCGGTGGCCCCGCCCGATCCGGCGTGTTACGGCATCGGGGGCATGCGCGAACGCGCCGCTGCCGTCGGCGGCACCCTGAACGCCGGCCTTGATGGAGGAGACTTCCTGGTCGAGGCCCACCTGCCGCTGGAGGTGGCTTCGTGACCATCCGCGTCCTGCTCGTCGACGACCAGACACTGCTGCGAGCGACGTTCACGATGCTCATCGACTCCGAACCGGACCTGGAAGTGGTCGGCGAGGCCGCCACCGGACGGGAGGCGGTCGAGCAGGTCCGGGCCCGGCGGCCCGACGTTGTCCTGATGGACATCCGCATGCCCGGTCTCGACGGCATCGAAGCCACCCGGGAGATCACCCGTCTGGGCACCCCGGCGAAGGTTCTCATCCTGACCACCTACGAGACCGACGAGTACGTCACCGAGGCGCTGCGCGCCGGCGCCACCGGATTCCTTGGCAAGACCGCCGACCCGGAAGAGGTCGTCCACGGCATCCGCCGTGCCGCACAGGGTCGCCCCCTCTTGTCCGCGGTCGCCACCGAGATGCTTGTAGAGCACTTCCTCGCCACACCCGATGAGACAACCACGGCCGTCGATCCGCGCTTGGAAGAGCTCACCCAACGCGAACTGCAGATGGTCGCGCTCGCCGCCGAGGGGCTCTCCAACGAGCAGATCGGGCAACGGCTCAACCTCGCCGTCCTCACGGTCAAGACCCACGTCAACCGCGCCATGGCCAAACTGGGGGTCCACGACCGCGCCGGCCTTGTCGTCCTTGCCTACCGCTCAGGGCTGGTCAACCACCTTCTTGGCTGAACCGCAGCGGATGAACGGAGCCCAGGCCACGAACGCCGTCGGGTGCAGCTCCAATGGGGACTGTAAGACGTTCGGTGTAACTCCCGATCATGGAAGATGCATCGATGACCAGTGAGAACGTGTCCGGATCCGAGGCCGTCGAGCCCGTGGAGGCTGTGCAGGCAAAGGCCGTGGACGACCAGTTGATCGACGAGCTGGTGGGCCGAGCCCAGGCCGAGGGTCTGCAGCTGACCGGTGAGGGCGGGCTGTTGCAGCAGCTGACAGCGGCTGCTGGAGTCCGCCCTGGAGGGCGAGATCACCGACCACCTCGGCTATGACAAGCACGACCCGGCCGGCAAGAACGGCCGCAACTCCCGCAACGGCAAACGCTCCAAGACCGTTCTGACCGATGTCGGACCGGTGGAGATAACCGTGCCCCGCGACCACGACGGCTCCTTCGAACCAAAGATCGTCAAGAAGCGGCAGAAGCGCCTGAGCGGCGTCGACGAGATGGTCATCTCGCTGGCCGCGAAGGGCCTGACCACCGGCGAGGTGCAGGCGCACCTGGCCGAGGTCTATGGCGCCGAGGTCTCCCGGCAGACCATCTCCACCATCACCGACAAGGTGCTGGAGGGCATGGCCGAATGGCAGAGCCGACCGCTCGACGCCGTCTATCCGGCGATGCCATCCACGTGAAGATCCGGGTTCTGTCGACGATCTTGTGATCCGGACGGCTGAGTACGTTGCTCCGCCTGTTCGCGATCATGCATCGCGTGCTCTCGTGATGTGCTTTTGGAGCTGTTTCCGTACCTGTCCGCGTTGGTGATCGAGGAGGTGAAGAGGCGACCGGGCCAGGTAGTGCTGAGAATGCGGGTGCGGGCGGCGAGTGGTTCTTGTCGGTGCGGTCAGAGCTCGGCCCGGGTGCACGGCCGGTATGTGCGCAGGCTGCGTGATGTCGCCGTGGGCGGGCTCGGTGTCGTGATCGAGTTATGCGTGCGCCGCTTCCGCTGCGAGAACCCTGCCTGCACGGCGGTGACGTTCGCCGAACAGGTCTCGGGACTGACCACCCCGCACAGTCGGCATACCCCGCTGCTGCGCGAGGTGTTGACGCAGATCGGGCTGGCCCTGGCCGGCCGGGCAGGAGCCCGGCTGGCGTCCGCGGTCGGCCTCACCATAGGTAAGGACACGCTGTTGCGGCTGGTCAGGTCCCTGCCCGAGCCGGAGATCGGCAGGGTGGAGATCCTCGGTGTCGACGACTTCGCCTTCCGCAGGGGCCGACACTACGGCACGGTATTGATCGACATGGCCACCCACCGGCCGCTGCACCTTTACGACGGCCGCGAAGGCGAGGACCTGGCCGCCTGGCTCCGCGATCACCCCGAGGTGAAGGTCATTTGCCGTGACCGTTCAAGCGGTTACTCGGAGGGCGCTCGGGTCGGGGCGCCGCAGGCCGTTCAGGTCGCGGATCGCTATCACCTGTGGGCCAACCTCGGCCAGGCGGTCGAGAAGACGGTCAACGTCCATCGCTCTCGCCTGGCCGAACCGTCTCCCGGCTCGGGCTCCACCTCCGACCACGTGGAGGTGGAGCCCGAGGTGGTCCAGCCGGCGAAAGACCTGAAGATCGTGATCCGGCTGCGTGAGCAGCATGCTGCCGCCCATGAGCTGTGGCAGCAGGGGATGTCGAAGGCGGCGATCGGCCGGAAGCTCGGGCTGCACCAGGCCACCGTCCGTAAACTGGTCAACGCCCGCTCCGCCGACGATGTCGTGGCCAAGAGCCTCCAACGAGCGCATGTCGTCGACCCGTACGTCGGCTACTTGCACCGGCGCTGGAATGAGGGCGTCAGGAACGCCGCCCAGCTCTACCGCGAGATCAGGCAACTCGGCTACCCCGGTGGCGAGTTGGCTGTTCAGCGGCATCTGCGGCGTTACCGGACCGGGCGCGGACACGCCCCCGACCCGGGACCGAAGCCTCCATCGGTCCGCGAGGTCACCTCCTGGATGATGACCCACCCTGAGCACCTGCCGGACGAGGACGCCGACAAGCTGCACCGGCTGCGTGAGCGCGATCCCGAACTCGACCGGCTCATTCTTCACATCAGGAAGTTCGCTGCGATGATGACCGGCCGCCACGGCGACCGCCTCGAAGAGTGGATCACGGACGTCGAACGGGACAGTCTGGCTCCGCTTGCGGGCTTCGCCCTCAACCTCCGCCGCGACTTCGATGCGGTCCGCAACGGGCTGTCTCTGCCGCACAGTTCCGGCGCCGTCGAGGGCAACATCAACCGGCTGAAGATGCTGAAACGCCAGATGTTCGGCAGGGCCAGCCTCGATCTCCTTCGCAAACGCGTCCTGCTCACACGGTGAGCCTCGACCGTCCGGATCACAAGATCGTCGACAGAACCAAGATCCGCGACGGTGCGGTGGCCAACCGGCCCATCTACGTGACCATGGTCGTGACCACCGAGGGCCGGCGGGAGATTTTGGGGCTGTGGGCCGGTGACGGCGGCGAGGGCGCGAAGCACTGGCTGCACATGCTCACCGAGATCAAGAACCGCGGCGTGAGCGATGTGCTGATGCCGTTCTGCGACGGGCTCAAGGGCCTGCCCGAGGCGGTGGAGACGGTCTGGCCGCGGACGATCGTGCAGACCTGCGTGGTGCACCTGCTGCGGAACTCCTTCCGCTATGCCGCCCGTCAGGACTGGGACAAGATCGCCAAGCTTTTGAAGCCCGTCTATACGGCGCCGACCGAGGAGGCCGCCCTGGACAGGTTCGCCGAGTTCGCCGACGCCTGGGGCAGGAAATACCCAGCGATCGTGAAGCTGTGGGAGAACGCCTGGGAGGAGTTCACGCCGTTCCTGCGGTTCGACACCGAGATCCGCCGCATCGTCTGCACGACCAACGCGATCGAGTCGGTCAACGCCCGTATCCGCCGGGCGGTCAAGGCCCGCGGGCACTTCCCGAACGAGCAGGCCGCGTTGAAGTGCGTCTACATGGCGATCATGTCGCTCGACCCCACGGGCAAGGGCCAGGCCCGTTGGACCATGCGCTGGAAGACCGCGCTGAACGCCTTCGACATCACCTTCGACGGCCGCCTCTCCGCAGCCCGTCAGTAACCGTCAACCCCGTTACACCGCTCGTTTGACAGACCCAACGCGAGTCATCCCGCGCGCCACGTGTGACGCGCGGGATGACTCGTGGGTGGGATGCCGGCGCCTTGCCCGCTGGGGGCGGGCGGGCGGCGGGCGGGAGGGCGCCGTGAGGACGCCGGCATCCCGGTCGGGTCAGCTCGTCACGCGGAAGGTGGCGTCACCGCGTCCCGTCGCGTTGGTGATCGGGTCGAGCCGCAGTTGGTAGGAGTAGTGGCGGATGTAGCGGTCGGGGTAGTTGTACGACTGGAACGACGACCATGTGGAGTCGGCGAGTCCGGCGACCTGGCGGAAGGTGGCGTCCTGGGCGAACTGGCTGGTGCCGTCGTTGTAGGCCAGCGAGAAGTCGAAGTTGGTGTGCCGCAGGAAGTAGCCGGGGAAGTTCACCGACTCGAAGGAGACGGTGCCAGTGCCCGCCAGGCCGGTCCGCAGCCGGAACTGGGAGTCGTCGACGGGGCTGACGTTCGGGTCGATGCGCACGTCGAAGTTGGTGTGCCGCACGTACCGGTCCTGGAAGTTGTACGACTGGAGCCGGTTGATCGCGGTGTTGGGCCACCGTGCGAGCACGCGGCTCTCCTCGGCGGCCGTCATGTTGAGGATCCAGCCGTGGCGCTTCTTGGTGCCACCCATGTTGTAGCTCGTCGATGCCTGCTTCTGGTAGCTGGCTGGGTCGGAGGGGTTGGTCGTCAGGACCGGCATGTACCCGCCGCCCGTGGCGTACTGGTCGAGGTAGAGGGCCCACTTGTTGCTGCCGTTGAACTTCATCCACATCGGGCCTTCGACCTGGGAGCCGGTGAGGCCGATGCCGGAGAGGTCGCCGAGGTTGGTCCACGTCCCCAGGATCGAGTTGCTGCCCTCGAGCGTGATCTGGCCGTCGCCGGAGGCCCGCACGTAGCGGTAGTTCCCCACGCCGGACGGCACCTCGATGATCTGGGTGTCGATGATGCCCTGGGTGCCGGGGCGGTCGATGTAGAGCTGCGGGGTCGTGATGCTGCGGAAGTCCGAGGTGCGGGCGTAGTAGATGCGGTGCTTGAGCACGCCGTTCAGCGTCGCGTTCGTCGCCCAGTACAGGACGTAGTCGTTGGTCGCCGGGTCCCAGATCGCCTCAGGGGCCCAGGCGTTGCGCCCGTCGGGGATCGCGTCGGCGACGTTGAGCAGCCACGGCTGCGACCAGGTGACCAGGTCCGTGGACTCCCACACCACCAGGTTGCGGCTGCCGTTGGTCTGGGCGTCGCCCCACGACTGTCCGCAGTTGATGCACAGGTCGGTCGCGATGATCCAGTACTTGCTCCCGTCGGGGGATCTCACCAGTGCGGGGTCGCGCACCCCCTTCGTACCGACCGTGGAGCGCAGAACCATGCCGCCGCCGTTGAGGTCGTTCCAGTTCACGCCGTCCGTGCTGTGCGAGAGGTACATCTGCTGATTGGTCGACCCCTCCCCGGTGAAGTGCACCATCAGGTAGCCCGGATCAGCGGCGGCGGCCCGCTGCGGTGCGGTCAGGGTTTGGCATGTGAGGAGAAGGCCGACGGCGACCAAGAGCGTCGCCAGCCGTGAGAACAGCGCGGATATGTACACTTTTTTGTCTTTCTTCGAGTGCCTTGATCACATGAGAGTGGGGTCAGCGGACCGTCCAGCAGGCGGCCGGTGCTGTTTCCAGGGACGTCTGGGTCTGCCCGGGGGATCAGTGATGACGGCGGCCAGGCGCGTGTGTGGCTTTCACGTTCGTGACCACTGGAAGCTGGCGGCTGTGCCGCAGGTGCGCTGTTCGAGCAGGGCGGCGTCCGCGGTCGAGGCGCCGACGACGTTGACGCACTTGCCGCTGTGGCGGACTTTGAGCTGGTTGTATCCGTCGACGGCGACCCACTGGAACTGCTGGTTCCGGCCGGAGTGGCAGGGGTACTGGATGATGTCGGCCCCGTCGGCGGTGGACACGTTGTTCACGTCCAGGCACTTGCCGCTGTTGAGGCTCTCGATCTGGAAGTAGCCGTCGCCCACGTCGACGAAGCGCCACTTCTGCCAGGGCTTGCCGTTCGAGGTGTACTGGCCGATCTTCGCGCCGTTGTCGGTGTTGGGTGCCTGGACGTCCATGACCTTGCCGCTGTTGCGGTTGGTCAGCCGGTAGTACGTCACCACCGGCTCGCCGGACGGAACGGTCAGCGCGGTGCCCGTGGCCACCGGCACGCCGAGGTTCGGTGACCCGTCCGTGTTCCAGGTGATCTTCTGGATCCGGGTGGTGCGGGTGGTGCCGCAGCCCTGGGACGAGGAGGAGTTGGCGTGGTAGACGATCCAGTCCTCGGTGCCGTCCGGGGACTGGAGGAAGCCGTTGTGGCCCGGACCGTACACGCTGTTCGTGTCACTGCGCTGGAAGGCCGGCTCCGTGCTCTTGACCCAGGAACTCGCGCTCAGCGGGTCGCTGCCGGTGAGGGTGAGCAGGCCCAGCTTGTAGTCCGGGCCCTGGCAGGCGCTGGCCGAGTAGGTGAGGAACGTCTTTCCGTCGTGCTGCACCGCGACCGGGCCCTCGTTCATCGGGGTGCCCTGCTTCTCCCAGGAGTAGGTCGGGGTGGAGATCTGCGTACGGGATCCGGTCACGGTCCACGGATTGCTCAACTCGACGATGTAGATGCTCGGATCGGATCCGGCCCACTGCGGCGTCGGCACCCCCGACCAGGTGAAGTAGAGCCGGCCGTTGATGGTGACGACGCTGCCGTCGATGCCCCACCAGTCGTTCGCACCGAAGATCATGCCCTTGTACGTGTACGGGCCGAGCGGGTCGGTGCCGGCGCTCTCCAGCACGTGCACGCGCTGGTCCTCGATGTCGCCCGTACCGGCGGAGTAGTAGATGTACCAGCGTTTGCCGTTGGGGCCGTCGAGCAGGTGCATCTCCGGCGCCCATATGTAGTGGTCACGGCCGGCGGCGTGGGCACTGAACACCGGCACCGGCGCCGCTGCCTTCAGCGCCTCGATCGTGGGCGCCTTCCGCATCGTCAACGCCCCGCTGTACGGCGTCGTCATCAGGTAGTAGTTGCCGCTGTAGTAGGTCATGTACGGGTCCGCGCCGGAACTGTTGAGCGGGTTCGTGAACGTCGCCGTGGCCGCCTGCGCGCCGGGTGCGGTCACCACCGTCCCGAACGTCAGACCACCGACGAGGGCGGCGAGAGCCGTCGCCGTGGCGCACAGCCCCCGGAGGAGAGAAGAGCTTTCCCGCACCCGAGTATTTGAACTGCCCATGACAGAAACATCCTTGTTCGCGTCGGGGAGCGTAAGCGCGGTGTCCTTTCAAAACGCGTTGTCGTGCCGGGCCGTGCGCTCGGACGCCGTCGCGTTTCTGTCACGACCCGGGATATCGGGGGTGGTTGTGCCGTTCGTCCGATTGAGGTGGTGGCGGACGACCAGAACCCGTCCAACGCAGTCGCTTGCGTAGGTCGGATACGCGAGCGAGGTGAGAGCAACGGCCCATTTTGTTCGAAATTTAGAATGCCGTTTGGAAATTCGGCCAGACGCTATAGGGACGGTAAGAAGGTGTCAAGACGGCTGGGGGAAGAGGGGCCGGCTGCCGTGGCGATGAGTTCGGCAGAAAGCTGTTACGCGATCCGTCCGGCAAGGGGCCGCCGCATCCTCGCTGGTAACCTGCGGCGCCAACCGTCGTTTGTCGGAAAGTCGTTGAATTTGGTATCAGCTGTTTCAGCCCGGTGAGCCCGAGTCCCGCTTTCATGGTCCCGGGCATGGGCGATGGGTCCAGGGTGTCGTATGAGTAGAGGTGCCCGGTGCCGTTGTCCCGCAGGGCTGGGAGGATCCAGGTGGTGGGCCAGCCGTGGAAGGTGCCGATCTCGACCACCGTCTCCGGTCGGGCCTCGCGCAGCAGGAGGTAGGTGATCTCCGCCTCCAGGCCGTCGAGTTGGGCCTTCAGCGAGGTTGGCGGTGGGTGCAGTTTCCGCTGCTTCTCGCGGACCCGGTCGAGGTCGGCGGCGTAGGTGCCGTACAGCCGGATGATGTGGTCGGTGTCGATGGTCAGGTGCATGCGCGCACTCCGTGGAGACCGGTCCTGGTGGGTAAGGGCGCGGTGACGCCAGGGCGCTAGAACGCGGCAGCACGTCACACTCGGGTGTCAACTCCGCTATGGCAGTGCGTGGCTGCGGCGACATCGCCGCGCTCCTGCAAGCGGGGTGGAGACCGCGATGCAGTCTTCCCGCGCCGCGGGGACCACGGCCTCGGTCCAACGGCCTGAACAACCGGACCTGGCAGGTGGAACCTCGGCCGAATAGCGGATTGATCGGGCACGGGCAGGCGGAGTCCGCGTGAGTCCTCGAACGGCGCCCGCAGCATGCGGCCCCCCATTCAGCAGCCGGATCGTCGGCCTCGCCACGGCGCGTGGACGCCTCCAGATGATTCAGCCACACAGAAACCTATGAGAAACGACAGAACCATTGACCTGTCGGTGCCCCACCTCTACTTTCTGACCGACCCAGCGATCCCTGTGCGGTATTTCGGACGGAATCCAGTGTCCTCGCGATGTCAGTTTCCCCCTCCCCTCCCGCTGGAGAGCCGCATGTCGCACACCACTGCTCGCAGATGGGCCAGACGCGTCACCGCCCAGGTCCTCGCCGTCGGACTCGGCGTCATAGGTCTGGCGGCCCTCGACCGACAGGAACCCTCGGCGCCCCTGTCCGCCGAACCGGCCGCCGTGAGAGGGCTTCTCGAAACCGAGTGTGTGGCTGGGTTTGTGCTGGTCAGGCATGATGCCGGGGTGGGTGAGGTAGGTCCGGTGCGTCCGTGGAGGTGGCGTGCTGGAGGTGTGTGATGGCGTCGGTGCTGGGGCGGCTGGAGGAGCGGGAGCGGGCGGCCCGGAAGCGGGTGGAGGAGTTGCAGGCTGAGCTGGAGGCGGCGCAGTCGGAGTGGGACGAGTGGCTGATCGCCCGCAAGCGGGTCGGCGAGGTGTGGGAGGCGGGTGAAACCACAGGCCAGGAGGGTGTGGCGGGGAAGACGCCGGAGGGGGACAAGGCCAAGACGTCGTCGGCGGCGAAGCCCGGGTCGCTGGTTCCGGTCTGGCGGGAGGGGTTGTCGGCCGAGGTACTGGCACCGGAATATCAGCAGGTCATGGGCCTGCTGGCCGAACGCCGCGCCACTGGCGGTCAGCCACTGAACTGCCGTGAGATCACTGCCTTGTTGGGGCTGGAGGTGGTTGCGGCGAAGACGGAGGGCGTGCGGTGCAAGCTCAAGCGGCTCGTTGCGCGGGGATGGGCGCACGAGCCGGTGCCGGGCCGGTTCGCCTGTGGCGACGGCCGAGTCGGCGGGTCATGACCATGGTCATCGACCACAGGATCATCGCCTCCGACGACGCGGGCAGCCGCTCGTAGTCGCGGGCGAGGCGCCGGGAGCGGGTGAGCCAGGCGAAGGTCCTCTCGACGATCCACCGTCTGGGCAACACGACGAAGCCTGTCTGGCTGTCGCTGCGGCGGATGATCGTCAGTATCAGGTTCAAAGCGGTCGCGCACCAGCCCACCAGCATGCCGGTGTATCCGCTGTCCGCCCACATCCGCCTGAGCCGGTGATGCCGCCGTGCGGCCTGAAGGAGGAGGTCCTGGGCGGCATCCCGGTCCCCCGTCGAGGCGGGGGTGACCAGGACCGCCAGGATCAGGCCGAGGGTGTCCACCACGATGTGCCGCTTACGCCCTTTGATCTTCTTCCCGCCGTCATAGCCGCTGGTCGTGGCCGCGACCGTGGACGTGCCTTTCGCGGACTGCGAGTCGATCGCCCCCGCCGTCGGCTCCGCATCCCGGCCCTCCGCTTCACGGGTCGCGGCGCGGAGCCGGTCGTGGAACTCGCCGATCAGCCCCTGCTTCCGCCACCGGTTGAAGAACCGGTGCACCGCCTTCCACGGCGGGTAATCCGCGGGCAGCGCAGGCCACTTCACGCCGTTGTCCACTAGGTACCGGATCGCGTCGAGTATGTCCCGGTGGCAGTACTCCTCCGGCCGGCCACCCCGGCCCTCGGCCCACGCCGGTACCGGGATCATTTCGCGGACCGCGGCCCACTCCGCGTCCCTCATGTCCGTCGGATAGCAGTGCCCGCCGGACGGATTGTCCGCGGCGTTGCCGTACGTGTGGGCGAAGCAGTCGCACGTCCGCGTGTCCGGAATGGACTCTTTCACAGCAGACCGATACAACTGCGGCAACAGGGCCTCCCGGTGAGCAGTGGCGTAGACACCCTCTGTGCTACCGAGAGGCCCTGTCTTCATGCCCCCGCGCGGCCACAATCACCTGAACAGCACACCCGTACGGAACCCCCAGCCACACACTCGGTTTCGAGAAGCCCTCTAACGCACTCCTCTAATCTTGCTTGTCCTGCGGGCATGGTGTGTTCCTAGGTTCAGAATTGCTACCTTCGGGTGTGACTCCAAGGATCTCTCGGTTGATCAAGTGATGCGACTGGGGATCTCTCGGGGGACTACCTCAATATGACGCCAGCGTATCGCCTCATGAGCCCCAATCACGTAGAGGGCCGATACACACTCTTCATGCCCCGCAGCGAGCCGCGTCCGATACGTGACCTGCGTCAAGAGGGGAGATGCCTGTGCACATGAGGTCCGACGCCGTGCTTCAACGTCGCGTCCTGCGCGAGGACTTCGCCAAGGGGTGAGAGCGTGCTGTTTCCCAGTACGTGCCGACCTGACAGAACTACGCTGGCGGGGTGACCCTCATGGCTCCCCAGATTGCCCAGCTGCCCGCTGATCCGTCGTTGGTCAGCCTCGTTTACCACCACGAACACCCCGTCCGAGTGTACGAGTTCGAGAACACGCTGGAGGTGTGGACGGTGTCCGCCCGGATCGACGCGGACGTCCTGGCGGAGGATCTGGCCGCCTACAGCGACATGGACCAGGAGGCGCTGGACGCGGTCCAGGACGTCACGGTGGGCAGGATGTCGTTCGTGCGGGTGCGGATGTTCGGCCCGGACCATCCGTTCGAGGCGATGGACTCCTACACCGGGGACGTCTCCCGCATCGGCGAGGTGGTGCTGGACGTCGCTGACGGCCAATGGGAGCCAGCCTTCGAGGCCGCCCTCGCACACCCCGTCGGTGACCTGCTCATCATGGACCGGGTCATTCTGGAACCACTGTGGCGCGGACTGGGCCTGGGCCCGGTACTGGCAGGTGCCGCCATCCGCCGCCTCTCGCAGGACTGTGTCGCGGTGGCGTGCGAGCCCGGATCGGCCGACGGCCGCGAGCTGACCGAAGCCCAGCATCGCGAAGCCGCAGCCAAACTGAGCCGCGTATGGGAGCGGATCGGCTTCGAACCCTTCCAGGACGGCGTACACATCCTGGACTGCCACCTGCAGCGGCCCCAGGACCTCCTTGCCGAACCCCAGGAGGAGTTCAACGCGCTGTGCCGCGCCTGGCGGGAGCACCACCGGCCGTAGGGCTCATGATTCAGCCCGGCACGTCAGCACCGGTCGCTGCGACCTGTTGCGGCAGGCTGGAGCCGTCCGGTTACGCTGCCTGCCCTCCGACGCCGGGGCGCCAGTGCTTGCTTCGGCGTCGTGGCTGGCTCCGCCATCGGGGGCCGCCCCGGCACGCTTCAAGCGCACCGGGGGGCAGCAAGAGCGCTCGTCGCTGCCGGTATGGATGATCAGCACACCGTCCCCTGAGGCCTCGCCCGGATCGACACCGCCTGGAACACGCTCGGCCTACCGGCCCATCCCCGTGACGCGACGGGCCGGTTCCTGCTCGTGCGCGCGCCGGCCCGCCGCTTGGTTGGTCATCTAGAAGAGGCCCTTGTAGCCCTGCCAGCCGGTGGCGATCTTCGTGCGCGCCCCGAACGATCCCTTGCCGTCGCCGTTGTTGCGCCAGACGTTGCCCGCGCTGTCCCGGGAGACCAGGTCGGCCTTGCCGTCGCCGGTGATGTCGCCGACGCCGACGATCACGTTGTACGAGCCGCCCCAGTTGGAGAACACCTTCGTCCGGGCGCCGAACGTGCCGTTGCCGGTGCCGTAGTACCGGTACAGGTTGTTCGCCGTGTCCTGCGCGAGCAGGTCGCCGATGCCGTCGCCGTTCAGGTCCCCGGCCCCGACGACCTTCTTGTACGTCTTCCAGTTGTCGTAGAGCTTCACCCGCGCCGACAACGTGCCCGCGCTGGTGCCCTTGTAGAGGTACACGGTCCCGCTCGAGGAGTTCCGTGCGATCAGGTCCGGGCGCCCGTCCTTGGTCACGTCACCGGGCGCGGTCAGCACGTCGTACTGGTTCCAGCCGGACGTGCCCAGCGAGTTGTACGGCGTCGACGTCTTCAGCACGGCCCCACAGCCCGGCCGGTAGGCGCGCAGGGCGCCGCTGCCCAGCCGCACCAGGACGTCGTTGCACCGGTCCGCGCTCAGATCGCCGAACGAGACGAACCTGGCGCTCGTCGGCCACCCGCTGCCGCTCACCTTCCCCGAGAACGTGCCCTTGCCCGTGCCCTGCTGGAACGCGAGCGCGCCGGAGGAGTCGAGAGTGAGCAGGTCGCCGATGCCGTCCCGGCCCGCGTGATCCCGCCGCACGGGAGCGGCGAGAGTCCCGGCCGTCATCAGATGGATGCGTTCGCCGGCGTCCACGAAAGCCACGCGGCCGCTGTCAGGATCCAGGGTCCAGCGGACGCGCCGGTCCGAGGTGCTGCCCTCGGGCATGAGGTTCTTGGTCGCGGGCAGATCGGCCAGGTCGGAGGTGACCGCCTGCCCGGAGCGGACGTCGGTGCGCACCAGCTTGCCGCGCTCGTTGTCATGGCGGACCAGGAACCCGTCGGCCAGCAGCGCGTCCCCCACGGGCACGGCCACCGACCGTCCGCGGGAGCGGTCGAACACGCCGGCCTTCTGCTGCGCGGCGCACGCCCAGTAGACGAAGCGGCCGTTGACCTGCAGCTCGCTGGGCACGCACGCCGAGCCGACGTTGACGTCGACCGCCGCGGCCGTGGAGCCGAGGCGGCTCATCGACAGGTGCCCGGCCGTGGAGGTCGTGGTCCACAGCTGTCTGTCCCACAGGGTGGCGGCCACGGCGGTGCGGGTCGAGATGACCTTGGACTGCGTCCAGTCGACGAGGAACTGCTTCTTGTTCGGGCCGCCCGCGAGCAGCGCGTACCGTCCTTCCGCGGCGCTCACCTCACCGTAGAAGCCGTCAACGGTCAGCGTCTGGACGTCACCGGTGGGTGTACGGCGGTGTATCAGCTGGGAGTTGTCCAGGTCGTTGTAGACGACGGATCCGTCGCCCGCGCCGAACAGCCGCACACAGCTGTTCACGAAGATGCACGGCTTGACCCCTCCGCCGGCCTGGCGGACCGGCCCCACCTGGGGGACCGCGTCGGCCGACACGGTGCGCGTGTTGAACATGACGTCGTAGGACGGGGGCGCGGTCTGGTCGGTCCAGGCAAGGGTTCCGCCCACCAGCGAGAGTCCGTCGACGGGCGCGGGAACCGGCGGCAGGTCCATCAGTTCATCGGCGACGATCTGTCCGTCCGGCGTCTCGGAGATGCGGTGCATGCCCCAGTGCGCCTTGTCGGGACCGCCCACCACGACAGCCGATCCGTCGGCCGACGCGTGGATCCAGCCGTCCATCTGCGGGAGCAGGGTGCGCCATTCGCCCGCGTCGGTGAGGGGCCGGGTGAGTATGGCACGGGTCTCGTCGCCGTAGGTGGCCACCACGACGTCGTCACCGACGACCGTGAAGTCGGTCTTTCCCACGGTGCCCTGGAAGGGAACGGTGATCACCGGTCCGTCCAGCGCGTCGCGACGCAGCAGCCGCGCGCCGGCTCCCGGATACCACCAGCCGACGTAGCCCTCGTTCAGGACGGGCAGCCGGGCCGAGTTGGTGTTGTAGGGGGCGAACAGCTTGGTCCAGGTCCCGTCGCGGACGTCGACGAGGACGAGCTGGTAGAGGAAGACCTGGGGGTCCTCGGTCGGCACGCGGTAGCGCAGCAGCAGCGAGCGGTCGTCCTTCCCGCTCAACGCGAGGAGCTTCGCGTCGGCGGGCCAGCCGGTCACCTTCGTGTCCTCGGTGCCGCCCCCGGCCGCCTGCTTCAGCAGATGCAGTTCGCGTACGTTGGTCGAGCCGCCCAGGTAGGCGACCACGACACCCTGGCCAGCCGTCCCCGCATAGGTCAGACCGGTCGGGACGGTCACCGAGCCGCGGTCCTCGCCGGAGCCCATCGCGCGGAACCGCACGACGCGCCGGCCCTCGGCATCGGTCGACAGGGTGTAGGTGGTGTCCGACTGGGCGAGCGCATTGGGCTGCTGAGTGCCGGCGAACTCGGTCACCGCTCGGGTCTGGCGCGTCGCGTAGTCGGTCCAGAGCCAGCCGCTGGATCCCTCGGGATTCGACAGCACACCTGTGTCGCCGAAGCCGATGAACACCGGGTTGCGCGTGGCGCGCCGGTCCGCGGCGGGGAGCACGACCTCGCCCGCCGCGGCGACCTGGTCCGCCACGACGGCCACCGCCGTCCCCGTCGGCACGGCGCCCGGAGCACCCGCGGCGAGGGCGACGGTCACAGCCAGGGCCGCACCCCCTCTGCCGAACAGACAGCGTCGCACGACCTTGCTGACCCCCACGGAACCCCCCGGCCCCTCGCCCTGCCGGCTGCGACCCCGATGGCCCCGACAGTCTGTGAATGAAATGTGCATGCCCTGAGCAGGCGACGGGAGCCTATCAGTGCACACCAGTGGGGCCGCCGGGATTACCGGGGCAACGGAAAAGGCCCAACGACTCGGCCGTACGGTCCCTTGTCGCAGCTCACGCTGCGTCAGCCGTTGCGCTTCCAGCGCGACTTGTCCTCGCGGCGGCCGAAGGAGCCGGTGCCACTGCCGCGATCGCGGACGGGCACACTGCGGGCGTCCCGGTGATCGCCTGCCCGACGGCACCAGCCGACCGGCAAGAGCGGCGGACGCTGTCCCGGCCATCGCCGCAGCGCGTATACGCATGTGAATCCAAATCAGAACGGGGCCAGCACGGCAGTGCCCTGCTCGACCAGACCGCGAGAGTCAGGGCCGGACGGCCCGCGTGATCAGATGGTCCGCGCGGGCCGAGGGTTTGTACGAGTTCATCGAGGCCCGACCCAGCTCCAATCCGGTCGCGTACGGGGGAGTAAGCATCCTGCTAGCTGTCACCGTGCCAGCACGACGGCATGGGACGCGGTTGCTGCCAGCATCCCGCGCGGCAGCGACGGCTGATCCAGTCGCGAAAACGACACCCGTGGTCACCCGGATCGTGCTCGAGACGGACTCGCTGCTGAGCTTGTACTGGACGCGGCGGTGGTGGGCGCCGATCCCTTGGAAGATCCAGGGGGCCATCTTGACCATGCGGACGTCGGTCTCCCCTCAGGGCTTCGGCGTAGTCGGCGGGCGTCCGTTTTGTGATCACGCGAGGCCGAGGAGCGCGAGGGGTCGGCGGGCGTCGCGCGCGTTGCGGCGGAGGCCGGAGGCGATGTTCTTCACGCCGTTCATTCGCAGGGCGCCGACGGCAAGGTTGCGCCAGGTCGCCATGGCGCGGGGTGCGTTGCCGGTCCGCAGTTGGGAGGCGTCCTCGGCGAAGGTGGTGTCGCGGACGTGGTGCAGGACTTCGATATTCCAGTGGTCGCGGATGAGCTTCGCGAGCTGGGCGGGAGTGCCCTGCTCGGCGGTCAGGCTGGTGACCGCGTAGACGGTGGTGAGGGTGGTCTTGCCGGTCTTGCGATCGGTTCGTCGGCGCTTGATCTGCACGGCCTGACGGGCGCCGGGGAAGCGCAGGTTGCCCGCGGTGGCGACCTTGATGCGACGGATCTCGGCGCGGCCGTGGCCTGTGCCGTGGGTGCGGCCTTGGAGCGGGATGTCCTTCCAGGGCAGGGACTTCAGCTGCTTACACAGGTTCTTCTGGTTGCCCTTGACGATGGCGATGTAGTGGGCCCGGCGGCCCAGGAGGTAGGCGGCATGCTCGCGTTGCGTGTGGAGCGCGTCGCTGGTGACCACGGTTCCGGCCAGGTCGGCGACGTTGTCCAGCAGCGGCTGGAAGCGCCTGGTCTCCCCGGTCTTCTCGCCGACGTCGAGCTGAGCCAGGACGAGCCCGGTGGTGTGCTCCACCGCAGCAAGCAGGTGGATCTTCCGCCCCCGAGCCTTAGCCGCGCCGCGCAGGGACTTGCCGTCCACGGACAGTCCGCGCAGCCCGGCGCTCGCAGGCCGACGATCGGCAAGCCATCCGCCCACCGCCCGATCCAGGGCGTCTCCGTCGATGCGGGTCAGCAGCCGGCGGACCGTCGCCTCGCCGGGACCAGCCGCCGAGGCAGCACCGGATCAGGGCACACGCCGAGTCCCTCCAGTACCTGCGGTGGCGCGTCCGCGATCCACTCGCCGACTGCCAGCAGCGAGGTCGCGCCGGCCAGCACCGCGCACGCGGTCAGCGTGAGCACGACGGACAGGGCGTGCCGCACTCCGCGCGGATCGCGCGGGTCCGGCACCTGGGTCAGCCGCTCCAGCAGGCCGGGCACCTCGCCGGGGCCGACGTCGAGATGCTCTCGGAGCTGGTCAAGGGCGAGCGGGATCGCGGATGATGCGTCGGCAGGCACGGTCTTCCAGGCAGGTCACGAGGGCGTAGAGCACTCCACGATCACGGGACCTTCCCGGTATCGTCCTCAGGTCACATCAACGCCGCAGCCTTGCCTGCCACCCAGGTCTGCCAGACATGACGGGTGTTCGGCAGGTCAGGGCGGTCAAGGAGCCAGAGCACATACCCTGCATGGCACCGGGCCCACGGACTGTCGGAATCGGCTGCCCGATCGAGCCTGCCGCGCAGGTCAGCGCTGTCGACAGCCCGGGCAACCCACACGTACTCGCGGTCCTTGCAGTGATACTCACGGTGGACGACGATCTCGACCAGGTCGGTGAGCTTCGCCTTGATCGCCTCCTCCTGGCGAGCACGGGCCACCTCCCGGATCAGGCTCTGCTTCGTACCCCACGCCTTCGCATGCTGCGTCCAGTCCTGCGGGAATCTCGCTTCCCACTCCAGGAAGAGCAACGCATAGGGCAACCCCGGCCAAGTCGCCAGATCCTCGCTCACAGGGCGACCCCACAGCCCGTCAGGCAGCGAACGTCTTTGCGCCTGCTGATACCTCCGACGCGCCTTGAGAAAGGCCGGCTCCCGGTACTGCTCGTCCGCTCCCAGGGGCCGCGTCAGCCGCCACATCTCGTTGAACCGACCGAGCGCGTCCACGACCTGCCTCCGTGCCTCAGCCAGATGGGCAAGCGCTGCGGTCCTCGCAGCCGGATCATCCGCTATCAGTCCGAACGCCCAGCTCAGTCGCTCATCCCATACACAAGCGTCGTCCGCACCAGTACATGCCTCTTCAGCCACGCAGGAGATCATCCCCCAGCACAGTCGGCTCGCTCCACCTGACGGTGCTGGCAGACGCAACAGCTCCGAGGCGTACGTCCGTGAGCAGGGAACCGCACGCTCGCCCTCCTTCAGCTCACGTGATCACGAAACGGACGCCCGACGACTACGCCGACGCCATGGGTCTCCCCTGGCGTAACTGCGATCTCTCGGGTTGTTGTCGGTGGTGGTGAGAGTCGGTCGCGCTGGTCCAGGGGTTGGTGTTACGGGGCTGGTCGGTGGGTGTTTGTGGGTGGGCGGGCCGCTGTCATGAGGTGAGAGATTGATGGGTGGGATCGCTGTCGTGGGGCTTTATCGCATGGCAGCTGATGCTGTCTCAGGTTCGAGAGTTCTTATGCGGTGAGGTGGGCCGGGCCGGTGTGATCGTGGAGTGGAAGAGGTAAGTGACCTGTCGCATTGAAGGTTGAGCGGTTCTCATCGAAGGTTGAGTGAGGACACGGTGCAGGTGAGGGGCAGGGGGTCCGGGGACTATCGGAACCGGTTCTGGCGGTAGGGCTCAGCGCTCTCCAGTTACCGGCCGCCGAGGCGGCCGACCTGCCAGTGCCCCCGACCCGTGACGTCCACGAACATCGCGTGGGCGGCCAGCACATCCAGGACGGCCGCCATCCGCCCGGTGTGCCCGGCACCGGGGACGGCCTCGCCCAGGCGCTCCCGCATCGCCCCGGGCGTTGACCTCGGCATCGCAAAAAACCACGATAGCCGTCGCGGCGGCGCCTTTGCGGGTGCGTCACTCCATCGGGCGATTGAGCTGCGAAGACGCCCCCGGGTCGCATCTGATGCGAAATTCTCGCATCAGATGCGATAGACGGAGAGTGATCGTGGGTGGGTGGGGACGGTCCCATGCCGGGATCTGCTCGACAGCACCTGGTGGTCGGCCTGCCGCTGCTGCGGCCGGACCCCCGGGACAGAACACCTAGCCCGCCCGGGCGGCGGTGAGGTGGGCGTCCACGGCGACGACACCGTCGACGCCCTGGCAGAGGCCCACGACCACAGGAACGAGGCGTGGTTCCGGGACGTGACCCCGAAGGGTGACGACCCCGTCCTGGACCTCGACCGCGACGGTGCCCTCGTCCAGGCCGAGGATGCGCCCCAGGACGTCCTGCTCGACCTCGCCGCGGATCTCGACGTCGGAGCGGATGAAGGCGTCGAGCAGGTCACTGCGGGTGACGATGCCGGTGAGGAGCCCGTCGTCGCCGACCACCGGCAGCTGCTTAACGTGCCGCTTGCGGAGTTCCCGTGCGGCCCGGGGGATCGTCCAGTCGGCGCGGGCGGTGAAGACGGGGCTGCTCATGAGCGCGCCCGCGGTCCGGGCCCGGGCCTTGCCCCAGGCACGCTCGTCGTTCCCGTCCTGACTCTGCGGATCGGGCATGCCGGTCTCGTGCCGCAGCACGTCGGACGCGGACACGACACCGACGGGAGCGCCGTCGTCGTCGACGACCGGGGCCGCGACGATGTCGTTCGCGTCCAGCAGGGCGGCGACCTCCTGGAACGGTGTGCTGGGGCGGAGGGTGACGACATCCTCGGTCATCACGTCACCGACCGTGCGGCGGTACAGCATGGCATCGGCCTCCTCCGCTGTGCGACGGGGCGGCCGCGCCCCTGCCGGCTCGTCCACGCCGTCTTCCCTACCCATGACAGCACTGCGCCGCTCCGGCGGCCAGTGACGTTCGGCCTGGCGGGGAGGGCTGGCGGTCCCACGGCCAGGAGTGCGACCGAGTGCGCGGTAGACGCTGGGCGCCTGGCGCTTGCGCTTGTCGATGGGGATGATCAGGTCACGCCGACTGGAAGCTCACGAAGCGCGGGTTCGGACCGTGGGCGAGGATCTACCGCCCCGCGCAGGGTCCGGAGCGGGCCTGCGTGCAGCTGTGCATCCCGTCGTGGAACGCGCTGGACACCCGCCACTGGGGCGAGGCCGCCCAGCTCCCGCCGGCGGAGCTCGCCCGGGTGCTGGGCGTGTACGCGTCGCGGGTGATGACGCCGCGCGGATCGACCGCCGTGACCGGTCTGGAGCTGATGACCGCGCTGCGCGACCCGCGCCTCCGAACCGGACGCCGACGGCAGGCGGCACTCCGAGCACAACCCCGGCTCGCTGGGCAAGGACCCGGTGGACTGCGCGCCGTGCGAGGCCCCCGACGGGCACCCTCTCCTGGCGGACCTGCCGCGCTTCCACGTCCGGGGACCGGCGGAGAAGTTGTTCGAGGAGGCGTACGACTGGGCGCGGCCGATGACGGATGCCGAGTGCACCCTGCGGCATCTGGTCGGCGTCGACGTGAACATGGCCTTCGCCGCCGGCGCGAACGGCCTGGTCGTCGGTCTTGGTGCGCCCACCCACGTCAAGGCGCCGGTGTTCGATGCGAAGCTGCCCGGCTCGTGGCTGGTCGACCTCTCCCATGTGGACCTGTCGAGGGTGAAGGTCGGCAAGGACAAGTGGGCGGACCTGGACGCGGGTCTGCTGCCCAGCCCGTTCACGCCGAAGGGCGAGCAACCGCAGGGCCCGGCCTGGTACGCGACGCCGACCGTGGCCTACGCGGTGGAGCTCGGCTACGACGTCGCGCCGCTCGAGGCGTATGTCCGCTACGAGAATGGCCGCTATCTGGACGGCTGGTACCAGCGGCTGCGTGACGCCTTCCTCGCCACGATGGCCGACCTCGGCGTGCACGCGGACATGGCGCCGGCGGACTTCCTCGCCGCGATGGACGGCTACAAGAGCCGTGACCTCCAGCTGGCGATCGTCGTCTCCGCGGTCAAGGCGACGGTCAAGGGCGGCCTGGGCAAGCTGCGCGAGCGCCCACGCGGCGAAGGCTGGAAGCCCGGCGAGCTGATGAGATCTGCGAAAACGGCCAGGCCCGCTCTCGATTCCCCACTTGGTTGCGCGTGCATCGAAGGCCGGAGTCGCCCGTCCCCGTAGGGTCCGGCGGCACGTCGCCCCCGGTGAGGCGGTCCCGCTCCACCTGGAGGCGGTCGCGTTCGCTGGTCACCCGAGCGGTGGGAGGCGAGGACGTCCGCAGTGGCCAACCGGCGGCGACTGTGAAAATCGCTGTCCGATCACCGGAGCACGGTGATAGACATCCGGCGTGGAAAAGAATCTTGAGTTCCCTGACCTGCTGCGACTGATCGATGAACGGTCGACCGCCTTCCGCGCCGCGGTCGCCGCCGCGCCCGGTCTCGACGCACAGGTGCCGACCTGCCCCGGGTGGACGCTGTCCGATCTGGTGAAGCACCTGGGTGGGGGAGACCGTTTCTGGGCCGCCATCGTCGGCGCGGGGCCTGCCGACGCTCCCCCGGCCGAGGCCGTCGCTGCGCGCGCCGCTCTGGTAGTGCCTCGGGAGCGTGAGGCCCTGCTGGCCTGGCTGGCCGCGTCGACGCAGCTTCTGCTGAGCGCCCTGCGCGAGGCAGGACCGGACGCTGGCTGCTGGGCGTGGTGGAGTGCCCTGCAGACGCCGCGGACCTCTGGCGGAGTCGCCCGGCACCGGGTCCAGGAGAGCGCGGTGCACACCTACGACGTCCAGCGCACCGCGGGCGCCCCGCAGCCGCTGCCGCTCGAGGTGGCACTCGACGGTGTCGAGGAGTTCCTGTTCACCGTCTGCGCAACGCAGAGTGCCTGGCCGCACAAGCCCACGGCCTTCGACTTCCACGCCGCCGAGGGCCGCTCCTGGCGCCTCACGGTCGACGGCGACGGCGCACGCTCCACCCGCATCCCCGCGCCCACTGCCGCGACCGGCGAGGACTCGGACGCAGCCGGCGCCTCCATCCATGGCACGGCCAGTGAGTTGGTCCTCTACTTGTACGACCGTATCCCCGCCGACTCCTTGCACGTTGACGGAGACGCAGGGCTGCTCGACCTGCTCCGCGCCTGGGAGCCGGAGAATTAGGACGTAGCGGGGGCGGTTGGCCGCGCCTCGAGCCGGTAGGACACGACTCTTCGCCAGGTTCGTCAGCCGCGGCACCGGGCTCAAACCCGCGAGGCGGCCTCGGGGCGTCACCAAGCCGACCGTCTACCTGGTCAGAGCTCGAACTCACGACCTCCGCACGATCAGAGACGAGTACATCAATAGCCGGGCAACCGCCGACCGGCTCGCTCTCCGTATCCAGCGAGCCGGCGGTTCTGCGTCGAGGCCGACCCCTGGCCGCGCTCCTGGTCCCACGAACCCGCCAGATGATCATTTGTCAGGTAGGCCATAGGCAGCTGCTCTCCTCGCCAACCCGCGCAGCGGCGACCGCCGCTCTCGCCATCGGTGTACCCACCGCCCGTTCCAGCGTGGGGAATCCAAGTGAGCATGTCTGGCCAGCACCTGAGCGGCGGGTGGGGAAATTCGAAGAGCCTCATCACCTCTCGATCTGTTCAATTCGTTGGTCGGCCCCCAGGGAGATCTCTAGGGTTGAGGGCATGGCTCATGCGAAGACCTCGTACGTCTGCCTCTCTT
>NZ_JBIAHG010000027.1:0-86449 GCF_042870385.1 Streptomyces sp. NPDC006602 | reverse complement strand
AGCGCCGATGGTACTGCAGGGGGGACCCTGTGGGAGAGTAGGACGCCGCCGAACAAATTGTGAGAAAACCCCCGTGCCATCGGCACGGGGGTTTTTTGTTTTCGTATCCGATTTCAGGCCGGCTCAACCGGGTATTACGGTGGCTGGCATGAGCAGCTATGTGATCCGGTCCGTGCGTGTCGACGAGTGGCCTGCCGTGAAGGAGCTGCGGCTTGCCGCGTTGCAGGATCCTGTCGCGCATCTCGCGTTTCTGGAGACGTACGAGGAGGCAGCCGCCAAGTCGGACTCGTACTGGAAGGAACGGACGGCCGGGGGCGCGGAGGGGTCGACCGGGGTGCAGCAGATCATCGCCGAAGGGCCCGACGGGCGGTGGGTCGGGACGCTGACCGTGCTGATCGAGGAACCCGGGACGACCGACTGGGCCGGGTTTCCGGTGGAGCGGAAACAGGGGCATGTCGTCGGCGTGTTCGTACGGCCTGAGGAGCGGGGGAACGGGCTGACCGACGTGTTGTTCGACGCCGGGCTCGAGTGGGCGTGGGGGCGGGGCGCCGAACGGGTGCGGCTCATCGTGCACGAGGAGAACGGGCGGGCGCAGCGGTTCTACCGGAAGGTCGGGTTCATGCCGAGTGGTGTGACCGTGCCGTTGGCCGCTCGGCCCGGGGAGCGGGAGTTGGAGTTCGTGCTCGAGCGTGGGCGTGACTGATGTGCCTGACTCAGCCGGGTTACACCGGGAGTTCCGCGTCCGGCCAGCGTGTGCGGGCCTGTTCGCGGGAGCGGAGCAGGGCCAGTGTCGGCAGGCCCCGGTCCGTTCCGGCGGCCAGTAGCTCCGGGAGCTGGGGAAGCGGGGCCACGGCGGCGACGTCGTCCAGGATGAGCGTAAGTGGTGGGTCGAGGCGACCGGAGGATGACCGTTCGGCCATGCGCCGGCCGCGCTCGACCACGCTTGAGGCGAGGGCGGTGAGCAGGGGCATCGCGCCCGGGTTGGTCCGGGGGTCCTCGATGGATTCACCGACCACATAAAGCGTGCCCCCTTCGTCGACGAAGGAATCCAAGGCGAGCGCATCAGTTCGGTTGGGAGTGCAGGCCTCGCGGATGTTGAGTGTGAAGAGGGCGGAGAGGGCCCTGCTCGTCAACTCCTGGGCGATGTCCCGGCGTTCGGCGTGGGCGGTGAGTGCGGCTTCGAGCTCGCCCGCGGAGCCGGGGGCTGCCTTGGGATTCGTACGGAGGGTGCGTACGGCGTCCTGGATCTGGGTGCCCTGGGACCAGCGGTGGACGTGGCGGATGGTGCGGCCGTCGATGGCGGCGGCGTGCAGGTAGCTGCGCAGGAGCGTTTCGGCGGTGTCGCTGACCGCTTGGTCGAGCCGGGCGGTGGGGCGGACCGGGGTGAGGAGTGCGACGGCTCTCTTTGCTGCCGTCTGCTTGTCCTCGCAGCCCGAAGTGGGGGACCAGTGGAGGCGGGCCGGGGTGTCGCAGCGGTGGGTGGGGTCGTAGACGTGGACAGGGCCGAGTTTGGCGCGGGCGTCCTTGGTGTCCTGCCAGATGGTGGGGTTCGAGGTGATGACGAGGGCGGGGCCCTCCGCGTCTCGTACGGCTTGGGTGGCGGTTGATTGGCGGATTTCCGTTGGGGCGTAGAGGACCGCGCCTTCGGCGCGGGGTGTTTCCCACCCACCCACCGGTTCACCGTTCCTCGAGAGGCTCGGCAAGGGACTCGACAGGGGAGCTGACTCCACCGGTGCCGTCTCCTGCAGTACTTCGGTCGGCTGCGGCTGCGGCTCCGCGCGCGGCACCGGGACCTCGTGGACTCCGCGGACCTCAGGTGCCGGCGCCGGCTCCGGAATCTCCAGTCGCCTCCGCACCCTCACCGCCCGCCATCGCGCCAGCGTCCCCAGCACGAACACCGTCAGGACAATGAGGATCATGACTTGGCCGATGAACAGGCCCCAGAACAGGCCGTAGCCCGAGAGCTGGGCCTTGGGGGCCTCCGGCCAGGCGCCGGGGACGTCGTGGGGTTGGGCGATGAGGTGGCGGATGGCCAGGGGGGTGCGGGTGAAGGTGACGCCGTCGGGCCAGGCGCCGTGGGCGAACAGGGCGGCCAGGCCCGTGGCGGACCAGACCAGCAGGGTCATGCCCAGCAGGAAGGCGAGTATGCCGACCAGGAGGCCGTCGGGGATGCCTCCCTGACTGTTCTGCCGGTCGTCTCGGTGGTGCTCGTTCGGTCTCACGCCTTCCCCCTACGACTGGCTACGCCACCGTCGACTCGGAGTCGCCGAGGTGCTGTTCCACGAAGGCCGCCGCCCGTTCCTCCGCCTCGAGTTCGGCGGCGCGCAGGGCGTCGTCCGTCCGCTCGCGTTCGGCGGAGGTCTCCGTCATCGCGCGGTCGGTGAAGACGAGGGGGCGTTCGGTCTCGGTGATCAGGTGTTTGACGACCTGGACGTTGCCGTTGACGTCCCAGACGGCAATGCCGGGGGTGAGCGACGGGATGATCTCCACCGCCCAGCGGGGCAGGCCCAGCACCCGTCCGGTGGCACGGGCCTCGTCGGCCTTCTGGGCGTAGATCGTCCGTGTCGACGCCATTTTGAGGATGGCCGCGGCCTCCTTCGCCGCCGCCCCGTCCACCACGTCGGACAGGTGGTGCACCACCGCCACGAACGACAGGCCCAGTCGGCGGCCGAACTTCAGCAGCCGCTGGAAGAGCTGGGCCACGAACGGGCTGTTGATGATGTGCCAGGCCTCCTCGACCAGGAAGATGCGCTTCCTCCGGTCGGGGCGGATCCAGGTGTGCTCCAGCCACACGCCGACGATCGCCATGAGGATGGGCATGGCGATGGAGTTCCGGTCGATGTGGGACAGGTCGAAGACGATCAGCGGGGCGTCCAGGTCGATGCCGACCGTCGTCGGGCCGTCGAACATGCCGCGCAGGTCACCGTCGACGAGGCGGTCGAGGACCAGCGCGACGTCCAGGCCCCATGCCCGTACGTCGTCTATGTCGACGTTCATCGCCTCGGCGGACTCCGGCTCGGGGTGCCGTAGCTGCTCGACGATGTCGGTGAGGACCGGCTGGCGTTCGACGATCGTCTCGTTGACGTAGGCGTGGGCGACCTTGAGCGCGAAGCCGGAGCGCTCGTCGAGGCCGTGGCCCAGCGCGACCTCGATGATGGTCCGGAGCAGCGCGAGCTGGCCCGTCGTCGTGATCGCCGGGTCGAGCGGGTTGAGCCGGATGCCCTGGTCGAGCGCCGCCATCGGGTCCAGCCGGATCGGCGTTATGCCCAGCTCCTGCGCGATGAGGTTCCACTCACCGGCGCCGTCCTCGCCCTGGGCGTCCAGGACGACGACCTGGCGGTCGCGGAAGCGGAGTTGGCGTAGGACGTACGTCTTCTCCAGGGCCGACTTGCCGTTGCCGGACTCGCCGAGGACCAGCCAGTGCGGGGCCGGGAGCTGCTGGCCGTACAGCTGGAAGGGATCGTAGATGTAGCCCTTGCCGGAGTAGACCTCGCGGCCGATGATGACGCCCGAGTCGCCGAGGCCGGGGGCGGCGGTCGGGAGGTAGACCGCCTGGGCCTGGCCCGTGGAGGTGCGTACCGGCAGGCGGGTCGTCTCGACCTTGCCGAAGAGGAAGGACGTGAAGGCGTCGGTCAGGATGGACATCGGATCCCGCATGCGGCGGCCCCTCTACCTTCGAATGCCGGTGGCGAACGGAAGCGTGTTCACGAAGGCGCGATGGTGCTCTCGGTCGCACCACTCCAGCTTCAGGTACGACTTTCCGGCCGAGGCCCGGATGGTCCGCTTGTCGCGGGCCAGGGCCTCGGGTGAGCGGGAGGAGACGGTGATGTAGCCGACCAGGTTGACGCCGGCCGCACCGCTCGCGAGGTCTTCTCCTCGCTGGTCGAGGCGGTTGTGGGCGGCGATGTCGCGCGGGTCGACGGTCCGGTTCATCTTGGCGGCGCGGGAGGCCTCGGCCTCGTCGTTGGTCTTCTCGGTCAACATGCGTTCAATGGCTACCTCGGTGGGTTCGAGATCCATCGTCACGGCGACCGTTCGGATGACGTCCGGGGTGTGGACGAGGAGCGGCGCCAGGAAGTTGACGCCGACCGGGGTCATCGGCCACTCCTTCACCCAGGCGGTGGCGTGGCACCAGGGGGCGCGGGTGGAGGACTCCCGGGTCTTGGCCTGGAGGTACGTCGGCTCCATGGCGTCCAGCTCGGCCGGCCAGGCATTACGTTTCGTCATCGCCTGGATGTGGTCGATCGGGTGGTCCGGGTCGTACATGGAGTGGATGAGCGAGGCGAGGCGGCCCTGGCCCAGCGGCTGCCGTACGCGGATGTCGGCCTCCTGGAGGCGCGAGCAGATGTCGGTCAGCTCGCGGGCCATGACGACGGCGAGGCCCGCGTCCCGGTCCAGCTTGCGGCCGTTGTGCGGGCGCGCGGCGCGGGCCATCGCCTGGGCCTCGGCGGCCAGTTCGCGGTTGTAGTGCATGCAGGCGACGAGGTACGCGCGGTGCTGCTCGCTGCTCGTCGACACCATCGACTGCAGTTGGTCGTACGACTGCTGCAGCCATCCCGGTGACTTCTCGTCCCCGCGCACGGCGACGTCCTTGGCGTGGGCGTCCGGGTCGGCGGGGAGGGTGCGGGCGAGCATCTGGAGCCGGGTGACGAAGCCGTCGCCGTTGGCCACGTGCTTGAGGAGGGTGCCGAAGCGGTCGACGAGGGCTTCCTGGTCCTCGGAGTCGCGCAGACCGACGCCGGGCCCCTCGATCTCGATCGCCGCGGTGACCGTACGGCGGTCCGCGTGCAGCAGTACGGCGATCTCGTCGGGGCCGAACGGGGCGGCCAGCCAGTTGATGCGGCCGATGCCGGGCGGTGGGCCGATCTCCACCTCGCGGCCGTCGAGCTGGATGCCGGCCTCCATGACGCCGGAGCGGTAGGTGGTGCCCTGCTTGAGGGTGCGCTTGTAACTGCGGTTGATCTCGAACCACTTGTAGAACGTGCGGCGCTTGTACGGCACGTACACCGCGGCCAGCGCGAGCATGGGGAAGCCCATCAGCAGCACGATGCGCAGGGACAGCACCGGGACGAGGAGCCCGCACATCATGCCGAGGAACGCGCCGCCGATGATGAGCGCGATCTCGCCGGTCTCACGATTTCTGCCGACGATCGCGTTCGGCCGGGCGCGGCCGATCAGATATGTACGGCGGGGCGTGACCGGATGGGACACATGGGACTCGGTCGTCAACGCCCTTCACCTCCCGTGCGGTTGGTACTGCTGTTGCGGGTGTTGCTGGCGTGCGGGCTGTTCACCGGGCTGTTGCCGGCGCGGGGAGCGGGGGCGGCGGAGGGGACAGATCCGCCGCCTCCGTTCGGGGTGCGTGTGCTGTGCGCGGCGACCCCGCCGGATACGGGGTTGCTCGGGCGGGCGCCACTCGCTCCGCCCCCGCCGCCGTTGTTGTCGGCGCGGGTGCTGTGGGTCTTGATGCCTTGCGCGACAAGAGTGGCGGGGGAGGTCATGACGGCCGCGGCCTTGCCTTCGGCTCCCTGCATGATGCGGTTGCTGCGGGAGCCCGCGATCTCGTCGCCGAAGCCGGGGACGAAACGGTAGATCATCGCGCTGGCGAAGATGGCGAGCAGGATGATGGCGAGGCCGGACACGACGGCGGAGAAGGCGTCGGGGCCGTCCTCGGCGGACAGCGCGCCGGCCAGGCCCAGCACGATGACGATGACCGGCTTGACCAGGATGACCGCGATCATGATGCCCGCCCAGCGGCGGACGTGGCCCCACAGGTTCTTGTCGACGAGGCCGGCGTAGACGACGGTGCCGAGGAGGGCGCCGACGTACAGGAGCGCGGCTCTGATCACCAGCTCCAGCCACAGCACACCGGCGGCCAGGATGCTGACCAGCGAGACCACGATCAGCATGATCGGGCCGCCGCCGATGTCCTCGCCCTTGCCGAGGGCGCCGGAGAAGTTGCCGAAGAAGGTGTCGGTCTGATTGCCGGTGGTCTTCGCGAGGACCTCCGAGACGCCGTCCGTCGCCGATACGACCGTGTAGAGGATCAGCGGCGTGAACGCGGACGCCAGGACGGTCAGCCAGAGGAACCCGATCGCCTCGGAGATGGCGGTGGTGAGGGGGACGCCTCGTACGGCGCGCTTGGCCACTGCCAGGAGCCAGAGGAGGAGGGTGAGGATCGCCGACGCCGCGAAGACGACGGCGTACTGCTGGAGGAACTTCTGGTTCGTGAAGTCGACGTTCGCGGTCTCCTTCACGGCCTCGCTGAGCTTGTCGATGGTCCAGGAGGCGGCGTCCGCGCAGCCCTTGGCGAGGGAGGAGAGGGGGTCGAGGGTGCTGGTGGGGTCCAGGGTGCCCGAGCGGTCCGTGCCGGACCCGCTGCCCCTCTCACAGTACTTTTTGGCAGGGCCGGCGATCAGGGAGCAGGGGTCGTCGCTCGTGGACGGTGTAGGGGTGGGAGTAGGCGCTGCGAAGGCGCGGGTGGCCAGCAGCACAGTGGTTGCCTGTGTGGCGGCGACCAGGCTGGTGAGCTTGAGCGCGCGGTGACGGCTACCGGGCATAGGTGAACCCTCCGAACTCCTGGACCGCCTTGCCGATCTCCTCGGCCCCGGAAATGGGGTTGTCTCCGGTGACGGGGGTCGGGCCCGCCTTCTGGCTGCTCTCGAGGACCTTCCAGTCGCCGCCGCTCCACGCCAGCTTGATGGTCACGGTGAACCAGCTACTGGTCACGGGATTCTTCGAGTCGTCACCGGCGAGGCCGAAGAGGCCGTTGCACCAGACCTCGACTGTGGCCGCATCGCTGCTGAATGACGTCGATTTGGTGCCGGCGGGCAGCGTGCGATTGACGAATGTGGTGCCCGCAGGCGCACTGCCGTCCACGTTCAGGCCGATCTTCTTCAGGAAGTCCGCCGAATAGTCGCTGTCGAAGCCGGACTGCAGCCGGTCCACGGAGCTGGGTGCGGCGATGGTCTGCACGATCCCCCGCCGCCGGGAGGCGTTGAACATACCGTCGGAGCCCAGAGCTGCCGTGTAATTTGCGGCCGCGCTCTGCGCACCCTGCTCATCGTGCGCGTACCCCGTCGGAATCCCGCCCGCCTTGGCCTCCACCGGACGATCCCCGCTCGCCGCCGTAGGCGCAGCCTTCGGCTGGGAACCCGCGCCGTCCGTCGATGAGGAATCGTCTCCTCCACGGTTCGCGAAGGCGATCGCGGCGATCAGGAGGACGACGACGCCGACCACCGTGACCAGGCTGCGGGAGGACGACCGGCCTCTCCGCGCGCCGCCGTACACATCGCCGGGCCGGTCGGGCAGGCGCGTGCGCGTGTGCCCCGTACCGCCGTAGCCACCGGAGGTCTCGTCGTCGTCCCCGAGAGTCATGCCGCGTACGCCCCCTCGACGTCGTGCGGAAACGCGTAGGTGTACGACGGTAGCCGTGCTGGTTCCCGCGCGGGCGCGGTGTGGTGACTCGACATCAGGGAAACGCAACCTCAGCCGGTGGGCACGACGGACGGGTGGGGTAGGGGAGGAACCGGGCGCGCCCGGCCGGACCGGAGGTGCGTCGACCGGACGCGATGCCTACACGGCCATGCCGTACACGATGGTGAAGAGCGTGCCGAGGGAGCCGATGATGAAGACTCCCGTGAGGCCGGCGATGATGAGGCCCTTGCCCTGTTCGGCACTGAAGGTGTCCCGGAGGGCGGTGGCGCCGATGCGCTGTTTGGCCGCGCCCCAGATGGCGATGCCGAGGCACAGCAGGATGGCCACCGCCATCACGACCTCGATCATCACCTTCGCCTCGTTGCCCAGGCTGCCGAAGGGCCCCCAGTCCGGAGCGATCCCGCCGATGATGGTGTTGATGTCTCCCTTATCGGCCGCAAAGAGCATGTAAGTCACCGCCCCTGGTGGGTAGTTCCGCGTCCCCTGCATGGGTGCAGAGGTCAGGCATCATTGTCGCCGACAATGTCGCTGTCGTATGTCGACTTGGCGTCATTGATGGGCGGTTTTCGTACGAATACCTTGTCACCGGCCCGCGAAGATCCCTCGGTCGGGTGCGGACGGTATACGAGGAGTCGTATCGTCACTCTGTGTATCACGGCAGGTCACGCCGGGCAATGAGGCCTGAGCGGAACCTGTCGTGTGGTTCCGTCGTTGACCCCTTTCCACGACCGGACGCAGTGGGTGACGGCCAGTCGGGTGAGTGGTCGGGAAGAATGTTCTCATGGCGAACGGGCCGCGGCTGGATGCCGCGGCCCGTTCGCCTGACTGTCGATCAGCTGGACCGCCTCGATCAGCTGGATCAGCCGGTGAAGGCGCCCGTTCCTTCCGGGGTGCCCCAGCCGGTCGGGCCGTCGTAGCCGGACGTGGCGGTGCAGAAGTAGCTCGTGGAGCAGTTGCCGTTGTTGCCGGAGGTCACGTCGTTGAGCGCCGAGGTGCCGGCCGCCTTGTACGGGAACTGGGCCGGGTAGGAGCTGCTGGACGGCGTACCGGCCAGGGCGTAGACGCTCGCGATGATGGGCGAGGAGGCGCTGGTGCCGCCGAAGGTGTACCAGCCGGCGGTGACGCCGTAGGAGTCGTAGACGGAGACGCCGGTCGCGGGGTCGGCGACGGCCGAAACGTCCGAGATCATGCGCTTGGTGCAGCCGGTGTCGGTCTGCCAGCTCGGCTTGGCGTCGTACTTGGAGCAGCCGGAGCCGGTGCCCTCGGTGGCGCTGGTCTTCCACACGCTCTCGGTCCAGCCGCGGCTGGTGGAGGAGGTGGAGAGCTTGGTGCCGCCGACGGAGGTGACGTACTTGGAGGCGGCCGGGTATTCGGCGCCGTAGGCGGAGTCGCCGGCGCTGACGGTGATGGCGACGCCGGGGTGGTTGAAGTACGAGGAGTCGTACGACGTGTCGGACGAAGACTCGGAGCCGCCGTAGCTGTTGGAGACGAACTTGGCGCCCAGCTTGACGGCCTCGTTCACGGCCGTGCCGAGGTTGGCCATGGTGGCGGAGGTGGCCTCGACGAGCGTGATGCTGCAGTTCGGGCAGGTCGCGCTGGCCATGTCCAGGTCGAGGGAGATCTCCTCGGCCCAGCCGCTGTCGGCGGCGGGGAGGGAGGTCGTGGAGCCGGTCTGGCTGACCTTCTTGAAGCAGCCGTTGGCGGTGGTGCAGGTGGAGAGGCCGTAGTACGAGCGGTACTTCGCGAGGTCGGCCTCGGCGTTCGGGTCGTCGTACGCGTCGACGATCGCGATGGTCCTGCCGGAACCGTTGGAGGCGGCGGCGCTGGTCAGGCCGTAGGCGGACTGGAGGTCTGACGGGCCGTAACCGGAGGGGGTGGAGGCGTCGGCGGCCTTCGGGGTGACGCCGTCCTCCTTCGCCTCCTGCTTCTGGAAGGCGGTGAGGCCGCCGGTGACGCGGAGGGAGTTGCAGGCCAGTTCGCCCTTCTTCTTGGGCGTGGCACAGGGGGTGGCGGCCCAGGTCACCTTCGAGGCGGTGGTGGCCGTCGCTTCGGTGGTGGCGCTCGCTTGGGCGGCCGCGGTGCCGAGTCCGGCGAACACGAGCGCGGTGGTGGCCGCGACGGCGGACCCGATGCGGGTCCATCTGGCGCGGCTGGAGGGGGTGGTGGGGGATTGGGTACGCAACGTACAGCCTCCTGAGACTGGTTGACAGGGGCAGTGCGGGTGGTGATGCCACCGGTGCGTGGTCCCCGGCAGCGGGCGGCGGCCCGCCGACGACTGTCGCTTGTTGAGTACGTGACAACAAGGTGGGCTGCGGAATCCTGACTTCCGCCTTACTCAAGGGGGTTGGGGGATTGCTGATCAATGGCCGGGCGATGGCAGGGGGATGGCCGCGGCTTGACCCGGCGCACAGCGAAGGCACAGGTTCCGGTGAGGTGGGGCTCAGTGAAACCTGTGGGGGGATCGGGCCGGCTCAGCGGGGCTTGAGGCCGTGGATCAGGTGGTGGATCAGGTCGTCGAGGAGGGCGTGGGCCGAGTCCGGGTCGAGCATGCCGCTCGCGGTGAACGAGGCGACGCCCTGGAGGGTGGCGCCCACGATGAGGGTGACGCGTTCCGGATCGCCCTCGACGATCTCGCCGCGCTTCTGTGCGTCCGCGACCATCCGTTCCAGGGAACCCACGGTTCGGTCAATGGCGACAGCCATCTGCTCGGCGGCCTCGGGTTCGTGTTTGCGGGCGTACATCAGCTCCAGCAGCTCGGCGTTGTCGGTGGCGAAGCCGACGTAGGCGCGGGCGAGGGCGGTGAGGCGGGGCTGGAGCGGGAGTGCGGGGTCGTCAGCGGTGGTCAGGGTCTGGGCGAGCCGCTCGTAGCCGGCCAGGGCGAGTGCGTTGAGCAGAGCCTGCTTGTCCTTGAAGTGGCGGCCGGGGGCGGCGTGGCTGACGCCGGTCTCGCGGGCGAGTTCGCGCAGGGAGAGGGAGCCGACGCCCTTCTCCCGCAGGGTGCGCTCCGCGCCGGCGAGCAGGGCGGACCGGAGGTCTCCGTGGTGGTAGGGGCGGCTCTCGGGCATGGGGGTCATCGTATCCCGATGTTGCCGCTGTCAGCTTTGTAGGCATTGCCATCATTGTTGGCAGCGTCTACATTGGGGTCATGGCAGCTGAGAAGAACGAGAAGAACCGCACGAACTGGAACGCGACCCTCCTTCCCGACCTCACCGGCCGCACGGCCGTCGTCACCGGCGCCAACAGCGGCATCGGCCTTACCGCCGCGGACGCTCTGGCCCGCGCCGGCGCGCATGTGGTGTTCGCCGTACGGGACGTGGAACGAGGGCGAGCGGCGGCCGCGACGGTGCACGGCAGCACCGAGGTACGCCGCCTCGACCTGGCGGACCTGGCCTCGGTGCGGGAGTTCGCGGACGCGTGGGAAGGCCCGTTGAGCCTGTTGGTCAACAACGCCGGTGTGATGATGCTCCCGCAGCAGCGCACGCGGGACGGCTTCGAGATGCAGTTCGGCACCAACCACCTCGGCCACTTCGCCCTGACGAACCTGCTCCTGCCCCACGTCACCGACCGCGTCGTCACCGTCTCCTCGGGCGCCCACCGCTGGGGCGACGCGACGATCCGCTTCGACGACCTGAACCTGGACGCGAACTACACCCCGCAGGGCGCGTACGCCCAGTCCAAGCTGGCCAACCTGCTGTTCACGCTCGAACTCCAACGCCGTCTGACCAACTCAGGCTCCCCGGTCCGCGCGCTGGCCGCCCACCCCGGCTACGCGGCCACCAACCTCCAGAGTCACGCCTCGAACCCGGTCGCCCGCGCCTTCATGCGCCTCGGCAACAGGTTCCTCGCCCAGGACGACAGGGCGGGCGCCCTGCCGACCCTGTACGCGGCCACGCAGGACCTGCCCGGCGCGAGCTACGTGGGCCCGGACGGGTTGGGGGAGATGCGGGGCGGACCGACGCTGGTGGGGCGTACGGCGGCGGCGAGCGACACGGCGACGGCACGGCGGCTGTGGACGGTGTCGGAGGAACTGACGGGGGTGGTCTACTCCCTGACTCCGGTGGAGGCGACGCGGTCGGCGTGAGGGGACGCCGGGCGTCGGAGGCCGCGCGGGTTGGCAATTGGAGGATTTGGGCCAGGCCCGACCGCACCCACCTGGGCTTTTGCTTTCCGGTCTTGGCCCAAATCCTCCAATTTGCGGGAGGAGTGGCGGACCAGGACATGGGGCCGCCCTGCCGTGGGGCGCGGGTGAGCGACTATGTCGACGCCACCGGCTTGTGCACCGCCGTCCCGTACGGGCCCTCGGTCGCCTTCAGCCGTTGCATGGCCGTCAGCCGGATGGCGAAGTACACCGCGGCCACCGCGGCGGCGATCTCCAGGAGGTCGGCCGCCATGTACTGCGTCACAGCGGCCCGGACTTCCGCGAGGCCCTCGGCATTGTCATAGCGCGACCCGGCGTACCGCTCGAACAGCGTGCTGGAAACGAACAGGGCCCACCACACGTTCACCGGCCAGATCGACGCCCGGTACGGCTCGCCGTCGGACGGCAGCGGTGTGGCGGCCCCCCACATGTCGACGGCGACGCGGTACGGCATCCAGAAGTGCACCAGCGGGATGAGCCAGCCCGCGATGGCCCAGCCGGGGCCTTTGCTGAACCGGTCCGGTGCCAGCAGGCCGGTGTTGCGGCGCATCCGGAAGAACCAGGCGACGAAGACGATCGCGCATGGCAGATACAGGGTGACCTGAACATTCCCGGTCGTCTGATACAGCGAGTACGCGGCGTCCAGTTTTTCCTGAGGAGCGGTGGCGAAGCCCTGGTCACCGTCGATAAGGGTGTGGATCCGGGCTCCGACGAACACAGCGAACAGATCACTGAGGGCGACCACAGCGAGGAGCGCCGACGCCGCGACCAGGAGTCCACGGGACGAGCGTGGCACCCCGCTGGGCAGCAACGGACGCGGACGGAGATCACTGGTCCCGGACATGACGGCGGCCCCCCACGGGCGAGAAAACGACAACGCCCGCGGAAGAACGCGCGCGGAGGCACGATACGCCCGGCGCACGGTCCCGTCCATGACAATCCGCACGCCGGAGTGGGCCTCCTATGCGTCCGGCGGGTCCTCGACCCCCTCCACGAAGTGGTCGAACTCGCCCGCCTGTACGCCGAGTACGAAGGCGTCCCACTTGCGGCGGTTGGTGGTGACCACGTTGTCCGGGTCGCTGGTCTCGCGGAGGTAGATGGGGGCGTCCCCGTCGTCACCCTCGCCGAAGGCGACCTCGATCCAGGGGCCGGGGCCGGTTGCCTCCGGCGGGGCGGCGCGGGTCCAGGTGAGGTCGGGGGGGATGTCAGACAAGGTGCGGGTCCTTCTTGAGTACGGCGAGGAGGGCGTCGAGGGCGGCCGGGGTGGCGGTGAGTATCGCCTCGGTCGGGTCGCTGCTTTCGGTGAGATGGATCGTTTCGGTGGTGGCGGCGACGTGCACGCATGAGTCGCCCTGGGCGCAGTAGGACGACTTCTGCCAGGTGAGTTGGGTCATCGCGGGTTCCTCACAGGTCCTGGGCGATCTTGTGGATGAAGTCGCGTGACTCTACGGCTGGGAGCGCGCCGGCTTCCATGCGGTCGAGGAGTACGCGGTACTTGTCGAGTTGGGCCTCAGAGTCGAGGAAGACCGGGCCGTGGGACTGATCGAGGTGCACTGTGTCGAGCTGAGGCACCGGTCCTTTGGAGTAGTAGAAGGACTGGCCCGAACCGGGGAGCGTGGCGGCGTCGAACGGGATGACGCGGATGGTGATGTGGGTGCGCTCGCTCATGTCCAGCAGGTACTGAAGCTGCGCCCGGGTCACAGAGGGGCCGCCGAACTTCATGCGCAGAGCCGCCTCGTGGAGGATCGCCTGGTGCGGTGTCGGAGAGTCCCGGTAGAGCACGGCTTGCCGCTTGATGCGGAACGAGATCCGGTGCTCGATGTCGGGGGGCGACATCTCCGGCACGTCCTGGCGGAAGATCTCGCGAGCGTAGTCCGTGGTCTGGAACAGCCCGGGGATGTGCACGGTCACGGCGGCGCGCAGCCGCGTTGCATGGTGCTCGACTTCGGCGAGGTCCAGCAGGGCGGCGGGCAGGATCTCGCGGTACTCCTCCCACCAGCCGCGCGTCCGCTCGGTTGCCATCTCGCTGAGCGCCTCGACAAGGGGCTTGTCCCCGCAGTCGTAGTGGCAGGCAAGCGTGCGCACTCGCTCGGGGCTCACTCCCGCACGTCCGGCTTCCACATTGCTGATCTGGTTCTGCTGCACGCCGAGCAGCCGACTCGCCTGGGTGGACGTCAGGCCCGCACGCTCTCGGAGTTTGCGCAGCTCAGCGCCCAGGCGGAGTTGGCGACCCGTTGGGTTGCTTCGCACGGGTGTCCGCCCTCCTTGTCACTCACACGAGTGGCCAATCAGTACTTTCTCGAGATCTGTCTAAGAACTTATATGGATCCCGCTACCTTACAACTGGGCCCCTCGCTCAGGAGTACACCGTCCGACGGGACGGCATCGTCACTGGGCAACCACCATCCGCACGCGCCCAACTCCCCTCAGTGATCGGAGACTTCCATGGCCACCGTAACTCCGCCCTGGGCCTACACCCTCCACCTCCCGCACGATCCACACGCACCGGGGATCGCCCGCGCAACCCTCCGTACCGTCCTCGCCGCCCACGGCCTCGCCGAACTCACCCCCACCGCAGAGCTGTTGGCCTCCGAACTCCTCACCAACGCCCACCGTCACACCGCCGGCCCCTACGCCCTCCGGCTCCGCGCGATGGAACCCGGCCGCCTGCGAGTCGCCGTATGGGACACGGACCCGAGGGTCCCTCCCGGATTCGGCACCGACGGAGCCGACGTACCCCCACTCGACGCCGAAGACGGCCGCGGCCTGCACCTCGTACGGGCCTGTGCTGACGCGGTCGGTGTCTCCGTACTGCGGGAGCTGGGGGCGTCGAAGGGCGGGAAGCTGCTGTGGGCGGAGTGTCGGTGAGGTGGTCCGCGGAGGTGGGAGGGGGGACCCGGCCTCGCCCAGGAAATCTCCGTGCGGTCGCCGAGACGATCGGGGCCACGACAGGCCTGCAGGTGCAGATCCTGGGGGGAAAGCTCGTGTTGTCCACTACGCCCACCGGCAAGCACGTGGGTGTGACCCAGCGTCTACGGCGGCAGCTCGAGACGGCGGTGATGCCCGACGGGCTGGACGTGTTCGAGCTCTCCTCGATCGCCCTGCCGGAGGACCCCGACGACTACGTCACCCCGGATCTGATCGTCCTGCCTACGGAGTGGATGGAGGACGACGACTGGCTGGCCGCCCCGGAGGACGCCGCACTCGCCGTCGAGGTCATCTCCCAGTCCGAGAAGTCCCGTGAGATCCGGGACAAGGCCGACTGGTACGCCGTCGCTGGTGTCCCCGTCCTGTTCGTCATCGACCCCCGCAACGGCACCTGGACCCTGCACACCCGCCCGGACAACGGCGCCTACAAGGACGTACTGCCGGGGAAGTTCGGCGAGTCCGTGACGCTGCCCGCACCCCTGGACATTGAGATCGCGACCGATGGGTTCCGGTGTATGGCGCCGGGCGCCCGTGACGAACGCGGTCCAGGAGGCGGTGGGGCCGCTGAGAACGGGCGGGGCTGTATCTCGTGCGGGCCTACCGGAATGAGCTGTTGAGCCAACGGCTGCCGGGGGCGGACGCCAGGGTCCGGTGAACGGTGGCCATGTCCTCGTACCAGCTTCGACCTGCTCATCGTCGAACTGGAGGCACCGCCGGGGACGAAGCCGGCGGAGAAGTCCTCCCAGCTCTGTCGGACTGGCTCTTCCTCGGCCGCCGGGCAGGACAGCCAGCCCGCCCCGACCACCTGTCCGCGCTTCTGAACGAAGTCGGAGTTCCGGCCGCCGCTGCCCGCGGCGCCGCAATCCGCCAGCAGCTCCTCGAACTGCCCGGCCCCGTCGTCGCGGACGCTCTCGGCTACCACGACAAGACCACCAGCCGTCTCATCAGAGAGGCCGGCGGGAAAATACGTGATTTTCTATCATTCAACGGAGGTAATTGTCAAGCCCCCCTTTAGTAGGGACGCCCCATTCCCGGTCAGGTGAACCTTTGCGTTGTGCGGCGGGTCGATGAATTCCACTAGACGTCCATAGCGATTGATCCAGTCCAGCAGTACGTGGAAATCCGTCCCTGAATTCTTGTTCGTCAAGTTGATATCGAATCGCTGTCCAGGGCGTACGATTCCCCCTACGCATCGCACGACGCACGTGGCCGACGTAGGGTTCACCTCTTCCATGGCGTAGATCTGGAGCTTTCCCGGATTCGGATCAAGGAGCAAGGGAACTCACAGTTCGATGGGGCGGTAGGCGAGAGCCCTGTCCACCACTTCTTCGGCCGTCAGTTTCGGAGTGTTGTAGTAGATCAGGTCAGTGATGCGTGGATGCAAGACGCTGGACTTCAAGTCCTCGACGAGTCGGTCCTCCTCCTCGGAAAGGTCTGCATCGATGAGTTGTTGGACCATGTGAATCAATTTTTCACGCGACTTCCTTGCCATTGCCCATCGCTCCTTCCGGGAAAAGCCCAACCACCGCCAAAATGGTACCCGCCGTCGAGTATTTCTTTGTGATACTGCGGTGTGACCACTACCAGATTGTCGAGGTCGTATACGCCTCCTCCATGTTGGATGGGGTTGATGTGGTGCAGAACGTACCGTCCCTGACCCTGGTGTTGCGCCAATGGGGCGAAGGGCATCTTCTTCCGTTACTCCCGCTCTGCCCAGAACTTCCTGGCGATTATGCCCTACCGATCAATAGTTGCAGCTGTCGTGTTTTGATGGCGTTTTCTGGTCGGGCCGCTGAACGGCGCCCCAACAGCCACACGCGCCACTATGACAGCAGGGGTCCGAGCGGATCCACGCAGTGTCCGATCTTCCAACTGAAAGTCAGTTGGAAGATTCCCGCCAACGACTTACAGCCTTCTGGCATAGGTCGAGTGCAAAGATTCCAAAGTTGTCCCCCAGTGGCTCCAGGTCGCTGCTGCCGATTTTCCCGGGATCCCATGCGAAGACCGGATATTCTCCCGAATCACCCTTCCGGGATGCATCAAGCACGATCAGTCCCCCCATCCCGTCAAACATGAGGACGATGCAGTTTTCGGGGAGATTGTACTGGCTGCGGGCGTCCAGTGTTTCGGTCACCGATCCCAGCAGCCTCTGTCCCATCGCGGGGGTCTGGTAAACGCCAAGGAACTCCTCACCTGCAATGTCGCAAGTCCCGAACTCTTCCACAAACCTACGGTAGGAAGGCGGGAATGCGAGTCCCAACTCTTCTTCGGCGGCAGCAAGCATCGCCGCGTCACACCCATCAGCGAAGTGTGCGATGTCATCATTGCTGCGCACCAGTTCGATGAGTTGCTCCACTGCTTCCATGTTATTCATTGGTTCATGAACCCCCTCGCTCGATCCTTCCAGTACTGAGTTTTCCAGGCGTTGAATGCATCTCGGTCGATTCCACTGGGAATATCGGTCCCTACCTTCCAGTGAAGCTGCCGGTAGTTGTCGAAGTGCATGGAATGTGTTACTTCGGCTATTGGGCCGTCTTGCGTCTGCAGCATGTGGTGCAAGTTGAGGGGCTTGCCGTCGGGGCCCATTGGTGCGAGCCCTTGCTGCATTCGCTTAAGGTTACTCCGCCCATATTTATCCACAGGTGAGACATGGTTCGGATTTATCAAGTCGTCCCGCTGGTAGATGCGCTGGCCATTGTAATCCGTTTGTGTCCACTTGCACGGTGTGAGCCCGAGTGGGTCGGTCCAAGCGTGAGGGTTATGGACGTAAGTAGCGGGGTTGTCCGCCGGTTCCAGGCCGAGAGGGTCGGGGGTGAGGTAGCGGGCGGTTTCGGGGTCGTAGTGGCGGAAGTAGTTGTAGTGGAGGCCGGTTTCGGGGTCGTGGTACTGGCCCGGGAAGCGCAGGGGGGTGTATGTGGTGCTGTTTGCCGTCCATGCCGTTGTGCCCCAGAGGGTGGTGCGGGTGCGCCAGGCTATGTCGCCGTGTTCGTCGATGAGCTCGGTGGGGGTGCCGACGAGGTCGGTGACAATGGCGTAGAAGCGGGAGTCGATCTCGTCTTGTGGGGCTTCGGCTGCGGTGATGCGTTCGGTCTGGGCTAGCGGGTGCAGGCCTTGGTGGTGCCAGGTCAGGGTGACTGGATTCGGCATGCCTGGGGACGTGGTGGTCTGTTCGCAGAGGGTGGTGCCGTCCCAGGTGAAGTCGACGCGTTCGACGACTGTTTCGCCGTTGGTGGCTAGGCGGAGCTTCGCCGTGCGGCGGCCCAGGGGGTCGTACGTGTACCGCCAGCGCGTGCCGTCCGGCGTTGTCACCGACGTCAGGCGGTCCTCCGCATCCCATTCGTAGCGCCAGGTGTCCGCTTTGCTGGACAGGCGGGTTTTCTGGCGGAGGGTGATGCGCCCGGCTTCGTCGTGCTCGTAGCGGACGTTGCCGGCGCGGGTGATGCGGGTGCCGGTGTACGTGCGGTCGCCTACCGCCTCCTGGCCTGGGTGGTTGGACGGCCAGCTTGCCGCGGTCTGGTTGCCTGCCTCGTCGTAGGTGTAGGTCTCCGTCCAGTTCGCCGCGTGCACTGCCGTCACTCGGCCCGCTGGGTCCAGGTCGAAGTGGCGGGTGCCGTTGAGGTGGTCGTCGAGGGCGGTGAGGTTGCCGTCGGCTCGGTAGGTGTAGGCGCGGTGCTGGAGGCGTTGGGTTGTGGGGCTGGTGAGTTCCTGCTTGGTCAGACGGCCCAGGGGGTCGTAGGCGTTGGTGAGGGTGAGGGTTTCGTTGATGTGGCGGGTCAGTTCGCGGCCTGCCGCGTCGTGGGTGAAGGTGAGGGTGCGGCCGCAGGTGGTCAGTTCGGTGGCGTTGCCCGCTGCGTCGTAGGCCCATGTGCTGGTCGCGCCGGTTGGCGTGGTGCGGGTGGTGCGGCGGCCGAGGGTGTCGTAGGTGTAGGTGAGGGTGCGGTCGTTGACCGTTTCGGACAGCAGGCGGCCTGCCTCGTCCCGGTGCAGGGTCACTGTCGCATCTAGGTTCGTCGCCTGGGACAGGGCGCCCGTCACGTCGTACGTGTATGTGGTGACCGCTCCCGCCGCGTCCTTCCTCGTCACGCGGCCCAGGACGTCCCGTTCGAAGCGGATGGTCTGTCCGGAGGGGGTGCGGCGGGTGGTCAGTTGGCCTGCCGCGTCGTGGTCGTAGGCCAGCGTGCGGTTGTCGAAGTCCGTCTCCGCGATCAGGCGGCCTGTCGGGTCGTAGTCGTAAGTCCAGGTCAGGCCCTGGGGGTTGGTGACCTGGGTGAGGCGTAGTTCGGTGTCGTGGGTGAAGGTGTGGCGGACTCCGTCCGGGCCGGTGCGGGCCGTCAGCAGGTCGAAGTGCGTGTATTCGTAGCGGGAGACGGCGCCCATGGGGTCGGTGTGGCTGGTGCAGTTGCCCTCGCCGTCGTACGTCCAGGATTCCGTGGTGCCGTCCGGGGCGGTGCGGCGGGACGGTTTGCCCTCGACCGTCCACTCCAGGTGTGTGACCGCGCCGAGGGGGTCCGTGATCGCTACCGGGCGGCCGAAAGCGTCCCGTTCGTAGCGCGTCACCGCGCCGAGGGGGTCCGTGACCTCCAGGGGGAGGCCCGCGGTGTTGCAGCGGATGGTGGTTGTCGCGCCTGTCGCGTCCGTTACCGCCGATATGTGGCCGAGGGCGTCGTACGTGAAGCGGGTTGTGGCCCCGGACGCGTCGGTTGCTGCCGTGCGGTTGCCGAACTCGTCGAACTGCTGGGTGACGTGGGTGCCGTCGACGCCGGATATGGAGACGGGCAGGCCCTGGTCGTTGTGGCCGACGCTGCTGTAGTGGCCGTCGGGGCGGACGACCATGATCGGACGACCCGCCTCATCGTAGGCGTAGCTCACCGTGCGGCCCAGTGGGTCGGTGATGGTGGTCGGGCGATTACAGCGGTCGTGGGTGGTGCGGGTCGTCGCGCCGTCCGGGGTCGTCTCCGCCACCACCTGCAGGTCGGCGTTGACCTCGTAACGAGTTGTGTGGCCCAGGGAGTTGGTTGCCGTGATGAGCCGGTGGCCGGTCGTCGGGTGGGGCTCGCCGTAGATGTAGGTGTAGCGCAGGTGGCCGGCCTCGCCACCCTGCGACGTGCAGCGGTGCTCGTCGTCGTAGACGTAGTGGTACGACGAGTTGTTCGTGTCCGTCCACGCGGTGATGCGGCCCAGGTCGTCGTTGGTGAACGTGGTGGGGAGGCCGGAGGAGTTCGTCACCGTCGCCAGGTGGCCCAGCTCGTCGTAGCCGAAGCGGACCAGCTCGATGTCGCGGTCGGTGTCGGCCAGGTGCAGGGCAGTGATGCGCTCGCGCTCGGTGGTGATCTTCACGTGGTAGCCGGCCGAGTGGACGATCCCGGTGGGGGACCCCTCGGTGTCGTACTCGAAGGTGAGCCACTGGCCGGAGCGGTCGATGATCTGGGAGAGCAGGGCGATGCCGTCGCCGTCGCCTCCCGGGCCCGCGAAGTCCCAGATTCGGCCGGATTCCGGGTCGGTGACGGTGTAGTCGCCCCTCGCGTCGACCGCCAGCAGGTAGCGGCTGCCTGCCAGGGGGAGGGTCGGGACTCCGGGCGAGGGGTGCGGGTACGCCGCCAGCGAGCCGTCCTCACAGACAAAGATGACGCCCTCGGCGTCGATCTCCAGGCGCTGGTCGGCCGTCGAGGTCCACCTTGGGCCGAACCAGCGGCCCGCCTCGTACGACGACTCGAACTGGCGGCTGAACACCAACGGCAGCCTGGCCGGGAGGGACACATCCGTCTGAGGCAGGGACATGCGGCCGGTGGCCATGTCGATCGGATCGCTGCCGAAGACCTTGCACCACAGTTTGCGTGCGACGTCCATCGGCGACCGGCGCGCTCCTTCTCGCGCCGCTCCCTTCGCCGCGTCCTTCGCGGCCCCGCGCAGCGAGTCCCGCAGGGCGGCCCGCCCCGCGCCTCCGGCGCCCTTGCCGCCGATCAGGTTCGAGGCCAGATAGCCTGCCGCATCCCCCGGGTCGCTGCTCCAGCCGGTGCCCAGGAGGGACTTGGGCATGCGTTCGGGGTGGGCGGCGGTGCCGACCAGGCCGGCCAGCAGCATGCTGGAGTTCTTCTGCCAGTCGCCGGGGTGGGTGAGGTTGTAGGGGTCCAGTGGGTTGACCGTGCGGGCCAGCTTCAGCATGTCCGCGCCGCCCCTGAGCAGGCCGCCTGCCACATGCACGCTGTTGAGCTGGGTGCCTACGAAGAGGTCCGAGGCGTTCGCGCCGAAGCGGTCGGTGAACTCCGGCTTCGGCGGGGCCGATTCCAGGGCCGTGGCCACGCGGCGCTGGGCGTCGTGGGCGGCATCGGTGCGCTGGCGGCGGGCCTCGGCCAGGATGTCCTCGGCCTCCTGGCGGCCCGCCGTCCCTGGGTCGGTGAAGCTGCCCGGTTCGGTCGGCTTCGGGCCCGGGTCCTGGCCCGCCAGCGCTGTCGCGTTGTACCGCTCGGCGGCCTGGTTGTACGCCGTCACCTTGGCGTTGTGCGCGTCCGCCGCCTTCCGGCTGGTCTCCTGCGCGCTGCGGTAGGTGTCGATCGCCGTCTGCGCCTGCTGCTGGGCCCAGCGCACCGTGTCCGCGTACGCCTCCAGCGCCTGCGCCGCCGACTCGCAGGCATCCGCCGCCGTCAGCCACTGCTTGGGCTGCACGTCGAACTTCGCCCGGAAGGCGTCCGCCGCCTTGCCCTGCCAGCTGCCGGCGTCCAGCGAGCGCATGCCCTGGCCGACGCTCTCGAACGCCCCGGCGAACTTCCGCAGGTGCCGTGCCCGTTCCTCCAGCGCGCCCGCGCTGCCGTGGATGAGTTCCCTGGGGTCCTCGCTCTCGCCCAGCTGCCGCTCGGCGACCGTGCCGCCCAGGCGGTTGTTCACGCCCTCGCCGAAGTCGCGGACCTCCTCGGCCATGCCGTCCGCGCCTACCGACGACAGGACGTCCGCCGTCTTGTCCGTGCCCCAGTTGACGGCCTCGCCGACGCCCTTGTTCAGGCCGTCCGCAGCGCTCTCCAAGCCATCCCCGAGCCCGTCGACCAGATCCCCGAAGCCCATCAGCCCTCACCCTCCCCCGACTCCGAGGCCTGCGGCGGGCCGCTCCACTGCCAGTCCGTGCGCGGATCGAACAGCGCGTCCGGCGTCACCGTCGACGTCTCCACGTCCTGCGCCGCCTGCGACCAGGCGGCCTCGACTTCCTCCTGGCCCGAGGTGAAGGACTCCGCGCTGTAGTCCGCGTCCATGGCCTGGGACACCGCGTTGTCCTTGAACGTGTCCGACCAGGAACGCTGCGAGGCCTCCTCCGGGGACAGGTACGGATTGCCCGCCCCCGCCGTCCACACCGTCTTCAGCGTGTCCGACACGTACTGCTCCTGCTCGTGGTACAGACCCGCCGACAGGTTCAGCCGGCCCGCGAACTCATTGGCGTCCTGCATCAGCGAACGCACACCCCAGCCCCATCGCTCACAGAAGTCGGCGAACGTCTGTTGCAGGCCCGCATCCCCCACCTCCAGGCCCGCCAGCTCCAGGTCGTCGAAGCCGCGCCCCAGGTTCGCCTCGATGTCGAAGCCGAACTCCTTCAGCTCGTCCATCGCCCGGTTGATGCCCCGGGTGATCTGCTCCAGCGCCGCCGGATCGACCTGGTAACCGTCGCCGCTCACGCGATCGGCCCTCCCGCGTCCACCGCCACCGCGTCCGGCACGATCCCCGTCACCGGCGGCAGCACCACGCCCGCCGCGCTGCCCGCGTCCAACGCGATCCCGACCGGCCCGCCCACCTGCGGGATCACCTGGTCCAGCAGCCGCGCCCCGTGTACCGGTATTCGCTCGGGCACCGCCTCACCGCGCGCCTCGGCGAAACGCGCCAGCGCCGCGTCATCTGTGAATGCGAACAGCCAGCGAATACCGCCCGCCTCCACCGACAGCAGTGAGTCGTCCACGACCGGCACCAGCACCTCACCGCGTCGGAACTCCCCCACCACTGCCCGCAGATCGCCCTGCCCGGCCGCCGCCAGACCCGTCAACCGCGCCCGCAACCCCTCGGCACTCACCCCGGCCACCCCCGTCGCAGACAACACCGACCATCGCACAAGTGAACGATCATGCTAGTGGTGTGAGTTCAAGGAAGGCCAAGCGGCTTGCCAGCCGTTCTCCTGTCCGCTTCCCGTGCCGTTCTTACGTTGCTGGTCGACAATCGGCCCGATGAAGCGCCGCACCACACGTCACCATGGCCTCCGTCGGCGCTGCCTGCTCGGCGTCGTGCTGCTCGCCGTCACCTCGGCCTCCGAGGCTGTCGCTGATGACGGCTCAGGGCCCCTCGGCGTGACCGAGGTCGCCGCGCCTACCGCGGAGACTGCACGGGTGGGAGTGCTGTTCGACGGGAAGCAGCACTTCTGCACCGCGTCCGTCGTGGACAGTCCGCGCCGGGATCTCGTCGTCACCGCCGCGCACTGTCTCGACGGGGGTGCGGGAGACCTCGAGTTCGTGCCCGGGTACCGGGACGGCCACGCGCCGTACGGGGTCTGGCGGGTCAAGCGGCGGTTTCTGCCCGACGGCTGGGCCAAGGGGCAGGACGAGGACAGTGACGTCGCCTTCGCGGTCGTCGCCGACCGGGGCGGCGGCAAGGGAGTCGAGGACGTCGTCGGCGGGGGGAATCGGTTCGTCGCCGGGACGGCCACCGGGGCGACCGCGGTGACCGTCACCGGGTATCCCGACTCCCGTGATGCCCCCGTCAGTTGCACCAACAGGCCCACCGCGCACAGCCGTACGCAGCAGCGCATCGCATGTCCCGGCTTCAGCGGTGGCACCAGCGGCAGTCCGTGGGTCAACGGGGACGGGGAGGTCGTCGGGGTGCTGGGCGGGCACGAGCAGGGCGGGGCCACCGCTGACATCTCGTACAGCGTTGTTCTCGGGGCCGAGGCCGCCTCGTTGTATCGGGCCGCGGAAAGGGGGACCGCCGGGACCGCCTGACTGCGAGAGCACCGGTTGCGCCGGGTCCCGGGTGGGAAGCTCCTAGACTGACCCGGGCGGACTACCGGCGGTCGAGGGGCGGTTGACGGTGCGTAAGGCATGGATCGTGGCGGGTGCCGCCGTCGCGGCGGGGCTCAGCTTCGTGATGCTGCTCGTCGTCGGGGTGTACGTCGTCGCCGGGAACCTCGTCAACGGGGCGACCGGAGCCACCAAAGCGCTGGCGAAGGGGGCTGTGCCCGCCGCCTACCAGAACCTCGTGCAGAAGTGGGGCAACCTGTGCCCCGCCATCAATCCGGCGCTGCTCGCCGCCCAGCTCTACCAGGAGAGCGGATTCAACCCGAACGCCAAGAGCCCCGCGGCGGCGCAGGGGATAGCGCAGTTCATCCCCGGGACCTGGGCCACGCACGGAGTCGACGGCGACGGGGACGGCGACCGGGACGTATGGGATCCGAACGACGCGATTCCGTCGGCCGCGCAGTACGACTGCACGCTCGCCTCGTACGTGAAGGACGTCCCCGGGAACCTGACCGAAAACATGCTGGCCTCCTACAACGCGGGGTCCTACGCGGTCATCAAGTACGGGGGCGTGCCGCCGTACAAGGAGACCCAGAACTACGTGAAGACGATCACGACCCTGGAGGAGAGCTTCGCCGCCCCCGTCAGTCGGGTCGATCCGTCGAAGCAGGCCGCCGGGGCCATCTACTACGCGCAGAAGAAGCTGGGTACGCCCTATCTGTGGGGCGGCGACGGTACCGCCGCCGACAACGGGCGGTTCGACTGTTCCGGGCTGACCAAGGCGGCGTACGAGAGCGTGGGGATCACGCTGCCGCGCGTCGCCAATGACCAGTACAACGCGGGGCCGCATCCGGCCAGGGCCGAGCTGCTGCCCGGGGATCTGGTGTTCTTCTCGGACGACCTGACGAACTCCCGGGCGATCCGGCATGTCGGGATTTATGTGGGTGGGGGGTACATGATCGACGCGCCGAGAACGGGTGCTGTGATCCGGTTCGACCGGATCGACACCCCGGACTACTTCGGGGCCACCCGGGTCACCGAAGATGGCGCGAAAGCGCTCCCCACGACGGTGTGAACCGAGCGTGAACCCACCCGCTGAACTGCGGGAACGGGTCTCTCTTCGATAACGTCTGCGTGATCATTCGGTGGAGTGTGGAACGTATCAACGAAAGCCGTGCGTTCCTGGTGACGTAGCCGAGCGGACGGGTGGACGTCACAGGTCGACGTAAGCGGATCTACACACCACGGGGGTGGGCAACAGCGGCGCGCGTAAGGGTGCGCCGAGAGGACGACGAAGGGGCCGTGCGCCATGGCTGGACTCGCAGAATCCGGGTCGAACCCTGACGTCGATCTGCTGTACGACATCAATGGCCTCGCCAAGGACGCGCCGGCCTGGTTCGACCGCGGCATGGAATACGTCGGCGAGTACGGGCTGCTGCTCGCCATGGTGCTGCTGGTGGTGTGGTGCTGGTGGTCCGTGCGGCGGCGGGGCGGTGAGGACGCGGCCTCGTCCGTGGCGGCTCTTGTCTGGGCGCCATTGGCCGCCGGTGTCGCGGTGCTCGTGAATGTGCCGATACGGGGGTTCGTGGAGCGGCCTCGGCCCTTCCTCACCCATGAAGGGCTGGACGTCCTCGTCTCCGGCAAGACCGACTACTCCTTCGTGAGCGACCACGCCACCATCACCATGGCCATGGCCGTCGGGCTCTTCGTCGCCAACCGGAAGTTCGGGCTCTTCGGGCTCGGGCTCGCGTTGCTCGAGGGGTTCTGCCGGATCTACATGGGTGTGCACTATCCGACGGACGTGGTGGGCGGGTTCGCGCTCGGCACCGCTGTCGCCCTGCTGCTGTCGCCCGTGGCCATGGCCTTGCTGACGCCCGTGGTCAAGGCCGTCGAGCGGTCGCCCCGGGCCGGGTCGCTGGTCCGGGCGCGGGGTCGGTCGTACGACGGCCAGGACGCGTTGATCTCGGGGGCTCGGCGTGAGGCCGCGGGGGCCGAGGAGCGGGATCTCGCCGCGTAGGGCGTTCCGGTGTTCCACCTGTCCTACAGCGCCTGGGGGTAGGTGAAGAAGCGGTTCGGGTCGTACTGCTTCCTCAGCTTGGCCAGGCGAGTCGCCGCGTCCCCGTAGTACGCCGTGCGCCAGTCCTTGAGGGTCGGGTCCGTGTAGTTCTGGTACGCCGCTCCCGACGCGTACGGCTTCATCGCGGTGTGGGCTCCGGTCAGCCAGGACTCGGCCGTCGAGCCGCTCGTGCCGGCGCGCCAGGAGGCGATGTACTGGGCCAGCATGCGGGAGCGGCGGTGGACGAAGGCCGTCGCTGTGGGGGAGACGCGGTTGACGGCTCCGCCGAGGGCTGTGAGCGCGATGCTGCCCGAGCCGCCGCGAATCGACATGAGCTGCTTGAGGAGGGTCTGGATCGCGGCTGGGGAAAGGGACTTGTCGAAGAAGTCCGACCGTGCCGCGTAGGTCTCCCTGCCCAGTGCGCCCTGGGGCGAGCGGCCCGGGGTCGTGCCGGGCAGGTGGCACTGCGCGTCCGTCGAGAAGGACGAGCAGCCCGCGTAGATCTCCATCGCCTCCTCGTAGCCCCGGCGGCGCAGGGAGACGCTGCTCGCGGGGGCGCCCACCTTGTCCGCGAGGCGGTCGACCGCGTTCTGGAGTTCGCCGTAGGTGCCGAGGGAGAAGGCGGCCACGGAGACGGTGGCCCTGCCGCCGGGGGCGCCGGCCAGGTGCAGGGACGACCAGATCTCGTCCGGCTGGGCCGGGCCCCATTCCTGCCATGCCTTGACGACCGCCGCGGCCCTCGGCCACGGCCAGGACAGATACGCCGTCACCGCCTGCGGCGCCGGATGTGTCTTGAAGTGCAGTTCCGTCACGACGCCGAAGTTGCCGTTGCCCGCGCCTCGCAGGGCCCAGAAGAGGTCCTTGTTCTCACCGGCGTTCGCCGTCAGTTGCTTGCCGTCCGCCGTGATCAGGGTGGCCTGGGCGAGGCTGTCGCAGGTCAGGCCGTAGGCGCGGGAGACGACTCCGTGGCCGCCGCCGAGCACCAGACCGGAGACGCCGACCGTGGGGCAGGAACCGGCGGGGATCGTCATGCCCTTCGCGGCGAGGGCGCGGTAGACGTCGATCAGCTTGGCGCCGGCGCCGACGACCGCGGTGCTGCCGCTTGCCCGGACCCGGTTGAGTTTCGAGACGTCGATGATGAGGCGGCCGTTGCCGGAGGACCAGCCCGCGTACGAGTGGCCGCCGTTGCGGATCGCCACGCGGATGGAGTGGGCGCGGGCGTAGGAGAGGGCCGTACGGATGTCGTCGGGGTGCGCGACGTACGCGACCGCGGCCGGCTTGAGCGCGTCGAAGCGGGTGTTGTAGAGCTGGCGGGCCGCTGCCCACTTGGCGTCGCCGGGGCGGACCAGGATGCCGTCGAGGTCGCGGGCCAGGGCGGGCCAGTCGGCGCCGGCGGTGGCGCCGGTGGTGCGGAAGGACGTACCGGTGCTCTTCTCCGTGGCGGCCGCTCCGGAGGATCCCCCGCCCTTGCACGCGCCCGTCGCTACCGCGGCGACCGCGGTAGCGCCGCCCCCGATGAACGTACGCCGTTCCATGTCGTGCCCTCCGTCGGCCTTTGTCGGCTCCCGTGGAACGAGACGGGTCCCCGGTGCCGGGGGTTCCCAGACGGACGTATTCGGTACGGCGGACGGCGAGGCCAGGAGGCGCGGTCACCCCGCTCGGCGGGGAGGAGCAGGCGTCACCCCGCCGTGTGCCCTGCCGCGTCCGCCCGTGCCAGGCTTCTCGCTCTGCGGGCCGGGCCGCGCCAGCCGCAGCTGCAGCGGGCCGTGCAGAAGCGGCCTTGTTCGACTGTTGTCGTGCGGTGAGTCGGTTGGTCGGGGGGTCGGGGGACCCTTTCCTGCTGCGCCACAGTGACAACGTTACCCAGGCCGGATGCCGTATTCACCACCTGCCTTCCCCCGCGGAGTCGGAACGTGCGTGACGACGCCATCTACTCGTCGTTAACCGGAACGACAGGGGGCCCGTGACGGACGTACCGGCTGGGGGTAGGCAGGCGATGGCGGAGCGGCAGCGCAGGCGGGCGGGTGGCGGAGTCGTCGCCGTGGGGCTCTTGGTCTGTTCGTGCTTCGGGGCGGCGGGGTGTTCCGGGAGCGGGGCCGTCCTCGGCGGGGACGCACGGGGCGGGGATCCGGTCGAGATCCTGCACCGGGCCGCCGACACCCTTGCGGATTCCGGGAGTTCGAAGGCCCGTACGTCCATGGAGATGGCCACCGGAGGCACCCGGGTGACGATCCGAGGGCACGGCGTGTACGACTACCGGCGGCAGATGGGGCAGCTGAAGGTGATGCTGCCGCAGGACCCGGCGGGGACCAGCGACCACCGGCCGATCACCGAACTCCTCGCTCCCGGCGCCCTGTTCATGAAGAACCGGGGAGCCGGGGTGCCCGCCGACAAGTGGGTGCGTGTGGACATCGCCACGCTCACCGACGGAAACCTCGTGACCGGCGGGGCCACCGATCCTTTCGCCGCCGCCGAGGTGCTGCGGGGGACGCGGACGGCCACGTATGTGGGGAAGACCGAGGTCGCGGGGACCGCCGTACGGCATTACCGGGGCACCGCGGACCTCGGGGAGGCGGCCCGTGACGCGTCCGCCGGGAACGAGGGGCCGCTCGCGGCGGCGGCGAAAGGGTTCGCCACGGCCCGCGTGCCGTTCGACGTCTACCTCGACGACGAGGGCCGCATCCGCAAGGTCCGGCACCGGTTCAGCTTCGTCAACGGACAGCAGAAGGGGACCGTGGCGGTCGCTTCCACCACCCTGCTCTACGACTTCGGAGTCGCCGCCGACGTACGGCTGCCGGCCACCGGTGACATCTACGCGGGTGAGATCGCTGAGGAGTAAGAGCCGGACAGTCGCCGGGCACGGACTCGTGACGGGCGCCAAGAACTAGCCCTTCCGTGCCATGCGCGGTCTGTAGCCGCTGCCTACTCTAGGAAGTCGGTGACGGCAGAGAAGAGGTGATGCGCGTGGCTCCGGTCGGCGGTACGGCAGTCCAGGACCACGTGGCCCTCGCCGAGATCGAGCTGTGCGGAGAGCTGATCATCGCGGCGTCTGCAGCCGACGAGGACCGGCTCAGCCTGGAGAGCATCGACGAGGTCCTGAGAGTGGCCGAAGAACGCGCGGACGCCTCCGGCTACTAGCCGGGGGCGCCCCTGTTCCCGGCCTCAGTGGCCTGGGTTCACGTCCGCAGCAGGCGGCCGATCGCCTTGGTCGCCTCCTCCACCTTCGCGTCGATCTCGGCGCCGCCCTTGACGGCCGCGTCGGCGACGCAGTGGCGCAGGTGTTCCTCCAGGAGCTGCAGGGCGAAGGACTGCAGGGCCTTGGTGGAGGCGGACACCTGCGTGAGTATGTCGATGCAGTAGACATCCTCGTCGACCATGCGCTGCAGGCCCCGGATCTGGCCCTCGATGCGGCGCAGGCGCTTGAGGTGTTCGTCCTTCTGCTTGTGGTACCCGTGCACACCGCGGTCGTGGTCCGTCACGACTTCCGGCTCCGCGGCGGCGGAGGGCGCTTGCGCGCCGGCCTCGGTGGTCGTCATCGCGTCCTCCACATCATGGTCACATCCTGGGCAGAACAGATACCCCGGCAGGGTATATGATACCGAACTTTGCGGGTATGTGGCCTGCGGGCGGCCCCCGTGCCGAACACTCTGCCCCATGGGCGACACTGGGGGACGGCCCGTTAGCCGTGGCCGGATGATGCGCCTAGCATCAGCCTGACCGAAACCGATGCACCCCGAGGACCCCTTGTGCGCTTTCGTCTGACCCCCAGGGAGACGAGCTTCTACGACATGTTCGCCGCATCCGCGGACAACATCGTCACGGGCTCGAAGCTCCTCATGGAACTGCTCGGAGCGGACACCGCCGGCCGGGCCGAGATCGCAGAGCGTATGCGGGCCGCGGAACACGCAGGTGACGATGCCACGCACGCGATCTTCCATCAGCTGAACTCCTCGTTCATCACGCCGTTCGACCGCGAGGACATCTACAACCTCGCATCCTCCCTCGACGACATCATGGACTTCATGGAGGAGGCCGTCGACCTGGTCGTCCTCTACAACGTGGAGGAACTGCCGAAGGGCGTCGAGCAGCAGATCGAGGTACTGGCCCGGGCCGCCGAGCTCACCGCCGAGGCGATGCCCAACCTGCGCACGATGGACAACCTCACCGAGTACTGGATCGAGGTCAACCGGCTGGAGAACCAGGCCGACCAGATCCACCGCAAGCTGCTCGCCATGCTCTTCAACGGCAAGTACGAAGCCATCGAGGTGCTGAAGCTCAAGCAGATCGTGGATGTGCTGGAGGAAGCGGCGGACGCGTTCGAGCACGTGGCGAACACGGTGGAGACCATCGCCGTCAAGGAGTCCTGACCTCTCCATGGACACCTTTGCGTTGATCGTGACCATCGGGGTCGCGCTCGGATTCACGTACACCAACGGCTTTCACGACTCGGCGAACGCGATCGCCACGTCCGTCTCCACGCGCGCGCTGACGCCTCGCGCCGCGCTGGCGATGGCCGCGGTGATGAACCTCGCCGGTGCGTTCCTGGGCAGCGGGGTCGCGCACACCGTCAGCAAGGGGCTGATCGAGACGCCCCAGGGCGACAAGGGGATGGGGATCCTCTTCGCGGCGCTGATCGGGGCGATCGTCTGGAACCTCGTCACCTGGTACTTCGGGCTGCCGTCGTCCTCGTCGCACGCGCTGTTCGGCGGCATGGTGGGGGCGGCGCTCGCGGGCGGGACGGACGTCATCTGGTCCGGTGTCCTGGAGAAGATCGTCATCCCGATGTTCATCTCGCCGGTCGTCGGTCTGATCGCCGGCTATCTGGTGATGTGCGCGATCATGTGGCTGTTCCGCAGGTCCAATCCGCACAAGGCCAAGCGGGGTTTTCGTATAGCTCAGACCGTGTCGGCGGCCGGTATGGCGCTCGGGCATGGTCTTCAGGACGCGCAGAAGACCATGGGCATCGTGGTGATGGCGCTGGTCATCGGTGACGTCCAGGGGGCGGACGCCCCGATCCCGGTGTGGGTGAAGATCGCCTGTGCCGTGATGCTGTCGCTGGGGACGTACGCGGGCGGCTGGCGGATCATGCGGACGCTGGGCCGGAAGATCATCGAGCTTGATCCGCCGCAGGGGTTCGCCGCGGAGACGACCGGTGCGTCGATCATGTTCGTCACGGCGTTCATCTTCAAGGCGCCGATCTCCACGACACACGTCATCACGTCAGCGATCATGGGTGTGGGCGCGACGAAGAGGGTGAACGCCGTGCGGTGGGGCGTCGCCAAGAACATCGTCCTTGGCTGGTTCATCACGATGCCGGCGGCGGGGGCCGTGGCCGCGGTGAGCTTCTGGATCGTGAACCTCGCGTTCCTGTAGGAGCCGGTCGCTCGGCTCGGCGCCCGGCGCCGGTGTGCCCGTCCCTGGGGGCTCCGCCCCCAGACCCCCGGCCTGTGCCCACCCACCACCCGTCTCGGTCGGTCGAGAGGTGGGGCTCGCCCGATCGCACCCGGCGCCGCAAGGTGCACGCTCCCGCAGGCGCGTACGGCGGGAAGGGGGCGTGTCGGAGGTGGTGTTCGCCCGCAGGGTTGGCGCGTCAACGCCGGTGCGTTGGTGAGGGACCGATTTCGCGCCGTTCCGAGGACGGACACCCCCCGACGCGCCCCCGACCCACAACGACGACGGGCCCGCCCCCCCGTAAAACCAGGGGGCGGGCCCTCTTCGTCCTCGCGGTGGCACCGCCATGCAGCACCGCGAGGGGTTCAGGGGGGATCAGCCGAAGCGGCCCGAGATGTAGTCCTCGGTGGCCTGGACCGACGGGTTGGAGAAGATGCGCTCCGTGTCGTCTATCTCGACCAGTTTGCCGGGCTGGCCGACCGCCGACAGGTTGAAGAAGGCCGTACGGTCGGAGACCCGCGCCGCCTGCTGCATGTTGTGCGTGACGATGACGATCGTGAAGCGTTCCTTCAGCTCGCCGATCAGGTCCTCGATGGCGAGGGTCGAGATCGGGTCCAGGGCCGAGCACGGCTCGTCCATCAGCAGCACGTTCGGCTCCACCGCGATCGCCCGCGCGATGCACAGCCGCTGCTGCTGCCCGCCCGACAGGCCCGAACCGGGCTTGTTGAGGCGGTCCTTGACCTCGTTCCAGAGGTTCGCGCCCTTCAGGGACTTCTCGACGATGTCCTGAAGTTCGCTCTTCTTGTAGTTGCCGTTCAGGCGCAGACCCGCCGCCACGTTGTCGAAGATCGACATCGTGGGGAAGGGGTTGGGACGCTGGAACACCATGCCGACCTCGCGGCGCACCGACACCGGGTCGATGCCGTGGCCGTACAGGTCCTCGTCGTCCAGCAGGACCTTGCCCTCGACGCGGCCACCGGGGGTGACCTCGTGCATACGGTTCAGGGTGCGCAGGAACGTCGACTTGCCGCAGCCGGACGGGCCGATGAAGGCCGTCACCGAGCGCGGCTCGACCGTCATCGAGATGTCCTCGATCGCCTTGTGGGCGCTGTAGTAGGCGGTGAGCCCGCTTACGTCGATTCGCTTGGCCATGTCTCTACTTCACTTCCGGATCAGTCGCCGTATGGCCGCGTCAGCGACCGGTCTTCGGGGCCTTCCAGCGGGCGATGCCGCGGGCTCCCAGGTTGAGGATCATCACGAAGGCGATCAGCGTCAGCGACGCCGCCCAGGCGCGGTCGTACGCCGCTCCCGAGCCCGCGCTGTTCGCGTACTGCTGGTAGATGTACAGCGGCAGCGACGCCTGCGCACCCTCGAAGGGGTTGGAGTTGATGAACGGGTTGCCCCACACCAGGAGCAGTACGGGAGCCGTCTCGCCCGCGATACGGGCGATCGCCAGCATGATGCCGGTGGTGATGCCGCCGATGGAGGTCGGCAGGACCACCTTCAGGATGGTGCGCCACTTCGGGACGCCGAGCGCCAGGGAGGCCTCGCGCAGCTCGTTCGGGACGAGCTTGAGCATCTCCTCCGTGGAGCGGACGACGACCGGCATCATCAGGATCGCGAGCGCGAGCGAGCCGGCGAAGCCGAAGGGCTCGAGGTCGAACATCAGCATCAGGCTGAGGATGAACAGGCCGGCGACGATCGACGGGATACCGGTCATCACGTCGACGAAGAAGGTGATGGCCCGGGAGAGGTTGCCGCGCCCGTACTCGACCAGGTAGATCGCGGTGAGCACGCCGATCGGCGCACCGATCAGCGTGGCGAGGCCGACCTGCTCCAGGCTGCCGAGGATGGCGGCGTAGATGCCGCCGCCCGGCTCGGTGTCGGCGACGACACCCATGGAGTGGGTCAGGAAGTAGACGTCGAGGACCTTCACGCCGCGCGCGACGGTCACCCAGACCAGGGAGACCAGCGGGATCACGGCGAGCAGGAAGGCCACCCAGACCAGCGAGGTCGCGAGGCGGTCCTTGGCCTGGCGGACGCCCTCGACGCGGGCGGCGATGACGTACGAACCGATGATGAAGACGATCGCGGCGATCAGGCCCCACTGGATGCGGCTGTCGAGGCCGGCGGCCAGGCCGACGCCGACCGCGACGGCGACGGAGCCGGCGGCGATCGCGTACGGGGACCACTTCGGGAGGCGGGAGCCCTGCAGGGTGCTGGCGCGGTTTTCGGCGAGTGCGGTGCTCATGCGTTGGCCCCCGAGTACTCCTTGCGGCGAGCGATGATCGCGCGGGCGGCGCCGTTGACCACCAGGGTGATGACGAACAGAACGAGGCCGGAGGCGATGAGCGCGTCCCGGCCCTGCTCGGTGGCCTCACCGAACTTGCTGGCGATGTTCTGGGCGAAGGTGCCGCCGCCCGGGTCGAGCAGGCTGGTCTGGATGGTGAAGGTCGGGGAGAGCACGGTGGCGACGGCCATCGTCTCGCCGAGGGCGCGGCCGAGGCCGAGCATCGAGGCGGAGATCACGCCGGAGCGGCCGAAGGGCAGGACGGCCATGCGGATGACCTCCCAGCGGGTGGCGCCGAGGGCGAGGGCCGCCTCCTCGATCATCAGCGGAGCCTGGCGGAAGACCTCGCGGCTCACGTTGGTCACGATCGGCAGGATCATGATCGCGAGCAGGATGCCGACCGTGAGCATCGACCGGGGGGCGCCGCCCTCCCAGGAGAAGATGCCGGTCCAGCCGAGGTAGGTGTCCAGCCAGCCGAAGAGGCCGTTCATGTGCGGTACGAGGATCAGCGCGCCCCACAGGCCGTACACGATGGACGGTACGGCGGCGAGCAGGTCGATCACGTAGGCGATGGGACCGCTCAGCCTGCGCGGGGCGTAGTGCGAGAGGAACAGCGCGATGGCGACGGCGATCGGGACCGCGATGACCATGGCGATGATCGAGGAGACCACCGTGCCGAAGGCCAGGACCGCGATGCCGAACTTCGGCGGGATGGCGGTGGCGTTCCACTCGAAGGCGGTGAGGAAGTTGGCCTCGTCCTTGCTGATCGCGAGGGAGGCGCGGTAGGTGAGGAAGACCGCGATCGCGGCCATGATCACCAACAGCAGGATGCCCGATCCGCGGGAGAGACCGAGGAAGATCCGGTCGCCGGGTCGGGTGGCGCCACGGGCCGCGCGCTTCTGTTCGGTCGCGGTCGGTGGCTCAGTGGGGGGAGGAGCTTGGGTGTTCTTTGTCGTTATGTCCATCGGGTTCTCCGGTCTGCGGGCCGTACGCGCCGTACGGCCCTGTGGAGCCGTACGCGATGTGCGGGTGGCTCCTGGCGGCGGTGCACCGGACGGTGCGGTCCGGTCCGGGGTTTTCGGGCCCCGGGCCGGACCGCACTCGGATCAGCTCAGGCTCTCGATGGTGGTGCGAACCTTGGCGATGATGTCGTCGGGGATGGGGGCGTAGTCGTTCTCCGCGAGGATCTTCTGACCGTCCTCGGAGGCGATGTAGCGCAGGAACGCCTTGGTGGCGGGCAGGGTGTCGGCCTTGTTGCCCTTGTCGCAGACGATCTCGTACGTGACGAGGACCATCGGGTAGGCGCCGTCGGCCTTGGTCGCGTAGTTCAGCTGCAGCGCGAGGTCCTTGCCGGTGCCGATGACCTTGGCGTCCGCGATCGCCTTGGTGGCGTTGTCGATGGTGGCCTCGACCGGGGCGGAGGCGCCGGTGTCGAGGGCGACCGTGTTGATGCCGTCCTTGGCGTACGACAGCTCGAAGTAGCCGATGGCGCCGTTGGTCTGCTTCACCTGCTGGGCAACACCGGAGGACTGCGGAGCGGACTGGCCGCCCTTGGCCTGCCAGGCCTTGCCGCCCTCGTAGGGGAAGTCGCTCTTGGCGGTGGCGATCAGGTACTTGGTGAAGTTGTCCGTGGTGCCGGACTCGTCCGAGCGGTGGAACGCCTGGATCTTGAGGTTGGGCAGTTCGACGCCCGGGTTCAGCTTCTTGATCGCCTCGTCGTTCCAGTTGGTGATCTCGTTGTTGAAGATCTTGGCGAGGGTAGGAGCGTCCAGGGTGAGCTTGTCGACACCGGACACGTTGAAGCCGACCGCGATCGGGCCGCCGACCATCGGGAGGTCGATGCCCTGGCCGCCGGAGCAGACCTCCTTGGAGGCGGTGACCTCTTCGGGCTTCAGGGCGGAGTCGGAACCGGCGAAGGGGACCTGGCCCTGGGTGAACGCGGTGACGCCGGCGCCCGAGCCGCCGCCCTTGTAGTTGATCTGCACGCCACAGGCGGCGGAGAACTGCTTGACCCAGGCGTCGATCGCGTTCTTCTGCGCGGAGGAGCCGTCGGCGAGGAGCTGACCCTTGGCATCGTCACACTTGATGTTGCCGGCCGCCGCGGTCGACGAGGCGCTGCTGTCCCCGCCGTTGCCGGTGTCGTCGGAGCCGCACGCCGTGAGGGCCAGGGCGCCGGAGACGGCGAGAGCACCGAGGGTGAGGGCCCGCCGGTTCATGCGCTGAAGCTTCACTTGAGGGAGTTCCTTCCAGGAGCCGCCGTCCTGAACCGGCGGCGTGCGAAGTCCGTGTGATGCGGCCGCGTGTTCGAGGCCTTTTTGCGTGCATCTGTACTGTTACGTCTTCTACGTCTTCGTGGTGGGTCCGCGAAGTCCGGTCCGCACCGCGTAAGGCCGAAATTAGGCAGAACAGGTGAAGGCACCGAAGGCCGTGAATGAACGGGGGGTGAACCCTGATGGGCGGTGCGGTGAGGTCACGGAACGCTTACATCGAGGACACGGGGTGATTCCGGCCGACTACGTCAGCCGGAGCGCCTGGAGCAGGGCGTCGACAAGGGTGCGATCCCTCGGTTGGGTCAGGCGGTTCCGGGCGGCCGTCGGGGGGAGCCAGAGGATGCGGTCGACCTCGTCGTTCGGGGTGAAGGCGCCGGTCGTGGCCTCGGCCGCCCAGTAGCGGACCGCCTTGGGGCGGCCGTTCGCCAGGTAGCGGACGGTGGGCAGCCGGGTGCCGGGCGCGGCCCGGTGGCCCGTCTCCTCCTCGACCTCGCGCAGGGCGCCGGCCAGGTGGTTCTCGCCGGGTTTCAGCTTGCCCTTCGGGTGCGACCAGTCGTCGTACTTCGGCCGGTGGACGAGGCAGACCTCCAGCTCGCCGTCGACCGGGGAGCGGCGCCACAAGACGCAGCCGGCGGCCTGGACGGGGGGCTCCTCGGCTTCGTTGGCTCGGGGCATCGGTGTCACCGCCTCCATGGCGCGGATCGATGAAGGGTCAGGGCGTGCCGACCGCCTGCTTCTGCCACGACTGCTGGAACGCGAAGCGGGCCGCCTCCACCTCGTGCCGCTGGTCGGCGTGGAGTACGCCGAGGGCGTAGGCCGTCGCCGGGGCGATACGGGGGGTACGGGCCGCGTGGGCCGCCGCTGCCGCCGCCTCCGAGGCGTCGCGGTGGCGGTCCAGGGCCTGGCCGGCGGTGAGCAGCCGGCCGTCGATGGGCGTTCCCCCACTCTCGGCTGCGCTCGAGCGAGAGGTGTCCCCATCGCCGTCGAGGACCTCGCGGGCGTAGCGGTGCAGGCGCAGGAGGAGGCGGACCTGGTGCCAGGGGGCGTCCTGGGGGTGCGGGGACGGGTCCGGGGAGAGGCCGTGGATCAGGGCCTCCGCGTTGTAGGGGCTGCCGGCGGTGACGAGGGGGAGGGCCGTGATCGCGTCCGTGAGGCGTTCCTCGGCGGCGGCCGCGAAGGGGTGCAGGTCGGTGGTGGCGGTGGTGGTGGTGAGGGGGACCTCGCTGGCGAGTAAGGCGATGCTGTCGGCGACCGCGTGGAAGCGGGAGGAGCCGAGGGCCTGGAGGGCGGTGCTGTGGGCTCGGGTGCGGGCGAGGGTGAGCTGGCGCTCGAGCAGGGCGCCTGCCTTTGCCGCGCCCACGGTGAGGTTGCCGCGGTCGGGTGCGGGCAGGTTGGTCGGCGGCCCGGCGTTTTGGTGTGCCGCTGCGCCCACCCGTGCCGCCCCAGCGGCACGACTGCCCGCGGCTGCGTCGGCACGACTGCCCGCAGTTCCGGAGGAAGCCGTGCCGGCGACTGCGCTCGCCGACTGGGTCGGGAACACCGCGCCCGACAGCCGGTGCAGGGCGAGCAGCAGGCGTTCGAGGCGGGCGCCGTACGCGTGTTCCATCGCCAACGTGCCTGACAGCCAGGCCAGTTCGGGGCGCATCGCGTCCGACCATTCGGCGTCGAGGAGGGGCCGGAAGGTGTGCAGGCTGCCGCTGATGCGGCGGACCGAGCGGCGTAGGGCCCGGGCCGCGTCGACGGAGTCCTCGGCGCCGTTCGCGCCGGCTGTCGTGCCGCCGGTTTCACGGTGCAGCCGTAGCGCGCGGAGGAACTCCGTGGCCTGGGCCCGCAGGTAGCCGGCGAGGGCGTCCCCGGTCACCGGGCCGACGTGCCTGGGCCGGGGGTCCGTCGGGTCAAGGTGTTGCTGTGCCACGCCGGCGCCTCCGGGCGTCTATGAGCGTCTCCTGGACGTTGCGCAGGGGCTGGCCGTCCTGGTCCGTCGCGTGCCGGGTCCACTCGCCGTCCGGGCCGAGGTGCCAGGAGGCGGTGGTGTCGGACATGCCGGTCTCCAACAGCCGGTTGAGGGCGGCGCGGTGGGCCGTGTCGGTGACCCTCACCAGTGCCTCGATACGGCGGTCGAGATTGCGGTGCATCATGTCGGCGCTGCCGATCCACACCTCGGGCTCGCCGCCGTTGCCGAAGCCGAACACCCGGGAGTGTTCGAGGAAGCGGCCGAGGATCGAGCGGACCCGGATGTTCTCGGACAGGCCCGCGACGCCGGGGCGGACCGCGCAGATGCCGCGCACCCACACGTCGCAGGGCACGCCTGCCTGGGACGCGCGGTACATGGCGTCGATGATCGCCTCGTCCACCATTGAGTTGACCTTGATGCGGACGAAGGCGGGGCGTCCGGCGCGGTGGTGCTGGACTTCCTTGTTGATCCGCGCGATCAGGCCGTCCCGGAGGGACTTGGGGGCGACGAGGAGGCGACGGTAGGTTTCGCGGCGGGAGTAGCCGGAGAGGCGGTTGAAGAGGTCGGAGAGGTCCGCGCCGACCTGCGGGTCCGCCGTCAGCAGGCCCAGGTCCTCGTACAGCCTCGCCGTCTTCGGGTGGTAGTTGCCCGTGCCGACGTGGCTGTAGCGCCGTAGCGTGTCGCCTTCCTGACGGACCACCAGGGACAGCTTGCAGTGGGTCTTCAGGCCGACGAGGCCGTAGACGACATGGCAGCCCGCCTCCTCCAGCTTGCGCGCCCACTTGATGTTGGCGTGCTCGTCGAAGCGGGCCTTGATCTCCACCAGGACGAGGACCTGCTTGCCGGCCTCGGCGGCGTCGATGAGCGCGTCGACTATGGGGGAGTCGCCCGAGGTGCGGTACAGCGTCTGCTTGATGGCGAGGACGTCCGGGTCGTCGGCCGCCTGTTGCAGGAACGCCTGGACCGACGTGGAGAAGGAGTCGTACGGGTGGTGCAGCAGCACGTCCCGGGTGCGCAGGGCGGCGAAGATGTCGGGCGCGGACGCCGACTCGACCTCGGCCAGGTCGCGGTGGACGCCGGCGATGAACTTCTTGTACTTCAGTTCGGGCCGGTCGATGGAGGCGATGCGGAAGAGGCCGGTGAGGTCCAGGGGACCGGGGAGGGGGTAGACCTCCGCCTCGCTGATCTTCAGCTCGCGGACGAGGAGGTCGAGGACCTCGCGGTCGATGGACTCCTCCACCTCCAGGCGCACCGGCGGCCCGAAGCGGCGCCGCATGAGCTCCTTCTCCAGGGCCTGGAGGAGGTTCTCGGCGTCGTCCTCCTCGACCTCCAGGTCCTCGTTGCGGGTGAGGCGGAAGGCGTGGTGCTCCAGGACCTCCATGCCCGGGAACAGCTCCTCCAGGTGGGCGGCGATGACGTCCTCGATGGGGACGTAGCGGCCCGGGGAGCTCTCCAGGAAGCGGGACAGCAGCGGCGGCACCTTGACGCGGGCGAAGTGGCGGTGGCCGGTGACCGGGTTGCGGACGATGACGGCCAGGTTCAGCGACAGGCCGGAGATGTACGGGAAGGGGTGCGCCGGGTCGACCGCCAGCGGGGTCAGCACCGGGAAGATCTGGTGGCGGAAGAGGGTGAACAGGCGGGCTTGTTCCTTCTCCTCGAGTTCGTTCCAGCGGACCAGGTGGATGCCCTCCTCGGCGAGGGCGGGGGCGACGTCCTCGTGGTAGCAGGCGGCGTGCCGGGCCATGAGTTCGCGCGAGCGGGCCCAGATCATCTCCAGGACCTCGCGCGGCTGGAGGCCGGACGCGGACCGGGTGGCGACACCGGTGGCGATACGGCGCTTGAGACCGGCCACCCGGACCATGAAGAACTCGTCCAGGTTGCTGGCGAAGATCGCGAGGAAGTTGGCGCGTTCGAGGAGGGGGGTGTTCGGGTCCTCGGCGAGTTCGAGGACGCGCTCGTTGAACGCGAGCCAGCTGCGCTCCCGGTCGAGGAAACGCCCCTGGGGCAGTTGCGGACCGTCGAACGGCGCCTCTTCGTACGCGTCGAGATCGGCGTCGATGTCGGGTTCCAGGTCGGAGACGGCCGCCGACACGGTGTGCGGGCGGTGCGCGGCTATGGAACCCACGGAGGGCTGCGCGTGCTGGACCGTGGCCTGGGTGTCTGACTGGCTCATGGACCCATTCTTCCGCGTCACGAGCGATACGGGCGCGTCGGACAGCGCGGGAGGGAGCGTGGCGGCACGGCCGGCGTCCCCGTTCCCTGCGGATCCCTCGGGGGGCGGCGAAGGCTCTGGCACGACGGGCTTCATTCAGTGAGCTTCGCAAGCCCGTCTGAACCAATGGTTACGGCGACATGGCGTGTGGGACACCGGGGAGCAGCTCGCGGGCGTTCACGTGCGGCGACGCGTGCCTCGACCGTACGTCCCTCCGCCCGTGGAGGGACGTACGGCCCGTTGGACGTACGGCCGGTTTCAGCTGGTGCGGCGGCGCAGCAGCCGGAAGGCGGCGAGCGTGGCCGCGGCGGTGACGGTGAGCAGGATGCCGGTCTCGACGAGGTGCATGGGCCAGAAGTGGGAGGGAGGGTGGTAGACCCCCGTGTCCGCCTGCCACCAGTCGTTCGGCACCTCCGACCGGCCGGCGGACGCCCGTGTCACCGTCGGCCAGAAGTCCTCGCGGTACCGCTCCAGGACCTGGTTGATCAGCACCATCACGGCGACGGTGACGCCGAGCGCGGGCAGTGAGCGGCGCAGCAGGAGCGCGGTGAGCGCGCCGACCGCGAGGGCGCACAGGCCGTACGCCACCACCGCGGGGCCGTGGGCGGCGAACACGTCGGGGAAGGTCCAGTCGTCGCCCATCAGGTCGCGGTTCGCCGACCAGGCCCACCGGTAGACGGGGACGAAGACCGCGCCGCCGAGGACGATCAGCAGTGCGGGCAGCGCGAGTGTGACGGCCAGCCAGCGGGTCGGCGTCACGCCCTGCGTCCAGGCGAGCTGCGCGGTGCCGCTCTCCAGCTCGCGGCCGATCAGTGAGCCGCCCGCCCACGCGGCGACGGCCCAGAAGCTGTAGTAGACGAGCGTGCTGATCCAGCCCGTCGGCTCGCTGTAGTCGAGGCTGGCCCAGACCGAGGCGCAGATGCCGGTGTTCCTGGGGCAGCTGTTCACCGCGGCGCGCGCCGCGGCCGCGGTGATCTCGTTCAGCCACACCAGCCAGGCGACGGCGGCGAGGATGAAGACCACCCACACGATCGCCGCCGTGCGGTGCAGGCGCAGCACCGTGCGCGGCAGACCTCCGACAGTGGTCATACGACGGCCCCCTTGCGGTCGGCGGTCCGGTGCCGCAGCACGCGGAACGCGAGGACGGTCAGCAGGGCGGCGACGGCGAACAGGACGCCGGTCGCCATGAGCATCAGGGGCAAGTAGTGGGACTGGGGGTGGTAGTCCTTGTAGAAGCTGACGGCGTCGAGGCGGTCGAAGAGCGTGCCGCACGCGGGGTCGATGCTGCTGCCGCAGTACCGGGGGATGTCGAGGCGGTCGCCGTCGGCGGTGAGCAGGCCCTCCGCGACGGTGATACCGGAGCCCTTCGGGCCGTCCCGCAGACTGCTGACGTGGGTGACCGTGGGCCAGAGGTGGGGCATGGCCAGGAAGGTCCCGATCCACAGGACGCCCGTGACGCAGGCCGACCCGACCAGTGCGGCGAGGGAGCGGCGCAACAGCAGGCCCAGCAGGGCGCCGGCGGCCAGGCCCGCCAGGGCGAGGGCGACGAGGACCGGTCCACCCCCGTAAAGGGTCTCGAAGCTGTACCAGGACTTGGCGTTGTCGACGCGGCCCCGGCCCGCCGACCACGCCAGGTGGTTCAGCAGGACCAGCAGGGACGTTCCGGCCGTGACCAGGGCTCCCGGGAGGGCGAGCTTGGCGGCGAGCCAGCGGGTCGGGGAGACGCCCTGGGTCCAGGCGAGCTGTGCGGTGCCGGTCTCCAGTTCGCGGCCGATCAGCGAGGCGCCCGACCAGACGGCGACCAGGAACGGCACCGCGAGGACGGCGGAGCTCGTGTACAGCAAGACGTCCTTGTAGAGGAGGATCGCGTCCTGGTCGTACGCGCACGCCTCCATTGCGCAGGCGTTGTACTGCTTCCAGGCAGCCGCCGACGCGTCGGTGAGCGGGCCCCCGAGCCACAGCAGCAGGGCGGCGAGTACGACGACCAGGCCCGCCCAGGCGTACAGGGCCGGGCGGTGCAGGCGCAGCAGCCAGCGGAGTTGGCGCGGGGGCGACGCGGAGGCGGAGGGGGCCGGCGCGGCGACGGTCAGGGCGCTCACGCGGCGTTCTCCTCGGGCTTGTCGGTGTCGACCGGGGTCAGGTTCGGCGCCTCGGGGCTGCGCAGATGGGCGAGGACCAGCTCCTCGAGGGAGAGGCGGCCGCCCGTGCGCCAGTCGCCGGGGAGCGGGCCCGCCGGGCGGATCAGCGCGGTGAGCTGGCGGCCGGTGGTGCGGGACTCGACGACGGTGTGCGGGGCGAGGTCGGTCTCCGCGGGGGCCGACACGCGCGCGTGGGCGGCGAGCAGGTCGTCGATCTCACCGGACAGGCGGACCCGGCCGCCGCCGATCAGCAGGAGGTGGTCGCACGAGTCCTCCAGTTCGGCGACGACGTGCGAGGACATCACGATGGTGGTGCCGTGCTCGGCGGCCCGTGCCATCAGGACGCCCATCAGTTCGTGCCGGGCCAGCGGGTCGAGGTCGGCCATCGGCTCGTCCAGGAGCAGCAGTTCGGGCCGCTTGGCGAGGGCGAGGGCGAGGGCGACGCGGGTGCGCTGGCCGCCGGAGAGGGTGCGGATGCGGGACTTGGGGTTCAGCTCGCCGTCGGCCACGATCCGCTCGGCGGCGGGCGCGTCCCAGCGGCCGGGGTTGAGGTCGGCACCCATGCGCAGCGTCTCGGCGACGCTGAGTTGCGGGTACAGCGGCTTGTCCTGGCCGACGAAGCCCACGCGTGCGCGTGCCTGGCCCGGGGTCGTCCCGAGGACGGTGACCGTGCCCTCGCTGGGGGCCAGCAGGCCGGCGGCGAGGGCGAGCAGGGTGGACTTGCCCGCCCCGTTGGGGCCGACGACGGCGCAGACTCGGCCGGCCGGCAGCCGGAAGGTGCACTCGCGCAGCGCCCAGCCTCCTCGGCGGCCGAAGCGCTTGCCGAGCGCGGCCGCGGCTATCGCCGTGTCGGTCATGAGGGGTCTCCTTGGAAGTGTTTCTCGAGTACGGCGGTGAACAGCGCGGCCACGTCTTCGCGGGCCAGCCCGGCCTCGCGGGCCCTGGCCGTCCAGGTGTCCAGCTCGCCGTGCAGGGGGGAGTCGGCCGGTGCGGTGCCCAGCGTGCGCCGGACGAAGGTGCCCAGGCCCCGCCGCGCCTCGACCAGGCCCTCCCGCTCCAGCTCGCGGTAGGCCTTGAGCACGGTGTTCGGGTTGATGGCGGTGGCTTCGACGACCTCGCGGGCCGTCGGCAGCTTGTCGCCGGGTTCGAGGAGGCCGAGGCGGAGCGCCTGCTTGGTCTGATGGACGATCTGGACGTAGGTGGCCACGCCGCTGTGCCGGTCGATGCGGTACTCGACCACGCGTTCCACCACCCTTTCACTAGTTGAGTAGTGAAAGGGTGGTGGAAGCGGTGTCGGAAAGTCAAGCGTGATGTGTGTGAACCGATCGAGCGGGCTCGTCCGATGAGGAGACGTGAGCGAAACGAGAAGCGACGGGGAGCTGCTGCGGGCCATCGCGGCGGACGGGGACCGGCGCGCCTTCGAAGAGCTGTACCGGCGCTTCGCGCCGTGGCTCACCGCACGCCTGCGCGGCCGGTGCTCGGACACGGGGGTCGTCGACGACGTCGTACAGGAGACGTTCCTCGCGGTGTGGCGGGGAACCGCCCGCTACCGCGAGGAGGGGGATGTCGCCGGCTGGCTGTGGCGCATCGGCTCGCGGCGGCTGGTCGACGCGCTGCGCGGCGACGGGGCGCGCGGGCGGCTGCGGCAGGCGCTGGCACGGCTGCGGCACCGGGACGAGGCGTCCGCGGAGGAACGCGTGCTCGCGGGGGTGGAGCACGGGGACCTCGCGGGCGCCCTGGTGAGCCTCTCACCGGAGTTGCGCGCCGTGCTCCAGGCGACGGTCATCGACGGCCTGACCACCCGGGAGGCGGCCGTCCTCCTCGGCATCCCGCCGGGCACGGTCAAGACGCGGGCGATGCGGGCCCGGAAGCAGTTGCGGGAGGCGCTGGCATGAGTACGTATCCACGAGCGCGGGAGGTGGCGGCATGACCTGGCATGTGTCCGAGGAGGATCTGCGGGCCTACGCCCAGGGCGAGTTGGCGCCCCCTGTCCTGTGGTCCGCCGACGCGCATCTCACCGCCTGTGCGCGGTGCCGGGGGGTGCTGGCCGACGTCAGCGATCCCGTCGCCCTCGACGCGGCGTGGGAGCGCCTCGACGCCGAACTCGACGCGCCCCGTCCGGGCCTGTTCGAGTCGCTGCTGATCCGGATCGGGGTCGCCGACCACACCGCCCGGCTGCTCGCGGCCACGCCGGTGCTGCGCGGCTCGTGGCTCGGTTCCGTCGTCGCCGTCCTCGTGATGACCGTCGTCATGGCCAATTCGAGGCCCGACGCCGGCACGCTCACGCTGTTCCTCGCGCTCGCACCGCTGCTGCCGCTCGCCGGGGTCGCGCTGTCGTACGGGCCCGCGCTGGACCCGACGTACGAGATGGCCGTCGTCTCGCCGACGCACGGCTTCCGGCTGCTGATGATCCGCACGGTCGCCGTACTGGTCGCCGGACTCGGCCTCAACGGACTCGCCACGCTCGCGCTCCCCGAGTACGGCCTGCGCGCCCTCGCCTGGCTGCTGCCGGCCCTCGCCCTCACCGCGACCGGGCTGGCGCTCACACCACGACTCGGGCCGGTGTTCGCGCCGGCCCTGGTCGGCGGTTCCTGGGTCGCGCTGCTGCTGACGGCGCACGCGCAGCGGACGGCCGACGGCGATCCGCTCGCACCGTTCACCGCGGCCGGGCAGGGCGTGGCCGCGGCGGTCGCCGCGCTCGCCGTCGGGCTGCTCTTCCTTCTTCGTGACCGCTTCGACCTCTTCAACGGGAGTTCCGTATGACCCCCACCGTCTCCGCCTCCGGGCTGAGCCTTCGCTACGGCGGTACCCGCGCCCTCGACGACGTGTCGCTGCGGCTGACCCGGGGCGTCACCGGACTGCTCGGGCCCAACGGGGCCGGAAAGACGACCCTGTTGCGGGTGCTGGCGACGGCCGTGCCGCCGGACCAGGGGGCGTTCACCGTCCTCGGGAACGACCCGGACACCTCGCGCGGGCGACAGGAAGTGCGGCGCTCGCTGGGCTATCTGCCCCAGACCCCCGGCTTCCACCCGGACTTCACAGCCTTCGAGTTCGTCGACTACGTGGCGATCCTCAAGGAGCTCACCGACCGGGGCGCACGCCACCGGGAGGTCCGGCGGGTGCTGGAGGAGGTCGATCTGGGCGACCTACGCGGCAGGCGCATCAAGAAGCTGTCCGGCGGCATGCGGCAGCGGGTCGCGCTGGCGGCCGCCCTGGTCGGCGACCCCGGCTTCCTCGTCCTCGACGAACCGACCGTCGGCCTCGACCCTGAACAGCGCATGCGCTTCCGGGAGTTGATCGCACAGGCGGGAGAGGGGCGGACGGTGCTGCTGTCCACGCACCAGACGGAGGACGTGGCGATGCTCTGCAACCGGGTCGTCGTACTCGCCGCCGGCCAGGTCCGTTTCGACGGCACCCCCGCCGAGCTCACCGCTCGGGCCGCCGGCCAGGTGTGGCGCAGCACGGACCGCGACCCCGGCGCGCTGGCCGGCTGGCGCACCGGCACCGGCTCCTTCCGCAACGTCGGCGATCCGCCGCCCGGCGCCGACCTCCTGGAACCCACCCTGGAGGACGGCTACCTGCTCACGCTCGACGGCGCGGGCGCGGAGGTGGCGGCAGCGTGAACACGGTCATGGAACCGACGGCCCCGCCCGTCGTGCACAGCGAGCCGCGCCGGCCCTGGGCGGCCGTGTTCGTCCTCGCCCGCTTCGAGGCCCGCGACCTCCTGCGGTACATCCCGGTCCTGGTCACCCTCCTCGTGTACGTCGGCTACACCCTCTGGGGGCTGCTGTCCGGACGCGAGGGCATGGACGCCTTCCCGGCGCTCCAGGACGTCGACCGGGACACGCAGGGCGCGCCCTTCCTCCTCGGCATCGCCCTGCTCGTCTGCGTCAACCGGGCCGCGCTGCGCTCCCGCCGGCGCGGCACCGACCGGCACTTCGACGTGCTGGTGATGGAGCCGTGGCGGCGTACGGTCGCGCACGTCCTGTCGGTCGTGCCGTTCGCCGTGCTCACCGCACTGGTCGTACTGGGCGAGTTCACCTGGCAGGCGCTCAGGCCGGGCGCGGTGGGCCACGGCTCGGTGGCCGAACTCGCCGTCGGGCCCCTCTACGTGATGTTGTGCGGCGCCCTCGGGGTGCTGTTCGCCCGTCTGATACCGACCGTGTTCGCCGCGCCGATCCTGGTGCTCGGCCTGTTCACCGTCGCCACGTTCGTCTCGGCCGGCACGAGCGAGGCCGAGTGGAGCCGCTGGCTGTCGCCGGTCGTCGGCGAGAACGGCGGCGAGACACTGCCGTCCGACCTGATCGGGCGGCCCGCCGCCTGGCACGCCCTCTATCTGATCGGGCTCGTCCTGCTGGCGGCAACGGCTTCCGTGCTGGCCGGGGGCGGCCGGACCTGGCCTGTCAAGGCAGGCCTCGCGGGCGCCCTCGCCCTGACGCTGACCGGCGCGATCGCACAGTCCGGGGGCGTCTCGGCGGAGCTGACCGCGGCCCGCGAGCGGGCCACCTCGACCCCGGAGAAGGAGCAGTCGTGCACCCGGCACGATGCCTCGACGTACTGCGCGTTCCCGGAGTGGACCGGCCGGACCGGCACCTGGGCGGGAGTCGTCGACCGCGTCCAGGCCCTCGCGACCGGTCCGGCGGCCAAGGAGCCGTTGCTCGTACGACAGCGGATCGACGCCACCTACGGCCTCAGCGCTGACACGACACTCGAATCGCTGACCGCTCCTCACCAGGTCACCGTCGGCACCCGCTGGGGCGGCAACCGCGTCCCCGAGTTCGCGGCCGCCGTCGCCTCCGTGCTGGTCGCGGGCGACGAGGCGAAGGGCGGCGAACTGTGCGACGGACGCATGGTGACGGTGATGTGGCTGGCCCTGGGCGGCGCCGCCGACCCGATGACCGACCTCCGGAACGTCCGCCTCGATGACAGCCTCAGCGGCTCGGCGATCGTCCTGACCCCCACCAACCCGCTGTCCATGTCCGCCGGACAGACCTCGGTGGTGGTGGAACTGCTCAGGCGTCGAGGTCACAGCGGCCGTGAAGGAGCACTGGGAGGAGCTGACGGCGCCGGGGGTGACCACGGCTCAGGTGGCTCGGGTGCTGGGGGCCGAGGTGCCCAAGGGCGGCGACGAGTGTCAGGAGTGAGGGGGCGTGGCGGTGCGGGGCTCGAGGCAGGGGGCTTGGCGATGAAGGGCCTTGACGGGGACCGTCCGGTGCGGGGCGTGAGCCGGGACTTGGTGTGGGGTGTCCGGCGTACCGTCCCCTGGCGGGCGCTTGGCTCCGGGGCCGTCATAGGGCTGCTGGTCGTCGGGCTGCCGCGGCTGTCCGACAGTCCGCCGGACCCGTGGCTGGCACTCAATCTGCTGCGGGCCGCCGCCCTCGCCTTCGCCCTCGGCCTGGCGTTCCTCCTGGACGACCCCGCCCGGCACCTCACCGTGCCCGTCACCACCCGGCGCTGGGTGCGGACGGGGCTGCGAGTGGCGTGGGTCGCGCCGGTCGCGGTGCTGTGGTGGACGGCCGCACTGACCCTCATACCGGAGGAGGTTCGGCCCCCGGTCGGCGCCCTCACCCTGGAGGCCGGCGCGACCGCCGCCCTCGCACTGGCCGCCGCCGCGACGGCCGTGCGCTTCGCGAGCGAGCCCGAGCCGGGCCCGTCCGTCGCGGCCGCCGTCCTGACCACGGCGCTTCTGGCCGCGCTGCTGCTTCCGGCACGCTGGTCCCTGTTCGTACCGACCGACGACCCGCGGTGGGACGCCGCCCACGATCGCTGGGCGGTGGTGCTGACGGCGGCGGTGCTGGTGTGGGGGGCGTGCGGGCCGGAGCCGGTGCGGCGGGGGCACCTGCTGCGACGCCGGTCCCCCGTGGCCGGGCCGACGGGCGGGTGAGGGCGAGGACTTCACTCGAGGAGGCCCGCTTCAGTCATGGCCGGGCGGGATCCGGTCCTGGGGTGCGGCAGCGGCTTCCGCTGCCGCGTCCTCCGCCCGCGCCCTCGCGGCCACGGCCGGGTCGGTCGAGTCGGACACCAGCTCCGCGACACGCAGGGTGCAGTGCCACAGACTCATCGCCCCCTTGATCGTCACCACATACGATTCTCGGTCGGCGAGCCGGTACACCCGGCGCCACTTCTCGGTGATCCCGGACCGCGGCAAGTACGTGTGGACGAGGCCGTGGAGTGCCTCCAGCGCCTGGTCCTTCGTGCTTCCCGCGTCGTGGAACTCGCTCTCGTCGTAGTCACCGCTGCGGAACTCCGCGATCACGACCCATTTGCCCATGCCTGATACGCCCCCCATGCCTGTCACGGTCTTTCACGTCTCCGTGCGGTACATCAGGTCCGTCTCGTACGTCACGAAGCCCAGCCGCTCGTACACCGACACCGCCGCCTTGTTGTCGGCGTCGACGTACAGCATCGCCGTCGGCAGCCCCTGCCCCGCAAGGTGCCGCAGCCCGATCGTCGTGAGGGCCTTGCCCAGCCCCCCGCCCTGGGCACCGGGCCGTACGCCGACGACGTACACCTCGCCGAGCCGTTCGTCCGCGTGGACCTTCGTCCAGTGGAAGCCGATCAGTTCGTCGCCGCGGAAGGCGAGGAAGAAGCCGGCGGGGTCGAACCAGGGCTCGGCCTTGCGGTCGTGGAGGTCGCGCTGAGTGAGCGACCCCTGTTCGGGATGGTGGGCGAAGGCCGCCGCGTTGGCCGCGAGCCAGGCCGTGTCGTCGGCGCCGGGGACGAAGGTGCGGACGGTCACGCCTTCGGGGAGCACCGGGTCGGGGAGGTCCATCCCCGTCAACGGGCGCCGCATCTGCCGTAGTTCACGGAAGAGCGTGAGACCCAGGACCTGCGCCAGATGCCGTGCGGCCGAGTGGCCGCCGTGCGCCCATACCCGCAGACGCTTGCCGGACGCGGCGAGGAGCGCCGAGCCGAGCGCCCGCCCGTGGCCATGGCCGCGGTGCGAGGGGTGGACGACCAGTTCGGCGGTCGGCGCCTCCACCGGGTCGGTGTCCTCCAGCTGGGCGTAGCCGACCAGTTCGGCCCCCACAGAAAGGAGCAAATGGGACACGCCCTCGCGCGGTCCGCCCCGCAACTGCAACCGTCCTTGTTCGGACACCGCCTGCTGCCCGTCGCTCCGGGCGGCCTCCGTGAGCAGCTCCAGCACTGCCTCGGTCCGGTCCGGGGAGAGCGCGGAGTGGGTCTCGATCGAGCGGGAGATGCCGGGCTGTGCGATGTCGTCGCTGGTCATGCGTACGAGGGTAAGGGGAGGTCCCGGCAAAGTGGCGGCAAAGAAGCAACCAGGATGTAACCACGAAACCTCTGTCGCGCTACGCGCGTTGACCCTAGGCTGCGCCGGACGGGGGCCACTTCCTCACCCACTTCCGCATCAGGATCACAGGGGGGCGTATGCCAGCCACATCCCAGCCGCACCAGCACCGCAGACGTCGTACGTACCGTCTGGTGGCCGCGGCCGCCGGTATCGCCACCGTCGGCGCGCTGGCGGCCGCGCTGCCCTCGGCGGCGAGCGCGGGCGAGAGCAAGGGCAAGCCCGGCGGTCAGACGTCGGGCCGCTACCAGGACGTACAACTGCTGTCGTTCAACGACCTGCACGGCAACCTGGAGCCGCCGTCCGGTTCCTCCGGCCGGGTCACCGAGCTCCAGGCGGACGGCACCACCAAGACGATCGACGCCGGTGGTGTCGAGTACCTCGCCACCCACCTGCGGCAGGCCCGCGCGGGCAACAAGTACTCCATCACGGCGGCCGGCGGCGACATGGTCGGCGCCTCCCCGCTGATCTCGGGCCTCTTCCACGACGAGCCCACCATCGAGGCGCTGAACAAGCTGAAGCTGGACGTCACGAGCGTCGGCAACCACGAGTTCGACGAGGGCGCCAAGGAACTGGGCCGTCTGCAGAACGGCGGCTGTCACCCCACCGCCGGCTGCTACACGGACGAGGAGTTCGAGGGCGCCGACTTCCCGTACCTCGCGGCGAACGTCCTGGACGAGAAGACCGGCAAGCCGATCCTCAAGCCGTACTGGGTGTGGAAGAAGAACGACGTCAAGGTCGGCTTCATCGGCGTGACCCTGGAGGACACCCCGGGCGTCGTCTCCGCCGAGGGCGTCAAGGGCCTGAAGTTCAAGGACGAGGTCGAGACGATCAACAAGTACGCCAAGGTGCTGCAGAAGCAGGGCGTCAAGTCGATCGTCGCGCTCATCCACGAGGGCGGCCTGCCCGCCTCGGCGTCGTACAACTACGACTGCAATTCCCCGGGCGCCGGCGACGGCATCTCCGGCCCGATCGTCGACATCGCCAAGAACATCACCCCGCAGGTGGACGCGCTGGTCACCGGCCACACCCACGCCGCGTACGCGTGCACCATCAACGACCCGGCGGGCAACCCGCGTACGGTCACCTCGGCCGCGTCCTTCGGCCGCCTCTACACGGACACCACGCTGACGTACGACCGTTGGACGGGTGACATCGCCCGTACGGCCGTGCCGTCCGCGAACCACGTGGTCACCCGGACCGTGGCCAAGGCGGCGGACATGACCGAGCTGATCGCCAAGTGGAACACCCTCGCGGCGCCCATCGGCAACCGCGCGATCGGCTACATCTCCGCCGACATACCCAGCACCGGCACCGAGTCCCCGATGGGCGACCTCATCGCCGACGCGCAACTCGCGTACGGCAAGGGACTCGACCCGGAGACGGACCTCGCGCTGATGAACCCGGGCGGCGTCCGGGCGGGCCTCACCTATGCGGCCAAGGCGACCGAGGGCGACGGCGTGGTGACGTACGCCGAGGGCTTCACGGTGCAGCCGTTCTCCAACACCGTGAATCTTCAGGACTTCACCGGCGCCCAGCTGATCCAGGTCCTCAAGGAGCAGGTGAGCGGCACGAACACGGCCTCGCCGAGGATCCTGCTGCCGTCGACCGGCCTGACGTACACGCTCGACATGACGAAGACCGGCGCGGACCGCGTGGTCGCCGACACCGTCAAGCTGAACGGCACGGCCATCGACCCGGCGGCCACCTACCGCGTCGCGACGAACAGCTTCCTCGCGGGCGGCGGCGACGGCATCACCACGCTGGGCCAGGGCACGAACGACCTCGTCGGCGGGGACGACCTGGCGGCCCTGGAGAAGTACCTGACGGCCAACTCGTCGGCCACCAGCCCGATCGCACCGCCCGCGACGAACCGGATCACGGTCGTGCAGTAGATCGTGAGCTGAGTCGCATACGGGGGGTAGAGGTTGCGGGTGGGGGGCACACGCATGGTCGGATGGATCGATGCGCGCCCCCCACCACGTATCGACGCATCCCTATCCAGACCAGCATGATCTGAATGACCCGCGTGACCTGTATGACCTGCACGACCCGCATGACCCGTATGAAGTGCCGGGCGGGGACGAGGAACCTTGGTCCCCGCCCCAGCACCGCCAAGGCGGCCGACGCCGTAGGCGCGGTCGGTTCGCCGGACTGCCGTTCGCGCTGAAGGCGGTGATGGGCCTGCTGGTGCTCGCCGCGTTCCTCACCCTCGCCGACCGCTGGGCCGTGCTCTACGCCGAGCACCGGGCGGCGGACGCCCTCAAGAACCGTATGAAGCTGACCGCGGCACCCGAGGTGGAGATCGACGGCTTCCCCTTCCTGCCCCAACTCGTCGGCGGGCGCCTGGACTCGGTGAAGGTGACCGTCCCGGACGTGGCGGCCGACCGGGTCACCCTCGCCTCGGTGTCGGCGACGGCACACGACATCACACTCGACGGCGACGGGCCGACCTCCGTGCGCGGGGCCCGCGTTCCCGAGCTGCGCGGCGACGTCCTGCTCTCCTTCGCCGACATGAACCGTGAACTCGGCGCGTCCCAGGTGACGTTCACGGGCGCCGGCCGCGACCGGATCCTGGCGCGCGGCATGCTGCCGGTCGCCGGACACGATCTGCGGCTGCGGGCCGACGTACGCATCGGGCGCGACGGCGACCAGGGCATCGCCACGACGATCGGCGGAATGCGCCTGAAGGTGGGGGACCTGGCGACGTACCGGCCCGGTGCCCGCGCCTCGGAGGGCCTGCACCTGACGCCCGAGTCGGCCGCCGGGCTGGCCCGTGAGACCCGCAAGGTGCGGGCGCTGCTGGGCGTGCCGTCGGTCGTACGGCGCATGGGCGTGCCGGACACGACCGTCCGCGAGGCGCTGAGCAACGACGACAAGCTCGCCGCCCTGACCGGTTCTCCCGACTTCGTCCACCAGGCCATGCGGGTCAACCTCCTCGACCTGACCCTGGCCCACCCCGAGGTGCTCGACCGCCTCGGCCTCGACCCGGCGCTCCTCGACGCCCTCTCCCGGCTCACCCGCCCTGTCCTCGCCGATCAGCTCTCCCTCGGCTTCCAGCTGCCCGAGCCGCCCAGCGGTGAACTGCGGCTGCGGGACGTGCGGGTGGAGAAGGAAGGGATCAGGGTCCGGCTGGCGGGGCGGGGGCTGGCCTTCGGCGACTGAGGCCGTGACTGGGGCCGTGACTGCGGCCGTATGAAGAAGAACAGTTGACTTCGCTTTCACGCGTAACAACCTCCGGCCCGGTGTGAGTGACAGGGCAAGGCTGGTACCTGCGGTCATCGTCGGCTGTCCGCGGGCCGGGCGCGTGAGATCGCGCCGTGCCAGTACGAAAAGCGCTCCAAGGGGTCTCCCTCCGCGTTCCATGGCCAAGGCGTCGCTATGCCTGCCGTGGCGCGCAGCACGACAACGGCCTCGTCCATCAGGGCGGCCTTGACCAACGCGTAGGCCAGCACGTTGAGATCCGCCAGTGCCGCCGCGTGGCCGAGGAATCCAGGGAGCGGCCAGTCACGCGCCGCTCGGCTCAGTGCCGCGGCCGCATCAGGTCGTCTCCAGTGGTCCCCGGCGTTCAGCGCCGCCATGCCGCCGGCGGAAACGGCGCGAAGGTAGCCGTGGACGAACGCGGTGACTTCCAAACCGACCGTGGGAGCCCTGGCCGGCATCAAGGAACGGATGCCGTCGAGCATGTCGAGCACCTGCCCGGTGGAACCGCACTCGCCCGGTGACAGATATCCCAAGGCCTGAAGATGCGCCTCCCGATTCCACGGATCCCGGGCCTTGATCTCCCGCCAGACCTGCCCCACCTCGCCGTAAGGTTCCTGCTCCCATCGCATCGCGGCCAGGAGCACGGTCCAGGGGGTGGGGTCGGCGGGTGTCAGCTCGGCCGCGCGCAGGCAGGTCTCCCGGATGCTGCGCAGGTCCACGTGCGTTCCCTGCGCCCGCGCATGCGCCACCTCTGACCAGGCGTGGAGCAGAAGTGCTTCTGGATCCTGCGGGGATTGACGCCGCCAGATCTGTGGCAGTGCCCGCCCGGCGGCCTCGGCGAGCACCCCCATGCGGTGCGCCTTACGGTCCCAGTCCTGTCCTGCGTCCAGGATCACCTTCTCCATCAGTGCGACGACCGTGGTATCGAGTTCGCCGCGGGCCCAGCTGATCTCAAGACGTCGCCGGACCCGGCCGAGGACGATGTCGTCGAGTTCGGGGGCCAGACGAGGAAGGTTGCCTTTGCGTCGTCTGAAGGCGGACATGCCATCAACTCCTTCCTGTGGTGGGCTCCGAATACCGGTGGCCGCAGCATCCGGGGCTCCGCTGAACGCAGGCCGGCACCTACCAGCGGCTGACGGCTTCATCGTCGGCGTTTCGGCCGACACCGCTTCGGACCATTGAGACCACCACCACCAGCACGGCAACCAGCACCGACAACAGCACCTGGATCCGTCCACCGCCCTCACTGTCGTCGGTGAGCATGTAGCCGAGCACGAACGTGATGACCGCGATGGTCGCCCACGTCAGGTACGGGAAGAGCCACATCCGGACGAGGAGCTTCTCCGGGTTCTCGCGGAGGATGATTCCCCGCATCCTCAGTTGCGAGAAGCAGATGACCAGCCACACGAAGAGCGCGATCGCACCTGAAGAGTTCAGCAGGAACTGGAAGACAGTGTCCGGCCACAGGTAGTTGAAGGTGACGGCGACGAAGCCGAAGACGACGGAGACCAGGATCGCGGCCTGCGGGACACCCCGCATCGTGGTGCGGGCGAAGGCCCTGGGCGCGTCGCCGCGCTGGCCGAGCGAGAAGGCCATCCGGGAGGCGGTGTAGAGACCGGAGTTGAGACAGGAAAGCACAGCGGTGAGCACGACGGCGTTCATGACCTGGCCGGCGTGCGGGATGCCGATCGAGTCGAGGGCCGCGACGTACGAGCCCTTTTCGGCGATCGCCGGATCATTCCACGGCAACAGACAGACCACGACGAGGACAGAGCCCAGGTAGAAGAAGCCGACCCGCCGGATCACGCTGCTGATGGCCCTGGTGACCGCACGCTGCGGGTCCTCGGACTCACCGGCGGCGAGGGTGACGATCTCGCTGCCCATGAAGGAGAAGGCGACCAACAGCATGCCGGAGAGGATCGCGTGAGCGCCGTTGGGCAGGAAGCCGCCGTGCGCGGTGAGGTTGGCGAAGCCGTCCCCCGGGTTGTCCGAGCCGGGCAGTACACCGAAGGCCGCCAGTCCGCCGATGACGACGAAACCCGCTATGGCGACGACCTTGATGCCCGCGAACCAGAACTCGAATTCGCCGAAGGAGCCGACCGACGCCAGGTTCGTGGCGGTGAGAACGACCATCACGACAAGCGCCCAGGCCCACTGCGGGAGGGCCGGTATCCATCCTTCGAGGATTACGGCACCCGCGGTCGCCTCGACAGCTAGCACCACGACCCAGAAGAACCAGTACAGCCAGCCGATCGAGAACCCGGCCCAGCGGCCGAGCGCCCGGTCGGCGTAGGCGGAGAAAGAGCCGGAGGTGGGGTTGGCCACGGACATCTCGCCGAGCATCCGCATCACGCAGACGACCAACGCACCGGCCAGGGCGTACGACAGCAGAATGCCGGGTCCGGCCTTGGCGATGCCCGAGGCAGAGCCCACGAAGAGGCCGGCGCCGATGATCCCGCCAATGGCGATCATGGACAGATGGCGGTCCTTGAGTCCGGCCCGCAGACCGTCCGAGGGAGGAGTCTGCTCGCGGGCGCCGGGCAACAGGACTCTCTTGCCGTTCGTCGTGCTCATGAACATCCTTGACTAAGGGGTTCGGAGATCCAGGGATTCTCGTCCGTCCGACCGAAAAATTGGGGACGGGGCGATGAGTGGGATGCGGCTGTGCGTGTGCGCTTCGAGAAACGGACCGGCGGTTCCAAGAAGCGCTATCGCAGGTCAGGGGCGGGCGCACACCCGCATGGTCTTGTGGAGGCAGGCGAGCCACGGTTTCCGCAGTGCCGCAGTGCCAGTAGCCGGCCTGGTATGAGAGGCGCCGGGAACCCCGACGGGGTTCCCGGCGCTTTTGGTCAGGCGCTGTCGACGATGGCGTCCTGCGGCGGGGCTTCCGCGGCGCCGCCGAGGTAGGCCGCCTTCACCCGCGGATCGGCGGCCAGTTCTGCGGCCGGACCCTCCAGTGCGACCCGGCCGGTCTCCAGCACGTAGGCCCGGTCGGCGAGCCGCAGCGCCTGGCGGGCGTTCTGCTCGACGAGGAGGACCGCCGTGCCCTGGTCCCGGATCTGCCGCACGATCTTGAAGATGTTGCGGGTGAACAGCGGGGAGAGACCGAGCGACGGTTCGTCCAGGGCGAGGAACCGCGGTGCGTTCATCAAGGCCCTGCCGATGGCGAGCATCTGCTGTTCACCGCCGGACAGCGTGCCCGCGAGCTGGTCGCGCCGCTCGGCGAGGCGCGGGAACAGCTCGTACACCTGCTGTCGGCGCTGAACCAGCGCAGCGGTGTCCTTGCGGGACAGGTAGCCGCCCATCGTCAGATTCGTGTCGACTTCGAGCGCGGTGAACACCCGGCGTCCTTCCGGCACATGGCCGAAGCCCATGCCCACGATGCGGTGCGCCGGTGTGCGGGTGATGTCCTGGCCGTCGAGCAGGACCTTGCCCGACTTCGCGCGGTGCAGCCCGGTGAGGGTACGCAGCAGGGTCGTCTTGCCGGCGCCGTTCGCGCCGAGGATCGCCACGATCTCTCCCGGCTCCACCCGCAGGGAGACTCCGGACAGGGCCTCGATCGCGCCGTAGGAGGCATCCATGTCGGTGACTTCGAGCAATGCCATCTCAGTGGCCCTTCGCGAGAGTCGGGGTGGTGGACCCGTCGGGGCCGATGTCGTCGCCCGCGGCGTCTTCATCGTCGTCCTCGTCCACTCCGAGGTAGGCCTCGATCACCCGGGGGTCCTGCTGAACCTCGGCCGGCACTCCCTCGGTGAGCCGCGTACCGGTCTCGATGACCAGCACTCGTTCGCACAGTCCCATGACGAAGGCCATGTCGTGCTCGATGAGGACGACCGTGACGCCCCGGTCCCGGATACGGGCGACGAGTTCCATGAGGTCGGTCTTCTCACTGGGGTTCATCCCGGCGGCGGGCTCGTCCAGGAGCAGCACCAGCGGATTGCCGGCCAGCGCGCGGGCGATGTCGAGGCGGCGCTGATCACCGTACGACAGCTCGCGCGCGAGACGCCCGGCCTTGTCGGACAGGCCCACGAACTCCAGCCAGTACCGGGCCTCCCGACCGGCGCGCTGTTCCTCCTGGCGCTGGGCGGGCAGCCGCAGCAGTGAGGTCAGTACGCCGCTCTTCAGCTGCGAGGTCATGCCGACGAGGACGTTCTCGACGACGCTCATGTCGCCGAAGAGCCGCGCACCCTGGAAGGTGCGGGCCATGCCCCGCTGTACGACCTCGTGGGGACGGCGCCCGACCAGCGACTCACCGCCCAGGAGGACCTCTCCGGAGGTCGGTTCGACCACGCCCGTCACGCAGTTGAACACGGTGGTCTTGCCCGCGCCGTTGGGCCCGATGACGCCGAGAACCTGGCCGCGTTCAACGGTGAAGGCCACGTCGTTGAGCGCCAGTAGCCCGCCGAACCGCATGGTCAGGCCGCGTACTTGGAGCAGCGGCTCCCCTGGGGCCACGGCGGTCTGCGGCAGCGGCGGTTCCTGCGCGGAGTCGGCGAGCCGCGCCCCGCGCCGGGTGCGTGCGGGCCACAGGCCCAGTGGCCGTACGAACATCAGGATGATGAGGAGCACGGCGAACAGGAAGATCCGCCACTCGTCGCCGATGCCCCGCAGGACTTCCGGCATGCCCTGGACGACGAGTGCGCCGAGGAACACCCCGACCAGGCTGCCGCGTCCGCCGATGAGGACCACCAGCAGGATCAGCACCGAGGTGAGGAAGGTGAAGCTGGTCGGGTTGACGATGCCGATGTAGGTGGCGAAGAAGGCCCCCGCCAGGCCGGCGATCACGCCGCCGACGATGTAGGCGAGCGCCTTGAGCCGGATGGAGGGCACGCCCACCGCCTCGGCGACCTTCTCGTCCTCACGGACGCTCTCCCAGGCGCGGCCGATCTTCGAGCGGGTGAGGCTGGTGACGGCCAGACCCACGACGAGGGCGATCGCCAGCACGAGGTAGTACATGCTGAGCGTGTCGTCGAAGGAGTGGCCGAAGAGCACCGGGCGGACGGGGATGATGACGCCCTCCGGCCCGCCGGTGAACTCCAGGTTCTGGGCGGTGACCCGGACGATCTCGCCGAAACCGAGGGTGACGACCGCCAGGTAGTCGCTGCGCAGCCGCAGCGTGGGATAGCCGATGATGAAGCCGCCCATGGCGGCGACCAGCATCGCTATCGGCAGGGTGAGCCACCAGTTGACGTCGTAGTTGCCTACGAGGATGGCCGTGGTGTAGCCGCCGATGGCGAAGAACGCCGAGTAGCCCAGGTCCAGCAGGCCCGCGTAGCCGACCACGACATTGATGCCGAAGCCGAGGACGACGTACAGCAGCACCTTGACGCCGACGTCGGTCCAGTAGTCACCCGCGACATTGGGGAAGGCGAGGAGGATCACGGCGAACACGGCGAGGGAGGGCAGCTTGAACCGTGGTGAGTCCAGAAGTCCACGCATCGTTGTCACACCCTTTCTGCCACGCGCTCGCCGAGCAGCCCGCTCGGTCGCACGACGAGTACGGCGATGAGCGTGCCGAAGACGACCACGTCGGTCCACCGCCCGGACACGTAGCCGGTGGCGTAGGACTCCAGCAGCCCGATGATGACCCCGCCCACCATGGCTCCGGGGATGTTGCCGATGCCGCCGATAACAGCGGCGGTGAAGGCGCGGAGGCCGAGAAGGAAGCCCATCAGGAAGTTGACCTGCGGGTAGTACAGGGCGTACATGGTGCCCGCCGTGCCGGCGAGCCCGGCGCCGATGAGGAACGTCAGCAGGATGGTGCGCTCGACGTTGATGCCCATCAGCCGTGCGGCGTCCTGGTCCATCGCCAGGGTGCGCATGGTGGTGCCGGTGACGGTGCGTTGCACGAAGAAGAACAGCGCGGCCATCAGCACCACGCTGACACCGAAGATGCCCAGTTGCGCGTAGGTCAGCCGGACGCTGTCGGTCAGCTGGATCGCGTGGTCGGCGGAGAGGAAGCCGATGTGCGGGACGCTCTTGAATCCGGTGCCCTGCGACAGCGCGGTGCCGTACTCGACGGCGAGTGACAGCCCGAGGGCGGAGACCAGCAGCGACAGTTGCGGGGCCTTGAGCAGGGGCAGGTAGACGATACGGGCGGAAGCCACACCGAGTGCGCCGGTGACCGCCGTGGCCGCGACGAGCGCGACCACGACCAGGACACCGGCCGGCATGCCGCCGTCCGCCAGCAGGCTGAGCACTCCCAGTGCGACGAAGCCGCCCACCATGAAGAAGTCGCCGTGGGCGAAGTTGATGAGCCGGATGATCCCGTACACCATCGTGTAGCCCAACGCGACCAGCGCGTAGAACGCCCCGACCGTCAGGCCGTTGAGCGTGTACTGGAGGAATTCGTTCATGTCGGTCTGTGTCGGCCCGGTCAGCCCGCGTCGACCCAGGCGCCCGAGGCGTCGAGGGTCTTGCCGGGGACGAACGTGGAGTCCTTGACGACCGCGGTCACATAGACCGCGTTCTTCCGGTCGCCGTTCGGCTCGAAGTTGAGGGTGCCGGTGATTCCCTTGTAGTCCTTGGTGGCGTGCAGCGCGTCGGTGATCTTCTGCGCGTCGGCGGACTTCGCCCGCCCGATGGCGTCGGCGATCACCTTGATCGCGTCGTACTCGTAGGGCGCGAACGGCCCCGCGTCGGTGTCGTACTCCTTCTTGTACGCGGTGACGAACCCGGCGGCCGAGCTGATGAAGGAGGGCAGCGGGGCGGTCGTGGTGGCGAAGCCCTCGGAGGCCGAGCCGGCGGTCTTGATGACGGTCGCGTCCTGGGTCGCGTCGCCGCCGATGATCGGGACCTTGATGCCCAGCTCGCGTGCCTGCTTGAGCACCAGGCCGGCGTCGGCGAAGTAGCCGGTGAAGTAGATCGCCTGGGGATGGGTGCTCTTCACCTTGGTCAGGAAGGAGGTGAAGTCCTTGGCGCCTGGGGTGATGGCGTCGAAGAACACGTCCTTGCCGCCGAGCTTTCCGAGGCTGGTCCTGGCCGCCTCGGCCAGGCCCTTGGCGTAGGCCGTGTTGTCGTGGATGATCGCGACCTTCGTCGCCTTGAGGGGCTCCACCAGGTACTTCGCGGCGAACTCGCCCTGCTTGTCGTCGCGGCCGATGGTGCGGAAGACGTGCTTGAGGCCACGGTCCGTGATCTGCACGTTCGTCTGCGCGTCGGCGATGAACGGGACATTGCGCCTGTCGGTGATCACGGTCTCGGCGATGGCGGCGCCCGAACAGTAGCCGCCCGCCACGGCCACCACGTTCTGCGACATCAGCTTCTGCATCGCGGCGGTACCGGTCTGCGCGTCGCAGGCGTCGTCGACGACCACGAGCTCGACCTTCCGGCCGCCGAGCAGGCCGCCGTCCTTGTTGATCTCCTGGGCCGCGAGCTTGGCGGCATTCACGATGTCCGTGCCGGCGGCGGCGGAGTCCCCGGACAACGGCGCGACCACACCTATCTTGATCGCGCCGGTCCCGCTGTCGCCGCCTGACGCACTGTTGCCACCACAGGCGGAGACCAGCGCGACACTGCTCAGTGCGACGCCGACGCCAAGAAATCTGTACCGGTTGTAAATCACTGGAACGCCTCCTAGAGCAGGATTCCTGCTGCATGCGGATATCTCTATGTGGCCGCACTGGGAGGCAATGAAGCATCTCCGCTGGCGCGTAGGCCGATACCTCAGGGCTACGTGGGCACAGACGGTAGATTTCCAAAACGCTTTGCACAACAGGAGCTTTAAATTGTTCGGGTTCTTTCTGGTCAAGGGAGCGGAAATTCTCGGGCGCCCTAAACGAGGAAAGATAAGGGCGGGACCTGGAATTCGTACATGCTCCGTCGCGTACGACAACGATCCATCAATTGTCCGAAGCGGAGCTTGCGATCCAGGCGGAGTTTGTGCATGGCGGAAGAGGCGGTCGCCGGGGCATGGCTGAGGCGGACGCGGTCGCGCTGTACGAGTCGCGGCCCTCAGCGACGATCAAGTCGGTCGCCACCGATCTGGGCGTCAATCCCGAGACGCTGCGTAACACCTCCCGCCAACTACGCACTCGGATAGGTGCGTTGGACTGCAGGCCAAGCATGGGCAGGACGGGGAGCTGCTTCGACAACACCGCCGCGGAGAGCTTCTGGGCCGACCTGAAAGAGGAGATCGACACTCGCTTCTGGCCCGACCGGGCCACCGCCCGGGCCGGCATCTTCGACTTCGTCGAGACCTTCTACAACAGACGCCGCCTGCGCAAGCACGTCCACTGGAGCTACCTCACGCCCCACGAGACACGCCTGCGCTACAAACAGGACCAGACCCCCGGCTGAGAAGATGTCTCATGTGGCTGAGTCGTGAGCTGCGGCATCATGGTTTTTCGTGGGTGCTGTTCTGTCGCAGCGGCTGGTTCCAATGCTCATCCAGCAGCTCATCGCGCAGTGGCAGGGAGCCGGGTAGGTCGCGGTGGTAACAGAGGAACTCCATACCCAAGGATCTCCCCCTGGACAAGTAAATCCGATGTGTTCGGTCGCATGTGGCGCCTGGCTCGGCGGTGGGCGTGCTGATTAACGACGGCCTCAGCAGCTCGATTCCCCGCATTGCGAGGTCGTTCTCGAACTCCTTGGAGGCGACGAAGCCCTTGTCGGAGATCAGGAGGAGTCCGGACCTGTCTGTGACCAGGTCGGCCCCGACCGTCGGGCTCGAAGGGCCATACGTCGAGCGGGCGGCCAACTTGTGCGGGCACCAACACCGAGTGTTGAAGGGTCCGTTGGGCCGGGGCGGCTCGATGGCGGCCCTTCGCGGGCAACAGCGCCCGAACGAGTGGCAGCAGTAGCAACTCGCAAACCCCCGCGATACGTTCGCGCATGTCGGCGCTCCTTATAAGCGTCGGCCACGCCCCCGGACCGAGGTGCATCGGTCGCGGGGGTCTTTGCGTGGCGGTGGTCGTGACGAGCGGTGATTACCGTTCGTGTATCGATCGTCACTGGTTGCACGTACGCTGCGGAAGAGGGCTGGCGTTGCCTGGGCGCCAGGCAACGGGGCGCGCCTTCTGGAGGAGTGCAGATCATGAAACCCACCCCCGACCTCACCACCGCCGTGTGGCGCAAGTCGTCCTACAGCGACGGGGGAGGCACCAACTGCGTCGAGGTCGCCGACGGCCACGCCAACCTCGTACCGGTCCGCGACAGCAAAGTCCCGGACGGCAAGGTGCTCGTCTTCGGAGCGACCTCATGGGCATCGTTCCTGACAAGTGTCAAGAGCGAAGTGCGCTGATGCCCGGCATGCCCTTGGATTGAAGTGCGCGACTGGGGAGATCGCACGGTCAGCCGATGTCAGTGCCCTTTGGCAGGATCGCCGTATGACTGATCTTGTGGCCGACCTGCTCGACCCCGGCAATGACTGGAGCAACCGCGTACGGGACCGAGTCCTCGGCCTGTCACCGGAGTTGACCGGCCTGGTTCTGCACCTCGGTGCGGCCTCCGGGTTCTGGAACTACCAGTACAAGGTCGACGCCGCGTGGAAGCGCCGGACCAAGACCCTGCTCAAGGGCGACGGTGCCGGGGATCTGGTCCGGGACGCGGTTCGGGAGCTGGCTCAGGGCGGCTCCTTCCACGGCATGACGGACCCGCACCATGTGATGCGGGAACTCGGGCAGACCAGGCCGCCCTCCCCGGCGCGGGGCCTGGCGATCGGCTTTCTGCTCGCCGCCGGCTGGCTGCGCGAGGGCGGCGACGAGCTGGCCGCCGACCTCGCCCTCACCGCCCGGAAGAACGTCCAGGCCATGGACACCTACTACCGCGTGGACGACGGTCTGGCGGGCGCCGCCTTCACGGCCCTGGGCGAACTGCCCGGCCTGGCCGTGATGGAGGAGCTGTGGGCCCTGCACTACTGGGTCAGCCCCGCCCGGCACGCGCACAAGGTGCTGGTGAAGTCCCTGAAGAAGGCCGCCGCCCGTCTCGGCGTCCCGCCGCACGAGCTGGCCGAACGCACGGTACCCCGGCACGGACTGAACCCCGACGGGACGCTGACGCTCGGATGGACCGGCCGGGGCGCACTGTGGTGGAACGTCCCCTTCGACACGGTGATCACCGTGCACGGCACCGGACAGGTGACCGTCGACTGGATCGACGAGGACGGCACCACCACGCGCACGACCGCGCCGTACCGTTCCCCGCACGGCTTCAAGGCACGGACCCACGGCGAAAGCGTCGATGCCGTACGGCGTCACGCCAAGGGCATCCAGCAGACCCTGACCGCGGAGCGGCTTCGGCTGGCGCTCCTGGCCGACGAGAAGCGGTCCTGGCTCTGGCCGGACTGGGTCCGTTACTACCGCGACCACCCCATCACGGGTGTGGTCGCCCGGTCGCTGGAGTGGGAGTACGAGGTGCCGGAGGACGGGCGCAGCCATCGTCCCCTCGACATCGGCGCCGACGGCCGGGCGATACCGGCGACCGCGCGGGTCCGGCTCCGACCAGAGGCCGAATCCGTCCCCGCCCGGTCTTCATGACCGCGTCAGGACGCCGTAGGCGTCCAGTCCCCCAGCCAGTCCGCCACCTCCTGGCCGGAGGCCTGCGCGTCCGTCAGCTGGGGTCGGTCGGAGCTCGCGGAACCCGACCCCGCGCCGGTGTTCTTGTACTCGGCGAAGCGGTCGTCCTTCCAGGAGAAGCCGCTCATGTCGGTCCAGGGGGTGGACTTGATCGCGGCACTGAGGGTGGTGTTGCGGACCGTGGTCTGCGGGTCGAGGGTGGCGTCGCCGCCGGCGTGCCAGGGGCGGCCCAGGTAGAAGGACGCGGAAGAAACGTCGCCGTTCACGGTGGAGTTGGCGATCAGGATGCCCTTGCGGTTGGCGACGGTGCTCGGGGCCGTGATGTAGCCGGCCGAGGTGCCGTTCCAGCGCTTCTTCAGGGTGATGACCGACTTGTCGATCACCGCCGTCGCCCGGCCGAAGATGAAGTCGACGTTGCCGGTGACGTAGGAGTTCGAGACGTAGACACGGCCGAGCTTGTCCTTGGCGGCCGTGTCCAGCAGCAGCGTGTCCTGGTCGCCGTTGACGATGATCGAGTCCAGGAAGACCTTGTCGGCCGCGGTGCGCAGGGCGACCGCCTGCTGGGCGATGTCCTGGTGGGCGGCCTCGTCGAAGTCGTTGGTGATGGTCAGGTTCCGGGCCTGGAAGTCGTCGGCCTCGACGGCGACGGTGGCGCTGCCGCCGGTGCCGTAGGTGCCGGAGCCGTCGGGCTTCTGCGTCCCTGACGCGTTGTTGTAGACGATCACCGTGTCCTTGCGGCTGCTGCCCGTGCCCTGGATCGTGACGTGCGGCTTGTTCGACGGGACCTTCACCAGCTCGCGGTACGTCCCCGGCTTCACGGCGATGACGACCCGCGAGGCGTTGTTCGCCGGTACGGCGTTCACCGCGGCCTGCACGGTCGAGTACTGCCCGCTGCCGTCCTTGGCGACGGTGAGGGTGGTGGCGGCCGCGGCGGTCGTGGCAGCCGCGGAAGTGCCTATCGAACTCCGCGGTCCAACCCCGGACTTGAGCAGCGCGGGCACATCCGCCGTCTTGTCGAGCGTGTACGCGTAGTACGTCTTCGCGTCGAAGGCCGTACCGCCGCTCTCGTTTCGCCCGGTCGTGGAGACGAACGTGTTGCCCTTCTGGACGATCGTCGCGGTGCTGTCCTTGATGACCGGGTTGTTCATGCCCTGGAAGTAGGAGTTCTCCAACAGCATCTTCGTCGCGCCGCGCGAGTAGTTGCCGTAGGAGGACTTGATCGTCGTCCCGGCCACGTCCTCCAGGAAGTTGTTGTAGAGGTGCGCGTGGGCCGCGTTGTCGGTGGACGGGTTGCGCTGCTCGGTCTCGCGGATCCAGTTGTGGTGGATCGTGATGTCGGTGACGACGTTCTCGGTCCAGCCGATGCCGAAGGCCTTGTTGTCGTTGCTCAGCTTGTTCCAGGACACGGTCACGTAGGTGCTGTCCTTGCGGACGTCGATGAGCCCGTCGGCCATGTTCCGCAGGTCGTTGTGGTCGATCCAGACGTGGTGGGCGCCGTCCATCTGGATGCCGTCGAAGTCGTGCTCCTTGTCGTTCCAGATGCCCTGGTACGCGTCCCGGATCGTCAGGTTCCGGATGATCACGTTGTGGACGCCGGAGCCGAGGAAGAAGCCGCCGCCGACGATCTGCCCTGAGGTGCCGGACCCGACGATCGTCTTGTTCGACTGGACCTTGATCTCTTTTCCTACGGGGTCCATGGTGATCGTCGCGGCGACGACGATGACGTACGGCTCGGCGGCCGTCGCGTACTTCTCCAGGTCGGCGAGCGTCTTCACGGTGACCGTCTTGCCGTCCCGGCCGCCGTACGTGCCGTTCTGGCCGAGCGCGTTGACGGAGGCGAAGCCGTCGGCGGTGGCGGTGGCCCAGGCGGGGGCGGCGGTGGCCGCGGAGGCCGTTCGCTGAGCGTCCGCGCCGAAGACGCCGAAGTCCGTGCCGTAGGCGAGGGTTCCGGCGGCGGTCAGCGCCAGGGGGACGCCGACCGCCAGTGCGGTCTTCCTTCTGCGGTGGCGGGGCTTGCTGCGGGTTTCACTCACGACTGCATCCGATCGAGTCAAGTGACAGGGGGATCACGTCACTTGCTTGTCGGCGCCGGTGAGGGAAAGGTTGCCGCGTCGACCCGGATCACGCGCAGGTCTTCGGATCCAGCTTCTCCTCGATCTTGTCCTCACGGCCGTCGGGCTGGCCGTTGGGCAGGAGCTTGTCGGAGGTGCCGTCGATGTAGTAGCCGTACGAGTAGATCGTGTTGTACCCGCGGTCGCGCCAGCTGTGCACCGTCTTACGGCCGTCGCCCTTGTTCCACTGGTAGTCCTCGACGTAGAAGATCGGGTTCACGCGCACCACCCGCTGGTACGGCGTCCACGTCACGGCGACCTGGGTGCACGGCGGGATCGTCTTCTCGCTGCGGCGCTCGAAGGACGAGGTCTTCTCCCAGCCCCACTCGTAGCCGGCGCTGCCGCCCACGGTGCCCGAGAAGATGCTCTTCGCTATGGAGAGGCTGATCGAGGCGCCGACGCTCTTCTTGGCGAAGGTCTTGGTGCTGTAGCTGCTGACGAAGGTCTCCTTGTCGTCCTTGGAACCCCGGTTGCCGATCCACGGCGAGGTACGGACCGCCGCACCCTTGGTGGACCAGGTCGAGGCCTCCGCGTAACCGCACCAGCCGCGGAAGAGCTCCCACGGCCCGGCGGGCTCCCACAGGCCGAAGACGTCCCGCAGGTACTCGTCCTGGGTCTTGAACTCGCCGGTGTCGACGTTGAGGGCGCCGTACACGCCCGTCAGGCTCCCCTCCTGCTCGCAGAGCCGCTCGATCATCAGGTCGGTGTCGCCGGGGTCCGTGCCTCGGATGTTCGTCGCACCGCCCGGTCCGCCGCCGGCCGCCTGCGCGGAGCCGGTGCCGGCCAGCAGGCCGGTCAGGGCGAGGGCGGTGGCGGCGGTGATCAGGGCGCTCTTCTTGACGCTCCTCCTGGTGTCCTTCTTGGTGTCCTTCTTGGCGATCTTCATGAGCGTCGATTTGCGAATGAGTCGCATGGGGGTTGGCTCACTCCTGTTGTGCTGCGCACAGATGCTCGGAGCACCTGTCTGACAGGCCAGGAAGATTCCAGAGAACTCACGGGTAAGGTCTGAATCACGTGAGGAATGACAGGACATTGACAGGGAGGTGGGGGTGCCTGTCGGACTTTGCCCGATTACGCGAGCAACTGGGCCAGTCCGTCCGCGAATTGGACGAGCCAGTCTCGTCCCGTGCCTCCCCGGACGACCCGGAACCCGTGCCTGGAACCAGACGGCGTCCTCGTGCCGCTCAGTCCTCGGCGGCCGTCCGGCGTCGGACATCGGTCATCAGTTTCTGCAGCAGGGTGATGAGTGCCCCGCGTTCGTCCGCCGACAGATCGCTGACGAGTTCCGCCTCGCGGCCGAGGACGGCATCGACGGATCGCTCGATCAGTGCGTGACCCTCGGGTGTCAGTGACACCAGTACGGTCCGGCGGCCGGTGGTCCCCGGCGTGCGCCGCACGAGGCCGTCTCGTTCTGCCCGTGCGACGCGCTGCGAGATCGCTCCGGCGGTCACCAGTGTCCGGTGGGCGAGCTCGCGGGTGCTGAGGGTGTAGGGCGGCCCGGAGCGGCGGATCACGGACAGCAGGTCGAGAGTGGCCGCGTCGATCCCCGCTTCGCGCAGGACCTGGTTGCGGTCGTTGGCGAACAGCTTCCCCAGCCACCAGATGGGCGTGACGATCTCGATCGACTCGGTCGGGGTGCCGGGTCGTTCCCGCCGCCAGGCCGCGGCGATCTCCGCGACGGGGTAGGTGGGGACGGAGTCCCCGGATTCGGCGACCGTGTCAGCCACTGTGCGATCCCTTGACGTCATCGGTTACGTTTAGGTCTAAACGTAGTGGTAGCAGTCGGCAGGAGGAACCTTGACTCGCACCGTACTCGTCACCGGAGGCACCAGCGGTATCGGCCGTGCCATCGCCGCGAGGTTCGCCGCCGACCGGGCGGAGGTCTTCATCACGGGACGCGATCCCGACACCGTCGAACGGGCCGCCGAAGAGCTGGGGGTGCACGGCGTGGCCTGTGACGCGACCGACCCCGGGCAGGTCGCGGAACTCGCCGCCCGGTTCAGTGAGCTGGACGTCCTGGTCAACGCGGCCGGCGGCCTGCCCCAGGCGGAACCGGGCAACGGGTCGGCTCTGGACGCGGTGCTGGCCCTGTGGCAGGCCAACCTGGCTCAGAACCTGCTGAGCGCGGTCCTGACCGCCGCCTCGGTCCGGGACAAGCTCACCTCGGGCGGTTGTGTCATCAGCATCGGCTCGATCGGAGCCGAGCGCGGCGGCGGCGCCTACGGCGCGACCAAGGCCGCCCTGGCTGCCTGGAGCGCCTCGCTGTCCCGCGACCTCGGCCCCCACGGCATCACCAGCAACGTCATCTCCGCGGGCTACATCGCCGGTACCAACTTCTTCCGCGGCCAGATGACCGACGAGCGCCACCGGGCCCTCGTCGAGGAGACGCACAACAAGCGTCCGGGCACGGTCGAGGACATCGCCGAGACGGCGTACTTCCTCGCTTCCCCGGGCGGCCGGCACATCACCGGCCAGGCCATTCACGTCAATGGCGGAGCCTTTACGACGCGCTAGCTCACACCTAGGCGGGTGGCGGCGTCGGCGCCCCCGGCAGTCGTACGGTCGCCACCGTGCCGCCGCCCCGCGCGTGCCCGAGGCTCACCTCGCCGCCGGCCTGCTGCACCGTACGGGCGACGATCGACAGACCGAGACCCGAACCGGGCAGGGCGCGGGCGCTGGGGGAGCGCCAGAAGCGGTCGAAGACGTGCGGGAGTTCCTCGGCGGGGATGCCGGGGCCGTGGTCGCGGACGGTGAGCACACCCTCGGTGAGCTGCACCTCGACCGTGCCGCCCTCGGGGCTGAACTTCACCGCGTTGTCGAGGATGTTGACGACCGCGCGCTCCAGTGCGGCCGGTTCCGCGCGTACGTACCAGGGCTGGAGGTCGGCGGTGATGGTCAGCTCGGGGCCGCGGAGCCGTGCCCGGCGCAGGGCCGACTCGACGGTGTCCTCCAGCGCGACCACCTGAAGCCGCTCGCCCCGCTGGCCCTCCGAGCGGGACAGCTCCTGCAAGTCGCCTATGAGAGCGCCCAGTTCGGTCATCTGCGCCTTGACGGAGGCGAGGAGCGCCTTGCGGTCCGCCTCGGGGATGGGGCGGCCGGTCTCCTCGCTGCGGGTGAGCAGCTCGATGTTCGTGCGGAGGGAGGTGAGGGGGGTGCGGAGTTCGTGACCGGCGTCGGCGATGAGCTGCTGCTGCAGCTCGTGGGAGTTGGCCAGGGACGACGTCATCGAGTTGAAGGAGCGGGACAGGCGGGCGATCTCGTCGTCGCTGTCCTCCTCCACGGGGATGCGGATGCTCAGGTCCTCGGTGCGGGCCACGTGTTCCACGGCCTCGGTGAGCTTGTCGACGGGGCGGAGACCCGCGCGGGCGACCATGAGGCCGGCGGCACCGGCGCCGAGGACTCCGATGCCGGAGACGAGGAGGAGGATCAGGGCCAACTCGTTGAGGGTGGACTGGGTTCCCTCGAGAGGGACGGCGACGACGATGGCGTAGTCCGCGACCACTCCCTGGGTGACGGGGCCGTCCTTGATGAGGAGCGCCGTGGTCATCACGCGCACCGCGTTGCCCTTGCTGTCGGTGCCGTTGCGGAAGGTGTCGGAGTTGGGGTCAGGGGTCTTGGCCACGGCCTTGTCGCCGCCGGTGACCTTCACCTGCGCCGTGGAGCCGGGCAGGAGACAGACCTTGCCGTCAGCACTGATGATCTGCGCGTAGCCCCTGAGCCGCCCCCCGCCGAACTGGCTCGACGACGGTTCCTGCAGACAGGTCTTGGTGAGCTGCGTGAACTCATCCGCAGACATGCCGTGGAACGACGACTGCAAGTCGTTGTTGAGCTCCCCATACAGCTTCCCCTGCACGATGAACCAACAGGTCACCGACACCGCCGCCACCGCGAACGCCACCGCCGCCGCGACCAGCATCGCCAACCGGGACCGGATCGGGAGCGACCGGAACCGCCGTGCCACCCTGTTCACTCCGCCCCGCCCTGCCTCAGCACATACCCCACACCCCGCACCGTGTGCACGAGCCGCGGTTCGCCGCCCGCCTCGGTCTTGCGGCGGAGGTACATGACGTACACGTCGAGGGAGTTGGAGGACGGCTCGAAGTCGAAGCCCCAGACCGCCTTGAGAATCTGCTCGCGCGTGAGGACCTGGCGCGGGTGCGCCATGAACATCTCCAGGAGCGTGAACTCGGTACGGGTGAGCTCCACCGGCCGCCCGGCACGCGTGACTTCCCGCGTCGCGAGGTTCATGCGCAGGTCTGCGAAGGTGAGTGCCTCGTCCTCCTCCGCCGCCCCCGCCCCGGCCGCCGCCGCGTACGAGCTGCGGCGCAGCAGCGCGCGGACGCGGGCGAACAGTTCGTCGAGTTCGAAGGGCTTGACCAGGTAGTCGTCCGCCCCGGCGTCCAGCCCCGTCACCCGGTCGCCGACCGTGTCGCGGGCCGTCAGCATCAGGATGGGGGTGGTGTCGCCCGCGCCGCGGATCCGGCGGGCGGCCGTCAGGCCGTCCATGCGGGGCATCTGGATGTCGAGGACGACCAGGTCGGGCTGGTACGCGGTCGCCTTCTCCAGGGCGTCCGCGCCGTCGACGGCGACCTCCGTGTCGTAGCCCTCGAAGGCGAGGCTGCGCTGGAGTGCTTCGCGCACCGCCGGCTCGTCGTCGACGATCAGGATGCGCTGGGTGTCACGGTCGCCTTCGGCGGGGCTCATGGGCTTCGGATTCCTCGGGTGCGGTGGGACAACAGGGGGCTGAAAGGTGCTGAAGGACTGAAGGACTGAAGGGTGTTCAAGGTTGCTGAACGCTTTCAGCCTCGCATGTTTCCCTGCTGCCGCTGAAGGACGAGTTCGGGTGGGATCAGCCGCGCACGGTACGGCGGCGGGCGGCTGCCTTCGCGCGGCGGCCCGTGCCGTGGGCGGCGGTGGCCACCTCGGGCGCCCGCGTCGTCACCGGCGCGTGCAGCTCGTACGCCACCTCAAGGGCCAGGGCGAAGCCGGCCGGGTCGGTGCCGGCCACCGTGTGCGAAACCTGCTTGAACATGACGTACTCCTGACTGGAGGGCCTGGCTGGAGGAAGGGACTCAGCTGTCGGAACCGCCGGCCCGCAGCGTGGCCAGGTCGGACTTGACGGTGTTGATCGGGATGGCGAAGCCGAGGCCCACGCTGCCGGCGCTCGACGAACTGGTGGCGTCGGCGGCCGAGTACATCGCGGAGTTGATGCCGATGATGTTGCCGTTCATGTCGATGAGCGCGCCGCCGGAGTTGCCGGGGTTCAGCGAGGCGTCCGTCTGGAGCGCCTTGTACGTGGTCGTCGACGAGCCGGTGTCGCCGTTGAACTGCTGGCCACCGAACTCGAACGGCCACTGGCCGCTGCCGCCGCCCTGGCCCTGACTCTGGCTCTCGTCGGTCGAGACGGTCACGTCACGGTCCAGGGCGGAGACGATGCCGCTGGTGACGGTGCCGGTCAGGCCCTCGGGGGAGCCGATCGCCACGACCGTGTCGCCGACCTGGACGCCGGAGGAGTCGCCGAGGGTGGCGACGGTCAGGCCGGAGGCGTTCTCCAGCTTGATCAGGGCCAGGTCCTTCTTGCTGTCGGTGCCGACGACCTTCGCGGTGTAGGTCTTGCCGTCGCTGGTGCTCACCTTGATCGAGGAGGCGCCGGACACGACGTGGTTGTTGGTGATGATCTCGCCGTCGCTGGTGATGATCACGCCGGAACCGGTGGACTCGCCGGCGTTGGAGCTGGCGTTGATCTCGACGATGCTCGGGCTGACCGCCTTGGCCACCCCGGCGACCGTGCCCTTGTCGGCGGACGGGATCACGTTGGTGCTGGTGCTGCTGGAGGCGACCGTGTCGTTGCCCGTCAGCTCCTGGATGCCGTACGCGGTACCGCCGCCTATGGCCGCGGCGACGATCGCCACGGCGGCGAGCAGGGCGATCGGGCCCCGGGTGCGCTTCTTGGGGGCCGCGGCGGGCGCGGGCCCGGCCGGTACCGCCGTCATCACGGCCGTACCGCCGCCGTTGCCGTCACCGCCGCCGTAGCCACCCTCGGCCGTGAATCCGGCCGGCGCGGACGCCTGCGAGGCCTGGCCGGGCCACACGGTGGTGCCCGGCTCGACGGTGACCGGCTGCACGGGCTGATGTGCCGGCGGGGGCGGCCACTCGGGGTTCACGGGGGAGGAGGCGTGCTGCTGCTGGGGGTACGCCGACTGCAGGGGGTCAGGAGTCTGTTCGCCGTGACCCTGGGAGTGCTCGGGGTTCTCGTACTCGCCGCTGCGGCGGAAGCTCTCGGTCATGACAAGCAGCTTGTCCGTCGACCATGAGAGCTCCCTGAGCGCTTGCTGAGAAGCCCGGCAGAACCTCGTTCGTCCGATGTAAAGGCGTCTCTCGCAGCTCGGCGACGTCTCTCAGGGAGCCTTCATAAAGGCTTCCGGGACCTCACACGCAGCCGCAGGACCGCCGCACCACCAGCCGCGACGGGAACACCTTCAGCCGCTCCCGCCGGGACCCCGCCACCCGCACCCCGTCGTCGAGCACGAGGTCGACGGCGGCCCGTGCCATCGCGGAGCGGTCGGAGGCGACCGTTGTCAGAGGCGGGTCGGCGAGGGCCGCTTCCTTGATGTCGTCGAAGCCGACCACCGCCAGCTCGCCGGGGACGTCGATGCGCAGCTCGCGCGCCGCGCGCAGCAGGCCGATCGCCTGGTCGTCGGTGGAGCAGAAGATCGCGGGCGGGCGGTTCGGCCCGGACAGGATCGCGAGGGCGGCCTGGTAGGCGTCGTAGCGGTTGTACAGGGCCTCGAAGAGCCGGCCCTCCGTGGACACCCCGGCCTCGGACATCGCGCGCCGCCAGCCCTCCACGTGGTCGGAGACCGGGTCGCCGACCGAGGGGGTCTCCGCTATGCCGCCCATACAGGCGACGTACTCGTAGCCGTGCTCCAGCAGATGGGTGACGGCGAGGTGGGCGCCGCCCAGGTCGTCCGTGACGACGGCGACGTCGTCGATGGCCTCCGGCCGCTCGTGCAGCAGCACCACGCGGGCGTCCCAGGCCTCGATCTCGGCGGCGGCCAGGTCGTTCATCAGGTGGCTGACCAGGATCAGGCCGGAGACGCGCATCCCCAGGAAGGCCCGCAGATAGTGGACCTCGCGCTCGCCGATGTAGTCGGAGTTGCCGACGAGCACCATTTTTCCGCGCTCGGACGCGGCCTGTTCGACCGCGTGCGCCATCTCCCCGAAGAAGGGCTGACGCGCGTCCGGCACGATCAGGCCTATGAGATCCGTGCGCCGGGATGCCATCGCCTGGGCGACCCGGTCTGGTCGGTACCCCAGTTCCTTGATCGCGGCGAGGACACGCTCGCGCGTGGCCGGGGCAACCGGCCGGGGTCCGTTGTTGATGACATAGCTGACGACGGCAGTGGAGGTCCCTGCCAGCCGCGCCACATCATCCCTGGTTACCTTGGCCACGCGCGGAGTCTACGCGGATGGACCCGCTCTGGGCAGGGCGTCAATGAGGCTACCCGTGCGTAAGCGGGCCCGGTCCGAGCGTCCACTACGCCTCCGCGGGGATCTCCGTGCCGTCCAGAGCGGCCGCCTCGTCCGCATCCTCCGGCTTTGACTGGCCTACCTGGGCCGCCGCCTTGGCCTTCGCCTCGTCCGTGGAGCGGTCGGCCTTCTCGGGCGTAACGAATCGATAACCGACGTTCCGGACGGTCCCGATCAGCGACTCGTGCTCGGGTCCGAGCTTGGCGCGCAGCCGTCGTACGTGCACGTCGACCGTGCGGGTGCCGCCGAAGTAGTCGTAGCCCCAGACCTCCTGCAGCAACTGGGCGCGCGTGAAGACGCGGCCCGGGTGCTGGGCGAGGTACTTAAGGAGCTCGAACTCCTTGAAGGTGAGGTCGAGGACGCGGCCCTTGAGCTTGGCGGAGTAGGTCGCCTCGTCGACCGACAGGTCGCCGTTGCGGATCTCCATGGGGGAGTCGTCGTTGACGATCTGCTGGCGGCCCATGGCCAGGCGCAGGCGCGCCTCGACCTCCGCCGGTCCGGCGGTGTCCAGCAGGACGTCGTCGATGCCCCAGTCGGCGGTGACGGCCGCGAGGCCGCCTTCGGTCACTACGAGGATGAGTGGACAGCCGGGTCCGGTGGACCGCAGCAGCTGGCACAGGCTGCGGACCTGCGGGAGGTCGCGGCGTCCGTCGATGAGGATGACGTCGGCGCCCGGGGTGTCGACGAGGGCGGGGCCTTCGGCCGGAGCCACTCGCACGTTGTGCAGGAGCAGGCCGAGGGCGGGAAGCACCTCCGTCGACGGCTGGAGGGCATTGGTCAGGAGCAGCAGAGAACTCATACGTCTGGTTCCTCCTCGGTCCCTGCGAGGACGTTTGCGGCACTGCGGCACTGCGGCACTGCGATTGCTCTGCGATCCCGGGGGCCCGTACACCTGCGGTTTTCCGCTTCGTATACATCGCGTCCGAAAGCACAAAAGGACTCGGGGGCTACGCTGCCCGAGTCCTCTGCCTAGGAGAATAGCCCACATGAGCACCGGAGCGGCAGGTCATGTGGCACGTTCCACCGTTCGTCCGAACTCCGAGACGAGCAGACGCGCACCTTTGCGGACGTTTCTGTACACGGCCGACGGTATTTCCATTGATTCCGTATACGACCGGGGGGCCGTCGTATACGACGCCGGACGGCCACCTTCCCGTGACCTCGTGTTCGTCGTCGCGCACGGTTTCACCGGCGACGTGGACCGCCCGCACGTACGCCGGATCGCGCAGGCGTTCGCCCAGTACGGCGCCGTGGTCACCTTCTCCTTCCGCGGCCACGGCGCCTCCGGCGGGCGCTCCACGGTCGGCGACAAGGAGGTGCTCGACCTCGCCGCCGCGGTGCAGTGGGCGCGTTCGTTCGGGCACGCGCGTGTGGCCACCGTCGGCTTCTCCATGGGCGGCTCCGTGGTGTTGCGGCACGCGGCGCTGTATCCGCCGGAAGGCTCGGAGCGAGAGGGGCGCACGGACGGGGGAACGGACGCGGTGGTTTCGGTGAGCGCTCCCGCCCGCTGGTACTACCGGGGCACGGCCCCCATGCGCCGCCTGCACTGGCTGGTCACGCGCCCTTCGGGCCGCCTGGTGGGCCGCTACGGACTCCGCACGCGCATTCACCACAGGGAGTGGGACCCGGTGCCGCTGTCCCCGGTGGAGGCGATGCCGCGGATCGCGCCCACCCCTGTGCTGGTCGTGCACGGCGACCGGGACGGCTACTTCCCGGTCGACCACCCCCGCATGCTGGCCACCGCCGCCGGTGACCACGGAGAACTCTGGCTGGAGCCCGGCATGGGCCACGCGGAGCACGCGGCCACCGACGCGCTGCTGGCCCGGATCGGGGACTGGGTGCTCTCGCGGCCGGGCTAGCCTGGCCCCTGTACACCGCCGATTGATTGAGGAACCGATGCCAAAGGTCACGGTGCGCTACTGGGCCGCCGCGAAGGCCGCGGCCCACATCGCCGAGGAGCCGTTCGACGCGGTCACGCTCGCCGAAGCGCTCGACGCCGTGCGCGAGCGACACCCCGGCGAACTCGTGCGCGTCCTGCAGCGATGCTCGTTTCTCGTCGACGGTGACCCGGTGGGCACCCGCGCACATGAGACGGTACGGCTGGCCGACGGCGGCACGGTCGAGGTGCTGCCGCCGTTCGCAGGAGGGTGACGATGAGCGACCAGCCGTATGACGGCGGTACGGGCGGTACCCCGTACCAGCAGGGGTACGAGGGCCATGACCCGTACGGGCAGCAGGCCTACGAGGATCCGCAGGCCGCCCAGCAGTACACACAGCAGTGGCAGGGGCAGACCTGGGAGACGCAGGTCCAGCACCCGGTGCAGCCGGTGCCTTCCGCGGAGACGGCGTATCTGCCGCAGCGGGCGCCGGTGGAGTCGGCGTACGGCTCCTACGGGGGGCAGCAGCCCCAGGCACAGTCCCAGCCGCAAGCTCCCCAAGCCCCCCAAGCACCCCAGGCGCCCGCCTCCGGCGAGACGGCTTCCGGCTACGGCCCCGCCACCATCGCCGGCAACCCGCGGATCAGCGACGCGCAGCGGGCCCGGCTCGAGGGGCGTTCGCCGGTCATCGAGCCCGGTATGCAGCCCGCCGCGCTCACCGCGCTGCTCGGCCTGCTGCTCTCCGCCACGGCGGCCGTCGGGTCGTACGCCCTCCTCGTACCGCTCGTCGTCCTGCAGGCCGTCACGGCGGCCGGCTGGTTCCGGCTCAACGGCATGTGGCCCGCCCGGCAGGGCATCGCGCTGGCGTTCCTGGGGGCGTTGGTGGCGGACGTCGTGCTCCTCGCGGCCGGCCGGGAGAACGGGCCCGCCGCGATCCTCGGCACGCTGGGTGTGTGGGTCCTGCTCTCCCTCATCCTCCAACTGCGCTCGCACGCCGACCCGGACGAGCGGATGTACGGCCTCATGGCGACGGTCGCCTCGGCGGCCCTGTCGATCATCGCGACCGGCCACCTCGCCGCCGACCCGGACGCGGTCACGGTCGGCGCGGCCGCGGTGGCGGTCGCCGTCCTGGCCCGCGCGCTGCCCCTGCCGACCCCGGCCTCCGTGGTCGTCTCCCTGCTCGCCGCGGCGGGCGCGGGCATCGCGGTCGGCGGGATGACGGGGCTGGGCGTGAAGGGCGCGCTGCTCGGCGCGGGCGCGGCGGTGTGCGCGCTGATCGGCCATCGGGTGGCGAGCTACGACTACCCGTCGAGGTTCGTGCACTTCACGGCGGGCGTGGCACTGCCGCTGGCGGCGGCCGCACCGGCGGTGTACGTGCTGGGGCGGGCGCTGGTCTGACGTCGTCGGGCCGTGCGCCTCTCCTGTCACAGGTGATCGACAATTCTCCGACCCCCGCCCGGCCCAGGGTTACTCTCACGGTCGACGGCCACCCGTCCGTCGACCGACCGTCGTCCGACCGCCGTCGTGGGGGACACCGCATGCGCGCACTGCGAACACTTCTGATCCTCGTCGTGATCATCGGCGGTCTCTTCGTCCTCGCCGACCGCCTCGCGGTCAACTTCGCGGAGGACGAGGCGGCGGACAAGCTGAAGACCACCGAGGGTCTGGCGGCCGCCCCCGACGTCTCCATCAAGGGCTTCCCCTTCCTCACCCAGGTCGTCGGCGGCGTGCTCGACGACGTCGAGGTCGGCATCAAGGACTACGAGGCGGACACCGGTACCACCGACGGGACGATCCGTATCGACGACCTCAAGGCGAGCATGAAGGGCGTCGAGTTCTCCGGCGACTACAGCTCCGCCACCGCGAACAGCGCCACCGGTACCGCGTCGATCACCTACGCCGAGCTGCTGAAGACCGCCAAGTCCGAGCCGACCCAGGTCGCCCCGGGCGTCACCGCTGAGGTCGTCGGCCTCTCCGACGGCGGCAACGGCAAGATCAAGGTCGAGGTGGACGCGACGGTGCTCGGCACCAAGCTGCCGGACCCGGTCTACGTGCTCAGCACGGTCACCGCCGAGGGCGACACCGTGAAGGTGCACGCCGACAAGCTGCCCTCGTTGGGCGGCGTCGACCTCGCCGAGAACCGGGCCCGTACGGTCACCGACTTCGAGCAGAAGATCGACGGGCTGCCCGGCGGCATCCAACTCGACAAGGTGCAGGCGGCGACGAACGGTGTGGAGATCACGGTGAAGGGTTCGAACGTCCGGCTGGCCGGGTAGGACGAGGGTCGGCGCGCTGGACGGCGGATGTCCGAAGGACGAGACGCTGCCGTCCGTAGAGTAGTTGTGATGACGGATACACCCGCCCGGGAACCATGCCCTTATCGCCCGGGCGGCCGTCTTGTCTCACATCCCGGACGATCGCGTCTCAAAATGCGACACGCCGGTGACATGTGCGCCCGTCCGTCCCTACGATCGATGTCATGAAGCGACAGGCGGATCTCACGAAGCGGCGGGCAGTAGACCTGTGCCGCGTCGCCGCCATGCTCTGTCGCACCTTCTGAGCGGAAGCGTCGCCTTCCGCATTCCCGCCGCCCTGCCCAGGGCATTCGTGCGCGTACGCCCTCGACGGCCTGCACGCGCACGCTTCTCACCTGCACGCCCCGCCGTAACTGCCCCGGAGGAGAAAGAGCATGAGCCGCAGCGACGTCCTGGTCGATGCCGACTGGGTCGAGGCCAACCTCGACAACCCGAGCATCGCCATCGTCGAGGTGGACGAGGACACGTCCGCCTACGAGAAGAACCACATCAAGAACGCGATCCGCATCGACTGGACCAAGGACCTCCAGGACCCGGTCCGCCGTGACTTCGTCGACCAGGAGGGCTTCGAGAAGCTCCTGTCCTCGAAGGGCATCGCCAACGACACGCTGGTGATCCTCTACGGCGGCAACAACAACTGGTTCGCGTCGTACGCCTACTGGTACTTCAAGCTGTACGGCCACGAGAACGTCAAGCTTCTCGACGGCGGCCGCAAGAAGTGGGAACTGGACGCCCGCGAGCTGGTCGAAGAGGTGCCCGAGCGCCCCACGACCGACTACAAGGCCAAGCCGCAGAACAAGGCCATCCGCGCCTTCCGTGACGACGTCGTCGCCGCGATCGGCTCGCAGAACCTGGTCGACGTCCGTTCGCCCGACGAGTTCTCCGGCAAGCTCCTCGCCCCCGCCCACCTGCCGCAGGAGCAGTCGCAGCGCCCGGGTCACGTCCCGTCCGCCCGCAACATCCCGTGGTCGAAGAACGCCAACGACGACGGCACCTTCAAGTCGGACGACGACCTCAAGGAGCTCTACGCCGAGGAGCAGGTCGACCTGGCCAAGGACACCATCGCCTACTGCCGCATCGGTGAGCGCTCCGCGCTGACCTGGTTCGTCCTGCACGAGCTGCTCGGCGTGGAGAACGTCAAGAACTACGACGGCTCCTGGACCGAGTACGGCTCCCTCGTGGGCGTGCCGATCGAGCTCGGCGCCAACAAGTAGATCCCCCGACCGACCTTTCAAGACCTCTTCAGGAGTACGACATGTGTGGAGCGAAGGCCGGCGGCCCGGACGCCTCGACGATCAAGCCCGGTGAGACCACCATCCAGGGTCAGGTGACCCGCGACGGCGAGCCGGTGACCGGTTACGTCCGTCTGCTGGACTCGACCGGCGAGTTCACCGCGGAGGTCCCGACCTCCGCGACGGGCCAGTTCCGCTTCTACGCGGCCGAGGGCACCTGGACCGTGCGCGCCCTCGTGCCCGGCGGCACCGCCGACCGCACGGTCGTCGCCCAGCAGGGCGGCCTCGCGGAGGTCGCGATCGCGGTCTGAGGCGACGCCTCAGCAACGGACGCCTCACGAACGGCAGAAGGGCCGCACCCACGGGTTGGACCCCTGGGGTGCGGCCCTTCGGCATGCCCGGCCCACGGACCTACCCTGGAGTCATGTACGCACGACGGCGGCACGTGTACTTCGCCATGATGGGGACCTGCATCGGCCTCTTCGTCCTGGCCTGGGGAGTCGTACGCCTCTGGTCGGTCCCCGTGGCCGTCGGCATGTGCGTCGTCGCCATGCTGATCCCGCCGGTCGCCGCCATGGTCGCCAACCGCCGCGGCCCCGACGACCGCTGGTGGGACGACCCCTCCGGCGACCCGAAGTCCGACGAGTGGTGGGACGAACTGGACGGCAAGCGGCGGCGGCAGCAGTAATCAGCCGGTCCGGCTGTCCGGCGAGACCGCTGTCTCAGTAGACGAGCGCCTGTGTCTCGTCGCCCAGGGCCTCCTGGATGAACACCTGGGCGCCCGCGATGCGAACGCCCTTGATGACCTCCTTCTCCGTGATGTCCCGGCGGGCCGCGCACTGGGTGCAGAGGGTGACGCGGCCGGCCGCGAGGACCGAGTCGAGGAGGTCGGGGAGCGGGGCCGCGTGGGGCAGCTCGAACTCCGCCGCCCGGCCCGGGAGGGCGAACCACGCGGACTCGCCGGTCAGCCACAGGGAGACGTCGACGCCGCTGGCCACGGCCACCGCCGCCACCGTGAACGCCTGCGAGCACCGCTCGGGGGCATCCGCCCCCGCCGTCACCTTGATCACGAGCTTCTTCGCCATGACCGAATCGTAATCAACTCCCTTACAACTCCGTAGTTTGACCATGAGTCTCCTGTGAGCGCGCATACGGAATGCGCACTTCACGTTCTGTGGGGGGACGTCTTGGAAGTACCCGAAGAAGTAGCCGACGCCCCAGTCGCCCCGGTTGCTCCGGTTGACGCACTTGCTCCGCCCGCGCAGCTCGCTGCGCAGGTCACGCCCCGGCGACGCCGCCGCGGGCGCACCGCACTGCTGATCGTCGGCGCCGCCGTCCTCGGCCTGGTCGCCGGCACCTGCGGCGGCTACCTCGTGCAGGCGGACCGCGAGCCGACGAAGCTGCCCTCGCTCTCGCAGCCGACGCTGCCGCAGGCGAAGGGCAAGGGGCCCGAGCCGCTGTCCGCCGCCCAGGACCGCCGGGTGAAGACCGACGGCGACCTGCGCAAGCTGCTGCTGAAGAAGCCGGGCGGGGCGAAGAAGGCCGACTGGCTGGCCGGCTCCGACGGCTGGATGGACCTGGCCGGCTACGCCGACATGTACGAGAAGCCGGACGAGATCTTCGGCGACCTCGTAGGCGACGAGTTCCGCCGGGCGGCCGTGACCGGCTGGGAGTCCGGCACGACCACCCTGGAGATCCGGTTGATCCAGTACCGCCAGGAGGAGTCTCCCGCGGCCGCCGACGCGGTGGAGAACAGCCAGTACTGGGCGGAGGACAAGGACGCCACCGACAGCTGGACCGTCCCCGGCACTGGGAGCGGCATGGCGTACGTCCACACCGATCCCGAGACCGAGGCCGGATACCTGCCGCTCTACAGCGCGGAGGCCCATGCCTGGCGCGGTGACATCGCCATGGAGATCTGGATCTACGACACCAAGCCGATCAGCAAGAAGAAGATCATGGACCTCGCCGAGCGGCAGATGGAGCGGCTGTGACCGAGAACCAGAACGAGCCGGTTCCCAGGGCGGGGACGGAGGCGGCGAGCGCCCAGCTGGGGCCCGTCGAATTCGTCCAGCACTCCGAATCCGGCGGGCCCTCGGAGCCCGTCGGGTTCGACGCCTACGGCGTCCCCGTCCCGCCGCCGCCCGCCAAGAAGCCCTTCCTCCGTGGCCGTATCGCCGCCGTGGCCGGGTCCCTGGTGCTGGTCGGTGCCGTCGTCGCCGGGGTCGGTTACACCGTGGTCACCGTGAACGACGCCGACCGTGACGCCGGCGCCCCCGTCTGGACGTTCCCGAAGACCACGTCCGAGGACGAGAAGGCGGCCACCGCCAAGGGGCTCGCCGGCGTGCTGGTGCCGTACGGCACCGACGGCTGGACCCGTGGCCCCGACCTCGGTGAGTACGGCTCGGACGCGCAGCTCAGCGGGGCCCAGGCGACGGCCCTGCGCAAGGAGTCGCTGAGTGACCTGCCGCGCAGCCGGCGCAAGAAGCTGGAGAAGGAGATCGACCGGCAGCGCATCACGGGCATGGCGATGCGCAGCTACCTCAGCTCGGACGCCGACCCCCTCAGCGAGAACGACGGCACCTACACGGTGAGCATCGTGCTGGCGCAGATGGAGAGCCAGGCGGCCGTGCGGGACATCGCCACGTTCCAGAACGAGTTTCTCGACGCCCTGGACGTCTTCCGCAAGGGTCCCGCGATCAAGGGCCACAAGAACGCCGAGTGCTTTCTGCCGCCCAAGGACGCCGACGAGGACCTCGACAGCATGTACTGCTCCGCCTACCAGGGTGACGTCCTGCTCACCGCCACCGCCGACGGCGTCAAGCCACTCGACACCAAGGGAGTCGCGATGCTCCTCGCCGAGCAGCTCGACCGCATAGCCGAGCCGGGGGAGGCGGTATGACCGAGCAGCCCCGGACCACGGAACCGACGGCTGTGGATCCCACACCGACGGAACCGGAGCCGACGGAACCGGAGCCGACGGCGCCTGAACCGACGGCGACGGCACCGCAGCCCCTGCTGCCCCCACCCCAGCCCTACGGACCCCCGGCCCCCAAGGACCGCCGAGTCCTGCGCGCGGTCCTGCGCTGGACCGCCGCCGTCGTCGTGTTCGCGGCGGTCGGGGCCTCGGCGGCGTACGGGATCACGCGGATGGAGCGGACGGACGTACCGGGACTCGCGACGGAGTCGGACGGGCGGTGGGACTACCCGGAGCTGGCGAAGCCGCCGCTGCCGTCGGGCAGCCCGGAGCCCTTCGACGAGGCGAACAAGGCCGGCGCGCACTACGCCGACCTGCGGGCCCTCCTCCTGCCCGCCCCCGTGGGAGCCACCGAGGACAAGGCGCTGCGCGGTGCGGACGGCTGGCTGGCGACCAAGGACTTCCTGGCGGCGTACGAGCCGGAGGAGCGCGAGGAGTTCCGGCAGGAGCTCGTCGACGACGGTCTGCGGCACATCGCGGCCCGCGGGTGGACCGCCGAGGACGGCACGCGCACGCGGATCTACCTGCTGCACTTCGACACCGCGGCCGTCGTGGACAAGGCGTTCTCCACGGACATCGCCCCGTACAGCAGCCCCGGCCGCCTGCTGCGCGGTGCCGGCTCCTCCGTCTTCGACGAGGACTTCCCGGCGTCGGCCCGGGTCGACGACATCCAGCGCTCGGCGTACACGGAGTCGAAGCCGTACGGCGCCGAGCAGGTCCGGCAGGCCTATGTGGCCGCCGGTGACGTCCTCGCCCTGATCGTCCAGTCCCGGAAGGGCACGGCGAACCCCGTTCCGTTCCAGCAGACGGTGACCCTGCAGAGCCAGCTGCTGGGGTGACGTCCGCGAGGGCGACCTCACGGAGAGAGCCGGGCCCCGGCCGCGTAAGCTGGGGCCCGGCTCTGTCCCGCTCACACCCGTCCAAGGAGCACTCCGTGCTTGAGGTTGTCTTCGAAGCCCTGCTGGTCCTGGTCTGCGTCGGCGTGCTCGCCTTCGCCGGACTGACGGTGAAGAAGCTGTACCAGGGCCAGCGCTGACCCACGTCTAGGAACTGCTGCTCATGATCGAGATCCCGTCCGACCTCCACCGGGACCTGGTCCCGCTCGTCTTCCTGCTCGGCAACTGGGCGGGCGCCGGCGTGCACGACTTCCCCGGTTCCGAGAAGTGCAACTTCGGACAGGAGGTCACCTTCTCGCACGACGGCCGGAACTTCCTGGAGTACCGCTCCCACACCTGGGTGCTCGACAACGACGGCAACAAGGTCAGGCCACTGGAGTCCGAGTCCGGTTTCTGGCGGATCGACGCCGACCGCAAGCTCGAGGTCACCATGGTCCGCGACGACGGTGTCGTGGAGATCTGGTACGGCGACCTGGCCGCCAAGAAGCCGCAGATCGACCTGGTCACGGACGCCGTGGCGCGCACCGCCGCCTCCGGCCCGTACACCGGCGGCAAGCGGCTGTACGGCTACGTCAACAGCGACCTCATGTGGGTCGGCGAGAAGCAGACCCCCGAGGTGGAGCTGCGCCCCTACATGTCGGCCCACCTGAAGAAGGTCGTCACCCCCGAGGACGTCGAGCGCTGGGCGAAGGCCCTCCCCGACGACATGCCGGACGACGGCATCGCGTTCTTCAAGTAGGTCTCTCACGTCTCTTCCATCGGGCCCACCGCCCAAGTGGTCCTAGACTCTGTGGTGTGGTGAGCACCGACTGGAAGAGCGACCTCAGGCAGCGTGGCTACCGGCTGACGCCGCAGCGTCAGCTCGTGCTCGAAGCCGTGGACACCCTGGAGCACGCGACCCCCGACGACATCCTCATCGAGGTGAGGAAGACCGCGTCGGGGGTCAACATCTCGACCGTGTACCGGACCCTGGAGCTCCTGGAGGAACTCGGGCTGGTAAGCCACGCCCATCTCGGGCACGGGGCGCCGACCTACCACCTCGCGGACCGGCATCACCACATCCATCTGGTCTGCCGCGACTGCACGAACGTCATCGAGGCCGACATCTCGGTGGCGGCCGAGTTCACCGCCAAGCTCCGCAAGGAGTTCGGCTTCGAGACCGACATGAAGCACTTCGCGATCTTCGGCCGGTGCGAGGACTGCTCCCTGAAGAGTTCAACTACCGAGTCGTAGGCTTATGCGTATGAAGAGCCCTCTGCTGTCCCTGCCCGGAGCCGTCCCCGCCGAGGGTGTGGACGAAGGCGTCGCCGCCCACTACGGCGACCTGTTCCGCGAACAGCGCGCCCTCGCCGAGGGCACCGGTTTCGTCGATCTCTCGCACCGCGGGGTCGTCACCGTCACCGGTGACGACCGGCTGAGCTGGCTGCACCTGCTGCTCACCCAGCACGTCAGCGACCTGCCGACGGGGCAGGCCACCGAGGCCCTGATCCTGTCCGCGCACGGCCACATCGAGCACGCCCTGTACCTGGTGGACGACGGCGCGACGGTCTGGATCCACGTCGAGCCCGACACCCAGGAGGCGCTGATCGCCTACCTGGAGTCGATGAAGTTCTTCTACCGCGTCGAAGTCGCCGATCGCACCGCCGACTTCGCGGTCGTCCACCTGCCGGCCGGTTCCATCGCCGAGGTGCCCGAGGGCGTCGTCGTACGCGAGACGGCGTACGGCCGTGATCTCTTCCTCCCGCGCGCGGACCTGGAGTCGTACGCCGAGAAGACCGGCCCCGCGGCCGGGATCCTGGCGTACGAGGCGCTGCGCGTCGAGCACCACCGCCCCCGCCTCGGCTTCGAGACCGACCACCGCACCATCCCGCACGAGCTGGGCTGGATCGGCAGCGCGGTGCACCTCCAGAAGGGCTGCTACCGCGGCCAGGAGACGGTCGCCCGGGTGCAGAACCTCGGGAAGCCGCCGAGGAGGCTCGTCTTTCTCCATCTCGACGGCAGCGAGGTCCACCTCCCGACCGCCGGCACGGACATCCGCCTCGCGGACGAGGGCGCCGACGGCCGCAAGATCGGCTTCATCACGACGTCCGTACGACACCACGAGCTGGGCCCGATCGCGCTGGCGCTGGTGAAGCGGAACGTGCCGTTGGACGCGCGGCTGCTGGCCGACACGACCGCCGCCGCCCAGGAAGTCGTCGTAGAGCCCTAGGGGCCCGGGTTTTCTGGTGCTCAGATCTCGATCAGCACGGTGAACGGGCCGTCGTTCGTCAGCGACACCCGCATCTTCGCGCCGAAGCGGCCCGTCTGAACCGTCGCGCCCAGGGAGCGCAGGTGGGCGACCACCTCGTCGACGAGGGGTTCGGCGACGTCGCCGGGGGCGGCGGCGTTCCAGGTGGGGCGGCGGCCCTTGCGGGCGTCGCCGTAGAGGGTGAACTGGCTGATGACCAGGAGCGGGGCGTCGATGTCGCTGCATGACCTCTCGTCGGCCAGCATGCGGATGGACCAGAGTTTGCGGGCGAGCTGGGCCGCCTTCTCCTTGGTGTCCTCGTGGGTCACGCCGACCAGGACGCACAGTCCCTCGCCGTCGATCTCCCCGACCGTCTCGCCGTCCACGACGACGCTCGCGCCGTCCACCCTCTGCACCACTGCACGCATGGGACCATCATGCCGGGCGGCCCGCGGTGCTCTGCACGTGCCTTTTTTTGATGCTTAACCGCCCATCTGGGGCTGATCGGGGGCACTCGGTCACATAGCGGCCACTTGGGGTGGCACGATGCTTCCACATCCGGTCGAGGGGACGGTAGAGGCACATGAGCACACCGAGTACCGAGGGGCGGCTGGGCACCCAGCGGCCCCCCTTGCAGCGCACGGGCAGCCCGCTGCTGCCCAAGGACCCGTCGGAGCCCCCTCTGGCCGTACTGAGCCTGCCCGAGCTGCGCACCCTGCGCCGGGACGCCCAGCGGGACGAGGCCGACCTCAGCTACGTACGGCGGCTGCTGCAGGGCCGTATCGACATCCTGCGGGCGGAGCTGGCCCGGCGGTCCCCCGCGGGGGCGGCGGCCGTGGTCGACCGGCTGTCGGAGATCCTCGCCGACGCCCCGGCCCGGATTCGATCCTCCGCCCGCCATGTGACGCTGGGCACCCCGCACAGCGAGGAGTACCGGCTGCTGGCCGCGGAGATGCTCGCCGAGGTCGAGCTGTCGGACCTGCGGGCGCGGACCGACCTGGAGCTGAACACCGCGATGGGCCGGCTGGTGCGGTACGAGCAGCAGGTGTCCCGGCGTCGGCAGCGGCTGCAGCGCACGGCCGACGACTGCAGCGCGGAGATCGCCCGCAGGTACCGTGAAGGGGAAGCTCAAGTCGACGACCTGCTCACCTGAGGCGGCGGCCGACCGGTGATCCCGGGGCCCGCAGCCCGGGTGGGTCACCCGATCCCCCGATCTCCGGAAGGCCACCGCCGATGCCCGAGTCGTCTGCCAGGTCCGAGTCCCGTTCCGCTGTACTCCCTGCCATACCGCCGGTCCTCGCCGAGGTCGTGCGCTCCGGGTTCGTCGAGGGGCGGCACCGGGGCAGTCTGGTCCTGCTGGACGCGGAGGGGGCCGTGGAGCTGGCACTCGGCGATGTGACGTCCCCGGTCTTCCCGCGCTCCTCCAACAAGCCGATGCAGGCGGCGGGCGTGCTGCGGGCGGGCCTGGACCTGGCGGGCGAGCGACTCGCGCTGGCCGCGGCCAGCCACTCCGGGGAGACCTTCCACCGCGACCTGGTCCAGAAGATGCTGGACGAACACGGGCTGGACGCCTCCCTGCTCCAGTGCCCGCCCGATCTGCCGCTGGACGCCGAGGAGCGCGAGACGTATGTGGCGTCGGGCGCGGTGCGTTCCCGCGTGACCATGAACTGCTCCGGCAAGCACACGGCGATGCTGGCGGTGTGCGCGCTGCGCGACTGGCCGCTGGAGACGTATCTGGCGACCGACCATCCCTTGCAGCAGCTCATCCACACGGTTGTGGAGGAGGCGGCCGGCGAGAAGGTCGCCGCGGTGGGTACGGACGGCTGCGGGGCGCCCCTGATGGCGATCAGTCTGACCGGCCTGGCCCGCGCCTACCGCACCTTCGTCCGAGCCGCCCCCGGCACCGCGGAACGCCGGGTCGCGGACGCCATGCGCGCCCACCCCGAGTACGTCGCCGGCACCCGTCGCCCCGACACCTGGCTGATGCGCGAGGTCCCGGGCACCCTCTCGAAGATGGGCGCGGAGGCGGTCCAGGCGGTCGCCCTGCCGGACGGCCGTGCCCTGGCCTTCAAGGTGGAGGACGGCGGCGGGCGGGCGCTCGGTCCGGTGCTGGGGCGGGCGCTGGAACTGATGGGGGTGGACTCGCCGGTGGTGGAACGGATCGGACGGGCGCCGCTGGAGGGCGGGGGCCGGGTGGTGGGGGAGATCCGGGCGACGTTCTGAGGGACGGGACTGTTCTCGAGATCCACCTCTCCACCCACCGAGTCGGGTGGTGGGTGGGCAAAGGTCCCGGGGGTCCAGGGGGCACAGCCCCCTGGGGACGGGACGGGAAGGGGCGGCGGGGGCGAGAAAACCCCCCCCCCCCCCCCCCCCCCCCCCCCCCCCCGCCACCCACCCCCCCCCCCCCCCCCCCCCCCCGGCCGCCCCCCGGGGGCCCCCCCCCCCCCCCCCGCTGCAGGTCA
>NZ_JBIAHG010000026.1:0-88434 GCF_042870385.1 Streptomyces sp. NPDC006602 | reverse complement strand
GGACATGAACGACGACCACCTCGCCGCCTGGCACCTGGACGTGCACGGCAACCCGGTCGGCGAACCACAACGGTTCTTCTACGACCTGACCGGCAGCACCGAGCACCGGGACGCGCAGATCCGGCACACGCTGACCCGGCTGCTGCACCACACCCGCCGGTGCGGCGCCGCCGCCATCGCCATCGAAGACCTCGACTTCACGGCGGAGAAGGGCCGCGAGCAGCACGGCCGCAACAAACGCTTCAGGCGGCTGCTGTCCCGTTTCCCCACCGCGAAGCTCAAGGCCCGGCTGGTGTCGATGGCCGCCGAACAGGACGTCGCCGTCGTCGCGGTCGACCCCGCCTACACCAGCCGCAGGGGTGCCCAGCACTGGCAGAAACCACTGACCACACCGACTCGCAAGATTTCCCGGCACGATGCGGCGAGCATCGCGGTCGGGCGACGCGCCCTCGGGCACCCGATCCGGCGACGGACGACACCGCCCCACGACGACCAGAGTGATCGTGGTGGGCATCGGACCGCCCAGGCCCGACCGGAGACCCGGCGGCGTGAGGAAGCCCGCCCCCACCTGCCCGGACCGCGCACCAGATGCGCGCCGCCCGGTAGTGGAGCGAAAGCGGGCGACCAGGGTGCCCAACACCGTTCGGGACACCCGGCTGAGCAAGAGGTCTGGCAACAGGACTCACTCCCGCTCAGTCTTTAGGAACGGTTACAGAGGGATTTCCGGAGTGGAAGACCCCGGTAAGCGGAAGGGCCACCGCCCGGCGATGCCCGGCCCTGATGGGTCATCAAGAGGCGGCGGTGGACTTCGGGCCAACCAGTGTTGAGCCGTGGACGCGGCCCATGCTTCCCGGTGACCGGGACAGAAGCAGGGCGCCCCCTGCCGGGGAGTCCGCCGGCAAGGAGGGGAACGCGCAGGTCGTAGCGCCGGCGAGAGCCGCCTCGGGAGACTTCCCGGCGCCCGGCCCGCCTTTTCTGCGCACTCCATTGATTGTACCGACCGCTAGGTCTATTTTACCGGACAGCCGCACCGGAGCCGCAGACGGGAGGCACGTATGCCGGCGCTCGTGACCGCCACGCACTGCCCCCGGGGACCGCACATCCCGGACCTGTAGCCGCTCGCGCCGGTGCGACCGGCATGAACCGATCTTGCGCCGGACGTCCCCCACGCCGCCTGGACCAGAGCCACTCCCCTACCTCCGCTCACCCACGGAAGGCCGCCGATGTCCCAGACACAGATCCCGCCCCCGCAGACCGAAGAGGGATCCCGCTCCACCCCGCGCAACGTGCTCGTCGTCGTCGCCCTTGTGTGGACCGTTCAACTGGTCGCGCTCATGGCCGCGCTGTCCGGCATCGCACAGGCCGAGGTGGCGATCCACTTCCGGACCACCGAGATCGCCTGGTTCACCCTGATGACCCTGCTGACGGGGACGTTCTTCCTGCCCTTCGCGGTCAAGGCCGCGGCCCTCTTCGGCAAGAAGCGCGTCCTGCTGGTCGCCACCGGGCTGGGCTTCGTCGGCGACCTGATCGCCGCCGTCGCCACCGACTACCGCACCCTGCTGATCGGGCGCGGCATCGCGGGCATCTACGCGGCCACCGCCCCGCTCGCCTACGCGATCACCCGGGACGTGTTCCCGCGCCGCTGGGTCGGACTCGCCAGCGGGATTCTCGCCGGCGGTGTCGGCCTCGTCGCCTTCGGCGGGCCGTTCCTGTCCGGCTGGCTCCTGGACGACTACGGCTTCCGCGGCGTGCTGTGGTTCATGGCCATCAGCACCGCTGTGAGCTTCGTGCTGGTGGCCGCCTTCGTGCCGGAGAGCCCGATCCGCGCGGCGGGCGGCCGGATGGACTGGATCGGCGGCATCCTCCTCGGCGGGGGCGTCACGGCCATCGTCTACGCCATCGGCCAGGGATCCCACTGGGGCTGGGGCAGCGGCACGTTCGCCTCCTGGGTCGTCGGGGCGCTGATCACTCTGGTCGTCTTCGTGCTCGTCGAGCGCCGGGTCGCCGAACCGCTGTTCCCGCCGTCCATGACGCGGCGTCGTCCGGTGTGGACCGTCCTGCTGGCGACGTCCATCGCGGCCGGCTCGCTCAGCGCCGTCGGCGTGGTGATACAGCTGCTGATCCTGATGCCGAACATCCCCACCGTCTCCGAGGGCCTGGGCTGGTCCGGGACCCGGAACGCCATCGTCACCAGCCCGATCAGCGCCATGATCATCGTGGCGGCCGTCGGTACGGGTCTGCTCGCCCGCCGGGTGGATGCGCGGATCCTCCTGGGTACCGGCTCCGCGCTCACGGTCCTCGGTTACGGCATAGGTACCCAACTGCACCACAGCGCCGCGGAGATCGTGGAGATGGGCCTGATCGCGGGGCTGGGTACCGGCATGGTCATGGCCATCGTGCCCATCATGATCATCGAGGTGGTCACGCCCGAGGAGCAGGCGCTGGCCAACGGCGTCCAGACCCTCGGCCAGGGCGTCGCACAGATCGTCGTCTCCCAGCTGGCCTTCGTCGTGATGGCCCAGCACGGGGCCGTCCTCAAGGGCACCCAGTTCTACCTCGACACCGGCTTCACCAACGGGCTCTGGCTGGTCGTCGGATGCTGTGCCCTGGGCGCGGTGCTCGTGCTCCTGATCCCCAGGGCCAAGCGCCTCGACGAGGTCGAGGTCGGCCAGGCAGCCTGACCCCGCGGCCCCGGGGTTCACCCCACGGGATTGGCCCTGACCGCTTCCCGCCGCCCGGCCCATGGGCAGGGAAGCCGGAATCGGTCAGGGCCGGTCCCGTGGGGGCCCTGCCGTAACGGGCAGGGCGAGGGAGGCGCAGCGCGAGTGTGCGTGCAACGCCGGTGAGGACGGCGGTGACGTCTGCGGGGTACCGCGGAACGCCGAGGCTCAGGGAGGTCTGCCCAGGTGGCCCGCCGACAGTCCCGGCTCGCCGACCGTGATGGAGGTCGGCGAGCACTACGGGCCGATGCGGGTGGCGTCCCCCGAGAAGCTCGACTCCTGCGAGCGGTACTTCGCGACGCAGGACGCCTGGCAGGGCTGCGGCACATTCAAGCCTCTGCGCCGATGCCCTACGAGCCGCGCTTGCCTCTGATGGCTTCGATGAGTTCTTCCTTGCGCATCTTGTGAACCCCGCTGAGACCCTTCTCGCCGGCCATCTCGCGCAGTTCGTCCACGTGCATCCCACGGAGCTCGTCCTCGGACATGTCGGCTTCCTCCGCCGTCCGCGCTCCGCTGTTCATCGACGCTCCGGCCGGGGTCGTCGCGCTGGGCGGTGACGTCGGGTAGCCCTCGGCCGCCTCGCTCGAGTCCATCTGCTGGACCAGCTGATCGAGGAGCTTCTCCGTCTCGCGGCAGGCTTTCGCGGACAAGCCGAAGTAGGGGATCTCCTCGAACTCCTCGGCGGCGTCCGCACTCGCTCGCAGTACCGTGCGGGTCGCTTCGATGACGGCCATCGTCGTCGGTGCGTCGTAGCCCGTCTGCCGGGCCAGGATTCGGGCGGCAACGGTGCACAGGTCGGCGCAGTCGTTGTCGAGCCGCACGCACTTGATGGACATCACGATCTTTTCCGGGTCCTGCTCCGCGGCTGCCGCGTCGGCGCAGGTGAGACAGACACCCGCGCACTCGTACAACTTGTCGACCGCCTCCCCCAGGAGCCTGGGCGGCATTCCCGTCTCAGCGGGGTACGCGTCGAGCAGCTTCTCGACCAACGACATGGCGTTCTCCGTCTCGGCTGAATGCCGGCCCCGTCCGGCGGCGTGCAGACGTTCCGCACTCCACGCTGCCATCCAGGCCGGACCCGTGCCACCGGAGCCGGGCAGCCTCACGGCTCAACACCTCGGCCGGGCTGAACGCCAACCTCGCCATGGCCATCCGCCGTAACACTTCCCCTGCCCGGCCACTACCTGCGGCTGCTGCCGCTTGAAGGACCAGCACGGCTGAGCGGTCGAGTTCGGAGGCAGCGGGCCCCCAGGCCCGTACCCTGCGCGTTTCCGTGGTCTCCGGTGGGGGACTCGCCGCCTGTGGTGGCGTACGGAGCGAAGCAACGTGGTGGGAACCGATGAGCCGATGAGCCGGATTCTCAGCGGAACGAGGCAGCGCTCGCGGCTGCGCTTCGACGGGTGGATCGCGGGCCTGGGCACGTCCTCCGGGACGCGCGTCGTGCTCGGACACTGGCCTCGGTCGCCGTTCGGGCCCTTCAGCGATGTGATGCTGGAGCGGGCCGACGGGGAACGGGTGCTGATGGCCCCCACGCGGGAGACGGCGGACTTCGTCAGCGCGACCTACGTCTTCGACACCGTGTGTGTCGTCCCGGTCCGTGTGAGCGTCGACGGCGACACCTGGACCGTCACCGCAGGCTCACTCGTCCTGCGCTTCACCACCGGCCGGCGAGGACTTCCGGGGCTCTTGCTGTGTGCCGTGCCCGGCGCGCTCGCCCGCCGTCCGGCATGGAGCGCGATGATGGACCTTCCCGCCCGTGTGCTGCTGCCCGGCGTGCGGACCCGTGGCAGTGCCGGCGGGGGCGGCAGGGAGTGGTACGGCCCCCGTGATCTGCGCCCGCTCCGCGCGGTGTCGGCGGTATTCGAGGGCGGCGACCTCGGTGCGATGGCACCGGTCGGTCCGCCCGTGCGCTTCGGGTTCGGTTCGGTGCCGCGGAAACCCGCCCTCACCCAGGTCACGACGACGGTGGAACTCGTCCCGGGGCGAGGGCACCCGGCTCGGGCACTCGGCCGACCTACCAAGAAGGCCCCTTGAGCAGGACGAGAGCAGCGGAGCTTGCGGAGACGGTCACGGTGGCGCACGGCGCCTTCGCGGTCGGGGACGGACTGTGGCCCCTGCTGCATCAAGGAACACCGGACAGAAAGGGACTCCTCGGGCCACCGCGTCGGCGGCGCGTTGGGCACCCTTCCGACACGGACCCCAGTAGTGTTTTGTCCGCATAAAGACCCAAGATCCACTCTCCGGCCCGCGTGCGGTCGGCGACGGGCCGCGAGGCCGCCGTCGCCGACCTTGGACCTGCGGCGAGAATCCTCGGGAAGGCGTTACGTGAGTTCTGACGGCTGTGACCGCTCCCCGCGGCGTCCGAGGCGGCGGGCGCTGCCCCGGGTGCTGACCGCGGGCCTCGTCCTGGCGAGCGCTTCGGGTTGCACGTACTCCTGGGAGGACTTCCCCCGCCTCGGGATGCCCACCCCGGTCACGGAAGAGGCGCCACGGATCCTCTCCCTGTGGCAGGGCTCGTGGACCGCGGCACTCGCGGTGGGCGCGCTGGTGTGGGGGCTGATCCTGTGGGCGGTCATCTTCCACCGGCGCACCAGGACGAAAGTCGAGGTCCCCCCGCAGACCCGGTACAACATGCCCATCGAGGCGCTGTACACCGTGGTGCCGCTGCTCATCGTCTCCGTGCTCTTCTACTTCACAGCCCGCGACGAGGCCAAGCTCCTCGACCTCTCAGAAAGGCCCGCCCACACCATCGGCGTGGTCGGCTTCCAGTGGAGCTGGGGCTTCAACTACGTCGAGAACGTGGACGGCAGAACCGCCACGGGCGACGCGAAAGCCGACCCGGACCTGGGCATCGTTCCGGACCGGTACAGCAGGGCCTTCCCCGCGGGCGCCGAGGGCGTCTACGACGTCGGCACCCCCGCCACCCGCAACCCGCAGAACGGCAAGCCCGGCCCGACACTGTGGCTGCCCAAGGGTGAGAAGGTCCGCTTCATCCTGTCGTCCCGTGACGTCATCCACTCTTTCTGGGTGCTGCCGTTCCTGATGAAGCAGGATGTCTTCCCGGGCCACAACGTCAACGCCTTCGAAGTGACCCCCAGCCGTGAGGGCACCTTCCGGGGCAAGTGCGCCGAGCTGTGCGGCGTCGACCACTCCCGGATGCTGTTCAACGTCAAGGTCGTCTCCCCCGACCGCTACCAGCAGCACCTCGAAGAGCTGGCCACCAAGGGGCAGACCGGCTTCATTCCGGCAGGCATCGAGATCACCGACCCGGCCAGAAACGCCGAGCCACGCAAACTGTGAGCACGGTCGACACGGCGGGCCACGGCGCGCCGGCGGACGCTGCAGCATGAGCGAGGTGGCCGCCCGCAGGAAACCGTTCCTGCGGGCCGTCAGCCAATTCGCCCTGAGACACCCAGAATGAGGGCGGTCGTGACGAATCGGCAGGACTGCCTTTCCCCGAACTGGCCACGGTCTCCCCCGGATAGCGACGCACTGACCTGGCCCTACGAGCCTTCCGCAGATCGACTGGACGCCTCTGGACAGTCGTTACGACCTGTGCCAGGTGGAACCGTCACAGCTATGGCTGTCCCTGGCGGGCTGGGCATCAGCGTTCTGCCCGCGGTGCAAGCCCGGCTGCCGGTGATACGCACTACAAGCCCTCACCCGGCGGCAACGTCAACTCGCTGCGTTCCTCAGGCGTGCCACGACATGGTCGCGTCCGGCTTCGACCGCTTCGTGGCGCCGGGCGGCGTCCAAGCAGGAGTGGCGTTCTTCAAAGCCTGCCACCAGCAGCGCAGGGGCGAAGGTCCGTTCAAGCAACGAGGTGCGCCTTGGCCCAGTCAAGTGCCCTGGTCCCCAACCGGTCCCCAAGAATGATCAGGGGGCCGTTTCAGATCTCCTCTGAAACGGCCCCTGACCTGCGACTTCGTAAAGTCGGGACGACAGGATTTGAACCTGCGACCCCTTGACCCCCAGTCAAGTGCGCTACCAAGCTGCGCCACGTCCCGGTGCGCTCTCCACTGTCGGCCACTTGAGGCCACCCGTGTGAGCGCGCAGGTCAACCCTACCCCATACGCGCGGGTCGCCCCGCTGTGCCCGCGTCAGCCGTGGGACACGGTCTCCTGCTCCACGACGGTCACCTCACGTGTGGCACGGCGGGCCTTGCCTGTCGTACGGCCGCCGCTGCGGACCGGTACGAGCAGCGCGGCCAGCGCGGCGGCCAGGCAGAGCAGAGCCAGCAGGGCGAAGCCGTGGGTGTAGCCGGAGGCGTACGGCAGGCCCGAGGGCTGGAGGCGGCCGGTGACCAGGACGCTGGTGACGGCGGCGCCGATGGATCCGCCGATGGTGCGGATGTTGGCGTTCATGCCGGTGGCGGCGCCGGTCTGGTCGGCGGGGACGCTGCCCACGATCAGGTTGGCCATGGAGGCGAAGGCGAGTCCGATGCCGAGTCCGAACACGCCCGCGACCAGGGCGACTTGCCACTGGTCGTTGTGCCAGAGGGTGAGGATGCCGCAGGAGAGCGCGCCGAGCGCGGCACCGGCCGTCAGGAGGGTCTTGGCGCCCAGGACCGGCTCCAGCCGGCCGCTGAGCACCCCGGAGAGGAACATCGCGACGAGCATCGGAAGCATGAGCAGTCCGGCGGCGGTGACGCTCGCGCCGAAGCCGTACCCGGCCGAGGTGGGCGTCTGCACGAAGCCCGGCAGGAAGGACCAGATGGAGTACATGCCCGCCCCGAAGAGGAAGGCGGCGGTGTTGGTGGTCCACACGGCCGGCAGTCGCATGACGCGCAGGTCGATGAGCGGGGTGCGGGAGCGGGCCTCGGTGTACAGCCACAGGGCGAACAGCGCGACGGCGGCGGCGAACAGGCCGAGCACGCGCGCGGATCCCCAGCCCCACACGCCCGCCTGACTGAGCGGCAGCAGCAGGGCGACCAGCCAGGCCGACAGCAGCGCGGCTCCAAGCCAGTTGACCTGGCCCTCGGCCCTGCTGGGCGACTCGGGGACGTAGCGCAGGGCGATGAGGGTGGCCACGGCGACGATGCCGACCGGGATCCAGAACAGCCAGCGGTAGTCGAGCGCGGTCACGATGGGCCCGGCGGCGACCATGCCGACGCCGCCGCCCGCGGCGATCACGGCGGACAGGTTGCTGATGCTGCCGCTCACCTCGGACGGGGCGAACTCGTCCCGGAGGATGCCGAAGGAGAGCGGGAACAGGGCGCCGCCGACGCCCTGGACGACACGGGCGACGATCAGTACGCCGATGCTTGGCGCGAGCGCGGCGAGCATGCAGCCGACCGCCACGGTCACCAGGACGGCGACGAGGGTGCGTTTCTTGCCGATCAGGTCGCCGACGCGGCCGAGGATCGGGGTGAAGACCGAGGCGGACAGCAGATAGGCCGTCATCACCCAGGTCGCGGTGGACTGCGAGGTGTGCAGGGCGTGCTGGACGGTCGGCAGGGCCGGCGCGATCAGCGACTGCAGCATGGAGAACACGCCGGCACCGGCCGCGAGGACCGCGAAGGTGAGGCGGGTGGAGGTGGACTTGCGGGGCATGAAGAGCCTCTCCGAACACAGGGTGCGGCCGAAGCCTCTGACCGCGGTCGTCCGTACGGCCCGGTCCGCCCTGCGGGCGGGCACGGGGACGGCGGCGGCCACGGTGGGCGGTCGCGGAGGGGATGGTGGGTGCGGGCGGCGCATGTGAGGCAGGGCCCGGTGGGCTGGCAGAACGGTCTACCGACCGGAAGACGCGTGCGGCCGCACGCGTCCACGGCGAACGCACCCCGCACTGCTAAAGTGGAGGTACGCCTCCACTGTAGCGGAGGCACATCTCCGCTTCAACCGAACCGACCCAGGGAGGCAGCCGTGACCACTCAGCCGTTCCCCGTCACCGAGATCGTCGCGTCCCGGCGACCGCACCGGAAGGACGCGGCCCGCAACTACGACGCCCTGCTCACGGCCGCCCGTGAGGCTTTCGCGGAGCACGGCGCGGAGGCTTCACTGGAGGACATCGCGCGCCGCGCGGGCGTCGGCATCGGCACGCTGTACCGGAACTTCCCCACCCGCCGCCATCTCTTCGAGAGCGTCTACGCCGACGAGGTCAACACCCTGTGCCGGGTCGCCGAGGAGGTCGCCGACCGGGAGCCCTGGGATGCCCTGACGGCCTGGCTGGCCCGATTCGCCGGCTACATGGTGACCAAGCGGGCCGTGCGCGAGGCGCTCAACGACGAGTCGGAGATCTTCGCCGCCTGCCGTGAGTCCATGTACGCGGCGGGCGGCCCGCTGTTCGAACGGGCCCAGCAGGCCGGCGAGGCGCGCACGGACATGGACTTCACCGAACTGCTGCGCATGGTCTCGGGCATCACCGCGACCACCTTCGACGACGACGCCCAGCGCGACCGGGTCCTGTCCATCGCACTCGACGGCGTGCGCGCCACCCGATGAGATCCGCATCCTAGCTTTTTATTGCCTGAGTCAAGTAAATTAATCGGCATGTCTTTCCTGGCCCGGCCCGCGGTGGCCACCCTCGCCGCCAAGTCGATGCAACGGATGACCCTGCTCGCCGACCGGCGTGCCGGCGGACGCGGCTCGGCGGCGGCCTCACACGCCCGCTTCCCGGAATTCCCGCGTGCTGTAAAGGAGTTGACGATTCCCACGTCCGTGGCCCCGGCCCGGGTGGCGGTGTACTTGCCCGCGGCGGACGAGGCCGGCGAGGGGGCGCCGCCGGTGCACGTGAACTTCCACGGCGGCGGCTTCGTCATAGCTCTCACGGAGATGGACGACCCGCTGTGCCGCTTCCTCGCCGCTCGGGCGGGGGTCGTGGTGATCAACGTGGACTACGTGGTCGCCCCGCAGCACCCGTTCCCGGCTCCGCCGAGGCAGGCGTACGAGGTCGTCCGCTGGGTCGCCGAGCACGGCGCCGAACACGGCTGGGACGGCGGCCGCCTCACCGTGGGCGGGCAGAGCGCGGGCGGCGGGCTCGCGGCGGCCGTGGCACGCCAGGCCCTGGAGGAGGGCGGTCCCGCGATCGCGCTCCAGGTCCTGCACTATCCCCCGCTGGACCTCGCGACCGGTGCCCGGCACAAGCGCGCCGCCGTCGACCGGCCGATGCTGCGGCCCTGGATGGCCGACATCTTCGACACGTCGTACGTCCCGGACGTCCGGCAGCGCACCGACCGGCTGGTGTCGCCCGCCCACCCCTCCGACACCGCGGATCTGACGGGCATCGCCCCGGCCTTCGTCATCACGGCCGAGCAGGACCTGCTGCGGGCGGAGGCCGAGAGCTACGCCGACCGGCTGCGGAAGACCGGGGCCCTGGTCGGTCACCACGACGTGGCCGGGTCCGACCACGGGTATGACGGCTCGGACGACGACAAGGCGCGGGAGACGTACGCCTTGATCGCCCGCCGGGTACGGGAGGCCGTCCGCTCCTGAGGGAGACAAGGGTTCACTGATTGCTCCACGCGTCGTCATACGCCGTGATGCGCCGTCACGCGTCGCCGAAAACGGCGTCGACGATGTGTCCGGCGATCGCCATGGAGGCCGTGGCGGCCGGCGAGGGGGCGTTGCGGACGGCGGTGACCCGGCCGGCCCGGTGGATGCGGAAGTCGTCCAGGAGCGTGCCGTCCCGGTCCAGGGCCTGGGCGCGGACGCCCGCGCCGCCGCGCACCACGTCGGACACGCCGACGCCGGGGACGTACCGCCCCGCGTCCTTCATGAAAGCGGCCGTGGAGAACGACCCGCGGTACTCCTTGATGCCGGTACGCCAGTGCTGGGCGGCCATCCTCCAGGTACCGGGGTAGCCGGCGAGGCCGAGCAGGTCCCTGGCCGAGATGCGGCCGCGCCGGTAGCCCTCGCGGGCCAGGGCCAGGACGGCGTTCGGGCCGACCTCGACCGAGCCGTCGACGCGGGGTGTGAAGTGCACGCCGAGGAAGGGGTAGCGCGGGTCGGGCACCGGATAGACCAGCCCTCGGACGAGGTCCGTCTTCTCCGGCTTGAGCAGCATGTACTCGCCCCGGAACGGGATGATCCGCGGCTCTTGCCTGTCCTGGGCGAGCCGGGCGACGGCGTCCGAGTGCAGTCCCGCGCAGAGGATCAGCCGGTCGACGCGGATCCGGTCCTGGCCGGAGGCGACCTCGATGCCGCCGGGGACGTTGGTGATCGAGGTGACGGGGAAGTCGAGGCGCACCTCGCCGCCGGAGGTCTCGATGTCCCGCGCGAACTCGCGGGCGATCGCCTTGTAGTCGGTGATCGCGGTGCGCGGGGAGTGCAGGGCCGCGATGCCGCCGGCGTGCGGCTCGATCTCCCTGATCTCCTCCCTGGAGACCCTCCGCAGGTCGGGCACGTGGTTGTTCCGGGCCCGCCGGTAGAGGTTCTCCATGCGGTCCAGCTCGTCCTCGCGCACGGCGATGACGAGCTTGCCGATCTCCTCGTACGGCAGTCCGCGCTCCCCGCAGTACTCACGCAGCAGGGCCACGCCCCGTACGCACAGGTCGGCTTTCAGGCTGCCCGGCGCGTAGTAGATGCCGGCGTGGACGACGCCCGAGTTGTGGCCGGTCTGGTGGACGGCGACCTCGTGCTCCTTCTCCAGCACCACGACTCGGGTGCCGGGGCGGCGCAGGGCGATCTCGCGGGCGGTGGCCAGGCCCACGATGCCGGCGCCGACGATGCCGATGGTCTCGTCAGCCATGACGGTTGCCTCCTTGGGGTACGGGCGTCACGCGTCGAAGTGGACGGCGACGGCCTTCACGCGCGTGGAGAAGCGCAGGACCCCATCACCTTGCTCCTTGTAGGCCGTGCCGGAGCCACGGAACCCGCCGAAGGGCGACCAAGCTGGACCGATTCGACACCACGTGCATTCCGTCGCCGATCCCGCATCTCTTCCGCAACATCGGCAAGCAAGACGTGGAACACCTTTCGGCCGAGGACCAGACGGGCAGGGACTGAGCACCGACCGGCCTTCCAGGACCCGCCGTCAGGGTTCTGCCATGAGACTGACGGTTCTCGGCGGCTGCGGCGCCTGGCCCACCGCGACTCAGGCGTGCAGCGGCTACCTCGTCGAGTACGCGGGCTTCCGCCTGCTCGTCGACCCCGGTTACGCCACGTTTCCCCGCCTGCTGCTGCACACCACGGCCGACGCGGTCGACGCGGTCCTGGTCAGCCACGGGCACCCCGACCACTGCGCCGACCTCAACCCACTGCTGCGCGCACGGGGGTTGAGCGACAGCCCGCCTCCGGCCCTGCCCGTCTTCGCGCCGCACGGGGCCGTGGACGCCGTGCTGGCGCTCGACAAACCGACCGGCGATACCGGCCCCAGCGACGACATTCCGCGCCTCGCCGAAGGCGCGGATCTCTTCCTGTCCGAAGCCACGTACGTACACCGGGTTCCCTCCGCCACGGACGCGCCGTATCTGCTGACCGCACGGCTGGCCGGGCGGTACGCCCGACAGGCGGGCATCGCACGGCTGTTGCTCACCCACCTGTGGCCGGGCACGGACCCTTCCGAGGCCGTGAAGGCAGCCGCGGAAGCCTTCGTCCGTCCTGTGGGCGTCGCCACCGCGGACCTGGTCATCGGCCTCTGACGCGGGACGCCGGCCCCCGCGTCCGCTGCGGTGGCCGACGTCCGTCCACTCCCCCGAGGCTCACTGCTCAATGGGCGCTGACGAGCTCGTGCTCGGCGCTCTTCGGCGTCCGCGGGCCGCCGCGCACCGCGGCGATGCCGATGAACACCATGGACGAGAGCCCGGCGAGGGCGAAGGCGGTGAAGCCCCAGTCGCCGTTGCCCGCGGCGAGGAGCTGGCCGCCGAGCCACGGGCCGAAGACGGCGCCGAAGCGGCCCATGCCGGAGGTCCAGCCGACCGCGGTGGCCCGGCTGTCCGCGGTGGAGCGGATGGAGACCGTCGCGTAGATCATCGTCTGGGCGCTGTTGAGGAAGACGCCCGTGAGGAAGACGACGATCATCGTCACGCTCATCGGCATGTGGACGCTGAGCAGCAAGACGCCCGCGGCGGTCAGCGCGAACCAGATCGCCGAGATGCGCGGGGCGCCGGTGGGGGTCCCCCCGCCCGAGCGAAGCCGAGGGTGGGGGAGGTCCGCGGCCCGGCCGGCGACCAGCATGCCCACGATGCCGCCGAGGTTGAAGACGACGACGAAGGACAGGGCGGAGCCCAGTTCGTAGCCCTCGGCGCGCATCAGGGTGGGCAGCCAGGTGGCGACGCCGTAGACCAGCAGCAGGCCGCCGAAGGAGGCCGGCCAGTACAGCAGGGTCTGGATCCACTCGCCGCCGCGGAACAGGTTCACCAGGTTCGTCCAGCGGGCGGCGGCTCCCGGCTTGTCGGACTTGGCGGCTGGCAGCTCGACGTCGTAGCGGGTGGCCAGCTCGCGGGCCTCGTCGCCGCGGCCCTTGGCGAGAAGGAAGCTGAGCGACTCGGGCAGGAATCTGGCGAGCACCGGGGCGAAGAGCAGCGGCAGCACGCAGACCCAGAACGCGGCACGCCAGCCGACCGGGTCGATGAGCCACTTGGCCACGTAGGCGGAGAGGATGCCGCCCGCGTGGTGCGCGGTCATCAGCAGGCCGATGACGAGGGCGCCGCGGCCGCGCGGGGCGTAGTCGGAGACCATGCTGATCGCGGTGGGCAGCAGGCCGTCGAGGCCGACACCGGCCAGGGTCCGGCCGAGGCCGAACACCGCGACGCCGTCGGCCATCGCGCACACGCCGGAGGCCAGCGAGAACAGGACGACGCAGGACACCATCAGCTTCTTGCGGCCGATCCGGTCGGCGATCGTGCCCGCGGTCAGGGCGCCGACCAGCATGCCGAAGGTGGCGTAGCTGCCGAGGTCACCGGCCGTGTCCGGGGTGAGGCCGAAGGTCTTCGTCTCCAGCAGGTGGGGCAGCACCGAGCCGTAGATGAACATGTCCAGGCCGTCGAAGAGGACGGCCAGCCAGCACAGGCCGACCACCAGAAGGGCCAGTCTGCTGCCGCGGGCGGACAGGGGGGGAGGAGGACATCTTTGTTTCCTCTCGTGCGTGCGGGGTGCCCGACGCTAGAGAGCCGCACTGATTTACGTCAACGTTTTTGTCAACAATCTCATCGACAATCAAGAATCGTCGTGGCGGCACGGAGACCCGGGGGGGGTTACGCGATCGGCGGCGTGCCGTGCGTATGGAAGGACTCGATGGTCTTCAGCCCCCAGGCCTGCCCCTTCTTGCGCTCCTCCTCGGTCCAGGTGATCAGCGGCCAGTCGGGTGCCAGCACCAGCCGTGTGAGCGGGTTGCACAACTCGATGCGGTTGCCGCCGGGCTCGTAGACGTACAGGAAGAACGTCTGCTGGATGGCGTGCTTGTGCGGGCCCGTCTCGATGAACACGCCGTTGTCGATGGCGAGGTCGGCCGCGCGCAGGATGTCCTCGCGGGTGTCGGTCGCGAACGCGATGTGGTGCAGCCGGCCGGCCGAGCCGGTCCAGTCCGAGGTGTAGACGACGTCGTACGACTTGTTCGTGTACGTCAGCCAGCGTGCCGCGATCTGGCCCGTGTCGAGCCGGATCTGCTCGGTGGGCCGTGCGCCGAGGACGTTTTGCTGGAACTCGGCGTTGGCGAGCACGTCGACGGCGAGGAAGTTGATGTGGTCCAGACGCCGCACCCCCACGCCCCGGTTGGGCTTGGCCTGCGGCTGGTTCTTCAGCGCGGGCCTCAGCTCGTCGGGGGCCCGGTAGTGCTCACTCTCCCAGTACAGGGCGTGCTCGTGGCCGTCGGGGTCGATGGTGACGTAGAGCTTGCCGAGGCCGGGTTCGTCCTCGACCCAGTGGCCGGTGCCGCCCGCCTGCTCGACCGCCTTGACACGGCGCTGGAGCGCCTCCTCGCTGGAGGTGCGCAGGGCGAGCCGGCCGAGGCCGGGCTGCTCGCGGGCAGTGAGGACCAGGCTGTGGTGTTCGTAGTCGTCGAAGGTCCGCAGGTGGACCGTGTCGCCGTCCTGCCCGTTGACGGTGAGCCCCAGGTAGTCGGTGAAGAAGGCGACGCTGGCGTCCAGGTCCGGGGTGAACAGCTGGGCGTGGCCGATGTGGGCGATGTCGCCGAGCGGCGGAGTCATCGTTGACCTCCTTGGGTGGGCGGGGGAAGCGGTGCCGTCTCGGCGGACCGGGGGAAGACGGTGCCGTCGAAGATCTTGCGGGCCGTGCGGACCACGGCGGTACGGCGGGCCGAGGGCACTCCGTCGGGGGTGGTGGTGAGGCTGCTTTCGATGTCGAGGAACCCCGTCGGGTGTTCGATACGAACCCGGTCACTGACGGGGTCGAGTTCCGCGAGGTCGTACCCCGTGCTGCCTTCGATCCGCAGGCCGGCCGCCACGCTCGCCGCGCCGAGCACTCCGATGGAGGTGTGGCACCGCACCGGGATGAAGGTGCGGGTGGTGACCACGCCGCCGTTCCTGGGCGGGGCGAGCAACGTGAGCTTGGGCACGGTGGCGTTCGAGACGTCACCGAGGCCCATCAGACGACCCGCCTCCAGGCGGATCGTACGGAGCCGGTCGGCCAGCACTTCGTCGGCCTCCAGCTCGGCGGGCACCTCGTAGCCGGTGACCTTGAGCGAGACGGCCTCGATGAGGACCGTCGGCATGCCGTTGTCCACACAGGTGACCGGCACACCGTCGATCTCGTCGCGGACGTTGCCGGTCGGGAGCAACTCACCGGCGGCGGGCGGGAACTCGATCACCACCGGCGCGGCCGTCCCGGGCACGCCCGAGATCTCGGCGTCCCCGGTGTAGCGCACCCGGCCGCCAGGGGTCGGGAAGGTCGCCGTCGCGTAGTCGCCGGTGTTGACCATGCGGATACGGACGGAGGTCTCCTCCTCCCCCGCGGCCACGAGCCCGCGTTCGACGGCGAACGGTCCGATGCCGGCGAGGATGTTCCCGCAGTTCTGACGATCACTCACCCCCGGCTCGTCGACCATGGCTTGGAGGAACAGGTAGTCGACGTCGGCCCGCGGGTCGGCGGATGGCGAGACCACGGCCACTTTGCTGGTGAGCGGGTGGGCGCCGCCCAGGCCGTCGATCTGCCGCTCGTCGGGGCTGCCCATGATCCGCAGCAACAGTTCGTCACGCAGGGCCGGTTCGGCGGGAAGGTCGTCGGCAAGGAAGTAAGCACCCTTGGAGGTGCCGCCCCGCATCAGCAGGCAGGGCACTTCCCCGGGCACGGGGGTCACGACCGCTCCCCTTCGTACTCGTCATACGTCTTGTACGCGACGCCCAGCCTCTTCAAGTTCTCCCGCAACCCGTAGCGGTCCAGGCCTAGTTGACCGTCGAGGAAGGCGGCGCGGGCCTTGGCCTCCTTGGCCTCGCGGGCCTCGGACGCCTCCACGGTGGCGCGCACGCGCTCACGGGGGACGACGACCACGCCGTCGTCGTCGGCGAGGACCACGTCGCCGGCCCGGATCACCTGGCCGTCGACGGCGACGGGGACGTTGACCGAGCCGCCGGTGGCCTTGACGGTGCCCTGTGCGGAGACGGCACGCGACCAGGCCGGGAAGTCCATGTCGCGCAACTCCTGGGTGTCGCGGATGCCGGCGTTGCTGATCACGCCGCGCACGCCGCGCCGCTGGAGCGCGGTGGCGAACAGCTCGCCGAACATGCCGTCGGTGGACGGCGAGGTGGTGGTGACGACCAGGATGTCGCCCTCGCCGCACTGCTCGACGGCGGCGTGGATCATGAGGTTGTCGCCGGGCCAGCTGAGCACGGTGACCGCGGTACCCGCGACCCGTACGCCCTGCTGGATCGGGCGGATCTCCGGGCCGAGCAGACCGGTGCGGCCCATGGCCTCGCTGACGGTCGCCACGCCGTACTGTGCGAGGGAGTCGACGTCCTTCGCGTCGGCCTTCGGCGGGTTGGTGACGATGACGCCGCTCATGCCAGCTCCTTCGCGATCTGCGGGTACGGACGCATGTAGGCCTCGGCCATGGTCTTGTGCGCGAGCCCCAGGTTCGGGCCGGCGTTGCGCTTGAGCTGCACGCCTCGGCGGACGGCGAGGTCGGTGTAGTAGTCCCACAGGTGCTGCTGGGCGCCCAGGCACTCCATGGCCTTGCGCTTGGTGTCCCACACCTCGGTGATGTCGAGCAGCACCTCGGGCTTGAAGCCGCTCATCTCGGGCTGGTGCGGCTCGAAGTAGAAGACCGGCGGGGCGCCGATGATCTCGCCGGGCCCGGGGTAGCCGATGGCCTGGGCGAGGACCCGGGCCTCCAGGGCCATCCGGCTGGCGGCCGGGTGGTCGCCGTTGTAGGGGTCCTCGGTCGGGTGGGTGAGCACGATGTCGGGCTGGGTGTCGCGGTAGACCTCGACGAGCCGGTCGGTGAGCTCGGGGGTGACGAGCAGCGGGTAGTCGCCGGCGTCGAAGAAGCGGACCTCGGCGCCCAGGGTGGCGGCTGCGCGCTCGGCCTCGTCGCGGCGTATCGCCTTGATCTCCTCCAGCTTTTTACCCTCGCGCCAGGCCTTGGCGGACTCGCCGCGCTCACCGAAGGTCAGGCAGGCGATGGTGACCTTCTCGCCGCGGGAGGCGGACAGGGCGATGGCTCCGCCCGCTCTCCACACGAAGTCCCCGGCGTGCGCGGTGACGACGAGTGTCGACCGTGGGGTGGCGGGCGCGCCTGGGTGCGTCATGGCTCACATCGCTCTCTGTTCGGGCGGTTCGCCTCCGGGGCGCTCCAGCCGGTGCCGAGTCCCCGACCGTGCTCAGCCCTTCGGGCCACGGCGCGGTCACGCTCTCGATGCCGGCGCGCCCCTTCGGCTCACTCGCCGGAGTGGACGGGTGTGCGCCCGCCTCGCGCGGCTCAGACGCGCAGCGCCTCGATCACGCTGGTGAGGTGGGCGCGGACGGCCGTCTCGGCCGCCTGCGGGTCCCTGGCCCTGATCGCCTCGATCATCGCCAGATGCTCATTCAGGGACTGCTGCGGACGCCCCGGCCTCAGCGCCAACTGGAAACGGTGACGCACCAGTTGGGCGTTGAGCCGCTCGAGGAGTTCCAGGGCGGTCCGCTGGCCCGAGAACTCCCGGATCCTGGTGTGCAGTTCGTGGTTGAGGTCGGAGTAGGTCACGGGTTCGCCGTCGGCCACGGCCTTGGTCATGGCCGTGCCCAGTTCCGTCAGTTCGGCGAGCTGCTCGTCGCTGGCGGCGACGGCCGCCTTCGCGGCGCACAGACCTTCGAGGACCATCCGGCACTCGGTGATGGCGACCGCTTCCTCCACGGTCACCACCCGCACCCGCGAGCCGCGGTTGCGGATCCGCTCGACGAGCCCCTGGGACTCCAGGTCGATCAGAGCCGCACGGATGCTGGCCCGTGTCACCCCGAACTGCTCGGCGAGTTCGTTCTCCACCAGCCGTTGTGCCGGTGCCATGTCGCCGTGCAGGATCGCCTGCCGCAGCTGCGCGAGCGCGTGCTGTTTGGCCTGCTCTCCGGTGCTCGGACGGGCTTCTTTCGGCATCGTTGCCCTCCCTGAGTGAGTGCCTGTCGAACCTAAATCTAGCCAGACAAGATTGTCAACAATTTTGTCCGCCGTATTGCGGGCATGGATCTTCCCAGGAATGTCCCACAGGACGCCCGCAGCCCGCTTCAGGGAGTGGCGCAGCCGAGCCAGTAGCCGAAGCCGCGGCGAGTGTGGATGAGGGCGGGGTCCTCCTGGTCCACCTTGCGCCGCAGCCGCGAGACGAGCTTCTCGATGGCCTGGTCGGCGCGGTACTCGCCCCAGACGTACCGGCAGATCTGCTCCTTGGACAGCACATGCTCGGCGTTGGCCAGCAGATGGCGCAGGAGGCGGTACTCGGCGGGGGTGAGGTCGAGGGGACGCGGCCCGCGGCCGGCCCGGCACGTGGCGTCATCCAGGACGAGATCGCCGTAGCACGGAACCCCCGTGGGCGCAGCGGGGCGCCGGCCGCGCAGCAGGACCTGGACGCGGGCCAGCACCTCGGCGATCCGGACCGGCTTGGTGACGTAGTCCTCGCGCCCCGAGCCCAGTTCGGGGACCAGGCTCTGCAGGGCGTCGCAGCCGGCCAGGAAGAGCAGCGGCGGGCGGTCCGCGGGTGCGGTCCGGCGGCCTCGGGCGAGGTCCCTCACGTCGGGCAGCCCGGTGTCCCACACCACGAGGTCGAACCGGTGCCGGGCCAGGCGGGCCATGCCCTCGGCGCCGGTGCCCGCGGTGCCGACCCGGTAGCCGGCCAACTCCAGTGTGGTGGCGAGCAGTTCGGTGTCGCCGGGATCGTCGACGACGACCAGGAGGTGCTGGCCGTCCCCGCGGGGAGGCCGTGTGCCGGGATTCCCGTACATGGCGAGACCATTCGTGGGCGGACTGTGCTTCACGGCGACGGTCCGCTCGGTCAGGAGGCGACGGGGGGAACGTCGAGCCGGTCCTCGGCGTGGGCCACGAAGTCGCCGACCATCCGGCGGAACAGCGCGGCGAGCTGCTCGATGTCCTCCTCGGACCAGTCGGCCAGAGCCATCTCCATACCCCGGCGACTCACCTCCCGTATGCGTTCGACCGCCGCCAGGCCGGCGTCCGTGATCTGGATGCGCTGGGCGCGCCGGTCGTCGGGGTCGGCGACCCGGACCACGTACCCGTCCTGCTCCAACTGCCGTAGCTGCCGGGTGACATGGGACGCCTCCACCGACAGGCGGACCGCCAGCACTCCGGGGCGCAGCGGCTCGCTCTCCGCGATGTGCCGCAGGATGGCCACGGCGGCCCGGTCCAGCGCCAGTCCGGCCAGGGCCATCAGGCGCTCGTGCTGCCGGGCGCGGCCGGCCAGGTAGGTGACACGAGTGAGGAACCGCTCGATCTCGGCCACGTTCGTCGAGACGGGCGCTGCGGTGGGCGACTGTGCGGGCATGCGATCACCTTAGAGGTAGTTGCCTGACTTAAGCAATATGCGGAAGGTTGCTTGACTTAAGTAATGCGCTTATGCTTGCCTAAGTCAAGCAAGACGACCTCGGACCGGGGCCGCTTCCAGCGGAGGCGGCCCCCTTCGCGCCGAACCTGTGGGGACAGGCGCGGCGCGGTCGCCGGGCCGGTGGCGGCACTCCCCCGTCCGCCGCCGGCCCGGCGACGCATACAGACGACAACTGGTCGGGCAACCGTCCTCCCCCGCCCTGTCAGAGCTCGCACGAGCACGGCAACACCTGTCACGACACCCCCTGTCACCAGCACCTCCAGAAAGTGAGACCCTCCATGGCCACGATGAAGTCCGTCCTGACCGGCGCCGAGAACGAGATCGACGTGGTGGATGTCGAGCGCCCCGTGCCCGGCCCCAAGGACGCACTGGTACGGATCCGCGCCTGCGGCATCTGCGGCACCGACACCTTCTTCCTCCACCTGGGCGGCATGCCCACCGGCGCGGACGGCTCGAAGCGTGCCATTCCGCTGGGACACGAGCCGGCGGGCGAGGTCGTCGAAGTGGGCGCCGAGGTCACCGACCTGAAGGTGGGCAACCGTGTGGTCGTCAATCCGCAGGGGTCCCCGACCGGCATCATCGGCTGCGGCGGCGACCTCGGAGGCATGGACGAGTACCTGCTCATCAGGGACGCCGAGATCGGCAAGAGCGTCGCCGTCTTCCCCGACGACGTCCCCTTCGCCGTCGCCGCCCTCAACGAGCCGATGGCGGTCGCCCGCCACTGCGTCAACCGCTCCGAGGCGAAGCCGGGCGACAAGGTCGTCGTCTTCGGCGCCGGACCCATCGGTCTGGGCGCCGCCATCTGGCTGAAGCTGCGCGGCGTCGAGCACGTGGTCGTCGCCGACGTCATCCCCTCACGCCTGGAGACGGCACTGGCGGTCGGCGCCGACGCGGTCATCAACTCGGCCACCGAGAACGTCACCGAGCGCCTGACCGAGCTGCACGGCGAGGCCGCCAACGCGCTCGGCCAGCCCCGCGCCGGCACGGACATCTACATCGACGCCGCCGGGGTGCCCGCCGTCTTCCAGGCCGCCGTCGACTCCGCGAAGTGGAAGGCCAAGATGGTCATGGTCGCCGTGCAGAAGAAGTCCGACGCCATCGACCTCGGCGGCATGCTCCGCAGCGAACTCACCCTCATCGCCTCCCAGGGCTACCCGACCGAGATCTTCGAGGTCACGGCGGAGCTCGCGGAGCACAAGGACCGCTTCGCCAGGCTGATCAGCCACCAGGTCCCGTTCTCCGAGGTGGACAAGGCCTTCGAGCTCGCACTGACCCCGGGCGCCGCGGAGAAGGTCGTCGTCACCTTCGACGAGTGACGAACCTTCCCGGGTTCCTGCCGCCGCCTCCGGCCGGCAGGAACCCGTGGCGGTCCGCACCGCGGTGACAGCACCGGACGGGAATCCCCACACCATGATCGACAATCCGCAACGCCTGCCGCCGGCCCGCCCCCACGCTGTCGACGCCGGGCTCGCCGCCGCGCTCTTCGCCTGCTCGCTGCCGGGCAGCCTGGTCACGCTCCCGGGCCACGACCCGGGCGTGCCGTGGTGGCCCGGTGTCCTGCTCACCGGGGTCGCGTGCGCCGCGCTGCTGTGGCGCCGCGGCCTGCCCCGCACGACGACGGCCGTGGCGGTCGTCTGCGCGACGGCCGTCTCGGCGCTCGGCTACATCCTCACGGTCCTGCTGCTGGGGCCGCTGATGGTCGCGCTGCACTCGCTGGCCGTCCGCACCGACCGCAGGACCGCGAACACCTTCGCCGGCACCGGCATCGCCTTGCTGGTCGGTGTCGCCCTGATCGTCGGCCCCGGTGACGAACCTCTGGTCCTCAAGCTGCTCGGCCCCGCCGCCTGGCTGCTGCTGCCCACCTCCCTGGGCACCGTGACCCGGCTGCGCGGCGCCTATCTGGAGGCCGTGCAGGCACGCGCCGAGCACGCGGAACGCACCCGGGAGGAGGAGGCGCGACGGCGCGTCACCGAGGAGCGCATGCGCATCGCCCGGGACCTGCACGACGTCGTCGCCCACCATCTCGTCCTGGCGAACCTCCAGGCCGGCGCGGTCACCCGGATGCTGCCCGCGCGGCCCGACGAGGCCGGGCGGATCGCCGGAGTGCTGTCCGGCACCACGTCCGCGGCGCTGCGTGAACTCAAGTCCACCGTCGGCCTGTTGAGGCACCAGGTGGACCCCCCTTCTGTCGTCGACAGCAAGGTTCCCACGACCCACACGACCGATCGCGAAGAGCGTATGCCCCACACGCCATACACCGACAAGCCACCGGCGCCCACCCCCGGCCTCGCACAGCTCCCGGACCTCGCGTCCTCGTTCCGCCACGCCGGCCTCGCGGTCACCCTCGCCACCGACGGCGATCCGCGGCCGCTGTCGGCCGGCGCCGCCCTCACGGCGTACCGGATCGTGCAGGAAGCCCTGACCAACGTGACCAAGCACGCCGTCACCGGCTCGGCCGAGGTACGGCTCGCCTACACCCACGACCGGCTGGTCGTCAGGGTCGTCAACGCCGAGGGCGCCAGACGGCCCGACTCGCCTTCCCCTGACGGGGGTTACGGCCTCATCGGCATGCGCGAGCGTGCCCGCTCGGTCGGTGGCCACATCCGTGTGGGGCACCTCCCGCAGGGCGGCTTCGAAGTCGTCGCCGAGCTGCCGGTGCAGTCGTACCGGCTGGAGGAACCCGCGGCCACCTGAGGCCCTGCCCCGCCCGTGGCACTCGTCACACCCACCTTCCGCTTGCTTAAGTCAATCAATTGCGATTAACTTGAGTGAGTCAAGCAATACTGTTGTCCACACCCCCCTTGTGTCCTGACGGAGGCTCTTGCCATGTCCGACGCCCTTGCCCGACCCGCCGAGGCGGTGACGCCCGCCCAGTCCAGGTCGAACGCCGTCGTGGCGGTGCTGGCCTTCGCCGGAATCGTCGTCGCGTTGATGCAGACGCTCGTCATCCCGATCGTCCCCGAGCTGCCCAAGCTGCTCGACGCCTCCGCCTCGAACACCGCCTGGGCGGTCACCGCCACCCTGCTCGCCGCCGCCGTGGCCACCCCGGTGGTCGGCCGCCTCGGCGACATGTACGGCAAGCGCCGCCTGCTCCTGGTCAGCATCGTCCTGCTGATCGCCGGCTCGGTCGTCTGCGCACTCAGCGACTCCGTCATCCCGATGATCGCCGGACGCGCCCTGCAGGGCCTGGCCGCCGGTGTCATCCCGCTCGGCATCAGCATCATGCGCGACGTCCTGCCCGCCGAACGGCTCGCCGGATCGACGGCCATGATGAGCGCCTCCCTCGGCGTCGGTGGCGCCCTCGGCCTGCCCTCCGCGGCGTTCATCGCCGACAAGTGGGACTGGCACCTCCTGTTCTGGACCTCCGCCGCCCTCGGCGCCGTCGCCTTCGCGCTGGTGCTGACGCTCGTACCGGAGTCCAAGGTGCGAGCCGGCGGCCGCTTCGACCTGGTCGGCTCGCTGGGCCTGTCGGCCGGACTGGTGACCCTGCTGCTGGCCGTCTCCAAGGGCGGCGACTGGGGCTGGACCAGCCCCACCACCCTGGGCCTCGCCATCGCTTCCGTTGTGATCCTGCTCGCCTGGGGCCTTTACGAGCTGCGTTCCAGCCAGCCGCTGGTCGACCTGCGCACCACCGCCCGCCCGCAGGTGCTGTTCACCAACCTCGCCTCCGTCGCGCTCGGCTTCTCGATGTTCGCGATGTCCCTGGTCCTGCCGCAGCTCCTCCAGCTGCCCGAGGCCACCGGCTACGGCCTCGGCAAGTCCATGCTCACCGTCGGCCTGGTCCTCGCCCCCCAGGGCCTGGTGATGATGGCCATGTCCGCCGTGTCCGCGGGCATCACCAAGGCCAAGGGCCCCAAGCTCACCCTGATGATCGGCGCGCTGATCGTGGCCGCCGGCTACAGCCTCAACATCGTGCTCATGTCGGAGGTCTGGCACCTCGTCCTGGTCTCCTGCGTCATCGGCGGCGGCATCGGCTTCACCTACGGCGCCCTGCCCGCCCTGATCATGGGCGCCGTCGACCCCACCCAGACCGGCGCCGCCAACAGCCTCAACACCCTGATGCGCTCCCTGGGCACCAGCTTCGCCAGCGCCATCGCCGGCGTCATCCTCGCCCAGATGACCACCGACTACGGCGGCTTCCCCCTGCCCTCGGAGAACGGCTTCAAGGTCGTCATGGCCATCGGCGCCGGAGCCGCCCTCCTCGCCTTCCTCTTCGCCACCTTCATCCCGAAGCCCCGCGCCCCGCAGACGGCGCCGGCCACCGACGGCCCCGCCGAGACCACGGAGGCCGCCGCGGCCAAGGTGTGACCCCACCCGCGAGAACGAGGCGGTGGCCACCCGGTTGACGGGCGGTCACCGCCTCGTTCTGCGTCGCCGACCACTTGGTGATCGCGTCAGCCGGCACGACGCCCACGCCGAGGAGCCAAGACGCTGCGAAGGTGTACGCGATCAGTCTTTGAGCGGCGGGGCCGTGGTGCCGCGGATCTCCAGCGTCGGGGCGGCCAGATGGAGCCGTCCCGCCCCGCCGGCTCCCTCGAAGCGGTCGAGGAGGCAGCGGGCGGCGCGGCGGCCGACCTCGTGGCCGGCGTTGTCGACGGTGGTGAGCCACAGGTGGCGCAGCCGGGAGATGCTCGTGTCGTCGTAGCCGGTGACGGACAGGTCGTGCGGGACCCGCAGGCCCAGTTCCGCGGCCGCCGAGAGCACGCCGACGGCGGTGATGTCGTTGACGGCGACGACGGCGGTGGGCCGCCCGGGTCGGCCGAGCAGCCGTACGGCGGCCCGGAAGCCGCCCTCCTCCGTCATGTCGCCGGTCTCGAGGAGCGCCAAGTCGGCGAGGCCGTGGGCGCGCATGGCCGCCTCGAAGCTGCGGCGGCGCAGTTCGCCGACGGCGCCGTAGCCCGCGATGTGCGCGATGCGGCGGTGGCCGAGGCCGATGAGGTGCTCGGTGATGAGTCGGGCGCCCCGCTCGTCGTCGCCGGCGACCACGTCGACGCCGGGCGGGACGGGCTCGCGGGCGCCCGCGACGACGACCGGTATGCGCTCGGCGACGGTCCCCAGCGCGGCCGGGTCGGGCAGGGTGCCGACCACGACCAGACCGTCGGCCTGGAGGTCCAGGAAGGGCCGGGCGAGGTCCTGGCCGGTGCGGCGGTTGAGGCGGGCGTCGCCCAGCAGCATGTGCAGGCCCTGGTCGTGCAGGAGGGCGTTCAGGCCGTCGAGCAGGTCGATGAACCAGGGGTTGCGCAGGTCGTTGAGGAGCACTCCGACCGTGCGGGTGCGCTGCTCGCTGAGGCTGCGGGCGGCGGCGTTGGGGCGGTAGCCGAGGTCGCGTACGGCCCGCAGTACGGCGTCCCGCTTCTCGGGGCGGACCTGGTCGGAGCCGCGCAGCACGAGCGAGACCAGCGACTTGGAGACGCCGGCCTTCTCGGCCACGTCCCGGATCGTCGGCTGTCTCATGCTGTGGACCGTTCCATGCGGCGCGCCGCCTTGTCAAAGGGGTTGACACCTGTGGAAAGCCCGCTCAGGGTGGCTTGGACAGTTCATGGACCGGTCCAAAGAGGGGCTCATGGTGGATACGCTCGGTGTCGCCGTCGTCGGATTCGGCTGGATGGGCCGGGTGCACAGCCAGGCGTACGCCCGCGTCCGGCATCACTACCCGAAGTTGCGCCTGCGCCCGGAGCTGGTGACGGTCGCGGACGAGGTCCCGGGGCGGGCGGAGGAGGCCGCTGCTCAGTTCGGGTTCGCCACGGCCGTCCGGGACTGGCGCGAGGTGGCCGCCGACCCGCGGGTGCGGGCCGTCAGCATCACCGCGCCGAACTTCCTGCACCGGGAGATCGGCGTCGCGATGGCCGAGGCCGGCAAGCACATCTGGATCGAGAAGCCGGTCGGTCTGACCGTGGCGGACGCCCGGGCGGTGGCGGACGCGGCCGCCAAGGCCGGCATGCACAGCGCCGTCGGCTTCAACTACCGCAACGCGCCCGCCGTGGAGGCGGCCCGCGAGCTGATCACCTCCGGCGGCATCGGCACGGTCACCCATGTCCGCGTCCGCCTGTTCAGCGACTACGCGGCCCATCCCCAGGGCGCGTTGACCTGGCGGTACGAGCGGGAGCGGGGCGGCAGCGGAGTGCTGGGCGACCTGGCCTCGCACGGCGTGGACCTGGCCCGGTACCTGCTCGGCGACATCACGTCCCTGACCGCCGACACCGCGGTCTTCGTGCCGGAGCGGGCCCGCCCCACCGGCGCCACGGCCGGTCACAGCCTTGCGTCCGGAGGCGAGCTCGGCCCGGTCGAGAACGAGGACTACGTCAGCTGTCTGCTGCGCTTCGCCTCCGGCGCCCGCGGCGTCCTGGAGGCCTGCCGGGTCTCGGTCGGCGAGCAGAACAACTACGGCTTCGAGGTGCACGGCACCAAGGGAGCGGTGTTCTGGGACTTCCGCCGGATGAACGAACTCGGCGTCAGCCGCGGCGACCGGTACCAGGACCAGCCGGTCAGCACGGTGTACGTGGGTCCCGGCGAGGGCGAGTACGGGGCCTTCCAGCCCGGCGCCGCCAACGCCATGGGCTACGACGACCTCAAGGTGATCGAGGCGTACCGCTTCCTCCGCTCGATCGCCGAGGGCACCGCGCACGGGGCCACCCTCACCGACGCCGTGCACAGCGCTGCCGCGCTGGACGCGATGGCGCGGTCGGCCGAGAGCGGTGCCTGGGTGGACGTACACCGGGGAGGGTGACGGTAGGACCACCCCTGATCCGCCTCTTGGACCCAGGGACGGCTCACCCCCGGGACGGCAGGCTTCAAGGTGTCGGCAAGCACGCCGACGCCGAGCCGCCCACCGACACTCGGGGGAAACCATGAACGAAACCTTCGCCAGGCGCCTGACGGGCCTCGCGGGCATCGCCGCCGCGGCCGCACTCATCGTCGAAGTGCCGCTGTACTTCGTCTACTCGGGCCCGCCGCCGGACGCGAACGTCCTGTCGCGGCTGCTGATCGGGATCGTCGCGCTCGCACTCATGGTCGTGTTCGTGACGGCCTTCCGCGAACTGGTCCGGGGGGTGAGCCCCGCCCACGAGTGGGTCGGCTCGATGGCCTCCGCCACGGGGCTGGTCTACGCGACGATCACCCTGGTCTCCATGGGTCTCGAGGCGGGCGCGGTCATCGCCGCCGACCGTCCGATCGATCCGACCGTCGACGTCAGCGGTACCTACATCCTCTACGGGTCGATCTCCCGCATCATGCTGGCGCTGTTCCTCACCGCCTTCGGCCACGCCGTCTCCCGCACCCGGCTGTTGCCCCGCTGGACCGGCCGGTCGGCGTACGTCCTCGCGGGTATCAACCTGGCTTTCGTACCGTCCTTGTTCTTCGGCAACACACCGGCGAACTTCTACGCGGCGAACGGCTGGGGCACCACCGCGCTGATGGGCGCCCTCCTCAGCTACTGGCTGCTGGCCGTGGGCGTCAGCGTCCACCGCAGCGCCGGACGGGTCGCGCAGACCGGATCACCTGCGCTGCAGCACTGAGACGGCCCCTCGCAAGGCCCGCCCCAGGCCGCCGGTGTCAGCCGGTCGTCGCCTGGGGCGGCATGTTGTACGGCGTGACCACCTGGATCGCCGACGGCAGCGTGGGTCCCGCGGGCGGCAGGGCGCCGTGGGCGCGCATGACGATGTGGCAGGCCTCCCGCAGGTCCTGGCGCAGGTCGTGGTGGAGCACGGCGGACAGCCGGTGCTCGCGCAGCAGGCGGGTGTTGTCGTGGTCGAGGTCGTGCGCGACGAATACCGCGCACTCCCGCCCCGCGTCCTCGAAGGCGCGCAGGGTCGCGATGTTGCCGCCGCCGATCGAGTAGACCGCCCGGATGTCCGGGTCGCGTTCCAGCGCGGCCCGGACCAGGTCGTACTGGGTGGCGTCCAGGCCCTGCCCCTCGGCGATCTCGACCAGGGTGCGGTCGGGATGGTGCGTGCGCATGGCGCTGCGGAAGCCCATCTCGCGCTCCTCCTCGTTGCGGAAGAAGCCGCTGCTGAGGCTGGTGAGGACATTGCCGGGACGGTCGCCGAGCCACTGTCCCATGAGGTACGCGGCGGTCGCGCCGGCCGCCCGGTTGTCGCTGCCGACATAGCCGAGGCGGGCGGTGGCGGGCAGATCGGTGACCAGGGTGACGACGGGTATGCCCGCCTCCGCGAGCCTGCCCACGGCCGCGGTCACCTCGGGGACGTCCGGTGCTTTGAGGACCACGCCCTGGGAGCCGCGCCGGGCGATCCGGTCCAGGGTCCGGGTGAGCTCCTGGACCGGGCCGGTCTCGCGGAAGTGGAAGCGCGAGCGGACGACCGCCGGGTGCAGGGACGGCAGCTCGGCCTCCAGGGCGGCGCGGACGGCGGTGGAGAACCGCTCCGGTGCCTGCATCACGATGTCGATCATGAAGGTACGGCCGACCAGGCGGACCTGGGTGCGCTGCCGGTCGAGGTCGGCGACGGCCTGCCGGACCTCCCGGGCGGTGCTCTCGCGCACGCCGCCCCTCGCGTTCAGGACCCGGTCGACGGTGGCCTCGCTCAGGCCCGCCTGACGTGCGATCTCCCGGATCGGGAAGGGATGGCCCACGTAAGGCTCCTTGAGGGGTTTTTGATGGCTCGCTGCCGGTTGTTCGAGGGGTTTGTACTGACAAGAATGACAGCGCCGAGTCGCCCCTGTCACCGAGCCGCTCCCTTGACCGAAAGGACGACGATGTCCTTCACCTCCGTACAACGCCGCGCCTGGCTGTCCGAACGGGACTGCGACCTCGCCGATCTCCGCTCGCTCGTCGAGCGCCCGACGGACCTCGCCGACTACCCGTACGCCGCTTCCGCGGAGCGCGGCGTCCTGATCTACGACAGTGCGCGACTGCGCGGCGCCGAGGACCCGCGCGAGGTCCAGGCCGAACTGGTCCGCGCCCTCACCGGCGGCCCCGGCATCGTGGTCTTCCGGGGCGCCTTCCCGGATCCGGCGGTCGTCGACCGGCTCTCCGCCGTGTTCGACGCGCTGATCGCCGAACAGCGCGCCTCGGGCGCGACGTCCGGCGACCACTTCGCCGCCCCAGGCGCCAACGACCGGGTGTGGAACGCCCTGGAGAAGGCGGCCCTGTACGACCCGGAGGCGTTCGCCGACTACTACGCGAGCGACATCCTGGCGCTGGCCTCGACCGCCTGGCTGGGTCCGGGCTACCAGGTGACCTCGCAGGTCAACGTGGTCAACCCGGGCGGCGCGGCGCAGACGGCACACCGCGACTACCACCTGGGCTTCCTGTCCAACGAGGTCGCGGCGGCCTACCCGGCGCACGTGCACCGCCTCTCCCCCGTACTCACCCTGCAGGGCGCGGTCGCGCACTGCGACATGCCCGTCGAGTCCGGGCCGACGATGTACCTGCCGTACTCGCAGACCTACGAGCCGGGCTACCTGGCGTGGCGACTGCCGGAGTTCCAGGCGTACTTCGAGGAGCACCACGTCCAACTCCCGCTGGCGAAGGGCGACGCGGCCTTCTTCAACCCGGCGCTGTTCCACGCCGCCGGCACCAACCGCTCCACGGACATCCGGCGCACGGCCAACCTCCTCCAGGTGTCCTCGGCGTTCGGGCGGGCCATGGAGACGGTGGACCGCGAGGCGGTCGCGAACGCCGTGTTCCCCGTACTGCTCAAGCGGCGCACCGAGGGCGCGGACGAGGCATGGCTGGAGAACGTGATCGCGGCGAGCGCGGAGAACTACCCCTTCCCCACCAACCTCGACAGCGATCCGCCGGTCGCGGGTCTGGCCCCGCCCTCTCAGGCCGACGCGGTACGGCGGGCGCTGCGCGAGGCATGGACACCCGAGGCGCTTCGGGACGAACTACGGGCCGGCGCCGAGCGCCGCGCAAGCTGAAAGGACCTGGAACACATGGGACTACTCGACGACAAGGTCGTCCTGGTCAACGGTGGCAGTCAGGGTGTGGGCGCCGCCGTCGCGCGCGCCGCCGTCCGTGAGGGCGCGGTGGTCGCCGTCACCGGCCGGCGCCCGGAACCGGGCGAGGCCCTGGTGGCGGAGCTGACCGCCGCCGGCGGCAAGGCCATGTTCGTACGGGCCGACCTGGCGGACGCGGAGCAGGCCAAGGCGTCCGTCGCGCAGGTCGTCGCGGCGTACGGCCGGGTCGACTGCCTGGTGAACTCGGCGGGGCTGACCTCGCGGGGCACGCTGCTCGACACCACGCCCGAACTGTTCGACCAGCACATCGCGATCAACCTCAAGGCGCCCTTCTTCGCCATGCAGGCCGCCGTCGCGGACATGGTGGGCCGGGGCGCGCCCGGCACGGTCGTCAACATCATCACGTCCTCGGCGCACGGCGGGCAGCCGTTCCTCGCCCCGTACGTCGCCGCGAAGGCCGGGCTGGTCGGCCTGACCCGCAACGCGGCGCACGCCCACCGCTTCGACCGGGTCCGCATCAACGGGCTGAACATCGGCTGGACCGCGACCGAGGGCGAGGACGCGACCCAGAAGGCCTTCCACGGCGCCGGCGACGACTGGCGCGAGCAGGCCGCGGCACGGCTTCCGATGGGCAAGCTGGGCCAGCCGGACGAAATCGCCGACTTCGTCGTCCTCCTTCTGTCGGACCGGTCCGGGGTGGTGACCGGCTCGGTGATCGACTGGGACCAGAACGTGCTGGGCGGTCTCGACTGACCTTCCTCTCCGCCTCCGCCCGTAGAACCCCGCACCCGCCCGTAGAACCCCGCACCCGCTCGTAAGACCCCGCACCCAAGGAGCATGTCCCCCATGCGTATCGGAATCCTCGGCCTCGGCCGCATCGGCGCCTTCCACGCCGAGACCCTCTCCGGACTCGACGCGGTCACGTCCCTCGTCGTCGCCGACCCGTTCGCGGACGCCGCCAAGGCCGCCGCCGAGCGCTTCGGCGCCGAGGTCGCGGACTCCCCCGAGGCCGTGCTGGCCGCCGGGGTCGACGGCATCGTCGTCGCCGCGGCGACCGACGCCCACCCGGCGCTGATCCGCGCCGCCGTGGAGGCGGGCGTGCCCGTGTTCTGCGAGAAGCCCGTCGCCCGCACCATGCGGGAGGGCGTCGAGGTGCTGAAGTCCGTCCAGGGCAGTGACGTGCCGATCCAGATCGGCTACAACCGGCGCTTCGACGCCGGGTTCGTCGCCGCGCGGGCCGCCGTCCAGAGCGGTGAGCTGGGCAAGCTGCACACCGTACGGTCCACGACGCTGGACCCGGCGCCGCCGCCGGCCGCGTACATCGCCGCCTCGGGGGGCATCTTCCGGGACTGCTCGGTGCACGACTTCGACATCATCCGCTGGGTGACCGGCCGGGAGGTGACCGAGGTGTACGCCGTCGGCGGCAACCGGGGCGCCGACTACATCAAGGAGGCGGGCGACGCCGACACCACGGGCGCGATCCTCACCCTGGACGACGGCACCATCGCGGTGGTCTCCAACTCCCGCCACAACGCCCGCGGTTACGACGTCCGCATGGAGATCCACGGCTTCACGGACTCCATCGCCGTCGGCCTGGAGGACAAGCTGCCGCTGCGCTCGGTCGAGCCCGGCGTGACCTTCCCCGCCGGCACCCCGCACGACTTCTTCATGGACCGCTTCACCGAGGCCTACCGCGCCGAACTCACCGCGTTCACCGAGGTCGTGGCGGGCACCCGCACCTCCCCGTGCACGATCGAGGACGCCCTGGAGGCCGGCTGGATCGCCGAGGCGTGCACACTGTCGCTGGGCGAGCACCGTCCCGTGACCATCGAGGAGGTACGGCAGGCATGAGCGGACCGGGCCGGAAACCACTGCGCATCGGAGTACTGGGCGCGGCACGCATCACCGAACGCTCACTCGTGGACCCGGCCCATGCGACCGGCCACCGCCTCGTCGCGGTGGCCGCCCGCGACCGTTCCCGCGCGGAGGCCTTCGCGGCGGCGCACGGCGTGGAGCGGGTGGCCGACTCGTACGCCGACCTGATCGCCGACCCCGAGGTGGAGGCCGTCTACAACCCGCTCGCCAACGGCCTGCACGGGCCGTGGAACCTCGCCGCCCTCGCGGCGGGCAAGCACGTCCTGACGGAGAAGCCGTCGGCGAGCAACGCCGAGGAGGCCGCCGAGGTACGGAAGGCTGCCGAGAAGGCCGGGACCGTCTTCCTGGAGGGCTTCCACTACCTCTTCCACCCGGTCACCCGGCGCCTGCACGAGCTCCTGGAGAGCGGTGAACTCGGTGAGCTGCGGCGGGTGGAGACGATGGTCGCCATCCCCGCCCCGGACGACTCCGACCCGCGCTGGTCGCTGCCGCTGGCCGGCGGCGCGGTCATGGACCTGGGCTGCTACAGCCTGCACGCGGTACGGATGCTCGCGCCCTGGGCGGGCGGCGCGCCCCGGCTCGTCTCCGCGCGGGGCGGGGAGCGCCCGGGGGCGCCCGGGGTCGACGAGTGGCTGGACGCCGAGCTGGAGTACCCGGGCGGCGCCACCGCGTCGGCCCGCTGCCACATGGCGTACGCGGAGCTGGAGATGAGCTGCCGGATCGTCGGCACCCGCGGTGAGGCGAGCGCCCCGAACTTCGTGCTGCCGCAGCTCGACGACCGGATCGTGGTGCGTACTGCCGAGGGCGAGCGGACGGAACGGCTCGGCACCCGGTCCTCGTACACCTACCAGTTGGAGGCGTTCGCGGACCGGGTACGGGAGGGGACGCCGCTGCCGCTGGACGCGGACGACGCGGTGGCGACGATGACGCTCATCGACGAGTGCTATCGCGCCGCCGGGTTCGAGCCTCGGCCGCGGACCAGCGCCGGTCGGTAGCCGAACGTCGGGCAGGGCTCCCCCGTCGCCCACTGCCGCTCCCGGCGACTCTCCCGGTGGCCATGGTTGTACGGGGATACGCCCCATGTCACCGGTAGAGCGCGGGCTTCTCCACGAGGTCGACCTCCACCCGGCCGCCTTCCGCCAGCGCCCGTACCCCCGCCTCGCACACCGCCGCCGCGGCATAGCCGTCCCAGACGCTGGGCCCGACCACCTCGCCGCGGCGGGTGGCGTCGGCCCAGGCCTGGACCTCGCGGTCGTAGGCGTCGGCGAAGCGCACGGTGTAGTCCTGGTCGATGGTGCCGCCCCAGCGGCCGGCCATGTTGGTGACCATGGCGTGGCCGTCACCGACGCGAGCGGTGCCGCGCTCGCAGACCACCTCGGCCTGGACCTGGTAGCCGAAGCCGCAGTTGACGAAGATCTCGACGTCGGACACCGCGCCGCCGTCCGTCTCGAACACGACGAACTGCGGGTCCTGAAGAGCGTCCGGCGCGCTCGCGGACGGGGTGGGGCGCAGCACCGTGACGGCCGTGATCTCGTGGCCGAGCAGCCAGCGGGTCACGTCCGTCTCGTGTGCCACGGAGTCGCTGATGAGCATGGCACTGGTGAAGCCGGGCGGGCTGGCCACGTTGCGGTGCCGGTTGTGCAGCATGAGCGGGCGGCCCAACTGGCCTGTGCCCAGGAGGGCCTTGAGCCTGACGTACTCGGCGTCGTAACGCCGCATGAAGCCGACCTGGACCAACCGCCGGCCCAGCTTCCGCTCGGCCTCCAGCACGCGCAGGGCGGAGGCCGCGTCGGGGGTGAGCGGCTTCTCGCACAGCACGGGCAGGCCGTGCTCGAAGGCGGCCAGCAGGGCGGCCTCGTGGGCGGGGCCCGGTGCGGCGACCAGGACGGCGTCGACGTCGGCCGCCGCCATCGCGGAGGCCGGGTCGGTGTAGGCGGTGCAGCCGTCGACGCGGGCCGCGACCGTCTTGGCGCGCTCCGCGTCGACGTCCACGACGGCGGCCACCCGGGCGCCGCTGGTGACCTGTTGGATACGGCGGACGTGGTCGGCGCCCATCCGACCGGCGCCGATGACGGCGACGCCGAGTTCCTCGCTCGTGCCACGGGTGGTCATGGTCTGTCCCTTCAGGCGCCGCAGGACCTCAGGAACTTGCGGGTGCGCACCGCGATCGGCAGCGGCTTGTCCGGCTCGCAGGGGTACATGTCCTGCTCGACGATCGCGAACAGCTCCACGCCGAGCTTCTGCGCCGCCACCAGGACCGGTTCCAACTCCGGTACCCCGGACGGTGGTTCGCACATCACGCCGCGCCGCACGGCGGGCCCGAACGGCACCTCGTTCTTGACGACGTCGGCGAGGATCTCCGGGTCGACCTGCTTGAGGTGGAGGTAGCCGACGCGCTCGCCGTACGTCTCGATGAGCTTGACGCTGTCCCCGCCGCAGTAGGCGTAATGCCCCGTGTCCAGGCAGAGGTTGACCAGTTCGGAGTCGGTCGAGTCGAGGAACCGCTCCACGTGGTCCTCGGTGTCGATGTGGGTGTCGGCGTGCGGGTGGACGACGATGTCGAGGCCGTACGTCTCCTTGACCTCGTGGCCCAGCCGCTCCATGCCCTTGGTCAGGTGCGCCCACTGCTCGCCGGACAGCTCCGGCGGCTCCAGGATCTCGGCGGTCTTGTCGTCGCGCCAGAACGACGGGATGACGACGAGGTGCTTCGCGCCCATCGCCTGGGTGAGCGCGGCGACCTGGCTGACGTGCTCCCAGGTGGCCTCCCAGACGGAGGGGCCGCGGTGCAGGCCGGTGAAGACCGTGCCCGCCGAGACCTTCAGGTCGCGCCTGGCGACCTCCTCCGTCAACCGGGCCGGGTCGGTGGGCAGATAGCCGTACGGTCCCAGCTCGATCCAGGAGTAGCCGGCCTCGGCGACCTCGTCCAGGAAGCGTTCCCAGGGCACCTGCACCGGGTCGTCCGGGAACCAGACGCCCCAGGAGTCGGGGGCCGAACCGACCCGGATGCGGTCGAGCGGAGAAGTCATGTCAGGACTTCCCTTCGCCGGTGGTCGCGGTGTTGGCGGTGGGTGCGGTGAGGTCCTTCTCCTCGGGGAGTTCTTCGACGTCGACGCCACGGACCTGGGCCAGTTCGTGTTTGAGCGCGGCGAGTTCGGTGCCGCCGGCCATGTGGTTGGTGAGTTCTTCCAGGCTGACCTCGCTGCGGGAGGCGGAGAGTTCCATCGTGCCCAGGCGCAGCACGCTGAAATGGTCGCCGACCATGTAGGCGTGGTGGGGGTTGTGGGTGATGAAGATGACGCCGAGGCCGCGGTCGCGGGCGGCGGCGATGTACTTGAGCACCACGCCGGACTGCTTGACGCCCAGGGCTGCGGTGGGCTCGTCGAGGATGAGGACGCGGGCGCCGAAGTAGACGGCGCGGGCGATGGCCACGCACTGGCGCTGGCCGCCGGACAGGGTGCCGATGGGCTGTTCGAGGTCGTTCAGAATGATGCCCATGTTGCGCAGTTCGGTGTCCGCGGTCTTCTTCATGGTCTCGATGTCGAGGCGGCGGACGGGCCAGGGGCCGCGGGTCATCTCGGAGCCGAGGAAGAAGTTGCGCCACACCGGCATCAGCGGGACGGTCGCCAGGTCCTGGTAGACGGTGGCGATGCCCTTGTCGAGGGCCTCGCGGGGGGTGGAGAAGCGCACCGGGGTGCCGTCGACGAGGAAGTCGCCCTCGGTGTGCTGGTGCAGCCCGGAGATGATTTTGATGAGGGTGGACTTGCCGGCGCCGTTGTCGCCGAGCACGCAGGTGACCTGGCCGGGGTGCACCCGGAGGTCGACGCCGTGCAGGGCGCGGATGTTGCCGTAGGCCTTGCCCGCGCCGCGCAGCTCGACCAGCGGCGCGCCCGTGCCGTCGGGGCCGGGGGTGGTGTCGGTGTCGGGGAGGACGGCGCCGTGGGTGCCGGTGTGGTTGGTTGTCATGAAGGTCACCTCCGGGTCGCCGACTGGCGGACCCACAGATTGATCAGGACGGCGCCCAGGAGCATCACGCCGAGGAAGGCCTTGAACCAGTCGGGGTTCCAGCCGGCGAAGACGATGCCCTGGTTGACCATGCCGAACATGAAGGCGCCGAAGACCGGGCCGATCGCCGAGCCGTAGCCGCCGGTCAGCAGGCAGCCGCCGATGACGGCCGCGGCGATGTAGATGAGCTCCTGGCCCACGCCCTCGCCGGACTGGACGGTGTTGAAGGTGAACAGCTGGTGCATGCCGACGAACCAGGCGCCGAAGCCGACCAGCATGAACAGGGAGATCTTGGTGAAGGTAACCGGGACACCGACGGCCCGCGCGGAGTCCTTGTTGCCGCCCACCGCGAAGATCCAGTTGCCGTACTTGGTGCGCAGCAGCACCCAGGTCGCGATGGCCGCGAAGACCAGCCAGTAGAAGACCGTGATCTTCACCTGGACGCCGCCGATGTCGAAGGACGACGCGAAGATCTTCTTCGCCTGGTCGAAGCCGGCCATGTCGCTGATGTCGTCGGTGGCCACGTTGGTGGTCACGAGTTTGGTGACCGCGAGGTTGGCGCCCTGGAGGATCAGGAAGGTGCCCAGGGTGACCAGGAAGCTGGGCAGCCCGGTCTTGACCACCATCCAGCCGTTGAAGAAGCCGACCGCCAGCGACACGATCAGCGCGGCGAACACACCGACCCACACGTTCATGGTCAGTTGGTAGCTGAGCATGCTCGCGGTGAGCGCCGAGGTGAGCACCGCGACACCGGACGACAGGTCGAACTCGCCGCCGATCATCAGCAGGGCCACCGGCAGCGCCATGATCCCGATGGTCGACGACTGGTACAGGATCGTGGACATCGAGCTGCCGTCACGCACCGGCGGCGCCGCGATCAGGAAGAACACGTACACCGCGGCCGCGCCGAGAAACACACCCACCTCGGGGCGGGCCAGCAGCCGCAGCGCCAGAGGTCGTTGAGAGGTCCGGCCGTCGGTCTGCTTCGGGCCGGAGGCCGGCGGTGTGCTCACCGCCGGCTCGGCATGCTGGGTCATACCCATCACCTGGTGCCCTTCGCGGCGAACGAGGCCACGGCGTCGACGTTGGACTTGTCCACGAAGGCCGGCCCGGTCAGCACCGGCTGTTCACCGCCGCCCATGTAGTTGCCGTTGTTCTTGTAGAGCCACAGGGAGTCGATCGCCAGGTAGCCCTGGAGGTAGGGCTGCTGGTCCACGGCGAACTCGATCGTGCCCTGGTCGATGGCGCTGGTCAGCTGCTTGTTGAGGTCGAAGGTGGCGATCTTCGCCTTGCTGCCGGCCTCGGACACCGACTGTGCCGAGGTCAGCGCGAAGGGGGCGCCGAGGGTGATGATCTGGTCGATGGAGGAGTCCTGCTTCAGCTTGGCGCTGATCGTCGACTTCACGGACGGCATGTCGGTGCCGTTGACGAACAGCGTCTGCAGCTTGCCGGAGAAGGTCTTCTTCACGCCGTCGCATCGCTGGGTGAGGCCGATGTTGCCCTGCTCCTGGATGACACAGACGGCGTTCTTGACGCCGGTCGTGTTCAGCTTGTTGCCGAGGGCCTCGCCCGCGACGGTCTCGTCCTGGCCGAAGAACTCCATCAGGCCGAGCTTCTTCCACTCGCTCACACCGGAGTTGAGGCCGACCACCGGAATGTTCGCGGCCTTGGCCTTGCCCACGACGTCCTTGAGGGCGTCCGGCTTGGCGAGCGTGATGGCGATGCCGTCGACCTTCTGGTCGATCGCGTTCTGGACCAGGTTGGCCTGGTTGCCCGCGTTCGGGTCGGCGGAGTAGACGAGCTTGATGTTGTCCTTGGCGGCCGCGGCCTCGGCACCCTTGCGGACGATGTCCCAGAAGGTGTCGCCGGGCGACTGGTGGGTCACCAGTGCGACCGTCATCCGAGGAGTGGTGGCCTTGCCCGCGGAGGCACCGGCCTCGCTCTCCTCGGCCTTCTTGCCGCCAGAGCTGCTGGAGCAGCCTGCGAGGGTAAGGGCCGCGGCCGCGGCGACTGCCACGACGGGGGCGAATCTGCGGGAGCGGAAGCCAGAAATGCGGTCCATCTTTCCTGCACCTCACTGTGCTGCGGGGAAACGGCGATCACGAGGTTATAAGGGGCCCGGGACCTCGGAGGATCCGGGTCATGCGCCATGGGAACACGGTAGTTGCGCTGGGACGGGATCCAACTCCTCCGGCGCGCCCGCTGTCAATACTTTGTTAAGACATCATTTCACAAGCAGGTCAGAATGTAAGTACAAAGTATTGACAGCGTCACTCTCCGAGCCCTACACCTGGGAGGCGGCAGGTCCCCTGAGGACCCGCACCCCCGCCCGGCTCGAGGAGTGACGCGCATGGCCGAGTCAACCCAGCCCTTCGATCTGATCACGATGGGCCGCATCGGAGTCGATCTCTACCCCTTGCAGTCAGGCGTACCGCTGGCACGCGTACAGACCTTCGGGAAGTTCCTCGGGGGGTCGGCCGCGAACGTGGCGGTCGCCGCCGCCCGGCTCGGCCGCTCCACCGCCGTGATCACCCGCACCGGCGCCGACCCGTTCGGAGTCTATCTCCACGAGCAGCTCAGGGAGTTCGGCGTCGACGACCGGTGGGTGACACCGGTGGACGGCCTGCCCACCCCGGTCACGTTCTGCGAGCTCTTCCCGCCGGACGACTTCCCGCTGTACTTCTACCGCCGGCCCAGCGCCCCAGATCTGGCCGTCCACACCGACGAGCTGGACTACTTCGCCCTCCGCGCGGCCCGGATCCTGTGGATCACCGGCACGGGGCTCAGCGAGGAGCCGAGCCGCTCGGCGACGCTCGCCGCACTCAAGTGCCGGGACAAGGCCGGCACGACGGTGTTCGACCTCGACTGGCGGCCCGCGCTGTGGAACGACGGGGCCTGGAAGGACCCGGAAGAAGCCCGGCCCTACTACGCCGAAGCCCTCCGGCACGCGACCGTCGCCGTCGGCACCCTCGACGAGTGCGAGATCGCCACGGGGGTGCGCGAGCCGCGGGCGTGCGCTCAGGCGCTGCTGGCCGCGGGCGTGGAGCTGGCCATGGTGAAGCAGGGGCCCGAGGGCGTGCTCGCCGTGCACCGCGACGGTACGACGGCCGAGGTCCCGCCCCTCCCGGTCGAGGTGGTCAATGGCCTCGGCGCGGGCGACGCGTTCGGCGGCGCACTGTGCCACGGGCTGCTCTCCGGCTGGGAGCTGGAGCGGACCATGCGGTACGCGAACGCGGCCGGCGCCCACGTCGCCTCCCACCTCGCCTGCTCCTCGGCGATGCCCACCGGGGCCGAGGTCGAGACCTTGCTCGCGGCGGCACCGGAGCCGAGTACGACCGCCTGAGACGGAATGTCGCCCCACGAGACGGCCGTACCGGCGCGGCACGAGTACGACCGTCCGGCCGCCGCCCGCCGCCAACCCCTCCGACCCCCGCTCCCGACCCTCCGAGGGAGGTACCCCATGGCGAAGACCGGCGGCTACTCACGTGCCGAGACCGCCCCCGCGTTCAGCTCCATGGACTTCGCCCTGGACCGGGCAAGTCCGGTGCCGCTCTACTACCAGCTCGCCCAGCAGCTGGAGGCGGCGATCGAGCACGGCGTGCTCGCCCCGGGCAACCTGCTGGGCAACGAGATCGACCTGTCCGTACGCCTCGGACTGTCCCGGCCGACGGTCCGCCAGGCCATTCAGTCCCTCGTGGACAAGGGCCTGCTCGTACGGCGGCGCGGGGTCGGCACGCAGGTGGTGCACAGCCAGGTCAAGCGCCCGCTCGAACTCAGCAGCCTGTACGACGACCTGGTGGCGGCCGGACAGGCACCCGCCACCCGGGTCCTGCGCAACGAAGCCGTCCCGGCGTCCGCCGACGTCGCGGCCGCCCTCGGCGTCGCGGAGGGCAGCCAGGTCACGGTCCTGGAGCGACTGCGCTCCACGCACGGCCAGCCCGTGGCCTTCCTGTGCAACCACCTGACGGCCGGCCTGCTCGACCTGGACACCGCGAGGCTGGAGTCCACCGGCCTGTACCGGCTGATGCGCTCCGCCGGCATCACCCTGCACAGCGCCCGCCAGACCATCGGTGCCCGCTCCGCCACCCCCGAGGAAGCCGCCCTCCTCGAGGAGCCGGAGGGCGCCGCCCTGCTGACCATGCAGCGCACGGCGTACGACGACACGGGCTGGCCGGTCGAGTACGGGACGCACATCTACCGGGCGTCGCGGTACGCGTTCGACTTCCAGCTGCTGGTCAGGACCTGATCGGGACCGGGGCCCGTCCGGCGGATCCGGATCCGGTCGGGGAGGCGATGCGACAGGTCATCGGTGCACCGAGTCCAGCCGGTTCCGCTGGTCCTCCGTCAGGTCCAGGTCCACTGCCGCCAGGTTCTCCTCCAGCTGAGCCACGGACGAGACCCCCACCAGCGGGATGATCGGCAGCTCGCCCCCCATCTGCCAGGCCAGAACGACCTGGTTGAGGGTCGCGCCGGTCTCCTGCGCGACCTCGCGCAGGCCCTTGAGCCGGGCCGGGGTGCCCGGGTGGTCGTAGTCCGGGAGCAGCCGGTCCGGGCGTACGTAGGCGCCCTTGAGCAGCGGCGAGTAGGCGACCAGGGTCAGACCTGGCTCGGCACGCAGATAGCCGAGCAGGTCGGCGCCGGCGTGTCCGAGGCTGCCGTCGGGAAACAGGTCCCCGGGCACGTCGGTGCGGGGCCTCAAGTAGCTGTGCTCGTACTGGAGCATCTCGTAGCCGGGCAGCCCTGCGGCGGCCGCGATCGCCCGGGCCCGCTCCACCCGCCAGGCGGCGTGGTTGCTGACACCGAGGAGCCCGGCCGTGCCCTCGGCGACCAGCTCGGCGAATCCCTCGACGGTCTCCCGCAGCGGGACGCTGTGATCCTCGATGTGCGCGTACAGCAGATCGAGCTTCTGCACGCCGAGCCGTTCCCGGCTGCGTTCGGCCGACTCGCGGATCACCTTCGCCGACAGACCCTCCGGGTTGTCGACATAGCTGGTGCCGGGGGCGAGCGGGCGGGCGCCGAGCTTGGTCGCGATGACGATCTCTTCGCCGATGCCGCGGCTGTGCCGCCAGCGGCCGAGCAGCTCCTCGCTCTGCCCGCCCTGGCCCCCGTCGGTCCAGAAGGCGTAGTTGTCGGACGTGTCGATGAAGTTCCCGCCCGCCTCGACGTAGCGGTCGAGTACGGCGAACGACGTCTCCTCTTCCGTGCGCGAGCCGAACAGCATCGCGCCGAGCGCGAGCACGCTCACCTCGCGGCGGGTCGTCGGATCGGTGCCGATGGTGCGGTACTTCATGCGGAATCCCTCCCTGACAGCCCGCGTCCGGGGCACGTCGAAGGGGAGTCTTCATCTTGAAGCGCACTTCAAGTCAAGGGAGCGCGTGGTGAGTTCGTGCCTCAGCGGGCGAACGGTCCCTCCAGCGCCGCCCACTGGAGCAGCATGATGGTCTTGGCATCGGCGATCTCCCCGGTCCGGATCATCTCCAGGGCCCTGGTGAAGGGCAGTTCGAGGATTTCGATGTCCTCGCCCTCCTCGTCCAGACCGCCGCCCTCGTGGGTGCGGGTGGACGGGCCGTACGAGGCGGCGTAGAAGCTGACGCGTTCGGTGACCGAGCCCGGGCTCATGTAGACGTCGAAGACGTGCTGGACGTCGCCGATGGTGTGCCCGGTCTCCTCCACCACCTCGCGGCGTACGGCGATCTCAGGGTGCTCGTCCTCGTCGTCGAGCAGTCCGCCCGGCGTCTCGACCAGCATGCCGTCGGGGTGTCCGTTGACGTACACCGGGAAGCGGAACTGGCGGGTGAGCAGCACTGTCTCGCGTTCGGTGTCGTACAGCAGCATCGTGGCGCCGTTGCCCCGGTCGTGCGTCTCGCGTTCCTGGGTGCTCCAGGTTCCGTCGGCGCGCTGGAAGTCGAACGTCGTGGCGCGCTCGACGTACCAGTGGCTGGACAGAAGCTTCACTTCCCGGACCCTGACGCGGGGGTTGCCGGTCAGGTCACGGCCCGTCCGGTCGAGCCCGGTGCGGCCGCGGCGGTCGGGCGTGTGGATACCGGCGCTCACCGGGCACCGGCCGGGCGGGCGAGGGAGGAAAAAATGGTCATGCCTTCCATCATCCAGGGGCGGGCGGGGTGCCCGCGACCTGCCCCACAGCTCTTGACGCTCGGCAACAAAGGGCGCAGTGTCGTATATATACGTCGTAAGCATACGACGTTCTCGAAGGCGGAGACGTCGCGCCATGACACACATGGCCGGCGAGGTCCGGTGGAACGCTGACCGACGCCGCGTGAGCAGAGGAGCCACGCCATGACTGCACCGTCAACGGTCCTCGTCACCGGCGGAGCCGGCTTCATCGGCAGTCATGTCTGCGTCGAACTGCTCGACCACGGTTACGAGTTGATCGTGGTCGACAACTACTCCAACAGCACACCGCAGGTCCTCACCCGCGCGGAACGGATCGCCGGCCGTTTCGTCGGTGCCGTCTATGAGCTGGACATCCGTGATCGACAGGCCCTTTCGGCCGTTTTCGACCGTCACTCCGTGGACGCCGTCGTGCACTTTGCCGCGCACAAGGCGGTGGGCGAGTCGACTCGGATGCCCATCGAGTACTACGACACCAATGTCGGTGGCACCACGTCCCTGTTGCGGACCATGCACGAGCACGGGGTGCACAGGCTCGTGTTCTCCTCCTCCTCCTCGATCTACGGCAATGCCGGACGCGGACCGCTCGACGAAGCCACCCCCGCCCGGCCCACCAATCCGTACGCGGCCTCCAAGTGGATCTGCGAACAGATCCTCGCCGACGCCTGCCGCCGGTGCTCCGAGTACACCGTGCTGTGTCTGCGCTACTTCAACCCGGCCGGCGCCCACCCCAGCGGACTGCTCGGCGAGGACCCCCACGGCACGCCCGACAACCTGATGCCCTACCTGGCGCAGGTGGCCATCGGCCGACGGGAACGGCTTCGCGTGTTCGGCGACGACTACCCCACGAGCGACGGGACCGCGATCCGCGACTACCTCCACGTCATGGACACGGTCGAGGCCCATCGCATCGCGCTCGATCACCTCGCCGACAGCACGGGCATGCACGTGTACAACCTGGGCGTCGGCAAGGGCAGTACGGTCCTCGACGTCGTCGCCGCGTTCTCCGAGGTGTGCGGCAGACCGATTCCGTACGAGATCGGGCCCCGCCGCCCCGGCGACGTGGCCGAACTCGTAGCCGACGCCACCGCAGTGGCGCGCGCCTGGGGCTGGCGCCCCGACCGGAACCTCGCCGACATCTGCCGTGACGCCTGGCGGTTCCAGCAGCTCAACCCCGACGGCTACGTCGGCTCTGCCCGACGGGCGAACACGAAGGACTAGGTGTGCTGTCCGGCGGACAGGTACGCGGGTTCCAAGATGCAGCCTGGCAGCTGCCGTGCTTACGATTTGTACAGAAAAGATCAGTTGACGCCTCGCGGCCCGGTGCAACTCAGGGAGGCGCTTGCCCTTGTTGCCGGCCCACTGGCTGATGGCTGCGTACCTCGCGTCGGTCGGAACCGCCACCACCCTGTACATGACCATCCCGGAAACGAGCACGCCGCTCTGGGCCGTGATCGGACTGGGTGGTGCCGCCGCCGTACTGATCGGGGTGCACGTGCACCGGCCCGCGCACCGCTGGCCCTGGTGGCTGCTCGCCGCCGGATTGTCGGCCTTCGCCGCGGGCGACACGTACAACGCGCAAGAGGGGTATCTCCACGCAACCAACCCGTTCCCATCGCCGTCGGACGCGTTGCATCTGGCCGGGTACCCGCTCTTCGCCGCCGGCCTGTTCGGCCTTGTCCGGTACCGCTGGGCGGGCCGTGACCTGCCCAGCATCCTGGACGCGCTGATCATCACCGCGGGACTCGCCCTGCCTGTCTGGGTCTATCTGGTCGAGCCGCTGGCCCGGCTGGAGGGCCTGACCTGGCAACAGCGCGCGATCAGCATCGCCCACCCGTTGGGCGACGTACTGGTGCTGGCGATGCTGGCCCGGCTGCTCGCCCGCAGCTCCGGATCCGGCGGCAACCGCGCCGTTCAGCTGCTCGTCCTGGGCACTCTCACGCTGCTCGCTTCCGACATCGCCTACGGGATCCTTCAGCTCAACGGAACGTGGCAGGCCGGCACGCTGCTGGACTCCGGCTGGATCGTCTTCTGCACGGCCTGGGGAATGGCGGCGCTGCATCCCTCCATGGCGGATCTGACCGCGTCGCAGTCCCAGCCGCAGTCTCTGCTCCCGCCCTGGCGTCGGCTCCTGCTGCTGACCGCGGCCGCACTGATCGCGCCCGGCATCCTGCTCTACCAAGGACTTGGGGGCGGCGCATCCGACGCGGCGGCGTCCGCCACCTTCTCCACTGCCCTGTCCCTGTTGGTGATCTTCCGCCTCGCGGGCATGGTTGTGGCACACCGCACGGTCATGGCTCGCGAACTGGCGCTGCGCGCGGCGACCGCCTCACTGGTCTCGGCGGTGAGGCAGCAGGAGATCGCACGAAGCTGCGACACGGCGGTCACCGCTCTGTTCGGCCCGAAAGTCCGGCACGGGACCATGCTGCTGCCGGCCGAGCACGCCCAGGATCTGCATGCGCTCCTGGCGCGGTCCCCCGACGGGCTCGGCACCCGGGGCGTCGCGGACTCCGGTGAGACACCGCCGGACGGGTCCGCCGGCCTCACTCTCCACCGCACGCTCCTGGTCCCCGTCTCCGAGCTCGGCCCGCGCATCGCCACCGAACTCGGAGATCTGCCGAGCGCCTTGGTGTGCCCGATGATCCAGCCCGGCCGTCCGGCCGGCGGCGGACTTCCGGGCGTGCTGCTGGCGGCGGGACCCGAGCGTCGGCTCACCGAGATGCGCGGCTCACTGGAGATCCTGGCCTCGCACGCGGGACTGGCGACCGAGCGCATCGCGCTCCGCCAGGAGATCGTCCGTAAGGAGGGCGAGGCGTACTTCCGCACCCTGGTGCGCAACACCTCCGACGTCATCCTGATCATCGACGACGACACGACCGTTCGCTATGCCAGTCCGTCCGCGGAAGCCGTGTTCGGCAGCGCCCGGCTGGTGGGCACGGCCCTCCTGGAACTGGTGGACCCCGAGGATCGCGAGCGGGCGGGCCGGACACTGACCACCCTGCAGAACGACGGCCGGCAGGAGGGCCACGACCACTGGTGGGTACTGCGGGACAGAGGTCGTGTCGAGGTGGAGGTGCGCTGCCGTGACCTGCGGCAGGACGAGACCGTGGGCGGACTGGTCGTCACCCTTCGGGACGTGACCGAACAGCGCCGGCTGGAGCACGAACTCACCCAGCGGGCCTTTCACGATGCGGTGACCGGTCTGCCCAACCGGACGCTGCTGCTGGAGCGGACCGCGCGGGCGCTGCTGCGCGGCCGACGCGAGTCGACGGTCACCTGTCTGCTCTTCATCGACCTGGACGACTTCAAGATCGTAAACGACACGCTGGGCCACTCGGCCGGCGACCAACTCCTCGCCGCCGTGGGAGAGCGGCTGACACAGACGCTGCGCCGTACCGACACCGCGGCGCGACTGGGCGGTGACGAGTTCGCGGTGCTGATGGAGGACGCGAAGCATCCCCTCGATGCCGACCTGCTGGCCGCGCAGGTGGTCCAGGCCCTCAACCGGCCCTTCCAGCTGCGTGACGATTCAGTGAGCGTCACCGCCAGCGTGGGCGTGGCCACGGCGAGGGACAGCACGGACGCCGAGGAGCTGCTGGCCCACGCCGATCTGGCCCTGTACGCGGCCAAGGCCGCCGGCAAGCGCCAGTGGCGCCGCTTCCAGCCCCAGCAGCGCGTCCGCATGGTGGAGCGGCACGATCTCCTGGCGCACCTGGACAGCGCGCTCGCCAAGGAGGAGTTCACGCTGCGCTACCAGCCGGTCGTGGACATCACCATGGGCGAGGTCGTCGGCTTCGAGGCACTGGCCCGCTGGCCGCACACCGGCGATCCTGTCCCACCGCAGCGGTTCATCCCGCTCGCCGAGGAGACCGGACACATCACGATGCTCGGCTCCTGGGTCCTGCGCAACGCCGCGGCGGACATCGCCCGTCTCCAGCGGCACCGGGACCTGCGGTCAGCACCGCCGTACATGAGTGTCAACGTGTCCGCCCGTCAGTGCCGGGACACGGGCTTTCTGCAGGAGGTGGGCAGAGCCCTCGACACTCCCGGCCTCGTCCCGGGGTCGCTGCAGCTGGAGCTCACCGAGTCGGTGCTCAGACAGGGGGACAAGCGGACCGACGTGCTCATTCGGGCGCTCAAGGATCTCGGCGTACGCATCGCGATCGACGACTTCGGCACCGGGCTCTCCTCGCTGCGCTATCTCCGGGACTTTCCCATCGACGTGGTCAAGATCGACAAGACGTTCATCGACGACATCACGCGGGATCCCCAACAGGTCGCACTCGTCGAGGGGATCGTCCACATCGCCGACACGCTCGGCCTTCAGGTGATCGCCGAGGGAATCGAGGAGCCGGCACAGCGAGAGCTGCTGACCGCTATCGGCTGCCGGTTCGGGCAGGGGTACCTGTTCGCACGACCGATGACGGTCGAGCAGGGCGAGTCGGTCCTGCGACAGCACAACGCGGACCGGCCGCCGCGGGACGGCGACGCGGCGGCACGGGGGCCCGTCGACGTGCCGCCGACGGCGCCGCCGGGCCGTACCCGGGCCGTCGCGGGGAGAACTCGAGCCGTCAGGAGGGGGACAGACGCGGAAACGGTGCACACCGTCATACGCGAAACCACTGCCGCTCCTTCGGGAGTGCGGCGTGATCCTCGCTGGGGCGACCTCGAACATCTGCGGCAGACGAGTCCTCTGAGTGATGCGGTCCTGGACGAAGTGCACGGCCGGCACATCCGCAGCGGAGACCACCGGCTGATCGACTTCGCCTCCTCCAACTACCTGGGCTTCGACTGCGACCCCGAGATCATCGACGCGATCGAGCCCACCGTCCGGCAGTGGGGTACACACCCCAGCTGGTCGCGGCTGCTCGGCAGCCCGCGGCTCTACCCTGAGATCGAGGAGCGGCTCGCCGCGCTGCTCGGAGCGCCGGACACGCTGCTCCTGCCGACCGCCGCCCTGATCCATGCCTCGGTGATCCCCCTCCTGACCGGTGAGGGACACGTCTTCGTCGAGGCCAGGGCGCACCGGACCGTGTACGACGGATGTGTGTCGGCAAGGGGTCAGGGCGCGACAATGCAGCGGTTCCGCGCCGACCGGCCCGAAGAGCTCGGCGCGTTGCTGCGTGCCGTGCCGCCCGGCAAGTCCCGGCTCGTCTGCCTGGACGGTGTCGACAGCATGAGCGGCAACATCCCCGACCTGCCCGAACTGGTCGGCATCTGCCGGGACCAGGACGCGACGCTGTACGTCGACGACACACACGGTTTCGGCGTCATCGGGGAGCGGACGGCGGGCGAGCTGTGCCCGTACGGCTCCCGCGGCAACGGCGTGGTCCGGCACACGGGCGAGACCTATGACGGCATCGTGCTCGTGGGCAGCTTGTCCAAGGCGTACTCGTCACTTCTCGCCTTCATCGCCCTGCCCACCTGGCTCAAGAACCACCTGAAGATCGCCGCGCCGTCCTACCTGTACTCCGGCCCTTCTCCCACGGCGTCCCTCGCCACGGCGCTCGCCGGTCTGGACGTCAACGACCGCCGGGGGGACGAGATACGCGCCGATCTGCACCGCAAGACCGTCCGGGTGCTCGATCACGTCCAGGCCCTCGGCCTGGACACACCGGGTGTGCGTGAACTGCCGATCGTGGAGATCCCGCTCGTCGACGCGTCGGACCTGGAAGCGGTCGCCGGTTTCCTGTGGGACAACGGCATCTATGTGACCCTGGCGGCCTACCCACTGGTACCCCACGACCGTGTCGGCTTCCGCATTCAGATCACGGCGCTCAACTCCGACGAGGACATCGACCGACTCAACGACACACTGAGCCGGCTCTCCGAGCGCTTCGCCCTGCGGCAGAAAAGCTGAGCCCGGTAGGTCTCCCCTGACCGAACACCCCCCGTGACCCGGCTCGACGCCGATCCCACGCTTACGGAGTACGCGGACTCGGCGATGGTCCTGCCGACAGGGCGAACGCCGTCTCCACCAGGGCGACATGGCTGAACGCCTGTGGCGCGTTGCCGAGTTGACGGCCCGCGTCCGGATCCCACTGCTCCGCGAGCAGGCCGACATCGTTTCGGACGGCGAGGACTCTTTCGAAGGCCTCCCGGGCCTGTTCCGCGTGGCCGGTCGCGGCCAGGGCGTCGGCGTACCACAAAGAGCACGCCACATACGCGCCCTCGGGCCCGTGCATGCCGTCCACGCTGTGCACGCCGCGGCCGTTGGGCGCGTACCGCCGCACGAAACCGCCGTGGTCCAGCTCCCGCATCGCGCGGAGGGTACCCAGCACCCTCTTGTCCCGGGCGGGCAGGAAGCCGAGCCTGGGAATCAGCAGAGCCGATGCGTCAAGTGCCTTCGAGCCGTAGGACTGTACGAAGGATCGCCGCTGAATGTCCCACCCCTCTCGGCAGACCTGCTGATGCACCTCGTCGCGCATGGCCCGCCACTGGCCGGACGGTCCGTTCCTGCCGAGCAGCTTCCCCATACGCAGGGCGCGGTCGGCGGCCACCCACGCCATGACCTTGGAATGGACGAATTGCCGCCCCTGTCCGCGGACTTGCCACAGCCCTTGATCCGGCTCACGCCAGTGCTCCTGGAGGTGGCCCATCAACGCCTCCACCAGACTCCACACGTGTGCCGGCATGGGGATCCCCGCCCGCAGCGACAGATGGAGCGTGTCCAGGACTTCGCCGTACACATCCAGCTGGAGCTGACGCACTGCGGCGTTCCCGAACCGGACCGGTCGCGATCCCTCGTAGCCGGGCAGCCACGGTGCCTCGGTCTCGTGCAGCAGCCGCTGCCCACCGACGCCGTACACGTTCTGCAGGTCGGCGGGCTCACCCGCGATGGCCCGCACCAGCCAGTCCAGCCATGCCGTCGCCTCGTCCCGGTAGCCGCTGCGCAGTAGGCAGGAGAGGGTCAGGGTCGAATCGCGCAACCAGCAGAACCGGTAGTCCCAGTTGCGTTCGCCTCCGATGCATCCGGGGAGCGAAGTGGTCGGCGCCGCGACTATGCCGCCGGTGGGCGCGAAGGTGAGGGCCTTGAGAGTGATCAGGGAACGCACCACGGCATCCCGCCACGGCCCGTGATAGCGGCACTTGCTGGTCCAGCGTCGCCAGAAGTCGCAGGTCTCCTTCAGAACCGTCTCCGCCGGGACGCACAACGGCGCGGGCAGCTCCGGCAGATGAGAGGGCGACCACACCAGCGTCAGAGCCAGCCGTCGGCCGGCCGAGACGGTGAAGTCGAGGACCGTGGAGTCGCCACCGGCGGGCTCAGGCACCGGGCAGTCGACGTTCAGCCAGACGGCGTCGGGCCCGGCGACCGCGACCGTGCAGTTGTCGATGCCCCGAATCCACGGCACGACGCGGCCGTGGTGGAAACGCAGCCGCAGTTCGCTGCGCATGGACACCGAACCGGACAGGCCTTCGACCACACGGACGATGCACGGCACCTGAGTACGAGGCGGCATGAAATCGGTGACCCGCACCGTCCCGGTCGCGGTCTCCCACTCCGATTCCAGGACCAGCGTGTCCGGGCGGTACGCGCGGCGCGTACAGGGACCGCGGCCGACGGGAGAGACCCGCCAGAATCCGTTGTCCTGTGTGCCCAACAGAGCGGCCAGACAGGCCGGCGAATCGAAGCGGGGCAGACACAACCAGTCGATGGACCCGTTCCTGCCAACCATGGCGGCGGTTTCCAGGTCGCTGATGAGGGCGTAATCCTCGATGTGTACATTCATGATCGGAACCACGCCGTCGTGCACATTGCCGCTCTTCCAGGATACGACGGTCCTGGGTGGACATGCCCCTCGTGCGGCGCGCTACCTGGCGCCAACTTCCCCAGCAGGACCAGCCGGTGGGCGACATCGCCGGTCCAGGGCTTCCCGTACTGGTCGTCGACGACGTGGAGGACGTCCTGGACCGCCTCCCGCCCGATCATTCGCAGGACGGCCCGTTCCCCGGCGAACTTGGTCCGCCCGAAGGCGGTGCGCGGGGCCGGGATGTCCGTCGTGTCGAGCCCGGTGACCGCCACGCGGGGCGGGCCGTCCCGGCCCAGCAGCGCGCGGACGTGGCGGGAGCCGATGAACCCGGCTCCCCCGGTGACCAGGATGCCGGTCGCGGTCATGAAGTCGGGTGATCGGGCGGAGCGAAGTGCCCGCTCCGCGGCCCAGTACGAGTGCTTCCACGGTGGCCGCCCCACAGCGGATTGCTCCCGCGGTCGTACCAGCGTGTCCGGCTGCGACAGGAACCAGTCGACGGTGTGGGGCAGTCCGTCTTCCGGGGGCACCCGCGGGTGCCGGCCGAGGCCTTGGTGCGCACGGAAGATGACGGGGCGCCGGCGGACCGGTTCGTCGACGGGCAGCGCGAGGCAGCGCAGCCCGCTGTCCGATCCGGTGGTCGGCAGCCCCGGTTCGGCGAGCTTCCGCACAGTCCGCTCGATGAAGCCGCTTCCGCCCGACACCACGACACGCATTGACTCCTCCTGCCGGTCAGCCGAGCCGCGGACGGCCCAGCGCGCGCAGCGTCCATCCCGCCGAGCGCCAGGCCGCAGGGTCGAGGGTGTTGCGCGCGTCGACGATGACCGGGGTGCGCACCACCGCGGCGAGCGCGGCGGCGTCGAGTTCCCGGTACTGCGGCCACTCGGTGAGGTGCAGGACGACATCGGCCTGCTCGCACGCCTTGGCCACGTCCAGAACGAACTGGAGCGCGGGATATGCGGCCCGGGCGTTGTCGACCGCCTCGGGGTCGTGGACGCGGACCTGGGCTCCCCGGCGCCTGACCGCGTCCGCGACCGCGAGCGCCGGCGAGTCCCGTATGTCGTCGCAGCCCGGTTTGAAGGCGGCCCCGAGGACCGCGACGCTGCGGTCGGCGAAGCTCCCGCCGACGAGCTGCTGGGCGAGGTCGACGGTGCGGCTGCGCTGCCGGGCGTTGATCTCGTCGACGTGGCGGAGGAAGGCCACCGAATCGCCCCGGCCGAGTTCCTCGGCGCGGGCGGTGAAGGCCCGGATGTCCTTGGGCAGGCAGCTGCCGCCGAAGCCGAGGCCGGGAGCCAGGAAGCGAGGGCCGATCCGGGAGTCCCGGCCCATCGCCTCGGCCAGCGTGAGTACGTCGGCGCCCGTGGCGTCGCAGATCTCGGCCATGGCGTTGATGAAGGAGATCTTGGTGGCGAGGAAGGAGTTCGACGCCAGCTTGACCAGTTCGGCGGTGGCCGGGTCGGTGCCGATGAACGGCGTGCCGGCGTCCAACAGCGGCGCGTAGATCTTCCTCAGCCGCGCCTCGGCCTGCTCCGAGTGCATCCCCGCCACGATCCGTTCCGGCCGCAGGGTGTCCTGGACGGCGCAGCCCTCTCGCAGGAACTCCGGGTTCCAGGCCACCTCGGCGCCCGGAGCGGCCGCGTGCAGCCTTGCGGCCAGCCGGTCCGCCGTACCCACCGGCACCGTGGACTTGCCGACCACCAGGACCCGCGCGTACCCGCTGTCGTGCAGATACGGCGCCAGGCCGTCTACGGCGGCGTCGACGTGGCTCACATCGGCCGCGCCCGAGTCGGGGTGCTGCGGAGTGCCGACGCAGATGAAGTGCGTGTCGCCGAACCGGGCGGCCTCGGTCAGTGAGGTGGTGAAGCGCAGCCTCCCGGTGTCCACCCCCTTCATGAGCATCTCGGAGAGGCCCGGCTCGCAGAAGGGGGGCCTCCCGCTGGTGAGCGCGGCGATCCGCTCCGCGTCGGTGTCGACGCCGAGGACCTCGTGCCCGATGTCCGCCATGCAGGCGGCGTGGACCGCTCCGACGTATCCGGTGCCGATGACTGTCAAGCGCATGTTGATCTCCGATGCCGTGGGGATGGCGTGTACCTCAGGCCGTGTACGCCCGCGCCGGATCAGCAGACGTCGTGCGGTGCTCGTCGGGGGTGACGGGCTGGGCCGACCACGTTCCCGGCAGACCCAGCAGACTTCGGTAACAGGCGTCGAGGGAGGCGCACATGACCTCGGGGGCGAAGGCAGAGAGCACCCGCTCTCGTCCCTGCCGGCCCATCGCGGCGGCTTCCCCGGGATGGTCGAGCAGCCAGCCGACGGCCAGGGCGAGACCCTCCGGGTCGTCCGGTTCCGCGAGCAGACCCGTGGCGCCGTGCTCCACCAGATCGGGAACTCCGTTGACGGCGGTGGCGACCACCGGGCGAGCGGCAGCCAGCGCCTCGGTGAGCGCGCGGCCCAGTCCCTCGTACAGGGATGTGATCACGAAGATGTCCAGGGCGGCCACCAGCTCGGCGGCGTCCGGGCGATGACCTGTGAGCGTCACCTCGACGCCCAGTTCCGCGGCGAGTCGCCGGACATCCTCTTCCAGGGGGCCGTCGCCGATCATGACGAAGACCGTGTCCGGATACCTCGCGTGGACGGTGGCGGCCATGCGGACGAAGTCCAGGGGGGCCTTCTGGGCGTCGATCCGTCCGACGGTTCCTATGAGGGCCACTCCGGGCGGCGCGCCGAGGGTGTGCGGTGCGGCCGGATCGGACTCTCCTGGGACGCGTTCCAGCTCCACCGCCGACGGCACGACCAGGACGCTGCCGGGCAGAGCGAGATGCTCCTCGACGACCTGTCGCGCCACGAGCGGCGCGACAGCGAGGAAGCGGTGAGCACAACGCCTCGTCGCCCGTTCCAGGAGGCGGTACATCAGGTGTCGGGCCCGAGGCATGCGGTCGTGGAAGCTGAGGCCGTGGAAGGTGTGCACCACGACGGGGGTACGGCACAGCCACGCGGCGAGGCGCCCGAGGAAGCCGCCCTTTGCCGAGTGGGTGTGCACGATCGTGAAGCGCTCACGACGGATCAGGCGTACCAGCCGCCACAGCACGAGGACGTCCTTGGGGGTCAGGACGTGGCGGAACTCGGGGAGTTCCACGGTTCGCACGCCCGCTGCGCGCGCCCTGTCCCAGAGCTCGCCGCCCGGCCCGCCCACGATCCACACCTCGTACTGACCGGGATCCATGCCCGCGGCCGACAGCAGGGTGTTGCCACCGGCGCCCCCCTGCAAGCGGGTGATCACATGGAGCACCTTGATTTGTGGCAGGGCCGGCTGCGACGGCAGCCGGTCGGCCAGGCACACCCGCGGCGGCGGGGCGGGCCAGCCGGGCGCGGTGCTGTCCGGCCGGCCGGCCGCAGGTGCGAGAGCGCGGTTCGACATCGCTCCACCATCTTCCGAATCCGTATATTTACGATGTATACGTACATGTTCTCTCCGGCACGCAGCCAGGTCAAGCCGGGTAGACGCCTGCACCGGAACGCACTTACCACTCCGGATGCCGTCGCAGGACGGAGCGTCGATACTGGCCCGAAGAGGGCTCCGGGGTACGGAGGAGCGCGTATGGCCCTGGTCGAACTCCACCGGATCAGGCATCTGCTGGCGTGTCCGCGTTGCCGATCTCCGCTGGCGGAGGCGGACGGCGGATTCCACTGCACGTCGGCCGGCTGCCCGTACCACGCGTCAGCCGGCTTCCCGGTGAGCGGAAAGTGGCCGGTCCTCGTCGACTTCGAGCGCAGCATCCTCAACCGCGAGGCCCTCATGGTGGAAGCCGACCGTGCGGCCCTCACCCGGCCGAACCCCGGTGGGCGCGCCAACCGGCTTCCCAGGGCACTGGGCCGCATCTGGAAGCCGCCCAACCGCGTCGCCGCCCGGAACATCGATCTGCTGCTGCGGAGTCTGCCCGGCCTCGCGCCGAGGCTTCTCGTCGTCGGAGGGGCCACGGTCGGCAACGGCGTGGGCGCCGTCTATCGCGATCCGCGCGTGGAGGTGATCGGATTCGACATTGTGGGCAGCCCGGTGACTCAGTTCATCGCGGATGCCCACCAGATTCCGCTGCCCGCGGCGAGCGTCGACGCGGTGCTGGTGCAGGCCGTGCTGGAGCACGTACTCGATCCGGCCCTGGTCGTCGCCGAGATCCACCGGGTCCTGAAGGACGGCGGACTCGTCTACGCGGAGACCCCGTTCCTGCAGCAGGTGCACGCCGGCGCGTACGACTTCACGCGCTACACGGCGAGCGGTCACCGATACCTCTTCCGGCGGTTCGAGGAACTCGCCGCCGGCCCTGTCGCGGGTCCCGGCACCCAGCTGCTGTGGAGCACCGACCACTTGGTGCGGGGCCTGACCCGCTCCGCTCTCGCGGGCCGCGCCGTGCGGGGCCTGATGTGCTGGCTGCGCGCCTTCGATCGCCTCATCCCGGCGACGTACGCGGCGGACAACGCGTCGGCCCTCTACTTCATGGGCCGCAAGAGCGACCGGGAGATGACGGCCCAGGAGATCGTCCGGTACTACCGCGGGGCGCAGAGGTCCGTCTGACGACGGACCGGCGCCTCACCGCCGTCCAGCGAGCGGTTGCTCACCGGACCGGGCCCGGTGGGGCACCCGCTCCGCCCGGACCATCGCGGCGAGTCCGGTACGGATGTCCGTGACCGGCCGGTAGCCGAAGGCGTCGCGCGCCACGGCGATGTCGGCAGCGGTGCGCCGGGCGTCACCCGGCCGCGCGGGTCCTGTCACCACCTGCACCGGAGCGGCCAACTGCTCCAGCAGCGCGATCGCCTGGTTCATCGTCACCTCGGATCCTCCGCCGATGTTGGCGACACCCGTCCACGAGGAGAGCGCGGACGAGCGCATGGCCCTCACCACGTCCCCGACGTAGGTGAAGTCACGGCTCTGTCCGCCGTCGCCATACAGCGGGAAGGGCCGGCGTGTGCAGGCGGCCGCGACCAGCCGCGAGAACGCCATGTCGGGTCGCTGTCGGGGACCGTAGACACTGAACAGTCGCAGCGAAACCGCGGGGACGCCGAAGGCAGTGCGATAGGTCTCGCACAGATGCTCCGCCGCGAGTTTGGTGACGCCGTACGGGGAGACAGGCCGAGGGCAGATCGTCTCCTGGGTGGGATAGGCCTCGGCATCCCCGTAGACCGACGAGCTGGACGCGTAGACCAACCGGTCGAGGCGGGTGTCCCGCGCCGCCTCGAGCACGCGCTGGGTGACCAGGACGTTCCGTTCGAGGTAGACGGCGAACTCCGCACCCCAGGAACCGCGTACGCCGGGCTGACCGGCAAGGTGGTAGACGGTGTCCGCGCTCGCGAACAGCGGTTCCAGGCGGAGATCCAGCAGATCGCCCCGGTGGAAGGTGAAGCGGTCCCTGCCCCGCAGCCGCGCGAGGTTGCGCCGCTTGCGCGCGGGCTCGTAGAAGTCCGTCAGGGCGTCGACACCCACGACCTCGTCGCCGCAGGACAGCAGATGCTCACACAGGTGTGAGCCGATGAAGCCGGCCGCGCCGGTCACGACTGCACGCATCAGGTCCACTCCCCTCGGTCGCCGTGCGACGCACCTTTTCGCCGGCGGGCGGCTTCGCCGTGCCCGCACCCCTCCCACCCGGCGGACAGCACATACAGGACGGTCCGGCCGGCGAGACGCAGGACGTTCGGCGTCGTGGCGTGGCGGAGGAACTCCGCGTCCAGCGCGACCCGTTGAGGGACAAGCACGGTCAGGTAGTACTCCTCCGGGTCGCACCGGCCCTCGATCTGCGCGGCGTCCGCACGCGACCGGAGCTGACACGGGCCCGTGAGCCCCGGACGGTGCCGGAACACCCACTGGAGTTGCGGCGGGTAACGGCAGGCGAGGTCTGGGATCTCGGGCCTGGGTCCGACGAGGGTCATGTCGCCGCGCAGCACGTTCCACAACTGCGGCAGTTCGTCCAGATGAAGCTGACGCAACATCCGTCCTGTGCCCGTCACCCTCAGGTCCGAGTACCCCGTGACCCCGGGGCCCGTGCTGCCGTTCCGCATGGTGCGGAACTTGTAGAGGGCGAACGTACGCCCGCCTTCTCCCATCCGCTGCTGTCGGAACAGCACCGGGCCGCCGCTCGTGATCCTGACCAGCACCGCCAGCAGGATCAGCAAGGGTGCGAGAACGACGAGCAGGGTGGAAGCGACGACGACGTCCAGGATCCGGCGCGTCGGCGAGAGCCGCACACACCTCACGGAGGGCACAGCCTCTCGGGGAATGCCGTCAATGGTACGCATGGGATGCCGCGCCTCGATTCCTTGTTCGACCGGCGGCTGCGAGAGCCGTATGTTTACAACGTATATGTACGACATAAATCGACTATGCGCTCTTCGTCGCACAGGGTCAAGCGGGAGTTCAGTCCGCACTTGTTCGGACAACCGCCGGGAAATCGCCCGTGGGGGCGGCCTCCCGGTTGTTGCGGAACCAACGCAGAAATTGCCGGTAGACGGCCCACGTGGACCTCAGCTCCGCCCACTGCCCCCGGAAGGCCGCAGCCGCCATCCGTGCGGCCGGCTCCAACGAAAAGGTCAGTGCCATGAGCAGCCACGCCTGGGGCCTCGTCCAGTGCCGGAACACGTAACGGGTGCGGCTGCACAGCAACAGATAATGGCGCCATGCCCCGAGCTGGGAGGAGCTCACGTTTTCGGCATGGTGAACCCGGGCCCGCCTCACGTGATACGAGGGCCAGCCGGCGCGGTGTGCCCGCAACGCGAAGTCGACCTCCTCGTGATAGAGGAAGTAGCCCTCGTCGAAACCGTTCAGGCCGGTGAACAGCGCTCGCCGAACCAGGAAGAACGCTCCGATGACCTGGTCCACGGCGCCCGACCTCGTCAGCTCGTGCGGCCCGAGATGGTGCGGCGGGAAGAGCGCGGGCATCAGTCGGTCGAGCCCCGTCATCTTTCCGACGTAAACGCGCACGCTGGGGAATCTCGAGCAAGAGATCTGCGGGTGGCCGTGTTCGTCCACCATGAGCGCCCCGAAGATCCCGAAGCCGTCCGAGTCCGGCGTCCGCAGCAGCCGGCCGACGACCTTCAAGGCGTCGGGACACAGCCGTGTGTCCGGGTTGAGGAAAAGCAGGAAGTCGCTGCTCCCCAGGGCCGCACCCTGGTTGCAGGCGGCGGCGAAGCCGCGGTTGCGCGCGTTGCTGATCACGTCGAGGGGGATGTCGCCCGCGGCCAGCCCCCGCAGGGAGTCGTCGGTGGAGGCGTTGTCGACGACGACGATCCGCGCCACCCGCAACTGCGACCGATCGGCCCCGACGATCGAACGCAGGCACTCCCCCAGATACCGGCCGGTGTTCCAGTTGACGATCACGATGTCGGCCGTCGGCACGGGCCGTACTGCCGCCGTCATCGGTGCACCTGGCCGAGTTCCAGGGCCGCCGCCCACCGGGGCAGCCACGCGTCGTACGAGTAGCTCCGGCCGGCGATCTCCCGGGCGGAGCGACCGAGGCGTTCCCGGATGGCCGCGGAAGAGCCGATCAGAGCCAGAATCGCGGAGGTCCAGTCGTCCTGGGTCCGCGCCGCGGGCATGCCGAACCCGGACAGCAGCTCGGCGTTGACGCCGAGGGGGGTGGCCACGGCCGGCAGACCGGCGGCCGCGTACTGGAGCAGCTTGTACCCGCACTTGCCCAGGCTGTAGGCGTCCAGCTGCAGCGGCATCAGTCCCAGGTCCATGCCGCACAGCGCCGCACGCTGGCTTTCGGGGCTCCAGGCGATCCGGTCGATGAGGGACTCCAGGCCGCCGAGGGAGGGTGTCGTGCTGCCGACGAGCGTCACCCGCGCACCGGTCCTCCGGTGCACCTCAGTGAGCGCTCCGGAGATCAGCAGCAGACATGCCTCGTTGTGCCGGGAGCCGATCCAGCCGAGCCTGGGCGGGTCGTGCAGGGCATACGAGGTCTTGGGCGTGTAGTCCTCCAGCGCCACACAACTGGGGATCACCACGACGTCACGCTGATGCTGGGAGGCCCAGTCCGCCAGGACTGCGTTGCCCGCGATGACTCGGTCCGCGTGACGCACGGCCACCCGCGCCTTGCCCGCCTTGGGGGCGAGCCTGCGTGCGAGTCCACCCTCGCCCAGGTCCCACTGGAGTGCGTCGTCGAAGTCGTACACGCCGAACTCAGCGCCCGTCAGCAACCGCCGTTCCCACCAGCCGCGACTGAGGGGAGAGGCCTCCCGATGCAGCAGGAGCCGCCGGGGCCCGGCGCGTGCGATGGCCGCCAGTTGCAGTTCCGCCCGGGCCAAGGACACCGGATGGCGCGCGAGACGGGAGGGAGCAGCGTCGGGCAGCGAGAGATAACTGCCGACGGCGACGTCGTGGCCGATGCGGTCGAGCCACTCGAAGACGCGGACCCGCGAGCTTCCGGCGCCCCGGCCGTAGGGGGTGACCGCGCAGAAGTCCGAGTGATGATCCACGGGTCCTCACCCCCAGGGTGCGTCGGGACCGTACGTTTACGATGTATACATACATCCTAGGCACATCACTGGGCGGCAGACAACTGCCCGGGCCGGCCAGGTGAGCCCGATGGCTCGCGTGACGCGCTCACGCCATGGCGCCGGGAGCGGTTCGGCTCCCATCCGGGAGGCGGGCGGCCTGATGCCCCGATAGCAGAAAGGTGCCGTTGACCGGCCAGGATGCGAGTGTCCGGGTCGGGTGGGACCGTCAGCTCTCCGTGGTGCCTGACGGGGCGGGATCGCCCATCGCCCGGCAGCTCGGCACGACCCTGGAACACGGTGGACCTCGCACGACCGGCGAGGCATGCCTGCTCATCGGCGGCAATCACAGCCGCTGACGAGTCGAGGCTAAGAAATCTGCGTAGCGACGTTGGTGTATGTGTTGCCCGAGGTGTCTCCGAGGAAGGAGAAGTAGTTCAGGATCGCTGGAGTCAGGTTCGTGAACTGATTGTTGGTGATATTGGTTTTGATCCCGTAATTCAGCTCGACTCCCGCGCCACCGGCATCGTGAATGTCGTTCGTCGTAATGGTGACCGCACTGGCGTTGAGCGTCCCGCTGTTGTCGCCGACAACCAGGCACGCAGCACTGAGTCCGGCACCGCTGATATTGTTGTTTCTGAACACGATGTTCGCGCCGACACAGCTGTTCATGGCCGCCAGAATTCCATATCGGCCACCGGTGCCGGAAAGGGCTGCACGCGTGATCGTATTGTACTCGATCAGGATGTCGGCGACGATGTCCGAAATGGAGTTCGGCTCAACATCGATCGCGCCCGGCATATCAGGTCGGGCCATGTTCTTGAACGTGTTGTGGTGCACGTGCACGTTCGTGCCCGAGGTGACGCTGACACCGTTGCGATTATCGTTGGCCGCGGTGAACGTGCAGTCATGGACTTCAATGGTGTGTCCGTTGTTCCCACCGGATCCGACGTTGATGTACACACCGTCACCGATGATGTCGTAGAAGTCGCAGTTCTTGACAAGGATGTTGCTGTAATTTCCCTGCACTCTGACCTGGTGACGGTGCTGATTCCAGACATCGCCCTGGTTCTGGATGTTGCCGTCGAACTTCAGGCCGTCAATAGTGACGCCATTGCCGCCCACGCGAAGGGTGCCGTCATCGCTGCCACCCGTAGTGGAAGAATTCGCGGTCTTGAGGATCGAGCCGTTGCCCTCGACATAGCAGCCGGCCGGGATCAGAAGATCATTGACGATGTACGTCCGAGCGGATGGAAACACCAGTCGCTTGTTGAGAGCAGCGTTCGCCGCCAGCTGTGGAGTCGAATAGTCTTCGACAAGCACAACTCCCGTATCCACGGTGCACCCCTTGGAGTGACAAGGAGGCTTCTTCGCGGCCAGAAGCGGGAGGGACATCAATCCCAGCAGCGATCTGCGGGACAGCGAGCTGGACCCGGGAAATACGGCCACCGGAAACCTCCTGAGCAAAAGACGAGTGGAGTCTACGTGTCGAGTCTGCGGTGTCAATGCCCGACGCCGGAGCAATCCACCGGGCCTCGGAGCATATGTTGATAACCCCAATGCCGGAACTCTCGGACCAGGGCAACAAAGCTGACAACCGGTTGAATTACCGTACTGAGACTGCCCGTTGGCACGCCGTGTGGCGTCGGCCACAGCAGCAACCGGAGTGATTCCCGTTTCCCCTTGTTGATCAGCAGCGCGGCGAGTTGATATGTCCGCGCCGCCCGCACGACCGTTTCTCGTGAACGGTCAGGGAACGGGCCCCGCACCCGTCAACTACGGCCCTTCCCCGGCCACTGCGCGGTATCCGACGGGCCCGGTACCGGGGGCCGCAGTCCGCGCATGAGCGCGCGGGCCGGGTGGAAGGCGCGGCGGCCGTCCGGCCTCGCCAGTTCGGCGGCGACGGTGTCCGGGGCGATACCCGCCCCCCCGGCGTTGAAGTACTGGTCGTCGTCCGGGGAGTGCCAGGCATGCCGGAATCCGGTGTCGGCCACCGGATGGCCCAGAAGCTGCGCGAACAGCGGGTAGCGGAGTTCGTCGTTGCCGAGGTCCGGCGGGTTGGCGGCGGCGTAGTCGTGAAGGAACGCCCGCGGAAAACAGGGTCCGATGCCCAGGCAGCCGTACGGGGTCCCGTCGTAGCCGAAGCCGGTGCGGGCGTAGGCCAGGAGTTCATGCCATTCCCGCGCCTCGTCCCGCCCGGCGAGCCAGCGCCAGTCCTCGCCGATGACGCTCAGGGGTGTCAGGGCGGTCAGGCCGACGGCGTGGGGCGGCACGGCGGCGTAGAGCCGGTCGAGAGGCTCCGTCAGCAGCAGGTCCCACTCGACGAGATGGAGGACGTCGAAGCTCAGCCGGTGTCCGGCCTCGCGGTACCAGTCCAGCAGGACCAGGTCACCGTTCTTCCAGTTCCAGTGACCGCTGCGACGGGAGGTGTACAGGGTGTCGAGCCCGAGCACGCGCCTGCCGGCCACGTGGAAAGCGGCGCCGCGCGTGCCGCCCGCGCCGCCGAAGATGCCGTGCACGGGGACACCGGGGTTGAGCCGGCGGAGGAGCTCGACGCGGGCGCGGCTGACCAGGGGGTCGCGATGAAAGCGGAACACGGCGACCCGTTCGATGGACACGGTGCAATCCTAGGCATACAGGACAGTACGCGCATATGACCTTAGGATCGGATCATGGACGATTCCCCCCCGCCGCTGCCGGGCACCGCGTTCTACACGGTCGCCGACCAGCGGTTCTTCCCGGGTCTGGTGGCGCTGCTCAACTCCCTGCGGCTGACGGGCCACGACGAGCCTCTGATCGTCGTGGACATCGGCCTGTCACCCGAACAGCGGGACCTGCTCACCGGCCACGTCACCCTCGTGGAGCCGCCGTCACCCGACGCGCCTGCCGTGTTCCTCGCCCCGTACGGCCCCCAGCGGCTCCCGGCGGAGGTGGCGGTCCTCATCGACGCGGACATCATTGTCACCCGCCCGCTGACGGAGGTCACCGAGGCGGCGCGGCGGGGCCGGATCGTGGCGTTCGTCGACTGCCTGCCCAACAGCGGCCGCTTCCACCCCGAGTGGGAGACCACCCTCGGCCTCGGCCTCCTGCGCCGCCAGCCCTACCTGAACGCGGGCCTCCTCGCCTATCCGCACACCCTGACCGACCGGCTGCTGCCGCCGTGGACGAAGGGCCAGCAGACCATCGGCGTCGCGCACAGCAGATACGGCAAGGCCACGCTGGACGACCCGTTCTACTTCGCCGACCAGGACGTGCTCAACGCCGTGCTCGCCGCCCGGTTCGAGCCCGGCGAACTGCTCATCCTGGACCACCGGCTGGCCCCCCATCCGCCGTTCCCAGGGCTGACACTGACCGACCGGCAGCGCCTGACCTGCCGTTACGGCGACGGAACCGAGCCGTTCCTGCTTCATCACGTGCTGGCCAAACCGTGGCTCAAAGCGACCCGGGACACGCTCTACTCCACGCTCATGACCCGGCTGCTGCTGGCCCCCGACGTCGCCCTCCGGCTGGACCCGCTGACCCTGCCGCTCCGGCTGCGAGAGGGGCCGGCCGCCGCTCTCGACCGACGCCGGGCCGACGCGGTGACCTTCGTCCACGACCACGGCCGCCGCCAGCTCGGCCGGTTCGGCATCAGGACGCGGCTGGCCCGTTGGCGTTCACGGCAAGCCGCCCACTGAAGCCGGCATGGGTGCCGGGCAGCCACACCGTGAGGACGAGGCCCTCTCGAGCAGCGAGCTGAAACGGCGGGCCAAAGCGGGCGTCTTCGTCGTCAGCACCCGCGGTCTGGTGATCCTCCTGCTGGGGTTCGCCGGGAACGTGGTCGTGGCCCGGCTGCTGAACCCTCACGACTTCGGCGTCGTCGCCATCGGCATGTCCTTCGTGCTGTTCGCCGGACTCGTCTCCGACGGCGGCCTCGGCGCCGGGCTCATCCGGCGCAAGGAACCCCCGAGCACCGAGGAACTCGGCGCCCTGAGCGCGCTGCAACTGGGCGTGACGCTGGCCATGGCGGCGGCCGCCGCCGCGGTGGCGGTCCCGCTCGGCCGGGTCGGCTGGGTGACCGCCGTCATGGTCGCCTCCATGCCCTTCGTCGCCCTGCAGTTCCCGGGCCGCATCCTCCTGGAGCGCGCCCTGCTCTACCGGCGGCTCGTGGCCGTGGAGATGTCCCAGGTGCTGTGCTTCCAGGGATGGGCCATCGGCACCGTGGCAGCCGGATTCGGGGTGTGGGGACTCGCCACCGCGACCGTGGTCCGGGCCCTGACCGGGGCCTTGGTGATGGCGTTCGTCTGTCCCTCCGGGCTGGTGCGGCCGCTGCCGGCGTTCCGGCTCATCAAGCCGCTCGTCGGATTCGGTCTGCGGTTCCAGGCGGTCAACGCGACCTGGCTGCTGCGCGACCAGACGCTCAACGTGTGCGTGGCCGCCCTCGGCGGGGTCACACAGCTCGGTCTGTGGGCCCTCGCCAAACGGCTGATGGAGGTGCCGTACCTGGTTCTGCAGTCCCTGTGGCGGGTCTCGTTCCCCACGATGTCCCGGCTCGCCGACGACAAGGCACATATGGCGCGCCTGGTCCAACAGGCCCTCGAGATCACCTCGGTGGGCATGGGCTTCGTCCTGACCACGCTCGCCGGTTCCGCGCCGGGGCTGGTGCCCGGGCTCTTCGGGACCCAGTGGCGGGACGCCGCCGCGGTCGTTCCCGGGGCGTGTCTGGGGCTGGCCGTGGGCGGGGCGGTCTCGGTGGCCACCCAGGGCTACCTCTACGCGGTCGGCGACGCGCAGGCCGTACTGCGGGCGAGCCTCCTGCAGGCCGCGACCTGGTTCGCCGTCACCCTGCCGATGCTCGCCCCGCTCGGTGTGGGGGCCGTGGGCCTGGGCTGGTGCGCGGCCGCGGTCGTCGAGGCCCTGGTGCTCGGCCGGGCGGCCACCCGCAGGCTCCCGGTCAGGCTGTTCCGCCCGCTGTTCGCCCCCGTCCTCGTCGGGGCCGGCTCGTCCGCACTGGGCTGGGCGGTGGCCGCACGGGGCGGTGGCACCCTGTGGTCGGGCATCGCGGGCGGCGGATGTTCGGCGGTGCTCTTCGCGGCCGGCATGACGGTGGCGGACCGGCGGCTGGTGCGGCAGACGTACGGATTCGTCGCGGGCTCGGTACGTGCCGCGCTCTCGCGCAGCCCGGGGCAGCGCGGAGAGTGAGCGACCGGGGCCCCGGAAAGGGCGTCCGGCTCCCCGTCGTGACTGCGGTCGTGGTCGGTGGGCGGCGGCATGCCCTCGAAGGTGTCGAACAGATACAGATCGCGGTCGGCGGCGCCGAGCGAGAGGAGAGTGCGTGCCACGGCGTGCATGCTGCCGCCCCGCCAGACCCCGCACTCCACCACCGCGCCCGGGATGCGGTGACGCACGACGTACCGGGTCGCCAGAATGAGCGCGTTGACCCGCTCGGGAGGCGTCATGGAGTACAGCCGGACGGCCGTGATCACGGCTTTCGCCTCTTCGTCGTAGTCGGCGGGGTAGTCGGGCGCGCCGGACCGGGATACCCGCCGGACCTCGAAGCCCGTGAGGCGCCGCAGCCCCGCGTTGGCACTTCTTTTCCATGACATGACGTCAGACGTTATGCGCGCCGGGATGACGGGCGCGCCGGTGAGCCCTCGTGTCGCGGGTCCTTCCACCGGAGGGCGGCGCGGCCGGGTGTGCGCCGGTGAAACCACCTGCGAGGCAGGGTGCCGCGCCACGGATCGGGTGTCCGACCGGCTCGGGCTGGGGCGTCTGCCCCTGGCACCTCTCGGATGCGCGGACCACCGCGGTGGCAAGACCGATGGAGAGGTAGAACAGCACGCGAAGGACCGTGCCCTCGAAACTCGACTCGACCGCGAAGACGAAGAGTTGGGCGATGAGCGTGAAGCCGACGACCCGGGCCACCCGACTGGTGCGCCACCGGGAGAAGAAGAAGACGGCCGTCCCGATCAGTGCGAACGAGACGCAAACTCCCAGCAGGACACCGAAGTACACCATCTGCTGGAGATACGTGTTGTGGACACGCGCCAGCTCCCAGACCTCATCAGGCGCCGTTCCCCCGCCGTAACCGAGGAACGGCCGCGCAGCGATCTTTTCGATCGCCTCGACCGCGAATTGTGAGCGTATGAAGACGTTGGTCAGGCTGAACCGGCTTCCGGAGAATTCCTGGGTGTCCGGATTCAGCTGATACAGCAGCACCACGGCCGTGACGACTGACGCGACGGCAGCGACGATCTTTCCGGATATCCGACTTCCGAAGCGCCGCCTTCTGACGAGGCTCCCCAGGCCCGCGAGCACCGCTGCCGTCAGAAGTCCGAGACCAACCCCGCGTGAAAAGGTACAGACGACCGCGACGAGCGCGACACATCCGGCCAGGGTGAACCGTCGATCGTGCCGCACATGGCCCCAGTACAGCAGGAGGGGGACGAAGAAAGCCAGCACAGTCGCGAGGTTGTTGGACGGCCCCAGGGCGGGGTGAGAGAGCCTGGTGTAGTACGAAAGATACCGATCGGAATCGAGGGAGAGCCCGGCCTCCTCGGGACCGAAGCCGGGAACGTGCAGCAGAAGCAGCACGGCGGGAACGATGAGCAGATAGCTGTAGCGCTTGATGTAGGTCATGACCCGACCGGGCGGAACTCCACTCAGCTCTCGCACGACGAAGAGGTAGGCGACGATGCCTTCCACATAGACGATCGTGGCACGGAGCGTCGCGTCCGGGTCCTGCGTCCACAGCATCGACATTCCGCAGATGAACGCCGGGATGCACAACAGGACGAAAAGCTTCCGATAGCCGATGTCCAGCGGCTTGAGGGCACTGTCGACGAAAAGGGTCACCGCGACGACACCCAGCAGAACGTCCAGGACCGAGACCGACTTGACCCCCGGCACGGAACTGGCGATGCGCACCGGCATCGCGGCCGCGATCAGGACCAGCATCAGCAGGATGCGTGGGCGTGGCCTGGGCCCTGCCCCGGTTTTCTGCCGAACAGGCGCGTAGGTGGTCATCACGATGTGCCCTCCAGCAGGGATTCCGGGAGGCGGAGTGGAGAGGCCAAATGGTCCGCCCCTTCGAGGATTTCCGTCTCGTGCCCGCCGTCCGTCAGGAAGCGCTGGATCTGTCGCGGCCTCACGCTGTTCGCGAAACCGTCCAACTGGCCGATGACGAGGATGCGCTTCTTCACCGGGGTTCCCCTTCCGGCTCGAGCCGAGGCACGGCGCCCTTTCCCGGGGACCACGCCGCCGTGTGGGACCGGCCCTGGTTTTCCCGGCGGCCGTAGTGCCCGTCCACGCGGGCGGGAGGCGAGACAACCGGCACGTACGGCCTGCTGCGCCGGCCGCGCTCTCCGCTGAGTACGGCGCCCAGGACCGTGACGCCGAGCGAGCGAAGGCGCAGGATCGATTGGGCGAAGTCCGGCAGGCGGGTGGCCCTGGCCTCGGCCACGGGGATGGCCCGACCCACAGCGCGGGCCACGATCGTCGCATCGCTCTCGGCCAGCACAGGAGGTGCGACGAAGATCACGACATCGGCCCGCCGCACGAGCTGCTTGCACAGCTCGGCGACATCCGCCTGCCGCAGCGGTGCCGCGCCGGAATCCGGATCCGTACCGCTCCCGGCGAGTACGTGGAGGGGCACGTCATCGCGCCAGGTCCGAAGCGCCTCGTCGACGGAGACCCGGCCGTTCAAGACGTCTGTGAGGCCCCACGGCGACGACAGGCCCATGAGGTCCGACAGGGGTGCCCGGGAACGGTGGGCGTCGACCACGATCGTCCGCGTGCCGCTCTCGGCCAGAGCGATCGCAAGCCCCGCCGCGACAGTGGTCGTCCCGTCCTCGCGGACGGCCGATGTCACCACATAGGCCCGGGGCCCGGGACCACGGCCGGCGGTCTCGGTTGTCAGGGCCAGCCACCGGTAGGCCTGGACTTCTGCCGACGATCCGGGCAGTCCGGACCGGAATTGCTTGTCACGGCGCTGCCCGCCACGGGGCAGAGTGCCGAGGACGTCGACGTCCGTGCCCTGCGCCAGATCCTGCAGGTCACGGATCCGCGTGTCCGTGACCTCGCGGACGACCGCCCAGACGAGTCCGAGGACAAGGCCCGCCGCGAGGCCAAGGGCGATGTCGAAGCTCTTGTGCGGGGACACCGGGCCGTCCATGAGCTGCGCGGGTCCCAGCGTGCTGACGTCAACCACGGGCTGCCCGTCCCCCGTCTGCACGGGGTCCTCGGCGGAAGAGACGATCTTCGAGAACGCCGGTCCCAGGCCATTGGCGATCTGCCGCGCCTGCTGAGCCGACCGGTCCTTCACCGTGATGTCGATGACCGCGGTGTCTTTCGGATTGGTCGCGTCGATGTGACTTCTCATGTGCTCGACCGAATACGACAGCCGCATTTGATCGGTGAGCTGCCTGAGCACGGACTGGCTCGTCAGCAGCGTCGTGTAGGACTTGGCACGCTGCTGTGCGAGAAGCGCGGCCTGGTACGCCTCGCTCGAGGGCTGCTCCGGAGCCGAGACGGTCACCAACATCTCGGCCTTGGCCGCGTAGACCGGAGACTGCGTCTGGGCCACGGCAGCACCGGCGGCGCCGCCCAGGAGCGTGAGGACAAGGATCGCCACCCAGTGGAAGCGGAGCAGGCGGACATAGGCTTTCAGATCCATTTCTAGTCCTTCGACAGATGGGGCTCACGACTGAGCAGCTGCTCCAGCGGACGCAGAGTCTCGTCCCAACGCAGGCGCTCCGCTTGCGCGTACGCCTCATCGCTGGCCGACCGCCACCGGCTCTCGTCTCCCATGGAGTCCACGACGGATCGGAAGGTCTCCTCGGTGTAGGGCACCGACCCGCGCAGCAGGTCAAGATGGCGCCGCCACGAGGGGACGAGCACGGGGAGGCCGTACGACAGGTAGCTGAGGTGTTTCGCCGAAAAGCCGTTCCGCCTCAGCTGATCTCGGCTGCAGGTCACCAGCCCCAGTTGGTAGTTGCTCAGCACGTCGAGTGAGGGCGTGTAACCGAGGTAGTTGAGCCCAAGCCGTGGGTCGGGCGGTGGGCCGCCGTACACGTCGATGTGGGGGTACAGGGCGGACAGGCGGGCGAGCAGAGCGGGGGCGTTGTAGCCGACACTCACATTTCCAAAGTAGACGACGCGCGGTGGGAGGGCGAACTCGGCGCGCTGCTTCGATGGAGTGCAGCCGAATTTGAGTGACGTCAGGTTGTGTCCGCTGATCCCGTAGCACTCGACGGCGTACCGCGCGTACGAATCCCAATGGAAAGCCAGGTGGTCGACGTTCTCGCAGATCGCCGTCTCCAGCTGACGCAGCTTCCTGTGCTGCCGCTCGCTGACCCTGCCGTCGAAATACACCTCGTCCGCCCACGGCGTGGGAGCGTCGTACAGCGTTCGGGCGGCACCGGCGTCGGCCAGCACCCCGGCGTCGTAGGGGGTCTCGCAGATCACCAGGTCGAAGTCGTCCAGCGGCAACGACCGCTTCAGGATGCCGCGCCGCAGCCGATGATCGGCGACCAGCAGGTAGTACGACAGGTGCCGTCGCCCGAAGCCCCATCGCCGGGTGAACGCCGCGGACGCCGCCTCGGTCGCGTAGAGGGCCAACTTCCGCGGGCTGAGGGCCGGAAGCCTGCCGTCGAACGGTCGCGGCGCCCGGGCCCACCGGCTGAGATGATAGGTGTCGACGACGTGTGCGTCATGGCCCCGTTGCCGCAGGAAGCGCTCTATCTCGGCGGGCTTGACGCCGTTGGCGAAGGCGTCGAGCTGGCAGATGACGAGGACTCGCTTTCCTGCCGGTGCCTTCGTGGGTGCGGTGGTCATGAGCTTCCTCCTCGGGTCTGCGGAGCCCCCGATTCGATGGCGCGGCACTCTGCCCGCAGCTTCGTCCGGTCGAGGATCAGCGCGTACTGCCCACGGATCAGCTCCGACCGGACGATCGGCGCGGTGGCGAAGCGGGCTTCAGAAGCATGCAGATGCCGCAGCCCGAGCACGAGGTCGCGCAGATCGCCGTTGGACATCCGGTCGTCCACGCTCACGGTGCGGGTGATCGCGTCGAGCATCCTGCCGGTGCCGAACGGATCGGTGATGTCGACGCCGCCGCGCACTTCGCCGACGAGGCTGCTGAGGAACTGCTGCTGGTGCTTGATGCGGTCGAGTTCGCCGCCGGGCAGTCCGTGGCGCTGACGGACGTACGCCAGTGCCTCCTCACCGTTCATGGTGTGGGTGCCGGCCGTGAAGGCCCGGTTCTGTTCCGGGTCGTAGGTGTTCGCCGGGACGGTGACGGGAACGCCGCCGACGGCGTCGGTGAGGGAACGGAAGCCGTGCCAGTCGATGATGCCGAAGTGGTCGACTCGAGTGTCGGTGAGCTGCTCGACCGTCTGGACCAGGAGGGACGGACCGCCCCAGGAGAACGCGGCGTTGATCTTCGCGGAGCCATGCCCCGGTATGGGCACCCAGCTGTCCCTGGGAATGGACATCGTGTACGCCGTGTCCTCGTCGGCACTCAGATGCACCAGCATCAGCGTGTCGCTGCGCTGCGCCCCGTACTTCCACAGCTGTGCCGCGGCGTCATTGCCCGTGGTCGGTCGCTTGGAGCGGCTGTCGACCCCGGCCAGCAGGAAGGTCGTACCGCCGTCGGACGACTCGGGCTCGGATGGGCGTGGGCCGTCCGGGAAGGCATTGGGGATGCGGGTGACCTGGTCGCCGTAGTGGTTCGTGGCCCACCAGGCCCCGCCGATGCCGAGGCCCAGCAGGGCCAGCACGGTCACCAGGGTGATCGCCAGCGCTCGACGCAGGAGCCGGTGGCGCGGTCGGGCGCCCGGCTCGAGGCCTTGCCTCGCTGCCCACTGGGGCCACTGACGGCGCGCGGACATCAGAAGTCGTCCGGATACGGGTCGGCCATGCCGACGTGCGATGGATTCGACGCTGTCGCGGGGAAGCCCGGGAGGAGTTCGGCGAGCACACTCCGCACCTCGTCGGCGTCGTTGCGCTCCGCTGCGGCGTACAGGTCGGGAAGCCGTTTCGGTAGCGCGGCCCAGGGCTCGTCGCCGATCATGGGCGTCGCAGCGAGGATCTGCGGGTGGGCGGTGCGCGAATGCCGCTCGTGGGCGGAGAACAGTGTCTCGTTGAGCTTCTCGCCCGGCCGCAGCCCGGTGAAGCGGATGTTTACATCCGGTGCGTGCACGGCGCGTGCGAACTTGTGCACGAGGTCCACGATGCGCACGGGGTCGTTCATGTCCAGCACGAACACCTCACCGCCATGGGCCATGCGTGCCGCCTCGAGGACCAGGCCGACCGCCTCCTCGACGGTCATGAAGAACCGAGTCACGTCGGGATGGGTGACGGTCACCGGGGATCCCGCGCCCAGCTGCTGTGCCAGGACCGACAAGAGCGAACCGCGGCTGCCGAGGACATTGCCGAAACGGACGGCCGAGAACACTGTTCCGGGCGGGGCGTTCTCCTGGCCACGCTGCACGATGAGCTCGGACATGCGCTTCGTCGCCCCGAGCACCGACACCGGGTCGGCCGCCTTGTCCGTGGAGATCAGCACGAAGCGTGCGGTTCCGGCCGCCGCCGCGGCACGGACCAGGTTCTCGGTTCCGCGCACGTTCGACTTCACGCCTTCGCAGGGATGTAGTTCGAGAAGTGGCAGATGCTTGTGGGCGGCCGCGTGGAAGACCACCTCCGGACGCAGGGCGCGGAAGATCTGGTCGATACGGGCCCGGTCCCGGATGTCCGAGATCACGATGTCGTCGGCGCACAGGGCGTCGCCGTACAGCTCCAGTTGCAGTCGGTGCAGATTCGACTCGTCGTGGTCGAGCAGGAACAGCCGACTCGGGCCGAAGGCCCGCACCTGATGGCACAGCTCACTGCCGATCGAACCGCCGGCACCGGTCACCAGGACCCTCCGTCCCGCGACCGTCGAGCGGGCCTCGGGGCTCACCACGTGCATCTCGGCGCGGCCGATCAGCTCGTGCACGTCCAGCGAACGCATGTCGCTGCCCACTACGTCGCGCTGGAGCGCGGCAATGAACGACGGCAGGTACCGTACGCTCACCCCCGCGGCCTCGGCGGCTCGCGCCACCCGGCGGAAGCGTTCCGGGGCGAGGCCGGGTATGGCCACGACCACCGTCTCGATCCGGTGCGCCAGCACGGCCGCCCCGGTCTCGTCCAGTCCGCCCAGCATGGGCAGGTTCCCGATGACGTCGGCCCGGCGTTTGACGGGGTCGTCGTCCAGGAAGCCGACTGGTTCGAGCCCGAACTGCGGAGTTCGATCCAGATCGCGGGCGAGCGCCTGGCCGGCCTCGCCGGCGCCGATCACCAGGGTGCGCAGTCCGGTGGGCAGTCGCGTTTCCGTCTCTGGGACCGTGGCCGAAGGGGTGGCGAGCCGGTCCAGCTCCTCGCACACTCTGTCGACGGCCCGCTCGGTGAGGCCCGGATGCAAAGGCAGCGACAGGAGTTGCGGGAAGAGCGCGTCGGCGCCCGTCAGGCCGCTCGGCGGAGTGATCGCCCTATCACGGAAGTACGGCATGTGGTGCAGGGGGATGAAGTGGACGGAGGTGCCGATGCCGCGCTCGGAGAGCCGCTCGACCAGTTCGTCACGGGCCGTCCCGAACTCCTCCAGAACCCGCACCACGTAGAGGTGGCGGGCGTGCCGACCCGGGGTGGCGGCCTCCAGCGGCTCGAGTCCGGGGACGGTCGCCAGCGCCGCCGTGTACCGCGCGGCCAGGGCGTCGCGCCGCCGCTGCCAGTCGTCGAGGTGCCGGAGCTGGGCCCGCCCGATGGCGGCCTGTACGTCCGTCATGTTGGCTTTTATGCCCGCTTCTTCCACGGTGTACCGCCAGGTGCCCCCCGGCAGGTTGCGTCGCCAGGCGTCGGCGGACATTCCGTGCAGCCTCGTACGACGGATCCGCTCGGCGAGTTCGGCGTCGTTCGTGGTGACCATGCCACCCTCGCCGATGGGGAGGTTCTTGGTCGCGTAGAAGCTGAAGCAGGTCGCTCGCGACAGGCTGCCCACGGGCCGGTCACCCACCGACGCGCCCAGGGCGTGTGCGGCGTCCTCGACGATGTGCGTCAGGGGCAGCCGGGCGGCCTGTGCCAGCTCGGCGACCGGCGCCGGGGCGCCCGCGTAGTGCAGGACGATCATTGCCTGCGGGCATCCGCACACCCTGGCCGCCCGGGCGACGGTGGCCGGGGTGGGCATTCCGGTGCGGGGATCCACGTCCACCAAGGCCAGCCGCAGCCCGGCGTGCAGGACGGCCTGGGCCGCGCCGCAGAAGGTTATGGACGGCACCAGGACGGTCGCGCCGGCCGGCAGTCGCAGGGCGCGCAGCGCCAGTTCCAGCGCCGCAGTACACGAGCTCACCGCGACCGCATGGGCGGCTGAAACGTATTCCGCGAACTCCTTCTCGAACAGCTCGGTCTCGCGGCCGGTGGTGACCCAGCCGGAGGCGAGCACCCGTTGTGCCGCCCGCCGGGCGCTCGGACTGATCAAGGTCTCGGCGAAGGGCACGTCCGGCTCGGCCGGGTGCTCGGTGGCGCCGGCACCATCGAAGGGCATGCCGTGGGAGCCGGACCGGGCGTGATCGGCCGGCACATGCCGAGGCCGCAGATGGTGAACTGTCATTTCGTGCCTCCCAGTCCCCGCTCCCGGGGGAACGGCGGTGCCACCGGAGCACCAATCACGTATATTTACGTCGTATACGTACACACTGCACAGGAGGCCGCATAGAGTCAACCCGAGCGAGACAACAGCACGGCGGAGCGTCTGGAGGCGAGACATGGCCAAGGAGCGGGGCGAGTCACGGAGGAAGGCCGCCGATCCGGCGCCGGGGCCGGCGCGTCGCGCCAGCGACCGCGGCCGCTACGGACGGCTGAGCCGGGAACGCGTGCTGGCCAGCGCCCTCGAACTGGTGGACCGGGAGGGCCTCTCGGCGCTGAGCATGCGCAGGCTGGGCGCCGAGCTCGGGGTGGAGGCGATGGCGCTCTACCGGTACGCGGAGGGCAAGGACGCCCTCCTGGACGGCCTGGTGGAGGCTCTGTACCTCAAGCTGGAGGAACGACTGGCCGCCGAGCCGGGCCCGAGCGTCGAGGAGCCCGCCTGGCGCAGCGGGCTCCACCGCATCGCGAGGGCGACGTACGACGTCTGCCTGGCCCACCCCCGGGCCGTCCCGCTGCTCACCACGCGCATGCTTGCGGTCCCGCTCGCCCAGCGCCCCCTCGCCGTCCTGAAGGACCACGAGAGAGTGCTCGCCCTGCTCCGGGAAGCCGGCCTGGACGAGGCGCGCGCCGCCGCCGTGTTCCGCGCCTTCACCGCGTGGCTGCTCGGCTACGTGTCCGCGGAGCTGCGGCCCATGGTGGACAACGCCGACGAGCCGGACCCCGCCTTCCGTCTCGGACTGCACCGCATGCCGCCCCAGGAGCTGCCCATACTCCGGCAAACCGCCCCCGCACTCGCCGACCAGGGCGGACCGGAAGGCCTGGCGGCCGGACTGGACGCACTGCTCGACCGCTTCGCCGAAGGAAAGTGAGAGGTCACAAACCGAGACCCCTTGCCGGCCACCGCGGCCACCGCAGCCACCGCAGCCACCGACCGAGCATGAGTTCGAGCCACCCGGAACACCCTCCCACGGCCGACTGGCGGTGAGGGTTCTCGCCACCGGCGCACCCGGCGTCCCGGGTCGACGAGTTCTGCGCACCGGCACTGCCAGGGCCGTCGTCGGCGTCGGCCCCCGCTCCGGATCGGCGCGTGCCTTCGGCTGCCCCCGGCGCTTCACCACCCGCGGCGGGGCACGGCCGCGCTCACCGCGCGCCTGCGCGGGCCAGCCGTGGCAGGGCGAGGCAGACCGTCCCGGCGGCGAGCAGGGCCGCCGCACACGGCACCCGGTAGCCCGCCGAGGCGCCCGCCGAGTCGACCACCCACCCGGACGTGGCGTACCCCAGCGCCACCCCGATGGAGAGGCCTGAGACGATCCATGTGATGCTCTCGGTGAGCTGGGCGGCCGGCGCCAGGTCGCCCACCAGCCCCATCGTGGTGATCAGAGTCGGCGCGATGGACAGGCCCGCCACGAAGAGCATCCCCGCCAGCACCGCGAGACTCCGCGCGAACAACAGCGGTGCCGTGAACACCGCCATCGCGCAGGCGCCGGCCAGCAACCGACGCGTGATGGCCCTGCGAGGTCTGATCGCGCCGAAGACCGCGCCGGCCAGGCCCGAGCCGAGCGCGTACACGGCCAGCAGCAGGCCGGAGAGCGCCTTGTGGTGGTGTGCGCCGGCGAATGCCACCGTCGTGACCTCCACCGAGCCGTAGACGACTCCCACCGACGTCGTTGTCAGCACCAGCGGGCCGAGTCCCGGGATGCGCAGCGCGCAGCGCCCGCCGCGTTGCGGCTCGGGTCGCACCGGCGGTTCCGTACGCCGCTGGGCGGCGAACAGCACAACGCCGACGGCGAGCAGGACCGCGACCGCCAGCGGTCCGGCCTCGGCGCCGGCCGCGGTCGACAACGTGATCGCCAGGGCCGGGCCGATGACGAAGATCACCTCGTCGAGTACCGACTCCAGCGCGTACGCGGCGTGCAGCAACTGCGGTGACTCCGAGTGGATCTCCGCCCAACGCGACCTGACGAGCGCGCCCATGCTGGGCATGCAGCCGGCTGCCACCGCGGTGACGTACAGCGTCCAGTCCGGGGCGGCGTACCGGGCGCACAGCACCATGGCGCAGAGGGCGGCGACCGCCACGGCGGTCACCGGGAGGACGACCCGGCGCTGGCCCCGACGATCGACCAGCCGGGAGATCTGCGGTCCGATCGCCGCGGCGGCGAGTGCCTGCGTGGCGGAGACCGAACCGGCGAGCGAGTACTCACCGCCGAGCTGCGACAGCATGGTGACGATGCCGACGCCGATCATCGACAGCGGAAGACGTGAAATGAAGCCTGCCGTGGAGAAGAGCAGACTGCCGGCAGGAGAGAAGATCCGGCGGTAATCGGAGAGCACGGGGACTCCACGCTCCTCAGGAGCCTATCTCGCTGGGCGACCCGGGTTTCCGCGTCCCCCATTTTCACGCATCGCGTGGTATCCCGCGAAGCGACGCCGCATCTCGCCGTGCGCGTGCGGGATATGGCGAGCCGAGTAAGCTGGACGAGAGACAGTCGATGCCTCGGCGAGAAGGAGCCCGTATACCGGCGACCGTGTATACCGGCAACCGCGTTCACATACGACCAGGCCGAGTCCCGGCCTCAGGAGAATTCTCCTTCGTCAGCCCGATCCCACGGGTTTCTGCGCCGTCGCTCGGTGCCGTTCGCCCGACTCGGTCAGTCCGACAAGTAGCCTTCCCAGGAGGTTAGTTGGGATGAACGCCCGACTGCGCAGCCAGGCCGTAATGGCCGCCGTCAGCACATGCATCATCATGCTGACCGTGTCCTACTACACCTTTCCGGAACAGCGGCTGATCTTCGTCGGCATTGGAGTGACCGGCGTCATCGGTATTCTCCTTGGTGTATTTCTCAACCATCCGGCTCATCGACTGCCCTGGCTGATGCTCGCCGCGGGAAACTTCGCTTTCGCCGCGGGCCAGCTCGCCCAGATCATCCTCATTCAGTTTCACGAGCCGACGTTTCCGTCCATCGCTGACGGCTTCTATCTCGCGGCATATCCGCTCTATGCGGCCGGGCTGCTGGGCTTCGGCCACTGGCGCACGGGCCGGCGCGACCGCGCGAGCCTCGTCGACGCGCTGACGCTGACAGTCGGCCTGGCACTCCTGTCGTGGCTCTTCCTCATCGACCCGTACGCCCGCGCCGTGGGTCTCACGTGGGTGCAGAAAGCGTTCTCCATCGCCTATCCGCTCGGCGACATCCTCGTCCTGGCGATGCTCCTGCGTCTGCTCGCCGGCCGTGGCGGGAAGAGCCGCTCACTCATGCTGCTCACCACAGGCACTGTCGGCCTGCTCACCGCCGATGTGGCTTACGGCCTGATCCAACTGCACGGGACGTGGCGCACGGGCACCGTGGTCGACCTCGGCTGGGCCGTCCTGTACGGCGCCTGGGCGGCCGCCGCGCTCGATCCGTCCATGCGGTCGCTGACCCAGCCGGTGCCAACACTCACCGACACCGGCAGGGGCAGACTGAGCCTGCTCACCCTGGCGTCGCTGATCGCGCCGGCCATCCTCCTGATGGAGGCGGTGCGCGGCGTGAGGTCCAACGTCGGCGTGATCGGAGCGTTCTCCGCTGTGCTCTTCCTCCTCGTGCTGTACCGCCTGGCGGGCGTGGCGGCGACCCACCGGCAGGCGGTCGGCCGGGAGAAGGTGCTGCGCATCGCCGTGTCGTCGCTGGGCGAAGCGAGCGATCTGCGGGATGTGGCCGCCGCCGTCCACCCCGCGGTGATGGGGCTGGTGTCGCACGGCGCGCCGCGTTCCCTGCTGCTCACCGTGCCGGACAAAACGCTCTGGGTGAACGGGGCGCACGGCGCGGGACGCGGGCCCGCGTTTGCGCGGGTGATCACAGCCGTACAGGTACTGACCGCGTCCGGCGAGAACCGCCTGATGGCCCTCGACGGCGTGGGGTCCGATCTCGCCGCCCACCTCACGGGCCCGGGCAAGGAGCCGACCCGCGCCGACCACGCGCTGATCTGCCCGCTCACCTCGCAGGATCACCCCTCGGGCGATCCGCTGATCGGGGCGCTGATCGTGGCCGGGAACGAGCGAGACCTGCTCGTGCTCCGCGACACGCTGGCGACTCTCGCCGCACAGACGGCACTTGCCGTCGCGCGGGTCGCCCTCGCCCAGGAGGTCAACCAGCGCAACAGCGAGGCGTATTTCCGCACGCTGGTGCAGAACGCCTCCGACGTCATCCTGATCCTCGACGACGACGACCGGGTCCGTTACGCCAGCCCCTCCGCCGACCAGGTGCTCGGCGTTCCGGACCTGGAGGGCACCCACCTCATCGATCTGGTGCCGCCGCAGGACAGCCGCGCGGTGGTCGAGACACTCGGCCGGATACGCAGTCACGAGTTCCAAAGCAGGCGCGAGCACTGGCGCATGGTCCGCGCCGACCGGTCGACCATCGAGGTCGAGGTGAGGTGGAGCGACCTGCGCCAGGAGGCGACCGTCGGTGGGGTGGTGCTCACCCTGCAGGACGTCACCGAACAGCGCAAGCTCGAACGCGAACTCACCCACCAGGCGTTCCACGACTCGCTCACCGGCCTGGCCAATCGCGTGCTCTTCCAGGACCGGGTCAGCCACGCACTGGTGCAGGCTCAGCGCGACGGCACGGTGGTCGGCGTGCTCTTCCTCGACGTGGACGACTTCAAGGTCATCAACGACATACACGGCCACGGCGTGGGCGACGAACTCCTGGTCGCGCTGTCACTCCGGCTGCAGACCACCGTCCGAGCCTCCGACACCGCCGCTCGCATCGGCGGCGACGAGTTCGCGATGTTGGTGGAGGGCTCCGTTTCGCCGGAGGGCGTGGAGCGGTTCACAGAACACGTGATGACGGTGTTCGCCGAGTCGTTCCGGCTGAGTGTGGGGCCGGTGAGCACCTACGCCAGCATCGGCGTCGCGACGACGGAGGACAGCATCGACTCGGTCGAACTGCTGACACACGCCGATCTCGCGCTGTACTCGGCGAAGACGGCGGGCAAGCGCCAGTGGCGCCGCTACCACCCGGATCTGCAGAGCGGCATGGCCGAGCGTGCCAAATTGCAGGAAGGCTTGGACAGTTCGCCGATCGAGACGTCTTTCCTGGTGCTGTACCAGCCCATCGTGGAGCTGGCCGGCGGGCAGATCGCAGGCTTCGAGGCGCTGGTTCGCTGGCCCCACTCCACGCGCGGCATGGTGATGCCGGAGCAGTTCATCACGCTGGCCGAGGAGAGCGGGCAGATCGTCCCGCTCGGCGCCTGGGTTCTCGACCAGGCCGCGGCCGAAGCTGTCCGATGGCGGGGCTCCGTACGGCGCGACGGGACAGCCGACCGCAACACCCCTTACGTGAGCGTGAATGTGTCGCCGCGTCAGTTCCGGGACGAGGAGTTCTACAACGTGGTCCGGCGCGCCCTGGATCTCTCCGGCATCGAACCGTCGTCTCTCGTCCTGGAACTGACCGAGAGTGTGCTGATGTACAACGACGAACGTATCCTGAACGAAATGAGTTCGCTCACCGACCTCGGGATCCGCTTCGCGATTGACGACTTCGGAACCGGCTACTCGTCGCTCAGCTATCTGCGTGAGTTCCCGATCTCGATACTCAAGATCGACAAGTCGTTCGTCGACGAACTCGGGCGCTCGCCCGAGCAGTACGCCTTGGTCGAAGGCATCACTCATCTCGCGGACACACTCGGTCTCACGGTGATCGCGGAAGGGGTGGAGAACGTGCGGCAGCAGGAGTTGCTGATCTCCATGGGCTGCCGGTTGGGCCAGGGATACCTCTTCGCGGAGCCGGTCAGCGCCGAGGAGGCCGAGCATCTCGTCCTCGCGCCGCCGCTCGGCCACCTGGCCGGATTGCCCGAGGCGCCCGCGGAAGAACAGCGGTGACAGCGGCGGCTCTCTCCTGCGGGGGCACAGGTCGTGCCCCCGCAGGACGCTGCGCGAGGCAGGAGACCCAAGGTGACGGAACATGATCACCCGCCGGCGGAGCCGGCTGCGCTGTGCGTCGTCCTGCGCAACGACGAGGAGCAGTACGCGATCTGGCCCGCCGATCGCCGGATTCCGGCCGGGTGGCTGGGGATCGGCGGGCCGGCGTCCGCCGCGTCGTGCCGGAGCCTGGTCGACCGCCTGTGGACCGACATGCGGCCCGCCAGCGCCCGTGCCGAGCGGCGGCATCCGGGGTCCGGACCGCGGACCGTGCCGGAGCTGGTCCGGGAGCGGGCGCGGCGTCAGCCGTCCGCTCTCGCGGTGCTCTCGGACGAGGGCCGGCTCAGTTACGCCGAGCTGACCAGCCGCGCCGACCGGCTTGCCCACGAGCTGCGGGAGGCGGGCGTCGGCGCCGAGTCCGTCGTCACCGTGTGCCTCGACCGCGTGCCCGAGCTGATCGTCACGCTGCTGGCGGTGCTGAACTCCGGCGGCGCGTTCCTGCCCCTCGACCCGGCGACTCCGCCGCAACGGATGGTCGCACTGGTCACGGAGACCGGTTCACGCCTCATCGTCTCGAGCCGCGAGCACGCCCCGATCTTCGCCGGATGCCAGGCGCGGATCGTCCATCCCCAGATCGCCGGGGAACCGGCCACGCAGGCGCCGCCGGAAGGGCCGCGTCCGGCAGGCGACCCCAGGCCGGACGACCTCGCCTACGTGATCTACACCTCCGGGTCCACCGGACCACCCAAGGGTGTGATGATCACCCACCGTTCGCTGGCCCACTCCCTCACCGCGGTGGCCCGGGCATACGAACTGACGCCCGCCGACCGGGTGCTGCACGCCGCGGCGCTCGGCTTCGACACCTCACTGGAGCAGATCTTCGCCACGCTGATCAGCGGCGCGACGCTGGTCCTCTCGGGAACACCGACGTGGGCACCCTCCGACCTGCTGCGCCGCCTCCCGGAGCACCGGATCACCGTCGCCGATCTGACCCTCGCCTACTGGCAGCGCATCGTCTCCGTCGCGGACCGCGGCGACAGCCTCGCGTCGCTCAGGCTCGCCATCGTCGGCGGGGAGATCGTCACCGCGAAGGACTGCCGCGCCATTTTGCGCCGGATCCCCGGCGCGCGGCTCGTCAACGCCTACGGGCTCACCGAGACCACCATCACTTCCACGCTCTGTGACCTGAACGAGGAAGTGCTCGCCACGCCGGACAGCGCCGTCGCCCCGGTCGGCAGGCCCTTGGAGGGAACCCACGTCCACGTACTCGACGCCGAACTGCGCCCGGCGCGGCAGGGCGAGCGCGGCGAGATCTACATCGGCGGCCCGGGGGTGGCGCGCGGTGTCTGGCGGCACCCCGCCCTGACCGCCCAGCAGCTCCTGCCCGACCCGCACGGCTCCACACCGGGGAACAGGATGTATCGCACCGGGGATCTGGGCCGCCGGCGCTCGGACGGCAACCTGGAAGTCCTGGGCCGGGTCGACGACCAGATCAAGATCCGCGGGTTCCGGGTCGACCCGGCCGAGGTCGAGGCCGCGCTCGTCTCCCGCCCGGAGGTTGCCCAGGCGATGGTGGTGGCGCGGACGCGCGACAACGGCGACCGGGACCTCATCGCCTACTACACGCCTGCCTCGCCGCCGTCCGGCGGCGAGGCGGCGCTGCGCACCCGGCTGCGGTCGGAACTCACCGATGTCCTGCCGGGTTACATGATCCCGGCAGCCTTCCACGCGGTGGAACGACTGCCCGTCGCGCCCAGCGGAAAGCTCGACCGCAGGGCCGTGCCGCAACCCGGGACCACGGCGCCGACGACCGACGCCGACGACCGTCCGGTGGCGCAGGGGATGGCGCAGTTGTGGAGCCAGATCCTGGGCGTGGAGTACGTCCGTCCGTACGACGACTTCTTCGAACTGGGCGGCAACTCGCTGCTGGCCATGGAGATGCTCGCCCGGACCCGCGTCATATTCGGCATCGGCGTCAGCCAGATCCGCGACCTGACCCGTTCACTGCTGCGGCATCCGACACTCGCCGCGTTCGCCGAGTCCGTACGCCAGGCACGGGCCGGCACACTGGCCCAACCGGACGGAGGGAGCGTCGACTTCGCCGCCGAGACCGATCGGAGCATTCCGGCGGTGGGCGGTGGTTCGCCGGCTCCGGACCCCCGGCACCCCGGCGACGTCCTCCTCACCGGGGCGACGGGGTTCTGCGGCTCGCACATGATCGACGAGCTGCTGCGCAGGACGACGGGGCGGATCCTCTGCCTGGTCCGCGCCCGTGACGAGCAGCAGGGCATGGAGCGGATCCGCGCCGGCCACCAGCGGTACCTCCACAGCGATCTGACCGACGCACGCGTCCAGCCGGTCGTCGGTGACCTCGGCAAGCCCGGACTGGGGCTGTCCCCCGGCCGGTTCGAGGAGCTGGCATCGACCATCGACGCCGTCTACCATTTCGGCGGCCAGGTCAACTTCATCTACCCGTACCACGAGTTGCGCGCGGCCAACGTCGACGGCACATACGAGATCATCCGCCTCGCCGCCGGCAGGGCCGTTCCCGTCCACTTCACATCCAGCATGGCGGTGCTCGCCGGATTCGGGCCGGCCGGGGTGCGCGAGGTGACCGAGAGCACACCGCTGAGCTTCCCGGAGTATCTGTCGGTGGGATACGTGGAGACCAAGTGGGTCGCCGAGGCGCTGCTGAAGAAGGCGTCCGACGCGGGCCTGCCGGTCGCCGTCTACCGCATGATGGACATCACGGGCAACAGCGGAACCGGGGTGATGAACCCCAGCAGCGAGACGTCCGCCCTCATCGGCTTCATCGCGCGGACCGGGCTGTGCCCTGACGTCCGGCTGCCGCTGGACTTCCTGCCGGCCGACTGCCTCGTGCGCGCGATCGGCCACATCTCCACCCGCCGGCCCGCTCGCGGCGAGGTCTACCATCTCACCAACCCCCGCACCACTCTGCTGCGTTCGCTCGCCGAGCGCCTGCGCGAGCGGGGTTACCCGGTCAAGGAGATCCGCTACACCGAGTGGATCGCCGCTTTGGTGAAGTACGCGGCCGGGCACCCCACCGACCCGATGACCGCGTTCGTCCCGCTCTTCGTCGACCGGTGCGACGGCGCCGCCGACATGACCGTGAGCGAGATGTACTTCCAGGGTGTTTTCCCGGAGTTCACCCGCACCAACGCGGAACGGGCGCTGACGGACGCCGGGATCGAGATTCCGCCGGTGGACGCGGAGATGATGGACCGCTACATCGACGTCCTCCAACAGGCCGACGAGGACCGGCCGGTGACGAGCGGAGAGCGCGGAGCGGCACGGTGGTGAGCCGATGCCCTTGCTGGGGAGCACTGGACGTGCTGGAGGCGGCCCCTGACGGACCGGTGGCCTTCTGCGCCGACCTCAGTCCCGACAGCCTCCTTGCGGCCTACCGCGCCGGGGCCTATCCGTTCCCCGCGTCGGACGAGTACACCCGCGCTCTCAACGAGGTGGTCTTCGCCGATCAGGTCCAGGAGGGCCGCATCCGGCTCTTGGGGGAGGAATCGGCCGACCCCTACGCCGTCTCATGGTGGTCGCCCGATCCCAGGCCGGTGCTGCCCGTGTCGGCCACGCACCTCAGCCGAAGCCTGGCCCGGCGGCTGCGCAACCGGCTGCAGTGGTCGACCAGCCTGGACCGGCTCTTCGAGCGGGTCGTGCTCGAATGCAGTGCCGGCCGCGCCCCCCTGTGGCTCACCGAAGAGCTGATCGCAAGCTTGGTCCGCCTGCACCAGCTGGGGCATGCCCACAGCGTCGAGGTGTGGGAGGACGGCGATCTGGTCGGTGGCGCCTTCGGCCTCCGGATCGGATCGGTCTTCAGCATGGACTCGATGTTCTTCCGCCGTCCCGGCGCCTCGAAGGTCGCGGTGACCGACCTCGCGGCGCGCTTCGCGCAGGCCGGCGGCGTGCTGCTCGACGCGCAGCGGGACAGCCCGCACGTCCGTAGCCTGGGCGCCATTCTCATCCCGCGAGAGCAGTACGTGCGGCAGCTCCGCCGCACCGTGCGCGACAGCCTGCCGATGCCCACTGCCACGCTGCCCGCCGGCCGCCTCGCCCAGCCGACGGGGTCGCGCTGACCGCGTGCTTCACGCTGTTTGCCTCCGTACCGTGTCGAGGTGCGCGAACCCGAGGTGCGCGAACCTGCACCAAGACTGGAAGCGACCTGAGATTCCGTGGTGCATCGTCAGTCCGCCCTCACTGGATGCGTAAGGTTCGCTCCGGTCCCCGGGTTGAACACGTGGGCCTTGGCCATGTCGACCTGCAGCTCCACGGGTTCCCCCTCGCGGGCACGCGTGGCGGCGTCCAGGCGGGCCACGAGGTGACTGGCGTCGGCGCCGGTGTCGCGCATGCCCGAGTCCGTGGCCAGCTCCTCCAGTTCGGCGCTCGTCGCGGGACCGCCCTCCGCGATGAAGTAGACATACACATCGGAGCCCAGCGACTCCAGTACCTCCACGGTGGTGGTGAAGACCGCGCCCCTTCGGTCACGGTCGTGCGCCAGGGCCACGTCCTCGAATGCCTCCGGCCGAAGCCCGAGGATGACCTCGCGGGGGGCGTTCTGCCGTTCCAGTGCCTGCCTCGTACGGTCGTCGAGGGGAAGGTCTCCCACGGGCGAGCGCAGGACACCGTCCTCCAGGGTGGCGTTCAGGAAGTTCATCGCCGGGGACCCGATGAAACCCGCGACGAAGATGTTGCGCGGGCGGTCATACAGCTCGGCGGGTGTGCCGATCTGCTGGACCAGGCCCTGCCTCATGACCACGACCCGGTCGCCGAGCGTCATCGCCTCGGTCTGGTCGTGGGTGACGTACACGGTGGTCGTGGCGAGGCGCCGCTGCAGCCGGGAGATCTGGGTGCGCATCTGTACCCGGAGTTTGGCGTCCAGGTTGGACAGCGGCTCGTCCATCAAGAACGCCTTGGGATCACGGACGATCGCCCGCCCCATGGCCACCCGCTGGCGCTGGCCGCCCGAGAGGTTGGCGGGCTTGCGGTCCAGGTGCTCGGTCAGGTCGAGGATCCGGGCGGCTTCCGCCACCTTGGCGTCGATGGTGGCCTTGTCCACCTTGGCCAGGCGCAGCGGAAAGCCCATGTTCTCCCCGACGCTCATGTGCGGGTACAGGGCATAGCTCTGGAACACCATGGCGACGTCGCGTTCCTTGGGCGCGAGGTCGTTGACGACGCGGTCTCCGATGCGCAGCGTGCCCTCGGTGATGTCCTCAAGTCCGGCGATCATGTTCAGGGTGGTGGACTTGCCGCATCCCGACGGACCGACAAGGATCACGAACTCGCCGTCGGCGATCTCGAGGTCCACGTCCTTCACGGCGAGGGCCCCGTCGGGAAAGCGCTTGGTGACTCCCTCAAGGATGATCTCGGCCATGGATGGTGCCTCCTTGCCTTCATGCCTTCCGGGTCCGAACACCGCGGTCGGTGTTCTCGGACCGGTGGCCTGTCTGCCGCGGTCGGCCCGTTCACCCCTTGACTGCCCCGGAGGTCAGTCCGGCGACGATCCGCCGCTGGAAGAACAGGACGAAAACGATGATCGGGATGGTGATGACCACAGCGGCGGCGGCGATCGACCCTGTGGGCTGCTGGAACTGGGAGCTCCCGGTGAAGAACGCGATCGCGGCCGGCACCGTGCGCGCGGACTCGGTGGAAGTCAGCGAGATCGCGAACAGGAAGTCGTTCCAGCAGAAGATGAACACGAGAATGGCCGTGGTGAACACGCCCGGCGCGGCCAGCGGCACGATGACCATCCGGAATGCCTGCGCGGGCGTCGCCCCGTCGACTTTGGCGGCCTTCTCCAGATCCCAGGGGATCTCCCGGAAGAAAGCCGACAGGGTGTAGATCGCGAGCGGCAGGGAGAAGGTCATGTACGGGATGATCAGTCCGACCCAGGTGTCGAAGATCCCGATGATCCGCTCGATGTTGAACAGTGGTGACACCAGGGAGATCGGGGGGAACATGGCGATCAGCAGCGACATGCCGATGAGCACCCGCTTGCCGGGGAAGCGCAGCCTGGCCACCGCATAGGCGGCCATGGTGCCCAGCGCCACCGCGATCACCGTGGCGATGAGGGCGATGCCGATGGAGTTGATCAGCGCCCGGGTGAACTCGGAGGTCGCGAAGATGCCCCGGTAGTTCTCCCAGGTCCAGTCCCTCGGGATGTAGTCGCCGTCGGTGAGGGTGCTGGGATCCTTGAACGACAGCGCGGCGATCCACCACACCGGGAACAGGGCGTACAGAACCACCACGACGTTCACGACGGTCCATCGGGCGGCGTGCGTCTTGCCTACGGCGGCCATCAGCGCTTCACCTCCGCGCCGGGTGCGGCGGCGCCGAACAGCTTGACGAAGGTGAAGGCGATGATCCCGACGCAGATGAAGATCAGGACCGAGATCGCCGACCCGATGCCCAGGTTCAGCGCGGTGAACAGGTTGTCGTACCCGAGGATCGACACGGAGCCGGTTCCCTGGGCCCCCGCGGTCAGGACGTAGATGTTGTCGAAGATCCGGAAGGCGTCCAGTGTGCGGAAGAGCAGCGCCACCAGGATGGCCGGTTTCATCAGCGGCAGCATGACCTTGGTGAAGCGCTGCCACGGGGTGGCGCCGTCCACCATGGCCGCCCTCAGGGTCTCCTCGGGGACCAGGGCGAGGCCGGCGAGCAGCAGCAGTGCCATGAACGGGGTCGTCTTCCACACCTCCGCGAGGACGATCAGCCACAGGGCCGGCCACTGCTCTGTCAGCGGGGCGTCACCTGCGGGCAGCAGTTCGGCGAGGTAGCCGAGGTCCGGGGTCCAGGCGTACTGCCACGAGAAGGCGGCGACCACGGTGACGATGCCGTACGGGATGAGGACCGACGTGCGGACGACGCCGCGCGCGAAGATCGTGCGGTGCATGACCAGGGCGAGGCACATGCCGAGGACCAGTTCGACGGCCACGGACACGGCGGTGACGAACAGCGTCACCCAGAACGCGTCCCACCAGAACTGGGAGGTCAGCACGGCTCCGTAGTTACTCAGGCCCACGAACTTCGCCTGCCCCGGAAAGCGCAGGTCGTACCGCTGGAGGGACAGGTAGACGGCGTACCCGATGGGGTACGCGGTCACGGCGAGCATGACGACGACGGCTGGTGCGCACAGCAGCCAGCCGAGCCGCCGCTCCTGCAGGGCGCCCACCGAGAGCGCCGCCTTGTTCCGCCGTGTCTGCTCCGCCTCGGGGGGTACCGGCGCTCCGGCCGGTTCCGCTTGCATGCTCACGGGATCACACCCTCGGATCGCAGGGCATCGTCGATCTGATCCCTGATGGTCTCGATCGAGCTCACCGGCTTGATCCCTGACGGCGGGGACAGCGTGTGGGAGATCGCGATCGAGATGTTCTGGTAGGCCGGAGTGAGCGGCCGTACACTCGCCGCCTGCAGGGAGGCCAGCACCTCCCGCGAGAACGGGTACGCCTTCATGAACGCCGGCTCGTCGTACAGGCCGCGCAGCGTGGGCGGCAGTCCGCCCTCGAGCGCGGCGGTGAGCTGGTTCTCCCGGTTACGCAGGCACAGCGCCGCCTCGAAGGCCAGGTCGGGGTGGCGCGAGTAGGCGCTCACAGCCAGATCGATGCCGCCGATGGTGGACCGTGCCGGGCGGTTCGCGTCGACCCGAGGGTACGGCGCCCAGCGGAAGTTCTTGAACAACTTGGCGTTGTTCGCCTTCATCGACGGATAGACGAACGGGTAGTTGAGCTCGAACGCCGCTACCCCCGACTCCATGGCGAGGCGGTTCTGGTCCTCCATCTGGTTGGACAAGGAGGGGTCCGCGGCCGGGGACTTCGCCAGATCACGCATGATCCCGGCGGCCCGCAAGGCAGGAGGACCGAGGGAAGGCTCGGTCGCGCTCGCGTTGAGGATGGAGCCGCCCGCACTGTTGATCAGCGTGTTGAACCAGACGGTCAGGCCCTCGTACTGGGCGCCCTGGATCTCCACGAAGTGCGGCTTGCCCTGCCGGGCGAGGGCGTCGGCCATGTCCTGCATTTCGGCCCAGGTCCTGGGTGGGGTGGGCACCAGGTCCTTGCGGTACCACAGGAGCTGGGTGTTGGTGTTGTACGGGACGGCGTACAGCTTGTCTTTCCAGGTCGCCGTCTGCAGCGGTACTCGCAGGGTGCCCTCGACGGCCTGCCGCTTCGCCGTTCCCGTCCATTCCCGGATCCAGCGCGCCTCGGCGAACTCCGCAGCCCAGGTGACGTCCAGGCCCAGGATGTCGAGCGAGTCGTCCTCGGCGGCGAGTCTGCGGACAAGCTGCTGGCGCTGGCCGTCCGCGGCACGCGGGAGCTTGTTGTAGCTGATCCGGTAACGGCCGCCCGACGCCTGGCTGCACCGGTCGGCCGCCTTCTGGAGGGCACCGGAGTCGTCGGGGAAGTTGTACCAGTTCAGGGTGGTCCTACCGGAGCCCTCGTCACTGCCACAAGCGGCGAGCGCCGACGCCAGCAACGGCAGTACGGCGAACGCCCGCAGCCATCGCGTCCCTCTGGAACGTCCCCTCTGACCCGAAAGGGGCCGGCAGCCGCACTTCGCGTGCACGCGCTCCACACCTCGCTTCCGGAAAGTAACACGGGACTCGAACCTCGCAGCGTTTCCCTCCCGGCGAACACTAAAGACCGCATAACGCAAGATCAAGCACATATCGCATCTAATCACCCATCGGTCCACCATGGGACTCACGGGTCTCGCGTTCGTCGGCTGTCCACGGCAGCCCCGTAGCAGTTCGCCCACCGGCAGTTCGACCCGTGCGGACTGCGAGGGTCGGTGAGACGATCCGGCGGTGGCCGGAAGACTGAGAGCGTCGCCAGCCGGCGGGGCCGTCGTGGCGGGCTTGGCCGCCCTCACGATGCTTGCGGCGCTGGCCGTGCGCTCGGACTGAATCGCCCCGGATCCCTGAGACTCCCCCGCCGGTGGATATCCCAAAACTTCGCGTGCCGTGTCATGAGGATTCCACTTCAGGCCCGCGCCAGAGGATCCCTAGGCTCACAGGCATGGACAAACCGAGCGTCATCATCACTGGGGCAGGCTCCGGCATCGGGCGGGGTATCGCCCGCGCTTTCGTCGACGCGGGATACGAGGTCTTCGCGAGTGACATCTCCCAGGAACGCCTGGAGGAGACGAAGGCCGAGCTGTCCTCCCCCTCGTCGCTCCACCTGCGGGTCGTCGACGTGAGCAGTTACGAGAGTGTCGGCGCGCTCGTCGACGAAGTGGTCGAGTCCACCGGTTCGCTGGACGTCATGGTCAACAGCGCGGGCGTCTTCGACGGGTACGCCGACGTGCTCGAGACCACGCCGGAGCTGTGGCACAAGGTCATGACGGTCAACCTCACCGGCACCTTCAACGGCTGCCGTGCCGCCGCGAAGGCCATGATCGGCCAGAAGTCCGGGCGGATCATCTCCATCGGTTCCGTCGCGGGTCAGCGCGGCGCCGCCGACGGTCTCGCCTACGTCACGTCCAAGGCCGGTATCGAGGGTCTCCACCGCCGCCTGGCGATCGACGTGGGTCCGCACAACGTCACGGCGAACGTCGTCGCACCGGGAGTCATCCGGACCAACCTGCGCGCGACCTCGGAAGAGCTCCTGGGCGACCTCGTGTCCTCCCAGAACCGTGGGATCGGGGTGTCGCCCGAGATCATGGACTTCCTCATCCCCGCGGCCCGCTCCGCCGATCCGAGCGAAGTGGCCTCCGTAGTGCTGTTCCTGGCTTCCGACGGGGCCTCCTACGTCAATGGCCAGGTGATCCGCGTCGACGGCGGGTGGAGCGCCACCTGAGGCCGCTCCGGCGCCCAGGGACGTACACGTCAGAAGCAGTCGGGCAGAAGCAGTCGGGCAGCCACTGCCCACCGATCGAGCTGAAAGGTCCTACCCGTGATACAGACGGCACTCACCGAGGCTCTCGGCATCGCCCACCCCATCTGCTCGGCGGGGATGGCGCGCGTGGCCCAGGCCGAACTGGTGGTGGCGGTGAGCAACGCCGGAGGCATGGGGTGTCTCGGGAGTGCCGGCTTCATGCCGGACACGCTGCGGGACCAGATCGAGACGATCAAGAGGGGAACGGACAAGCCCTTCGCGGCCAATCTGCTGCTGCCGGACGCCCTGACCACCGAGGACGAGCAGCAGTGGGCGCCCGTGCGCGAACTGTGGGACTCGCTCGACGACCAGGAGCGCACCAAGCTGTCGGGGATCGAGGCGCTGCTGACGCCGGGCGCCGTGGCCGATCAGGTGCAGATCGTGCTGGACGCGGCTCCGACGGCCGTGGTGCTGACCTTCGCCACGCCCGACTGGTTCATCCGGGAGTGCAAGGAGCGGGGCATCCAGGTCTTCGCTCTGGTCGGCTCGGTGGGCAAGGCGCGTGAGGCGAGCGCCGCCGGCGTCGACTTCATCGTCGCCCAGGGCACCGAGGCGGGCGGCCACACCGGGTACGTGTCGACCATGACTCTCGTACCGGCCGTGATCGACGAGGTGGACCAGCCCGTCCTGGCAGCGGGCGGCATCGCGGACGGCCGGGGCCTCGCCGCGGCGCTGGCGCTGGGCGCGGCCGGCGCCTGGGTGGGCACCCGGTTCATCGCGAGTCCGGAGGCCTTCGGGCACAGTGCGTTCAAACAGCGGGTCCTCGACGGCACGTTCAAGGACACGACGATCACCCACTCCTACAGCGGCAAGCGGATGCGCGCCTTCGCCAACAAGTGGACGAGCGAGTGGGAGGCCTCCGGGGCGCAGACCTCCGGTTTCCCCGGCCAGTACGCCGTCGCGGGACCGCGCGTGGAGACGGGATACCAGGACGGCGACCTGGACTTCGGCATGATGCCGGCCGGGCAGACCATCCAGCTGGTGCACGAGAGCGCTCCCGCGGGACACATCGTCGAGCAGATGGCCGCACAGGCGGAGGCCATCCTGCGGCGGATCGCCCCGCGGGACTGACGTACTCACCCGGCCGATGAGGGTTGGGAACTGCTGGGGTTTGGCTGAGCACGAGTGCGTTCTGACGTGTGTGAGTGAGTACCGACGTTCCCGGTCGGCGGCTGAGTGGTGTTTCCCCCTGGATGGGAAT